>CAYWHP010000004.1:98248-131302 GCA_964457845.1 uncultured Porphyromonadaceae bacterium | reverse complement strand
AACTTATATCTTTGCCGCACGTTTTTTGAACGGTCGATTCAGTAGCTCAGTAGGTAGAGCACATCCCTTTTAAGGATGGGGTCCTCGGTTCGAGCCCGAGCTGGATCACTTGGCAAGGCATCAAGTCTGGCAAATAAAATCAAACCCCGGAAAGCTTCTTTTCACCAAGAGATTCCGGGGTTTTTCTTTTACTGCCTTCGATTGGCTCATTGGCCGCTTCCCATTTCCCTAAATTCGTAAACGACTCCCTTTTTCGTTGGCAAACACACAATCCCGGCGGTATCGGGTTCTGCCTTCACGCCATTAAGGTATATGGTTTTCCATGGACTTAACAATTTCAGCTCCTTCCCTGCCCCGCTTATAATTGTTGCCGAAGAAACCCGACCGCCCGCATATTGTGCCGACACAATGAAACCGCCCTGTGCCCGGAGTCCGCTGAAGCCGGCATCCTGGCCAGCTGTCCAGCAGGGAAACAAACGGATCATATTGTCAACACTCTGAAGTAAAAACTCATTGATCAGGCCCGCAATGCCGATCATCTCTGCCATATAGGTGCCATGCTGGTGACCCTGCCACTCGAACAGCCCGTTGGGCAGTTCCCTCGACAGATACCATTTTTCGGCATCGGTTACCGCTTCGGGGATGGATAATCGGGCCTTGGCGATATTGAACATCATGTTGGAATTGTTGAAGTTGTGTTTTGTGATGGCAATTGTCCGCCGGAACAATTCCTTTTCGGCCTCCGGAGAGAACCAGGTTACCTGGTCGCACGGGAAAACAGGTGTTGCAGGTACCGTAATATTGTGAACCGGAACTTCGTTGTATCCGCACCCTTCCCAGTCAACCACAACCGTTTCGCCTGAACCGTTCAGCGCCGTGGGATAATCAGCCAGCAAGGCCCTGAAATCACGGCATTCAGCGGCAAGCTCCCGATCCACATTTAGTTCTGATGAAGCGCCGATAAGAGCATCAAATGTATACCTGACATAGGCAATGTCGAACGGGCAGTTATAGATTCCCGGTTCACCATGTTCGGGGCTGTATGAAGGGCCAAGTCGTATCTTGCCTGCAGGGTCCTTCTTGCACTTCTTCATGAAAGAAAGGTAAAACAAGGCGCCCTCCCTGATTATCGGATAGATCTTATCTGCCAGATAGACAGAATCCGGATCACAAAGGTGCATCTGCCAGGCGTTCTGCACATTCATTCCCGTGCATCCTATTGTCAGGCCCCACGGATTCATAGAAACAAGACGCTTGTTAACGCTTTTTGAAATTGCCGGATCGGGTTCATGCAAAAAGGAGGAAATCGGGCAGAATATCCCTTCGCAATCGTATGTTTCTTTCGCCAGAAGCCGGAAGCGGGGAATCATGGCATTGAGGTATGCTATCCAGGGATCGGCAAGTTCCGTATGGTTGGAGGCCGGAAGCGGCCAGAAAGCCTGCCATGAGTTGTAATTATGGTGATAATCAGAGTGCCATGGAGTATTATCAGTTGCTAGGGGAGGCATCAGATTAACTGGGGATGTACCAGGTTTGCACACCGTACCGGCGAAGTAAATCATGCGGTACCACCAGCGCTGCAGAACCGGATTGCCCAACTGAATTCCGCTTCTCGACCAGTATTGTTCCCATTGCTTTTCATGAAGCGGAACCAGCTTGCCCGTTCCTTCCCCAATGGAACTTTCGGCCAGGGCTATGGCTGACTGAAGGACATCCTGATCTGGGCGGTCGAAGGAAGTAACCAGCGAAACCGCCGTCAGATCGTCTTTCGAAGCAACCGCCAGCGCATATTTCATACCCTGGTAATCCAGGTCGCCGGGAAGATTCATCAGCAGCCATTGGGTTTTGCCGGTTACGCCGATTTCGGCATCAGGCAAGGTTGTCGCCTTAATTTCTTCGAGAGCCACTGTTTTCGGGCCTTTTATAAGGACAACATTCCGATCTTTAAGGATGCGAATTGCCGTTTCGTTTCCCGGCTCCTGTTTTATTGTAGCAACAGCCTTTTCCAGATTGAGGCGGGCGGCAAGCTTCCCGGTGACCCTGCCAATTTTGAGCGCTGCCGCGCATCTGGGCTGAGGAAAGGTATTGCTATAGCTGGCAGGTCCTCCTGTTGGTCCGGTGATTATGCCAGTAGCCAGGTCCACCTTAGGCAACGGCCCATCCTGAGAAACATCCATGCGTGCATCCCAGATGTCGTTTTTGGTGATCCGCATAAAAAGGCTTCCATCCTTTTCCCATACAATCCCGTAGAGGTCGCCGTTACCTATGATCAGACCCTGGCGCTGACCATCCTGTAAATCTTCTAAATAAAGATCAGCACCATTCAAGGCATCGGGAAACGGAATGGATTGCCTTTCCCGGCAGGAACAAACAGTTAGCAGTAAACCACTCAACAGGATAAAAGCAGCTTTGATCATATTGTTTGAATTTAGGTTTCAACTTCCCAGGCTATTGATTCATTAATGTTACAAAAAAGAGGGACATGAATATTACCATGTCCCTCTTCAAATGAAAATCAAAACGACTAGCTGTTACCTTTGCGCAGGAATTCAACCACCCTTACTTCATCCTCTACAATCAGTATTCGCATGGGCCCTGGTCTGGATCTGGTCAGTTTTTCACAACTTTCACCCAAAAGGTTGTTCCGGCCTCATCGGTGAGTTTCACAAAATAGATACCGGTCCCGAAATCAGACAGATTTATTGTCTGGCCGGCACTGCCACGGCTGATCCGGCCACCGCCTATCGATTGTCCTCCTGCAGTAAGCAACACGAATTCGTATTCATTATTACCGGGAACATCCAGCCTTACCAATCCGCTGGTGGGAACAGGATATGCGTTGATACTGCCGTTCATAAACAGCGGATCGGAGCCCGAAGTATCACCATTACATCCGATTATTGAAAATTCAGCGGCAGATGCCCACTGGTTTCCGTTGACTTCGGAGAGTGCCACCAGCTTCCAGTACCGGCCGGATTTTGTTTTCGCCAGCGTAACAACCTGAAGTCCGCCTGTATTTTCCCATTCACCGGTTGCCACGGCAGGACCATAATTTTCATAATCATCGCCTATATAAAGTTCATATTTCTTTATCCGGCCGTTTTCACCTTCCTGACGCGGCTGGCAAACAAATTTATGCACGCTGTAGCGTTCGCCCATATCCACCTGAAATTCATGAGGATAGCTTGTAGGAGAGGTACTCCAGCGGGTATGCCAGATTGTTGTGGGATCATTATCAAATGCCATAACCGCAAGTCCCGGATAGTTGCGCTCCTCGCTGTCGGCATATACGAGTCGCCATGCGCTCTTGGGAACCGGAGCCGGATTTGTGCAATCCTGCACCGACGGGCAGGTTGTGGCGGTAACCATGCCATCAATGGTACGAGTAAAGGTCTCCCCTCCCCGGGTAACCGAAAGGGTTACCGTGTAGGAGCCGGGCGTGCCCAGCACTACGGCAGGATTTCTGCTGTTCGGATCACTGATGTAGGCCGGAGTTGGCTGGATGCTCCACGACCAGGAGGCGCCGGCATGGTTCAGCATGGAGTGGTCGTCGAAATGAAGGGTATCCAGCATGCAATTGAAATGCGGTCTTTCAACCCAGGGGGTAATGACCGGGGTGAAGTCAGGCTCCTGTAGCGGAGACTCCCATACGCTGCCGTTTCCGGCAACTCGCAATTTACTGTCCCGAAAGAAAGGCAATGCAAGGTTTACGTGCATTCCGGCCGGGTAATTCATTCCGAAATCGGCCCAGGAGTCCATATTCTCTTTGCGGTACCACACGTGGGCGGAAGTTCCGCCAATGGCATTGGTAAACAGGTAAACAAGGTCCTTCCCGTCGCTGCCGGGCTGAATTGCCAGGCATTTGGTGTACTCCGTCAGCGAGCCCGACCAGTTTACCCAGGTATCACCGCCATCATCAGATTTGTAAATACGGCCAAGGTCGGCCGACCAGGTTCCGTTTTGCAGGCAGGCATAGATCCGGTTTCCGTTGAACGGTGAAATGGCGAAAAAGAGTTTGCCCTTCCAGTAGTTTGTACCGTTTGGGCTCTTTGTCAGGGCGGTTTTAGCCACCCAGGTGTATCCCCCATCCTCGCTTTTGTATAAACCCCGGTTCACTATGTCTGCATAGAGGATATCGGGATCGCTGTAACTGATCTGCATCCAGAGAACCATGTCCGGAAAGGTAAAGAGCCTTTCAAAACTCTCTCCCATATCGGAACTCTTCCATATGCTGTTGCCCTGCCCCACGAAAAGCACACCATAGTAGTTCGGGTGGGTAAGGATATTACTCCTGCGGCCGCCGTATTCCTCCATGTTCGGATACTTTCCGAACGCGAAGCGGCCTTCCGGTTTGCCCTCTGCAGTTGGAGGAAGTATCCATCCGCTTCCGAGGTCGTTGAATGCCACGTGGCGGCTGGCTCCCTGCAATACCCAACCGGTAGCTGATTCGGCGCCGCCCATGCGCAAAGCCTTGTCACCGTAAAAATCCGCTATGGCTGTATTACCATTGTGGTAGCGGCCTCCAACGATTACGTCCTCGTTCCAGCCCTGGTCAAAACCCCACATATCGGAACCAACCAGACCGTTTACGCGGGCATAGTATTTAGAAGTTGAAAGAAAATTGTCATCCGTCAGCGTCATCCCTCCATCCGTGGCAACCCAGGTTTTGCCTGATGGAAGCATACGAACATCCTGTATGTCGGGGTGAACGGCAAAATCTCCCCAATAACCACCAACCACGGTAAAAGTGGTTCCTCCGTTCCTTGAAACAAAAAGGGTGGTTGTACCTGCGAGTAGGATGTTCGCATTAACCGGGGAAACCCCCAATACCAGATCGAAATATCCCTGGCCATTATTCATCTCAAAGCTGCCGGTCTGCCCGGTGGCGAGCAGTACCCATGTCCAGCTGCCGGAATTGTTGGTGCCCCGGTACAGATAAGGGGTATTGTTCGCGCTGAGCATCACTGCGAAAAGGAGGGCCGGGTTTGCCGGCGTAACGGCAAGCAGGCCGCCGCTGGATTCGGTTATGGTTGATGGAAAGGAGGGTTCAACGGCAAAAGTTGTTCCTGCATCTGTTGATACAGCTATCTCAAATTTTCCCGTGCTGTTGCGCGAAAGCGCATAAACGACATTTGGGTTATCGGGTTTGATCTCAACATCATAGGAGGAATTGTTCCAGCGCTTCAACCATGTTGCCCCGGCGTCGGTACTGATATGGACTCCCTTTGAGGATGCTGAAATCAGCTTGTCGGGCTGCCGGTAATCAATGATAAGCCGATCCGGATAAAAAGTGGATGCCGTGTTCAGCAGAGGTGTCCAGATTTGACCTCCGTCGGTGGTTTTATGAATCTGATTTCCGGCAGATGCGTAAACAATATCCGGATTTTCCGGATGTATGGCTACAGCCGTGATACCTCCGCCGAAAGGATAACCCAAGCCTGATTGCTGCCAGTTGAGGCCGTTATCGGTGGATTTGTTCATGAACCCCGTTTCCGCTCCTGCGTAGAGTATCTGATTGTCAGATGGCGCCACATCAAAGGCATATATGTTAATCTGCCACGGGCAGGCTGCCGGAGTAATATTTGCACCGGACTCATTAAGCCAGAAAGTCTGTTTTGGCCCCAGAAAGGTCCAGCTTGAGTTCCCGACGTTTCCGGATTTAAGAGAGGGAAAAGCCATTTTCTGTGTTTTGAGCAGATTAGCCTGATAAACCTCCATGTCGGGAAGTTGAATGGTTCCATCTTCGAGCACGTATGGTTCCACGGCTTTGCGCCATATTTTATAATACCGGTCAACCGCACTTTTTTCGTTCGGATGCGAGGCCGCCCATTTTTGATAAGCTCGCTCTGTTTCCGCTGCATTGATAGCAGGCATATACAGCATTTTGGCCCAATCCGGAAAGGTATCGCTGAAAGCGGGTTTATAACTTTTGCTGATTCCGGGGAGGTCATCGTGAGGCAAAATACGTTGCTGGGCTTCAGCCAAAAAAATTACTGAAGCAGATAACACCATTATTGCCAGGGATTTGCGAAGAAGTTGATTTGCCATCTTTTATAAATTACGAGAAGGCAAATTTGCACAAAAAAGCCGGAAGTCGGGCAGCTACCTGACCTCCGTTTTTAGTGTCACCGGACCGAGCAAACCGGATGAAGGCGGCAGCTCCCCGGGCCGGATGTCAGACACCTGCACCCACGTATACCGCTGATTGGCGGGAAGCCTGCTGTCGTAGATCAGCCGGTTGCGCCATAAATTGGCAACCTCCACTGAAATCGTGTTATCACCTATTTTAAGCAGTTCTCCGACTTCAACCTGCCATGGAGACATCCAGACAGCGCCGGCGACGGTGCCGTTGATTTTTACAGTAGCAATAACACTGACGCTGCCTAAATCGATATACATGGTTTCAGACGGAAGCTGCTCCAGTTTAAAATCCCTTGTGTAGGTCACCGAGCCGGAATAATAACGCACGCTATCGTTTTCTATGGCAGACAGGTCGATGAGCTTTTCCAGCCTGAAGGTTCCAGCAGGTCCGATTTTCGGGTTGGCAAATTCCAGGCTCCATGGACCATCGAGGACCCGGAATATCCGCTTCTCATTAAAATTGGCATGTTTCCCTGCCTCACCGGCGCCTATGCTTTGATTCGAAAACACAACAAACCAGCTCTGACCGGGTTCCATGGTGACAGGCACCAGCGTGCGACCGTCTTCTTCACGGAAATCTTTAAGCAGCCTGATCTTTCCGGTAACAGCATCCCAAAGTTGCGGCGCCGCACCTGTGATACGGAAGGAAGGAGTGAAGCTGATTTTGTCATTGCCCTGGTTTGTAATAAAATAGATATCCATTCCTGCGAGCATGCGGTGGGTCCACAATACCGGAAAATCCCCGCCGGAAGTAAAATCCGGTTCAGTGCCGGCAAAACCGAGCGCCTGTTTCATGTCCATCCCGCTGAGGATAAACCCCTGCCCCACCCCTCTTGAAGGAGCTGCAGTTTCGCCGGATCCCCAGAGTTCATCCGCCAGTTCCTTAACTTTCCGGTCGCAGGCCGGGTAATCCTTAAGCCCCGGAGCCCTGTCCGGTTTAGGCCCCAGGACGATGCCCCCCGCTTTAACCAGGCTTCCGATCTTTTCCAGAACCTCCGGCCGCATGGTGGTGAGCGGAGGCAGTACCATGATTCGGTAGGACATGCCGTCGGGAAGAACAAAGCGACCGTCTTTTACGGTTAACCGCTGAAGGATGACCTCCGCATTGATATAATCATAAGAATAACCTTCAGGAATTTCGGGCTGCCTTGTACCGGTCATTTTCGGCGCATCTTCGCCGATGAAGTAGCAGACATCCGCAGAATATTTCCCTTGCTGAAGCATATGCTGACAGCGTCGTTCGTAATCGAACCAGGCCTTACTCTGCGCAAACCATGTGTTGTGGCGGTTAAACTCGGTACTGAACCACGCATTTATCCCAGGAACGCGCTGATCATCCGGCTGATGAATATAAACATGTGCAACCACATGGTTGATCCCCTCTGTAAATG
Organism: uncultured Porphyromonadaceae bacterium; assembly: GCA_964457845.1. Classification (GTDB taxonomy): domain Bacteria; phylum Bacteroidota; class Bacteroidia; order Bacteroidales; family UBA12481; genus UBA12481. The sequence goes on along the minus strand of CAYWHP010000004.1, from coordinate 123,770 downwards.
ACCAGTCACCGCGGCGTTTCAGCTGTGCCGGGTGGCGTGAAAAGGAGTTGCCCGCTGCAGTGAACGATTCGGCCGAAGTTCTGGCTTTACCGTAAATATGTGCTGCCGAGGAAGATGCCTTACATTCGATGCTGCCCAGGGCCCCCTCGGTCCAGAATTCACCGCCGATAAGGTCCGATTGCCCGCCGTACATGAGAAATTCTGAAGGGAAACCCCAATGCCCGTAATTTTCAAGCCATGTTTTCAGCCCGTTTTCATTGCTGATCTTCCGAAGGCCGCCAACGTACTCATAGGCAATATCATCGGCTATCGACCTGCGCAGGTCCCACAGGAACCGTTCCGATTCTTCAACACTTCCGACAATTCTGCCGGACAGAACCGGGAAATACTTTACCGGACTGTAACCATATCGGGCGATGAAGCGCTCTGTATAGCCATCGCTCCAGTTCTGGGAACCCATTTCATAACTGTCGGCGATCACGTATTTCAGTGCGGAACGACTTTCAGCGGGAATTCGCTTAAGCAGCTCGGCAACATATTGATTGAAATGGAACCGTGCCAGTTCGCTGCTTGCCTTGTCCACTTCATATCCCTTGCCCTGCGGGGCAGCTGGCGAATTCTGCGTACCAGTGGGGGTCATTCCGAACCTCATGACGGTCCAGTTGCCGGCCGGAGCATCCCATTCAAGCAATCCATCAGCCTTCATGAATGAACTCACATCAATCACACTGTTCCCGTCGATCCCGTTGGCGCCTTCACCGTTTGACTGCAGGTTCCACAGGTATGCTTCCCAGGCAGGGAAAGGATCCGGGTGCATCTTGCCGAGTGACTTTTCAACAAATCTTTCGAGAAGAACCTCTTCCGTTACGGTAACTTCGTCAAATTCAGCAGGGCCGGATAAATTTGAGCAGACCAGCCTGAATTTGGCCGTCATAGTCTCAGGCAAAGCAATTACAAGCGGTCCCAGCGGATCTGGACCTACATTCGTGGCATGATTGCTCCGGTCGAAAACAAACGACCTTAGCGGCCGGTATGCGCCGTCGATCCAGGCAAGCAACTCGCAGTCGGCCCGCAGTGGCTTGGCCCCTGGTCTGATAACCAGCGTTCTGGCCACAATTCCGGCTTTGCCTTCCAGGTCAATATTCGCCATTTTATTGTCCGAAACCTGGCCTTTCATGATTTTAGCAACGGTAATCTTTCCGTATCGATTGCCTTCATCCGGAATCGCCAGTGCATAAACATCCTGAAAAATTGCATTCGGTTGGTTGAGTTTTACCGCAATCTTTTGTCCGCCCTGAACACGGGTCTCCGACCATACCAGGTGGCGCATGGCCATTTCCGGCTTTATCCAGGGACCGCCCGACTGACTCCAGCCAGGGCAGTTGAACACGCCAATCTCCACACCGATGCGCTTTGCCTCGGTTACCGCATGCACCATGGTCTCCCACCAGGTATCAGAGAATAACGGTACTTTACCATTACGCTCGTCGGGATTGATATTGCCAATAAATGCCGCACCGATGCCTGCCGCTTTCATCGCCTCCAGATCGCGGGTCACACCCTCTTTCGAAATGTCGTCGTTTAACCAGTACCAATAGCACCAAACCGTATTGCTGTCGGCCGGGGTGACGAAATTGTCTCGGATACTCCCGTATTCGCCGGGCGCAAGCCCAGCTTTTCCGCTGCAACCGGCAACAAATATCAATATTGCCAGACCGGCCAGCAGCCGGAGCCGTCTGAATTTTAGTGCTCTCATCGAATATTTATTTAGAAGAAATTACTTTCTGACTACCTCGATACCCTCCGGCGCATTTACCGAAGACGTCACCGAACCGTCCTTCCGCCTGTCATGACGAACCTTTACCGGTCCGAGCGGAGTTGGTACCGTCCCTTCGGCCCATTCCAGATCGCCCAGATGGGGAACTACCCGGATTTTTCTGCAGCCGGCCTCAAGAATGGTCACGCCGAGCACGTTTTCCGTCATCCAGGCAGCAGGTCCGGATGCCCAGCCATGGCAGAAACTGTGACGGTAGCCTTTGTAGCAGTATCCCCCATAGGTTTTGTGTACATCAACCAGCCCTTCAACAGGCAGCTCATCGATTCGTGAAGCTCCTTTAAGCCAGGCTATATCGAAATCCTCCCAGAAGGTGGTTGCCCCAAGATCAATCATTCCTCCCCAATAATCACGGATTATCTTCAGTGCAGCATCGTAATTGCCTGCCCGGGCTAACGCACGCAGCATGTAATATCCATAAAAGGTTGAAAAACCGGCGGCTCCTCCGGCAGCAATTATTTGGTCGGCTTCCCGATCCGGCATGAGACCGGAAAGTCCGAGCAAGGCAGCAGCCTGCTTCGATGTAACATCGCTGAAACGGACAGTTGCCATGATGTCTGCCGTTCGGGAACAGTGAGCCGCCAGCACGGTATCACCCATCGCTTCGCAAAGACCGGCTCCGGCACGCAGCGTCATCAGCAGAAGCCCCTGGTAACCGGCATCCACCGCCCTCTTGTCAGGACTGCTTGGCCAGTCGAGAAAGCGGTGTCCGTCAAGCTGCTCCACTCCTTTCTGGTCCACCATCGAACAGAATTTTTTCAGCAGATCAGACAAATAGGCTTTCTGCCCGAGGAGCCAGGTCCTGTCGCCGGTGTAGGCGTACAGATCGCTTTGGATCAATACCCACCACATCGAATACGAACTGATTCCGTTCATCCATTCGCTTACCGGGGTTATGTCGCGGATAAGGTCGAGGCTCTTCCTGATCACTTCATTGTCGCCAAAAACGGAAAGGATCGTACTCACCTCGGGGTGCATGTCGCCAATCCAGACCAGCCGGTCGCGCTTGATTCCATCCCAGAGAAACTCCTGCATATTGAGATGCACGGTGCGGACACTGGTTTCCCATATTGTGTTCAGGAGCTCGTCGTTGCAGCGGAAACTGCCTGGCCGGGCAATATCGCGATATTCCGAAATGGCATTGATTTCCTTGATGCATGCAGAGGCTTCTTCGCCAAGCAGGTCGATACGGGCAAAGCGGAATCCTGAACTGCCGGTCTCGATCCTGCCAAGCCAGGGCAGCGTAATCTGAAAATCCCGCATGGCGTGGTCGTTCGTTGCAGTGGATGTGCTGTCGGTTTCCGACAGGGTTTCCGATACCGATTCCCCCAGCCTGACCCTTAATACCACAGGCTTTTTGCCGCCGGTTATGCCTGTAACAATCTGGACAACTCCCTGCAGTTCCGTTCCGAAATCAAGGATCAGTGAAGCCTTTTTGCCCGATTCGTTAATAAGGTAGCAGAGGTCCTGGCCGGACAGATCAGCCTGTCCATTTCCGGGTTTAAGCAGCCTCCCTGGATTTTTGATGCCGATACCGGCAGTATCCGACATCCAGACTATTCTGACCGGTGTTACCGGTTTTCGAACCAGCTGTCCGGTTTGCCCGCTAAGGCCTGTTTGACAGAGAAAAGTAACAGCAATGAACAGGAGGTTTCTGTACATGTTTATCGTTTTCGTTGGCTGAGTACTATCCTTTCGTATTCCTGAATGTCGGCTATATAACCTTCGGCTGCCGGGACTCCGCTCTTAAGGCAGTAATAGTCCCATACTGCGCCGAAAGGCTTCATTTTCAACTCTTCCATAATGGCCAGCCTTTCAAAGTTAAGACCTTGTTCCTCAAGCCCTTTCAGTTGGGCAACCGGTTCGAGCAAGGCATAAAGAAAGGCTTTTTTTACAGCCCTTGATCCGATGACGTAGGCGCCGATGCGATTAATGGACGCATCAAAAAAATCGAGGCCGATGTTCACTCGTCCCAAATAATCGTTCCTTATTATTTCACTGGCGATCAGCTGAATATCTTCATTTAGTGTTACCACATGGTCGGAATCCCAGCGGATGGGCCTCGTCAGGTGCAGCAGCAGTTCATCAACATACAGCAGGCAGGCGGAAATTTTATCACCCACCTGTTCGGTCGGATGAAAATGACCGTTGTCGAGGCAGATCAGCTTGTTATTTTTGATGGCATAGCCGAGGTAGAATTCCTGCGAGCCCACCGTCATCGATTCGGCGCCGATGCCGAAAAGTTTGCTTTCCAGGGAATCCTTCATCTGTTCAGCCGGATATTCAACGGACAGCGCCTCATCCAGCGACAACTTAAGCAATTCGCGATGGCCGGCCCGGTCCACGGGAATGTCCTTGGAACCGTCAGGGATCCAGATGTTCATAACGCAGGGTGTTCCAAGCTGCCTGCCGGCTTCGGCGGAAATTTTCCGGCACCTTTTCAGGTGCTCCACCCAGAATTTCCGGATCTGCGGATCCTTTGACGAAAGGGTGAAACCTGCTTCCGCTTTGGGATGGGAAAACATTGACGGGTTGAAATCCATGCCGATGCCCATTTTTTTGCACCAGTCGATCCACGATTGAAAGTGTACAGGCTCAATCTGGTTGCGATCGACAAATTCACCCTTGAAATCCCCATAAAGGGCATGGAGGTTAAGCCGGTATTTTCCCGGAAGGAGCGAAAGAACCTTTTCGAGGTCCATGCGCAATTCATCGATGGTTGTGGCTTTTCCCGGATAGTTGCCGGTTGCCTGGATACCGCCGCCGGAAAGGGATGAATCCGGCGTTTCGAAACCGCCAACATCATCGGCCTGCCAGCAATGGAGCGACAAAACCACACTGTCCATTCCGGCAATGGCAAGATCCGTATCGATACCGATATTTCCGTACTGTTCGCGGGCTACCTGATAAGCCCTTTCCGTTAAATCCCTGCTGTCCATGAGTATTTAGCTTTTGTAATTTCCGATTCCGACGATAAAAATGGCAGCCACAAGCACTGCAATCCCGATGACAAATGTCCGGATGGTTTTGGGTGATACTGCCGTCCATTCCTTTCTGTAAACCCCCCACATGTTTGCTGTGAGGATAATGGTTGACATATGCAGTATCCAGGAACTGGCTCCGTTTCCAAGCTTGCTTTCGCCCATGCCGTAGAAGAAGAACTGGGCGAACCACATGGTTCCCGCAAGGGCCGATAAAAGATAATTGGCCATGAGCGGGGTTTTTTGATCAGTGAAATTGCCATAGGTCCGGTTTTTCAGGTGCAGAATGGTTGTCCATACGAGGTTGCTGGTAAGCCCTCCCCACAACAGAACCACATAGGTCACATTATTCTGGAACAGGGGGTTGAATCCGGCCGCAACGGCTGCCTGAGCCATTGGTTTGCCCGATTCGATCCCGAAGTTGAAAAATGAGCTGAGAACACCGGAAATTACAGCAATGATAAGCCCTTTGACGATACTGAATTCCTGATCAGCACCGCGTGAATTGTTGCCTGCTATTTCCTTTTCCTTCATCATACCTGATTTTCCGATGATCACGATGCCTGCCACACAGATCGCTACACCGGCCAGCACCAGCTGTCCGCCGGTATGGCCAAGCATATCGGTAAAGGAGATTTTACCCGCAGTTGGTGTAATGGTATAATAAATGGGAGGCACCAGTGCACCGAATGCAGAGCATAATCCGAGTGTCACCGTATTGCCGAGCGACATGCCCAGATAGCGGACCCCCAGTCCATACGTGAGGCCTCCTACTCCCCAGAGCAATCCCATCAGGATGGTAATATAGATGACCTTTACCGGCGTTGCCGAAATTATTTCAGCAAATCCGGGCACTGTGATCCAGGCAGCCAGCGGCGGTACGATGAGCCAGGAGAAAAGGCCTCCTATGATCCAGTAGCTTTCCCATGCCCAGCCCCTGACTTTGTTGTAGGGCATATAAAAGCTTCCCGAAGCGAAGCCGCCGATAGAGTGAAAAATGACCCCGAGCAATGCATTCATGATAGGTTCGGTTTTAATTTATAGCGGTTAACCTTAATACTTTTGACAGCCGGCGAAATCCGGCATTCCTCAAACTTATTGTTTTATATGAGTTGAATCAATACATTTATTGAATCAACTTTTGCACTTTTTGACACTACTTGGAAGACACTTTCAAATATCTCGCAACCAGTGAAGAGGACCAGGCCTGGGGCCTTTTCCTGAATTCCTTTGGTCGTCTGCATGTACCTCCCGGTACCAGTTATCCGTCCGACAGGCATCCTTCCGGTTACTATTATACCTGGGAGGAAGGAAGGCGTCTGAGCGAGTACCAGATCAATTACATTGTGGATGGGGCCGGAATATATGAGAATTCGGGGGGAGCATTCAGAATCCAGCAGGGATCACTTATGGTCACCCAACCTGGCGACTGGCACCGATACATGCCGCTGAAATCAACGGGATGGACCGAAATGTACATCGGATTCAACGGTCCCCTGGCCCAGAAGCTGATGGTGCATTCCGCTATTAACAGCGGACAGCCGGTTTTTGAAATTGGTACCCGGGAGGATGTTCTGGCTATCTATCTTGAAATTTTTGACCTGGCAAAGAACGAGCAACCCGGTTTCCAGCAAATTGCATCCGGACTTATTGTAAAAATGCTTGGAACTATTGTCGCATTCGAGAAACAGAAGGGGTTTGCCGGTAAGCCGATCGCGGCGGTAATCGGGGAAGCCTGCTTCATCATGCGGAAGGATGTGGATAAATATCCCGATCTGGTAAGTTTTGCCTCGCGTCACAATATCAGCTATTCTTACTTCCGTCGAATGTTCAAAAAGTTTACAGGCGTATCACCGCTTCAGTATCAGATGCAGCTGAAGATGATTCTTGCACGTGAACTGCTTGTCAATACCGGGAAAACGGTAAAGGAGATCAGCTATTCCCTCGGCTTTGAGTCGATTCACTATTTCAGCCGGCTGTTTAAGGAAAAGGTTGGAGATTCACCCAACAAATACCGCAAAAAGGGCGATAGCCAGACTGGTACCAGGGATTAGATAACGGCAGCTTATTCCAGTGATCCCTCACTGCCACCATGTTTAAATAGATGTCTTCAGAATTAATTCATAATTTGCCGATACTTTGGCTGCTGTTTATCAAATAACATTGCAATGAAAAACCTTTACGTACTCACAATCATTAGTTTAGTTACATTAACCTCTTTTGGTCAGGCTCACCGGCTTAAGGGAAACGGTCAGGTATTCTGGGAAGAGCAATTCAATTGGGAAGATCCATCCGCGCCGAGGGGCTGGACATTGCCTGCGGGATGGAAAATCGAGGATAATTCTGAGGATCAGAATGGCTATGTCTGGGGCTGGACCAAAGACAGTATGCAGGGGCCGATGGCGCGGCGCGACGGAGGCTATATCCTCAACTCAGCCACAAACGGCAACGGGTTCCTTGCCATCGACCTCGACGGGCTGAATGCCGGCAAAACGTATGCGGAAATGCTTTGGGTAAACAGTACGATCACTTTGCCCATCATGAACTTCTCAAGCCACCCTTCCGTAATCATCGGTCTGGAGCAGATGTTCAAATACTTCAGTAACCCCAAAATGATCATCCAGGTGTCCAATGACAATGGAGGCCACTGGGCCGATTTCGACCTGAAAATGGGCACCTCCAGCGGGGTGAATACAATGAACCTTCAGAACAGCCAGGTGGCTTCTTACTCCGCGAATATTTCTGAAGTAGCCGCAGGCCAGCCCTCCGTTATTATACGATTCACCTGGTCGGGCTCCATGCTCTATTTCTGGATGCTTGACGACATAACATTTCGCGAAGGCTGGGATTACGACCTGAAGATGAACTATTCAACCGTGGGATTGATGGACAACAATCCGGATGCTGACGCTGGATTTCTATACATGATGCCTAAAACTCAGATACTGCCAATCGGAAATTTTGAGGCTGCCGTGCTCAATTACGGCGACAAGGAGATGAATAACATCAGATTCCAGGCAGAAGTTTTTAAAAACGGGGTATCACAGTTCAGGGAAGGTTCAGAAACCTTGAATTACAGATACTTCGGTGATCCGGCTGACACGCTGGTTATTGAGAAAACATATACCCCCACTGATTTTGGTCATTATGAAATGGTGCTCGAAATGAAATCCGACGAAGCCGACCAAAACCATGAAAACAGCCGTAAATCATACCTGTTCCACGTTACCGACAGTGTGTTTGCAAGGACACCTGACTCCAGGGAGGCCGATGACAGTCCGTGGAGAGACTATTACCAGTACACACATGAAGGCGACATGATGGCTGTTCAGTATGATCCAATTGCCGACTGTGAGGCCAGCTCGATCTCGGCCTACATTTCAAAAGCCAATGAAGGTGCCGATTTTCGGTTTGTGCTTCTCGAAATCACACCGGTGGCAAATCAGCAGCCGGTAACCAGGGAGCTGCTTACTACAGAGATGATGTCTGTTGACTCAACTGTACTTGAGCAGGGCTGGATAACGATGAAGTTTGACCTTGACGGGATTGGTGAAAAAATGAAAGCCGGTAAAAAATACCTGGCCGCGGTGGAATTCTGGACCTATATCTCAGCAGAAAACCTCATCAACCGCAAGAATGCATTCTGGCTGGGTAGCACCAAATCCTACCCGGGTTCGTTCGACAAGCAGTGGCGGTATGAGACAGCCGGCAGCGAATGGAAAAATGGTTCTACCTTCAATAAAATGATTCGGCTAAATATCAATAACCATGAAAACCGGATTGACGGCATTAGCAATCAAGCGGTTTCATTCGACATTGAACAGAATTACCCCAATCCTTTCAGCGGCGAAACCCATATTTCCTTTACGCTGGCGATGGAGCAGCAGGTTGATATTGAGATACGGGATATAACCGGCAAGGTAATCCTGGCAATCAATAAAGGGCGCCTGGCTGCAGGAAAGCACGCAGTAACCATTCCGGCCGATGGCATCAGGGCAGGCACTTACTTTTACACTTTCAGGACAGACGGAGGGGTAATTACACGCCAGATGATCGTATTGAATTAGGCAGATTAAGAACAAGGATGAATACAAAAGAGGCAATTACTACCTATCCGGTGGCCGATCTGATCCGGGCACGGTGGAGCCCCAGAAGCTTCGGAACCGGATTGATATCCCGTGAAGAGATGGACACCCTGCTGGAAGCGGCCAGCTGGTCATTTTCGAGTGGGAACGTCCAACCATGGAAGTACATTTATGCACATCGGGGATCCGACGGATTTGCACAGATTCTTTCCTGCCTTAACGAAGAGAATCAATTATGGGCCAGGAACGCAGCCATCCTTGTGCTTAGCATGGCAAGACGGGAACGCAGGCCCGGTGTGCCCAACCGATGGTGCATTCATGATGTTGGAGCATCGGTGATGGTGATGATCCTTCAGGCAGTATCAATGAATATTTACTCACATCCGATGGGCGGGTTCGACAGCGGCCTTATTATGGAGAAACTCGGTGAAGACCCTTCTGTTTTTGAGCCTGTTGCCTGTATTGCAATGGGATACCTTGGCGAAGTGGAAGCCCTGGATGAACAGTTTCGTGCTCGAGAACTGGAAGCCCGTACACGAAAGAGCATATCTGAAATTTCACGCCAGCTTTTATAGGCAGTCGGATTCGGGTAAATATTCACAATTTGTGTTAAATTTGCAGTCAATAATGATTAACAACATCCATATCGCCATTTGCATCAGCATTAAAACATGCTGACACGGGGGGGGTATGGCAAAATGATAAAACCTTTCCGGAAACCGGGAAGGTTTTTTTTTGGAGGCTATTTATGAGCATAGAACTTACAAAAGTAAATGAGGCACAGCGCTTGCTTGAGGGTGTGGCCCTGAGAACCCCGCTGGAGAGCATGCCGAATTTCTCCCAGGCACTTGACGGCACTGTCCTGGCCAAACGAGAGGATATGCAGGCAGTTCGATCTTACAAACTGCGAGGCGCCTACTGTAAAATAGCAGGATTGCCCGAGAAGGTGCGTCGGAAGGGTGTTATTTGTGCAAGCGCCGGTAACCATGCACAGGGAGTAGCCATGGCCTGCAACAAGCTGGATCTGGCGTGCCGGATCTTCATGCCGGTAACTACCCCAAGTCAAAAGCTAACCCAGGTGAAATTTTACGGCAATGCCCGGGCCGAAATCATCCTCGTTGGTGACACCTACGATGCTGCTTATCTTGCCGCCAGGGAGGCAGCGGAGGTATCGGGTCAGGCATTTATCCATCCTTTTGACGATGAATCGGTTATTTGTGGTCAGGCAACGGTGGCCCTCGAGATCCTGCAGCAGGCCGAAGGTCCGATCGACTACCTGTTTATCCCAATAGGGGGCGGAGGGCTAGCAGCAGGCAGTGCTTCCGTATTCAGGGCCCTTTCGCCCGAAACACGCCTTATTGGCGTGGAACCCAAAGGGGCCCCTTCAATGAAAAGGGCTTTCGTAGCCGGCCATCCCGTTCAGCTCACCACTATCGACCCGTTCACCGACGGTGCCGCAGTAAAAAAGGTGGGAAACCTGACCTACGCCATCTGCCGCGAGCTGCTTGATGAAGTCATCACTGTGCCCGAAGGCCTGATCTGTGAAACTCTGCTGAAACTGTACAACGAGAATGCAGTTGTGGCAGAACCGGCCGGCGCTCTTGCTCTTGCCGGTGCAATCCAGATGAAGGATAAGCTTCGCGGTCTGACAACCGCCGTCATAATTTCCGGCGGGAACAACGATATCACCCGCTTTCCCGAGATTAAGGAACGCGCCCTGCTTTATGCAAACCTCAAGCATTACTTTATCGTTAATTTTCCGCAACGGCCGGGCGCACTGCGTTTATTCGTCCAGGATGTACTGGGCCCGGATGACGATATCGTCCATTTTGAATATCATAAAAAGACCTCCCGTGAAAACGGCCCGGCCCTGGTGGGTATAGTCCTGAAAAAAAGCACTGATTTTGAACCTCTTGTCGAGCGGATGAAAAAGTACAACTTTCAGGCACAATATGTAAATGACCGGTTTGAATTGATGCAGTTCCTCATCTGAAAAAGTGTAAATTCACGGTTTACTAAAACAGCGTACCATGAGATTTTCGTCCCCAATGAAACTCGTCATTTACATGACGGCCATGATCATGCTGATCATTGTTGGAGTTTACCTCGTCCTCTCCGGTGTTTCGATAACGGTATTCAGCTGGAAATTTGCAGGATGGTACACCGGAATTAGTTTGATTCTGATCCTGGTTTTCATCCGTGGTGTCATACGTAACTATTTGGCCGAGAAGTTTAAACTGATATTTAAGACTATCCACAACCTAAAGCTTACCAAAGAGGAAAAACGAAACCGCAAAATAGATATGTCCATTGATATGATGGCCAAGGTGGAGCAGGAGGTAAAAGGATGGGCGGAAAGCAAACGGTCAGAAATCGAACAGTTGAGAAAACTGGAATCCTTCCGCCGGGAATTTCTTGGGAACGTTACTCATGAACTCCGCACCCCGCTGAGCAATCTGCAGAGCTATATCAACGAACTTACAGGTGGTGACCGGGAATTTTCCGAAGAGATGCGAACCTATCTCGATAAGGCACAGGACAACATCGACCAGATGGCCCAGATGGTGGAGGAGCTGGAAGTTATTTCCAGATTGGAAAGCGGTGAAATGCAACTCGATGAATCCAATTTCGACCTTTACTCGCTCTGTCGTGAGACGTATGAACACATGCAGGCAAAGGCGGCGGAGCGCAGCATAACGCTGAAATTCGGCGCGGATACAAACATGGGGTTGTATGTTTATGCCGACCGTGACAGGATCCGAAAGGTGATCGAGAATCTGGTTGCCAACTCTATTCAATATGGGATCGAAAACGGACGAACCAAAATCAGTGTTTATGATATGGACGAAAACTATCTGGTGGAGGTTTCCGATAACGGAATCGGTGTTGAGGAGAAACACCTTTCCCGTCTGTTTGAACGCTTTTACCGTGTCGACCGGCACCGTTTCAGGTCGCAGGGCGGAACCGGTCTCGGCCTGGCAATAGTAAAGCATATCGTTGAAGCTCACGGGCAGACAATCAATGTAAGAAGCACCCAGGGACTGGGTTCCACCTTCTCATTTACCATCCGGAAGTCGTAAAATCGTTGCTTTTCTTACCTTTGCGGCAGAAAAACAATAGAAATGCCTTTAAACAAGTTAAGAAACATCGGCATCGCAGCTCATATTGATGCCGGAAAAACCACATTGAGTGAACGTATCCTGTTCTATACAGGAATCAACCGTAAAATAGGGGAAGTGCACGATGGCGCCGCCACGATGGACTTCATGAAGCAGGAACAGGAGAGGGGAATCACCATTGCATCCGCTGCCATATCCGCTGTCTGGAAAGGATACCAGATCAACCTGATCGACACTCCGGGGCACGTTGACTTCACTGTGGAAGTTGAACGTTCACTACGGGTGATCGATGGCATGATCGCCGTATTCTGTGCCGTGGGTGGCGTTGAACCCCAGAGCGAAACCGTATGGAATCAGGCCGACCGCTACAAGGTGCCTAGAATCGGGTTCATCAACAAGATGGACCGCACCGGAGCCGACTTTTCGGAGGTTGTCGCCCAGATGAATGCCAATCTTGATGCCAATGCCGTGCCATTCCATATCCCGATCGGTGTGGAAGAGACCTTTGAAGGGATCATTGATATCGTTGAACGGAAAGCATACGCATTTTCCGATTACGACCGAATCGAGATGGCCATTCCGGATGAATATCAGGAGAGATGCGACGAAGCCCGGGCTTTTCTTCTTGAAAAACTTTCCGATTATGACGATGAGATCGCAAACCTTTTCCTCGAAGACGCGGATATCAGTCCTGAACTGGTAAAGAAAGCAGCCCGCGAGGCAACAATCAAACTTGAAATAACTCCGGTTTTTTGTGGAGCGGCGTATAAGAATAAGGGGGTACAACTTCTTCTGGATGCGGTATTGGATTACCTTCCATCTCCGCTCGATAAGGGAGCCGTTATCGGCACCGACATGGACAACCCGGAAAAAGCGCACACCCGCAGCCCTTCTGCAAAAGAGCCCTTTGCCGCCCTGGCATTCAAGCTGATCAACGATCCCTTTGTCGGACAGCAGACCTTTATCCGCATCTACTCGGGTAAACTCACCAGCGGGATGCCCATCCTCAATTCCACCAAAGGCAAATCCGAAAGGATTGGCCGCGTTATGAGGATCCATGCCAAGGACAGGGAGGAAATCTACGAGGCTGGCCCGGGAGAGATTGTCGCCCTCATCGGTATGAAGATTACCAAAACCGGAGATACACTTTGTGATCCCCACCACCCTATCTGCCTTGAAAACATTACTATACCTCCGTCAGTTATCGAGCTTAAAGTAACTCCTCCAACACAGAAGGAGCAGCAGAAAATGGGTGAAGCCCTGCGGAAACTGGCCAATGAGGATCCCTCCTTCAACGTCCGCGTTGACGATGAAACCAATGAAACAATCATTGCCGGCATGGGAGAACTCCACCTTGAAATTATCGTCGACCGAGTGAAACATGAATTCGGCGTTGAAATCGAAATTGGTGAACCAGCTGTTGCCTATCGCGAAACCATGCAGGATGAGGTGGAAACCAACTACAAGCATTCGAAGCAGACCGGCGGTAAGGGCCAGTTCGCCCATGTTGTGATGCGTTTAGAGCCCAATCCGGGTAAAGGTTTTGAATTTGTTGACAAAATCAAGGGTGGTGCGATTCCGATCGAATATATACCTTCCGTTGAAAAGGGTATTCTCAAAACCCTTGCTCAGGGAATCATTGCAGGGTTCCCCGTAGTCGACGTAAAGGTTGTTCTGCTGGATGGCGGCTTTCACCCAGTTGACTCGAGCGACATGGCATTCCAGACCTGTGCCTCCATCGGTTTCAAGAATGGTTTCATGAAGGCCAATCCTGTTCTTCTCGAACCTGTGATGAGCATTGAAGTGAACACTCCCGATGAGTATATCGGCGAAATCGTCGGAAACCTTAACCGCCGCCGCGGAAAGATTGAATCTATGCGGCGCCATCGGAAGGGGGCCCAAAAGGTGAACGGTTTTGTGCCCCTTCAGGAGATGTTCGGTTACGCAACCGCATTGAGGAACATGTCGAGCGGTCGAGCCAATTATTCAATGGAATTCTTCCAGTACATGCCGGTTCCGCCTTCCATGCAGACCGAACAACTGGAGAAGATCAGAAAGGCCAAAGCTAACAGCAAGTAAGAGTTAACCATGGATTTCAAAGATAAGATCAACGGTTCATACACCTTTAAGGGCGAATGCGTTGAAGCCGGAGCTGCAATGCACCAGGGTAATGTCGTAAGCGATTGCCAAATAAGGATTCCCTTAAAAACGATGAATCGCCATGGATTGATTGCCGGTGCGACAGGAACGGGTAAAACCAAGTCGCTCCAGCTGCTGGCGGAAGGGCTCTCAAAAGCCGGTGTTCCTGTAATGCTGATGGATATCAAAGGGGATGCCAGCGGCCTTGCCATGCCGGGGGTGTTGAATCCGATTATTCAGCAGCGGAGCGGTCAGATCGGAATGGAATGGGAAGGAAAAGGTTTTCCGGTTGAACTGATGACGATCTCCGGCGGACCCGGTGTCGGTCTGAAGGCAACAATCTCGGAATTCGGCCCTGTATTGCTGGGTAAATTGCTCGACCTGAATGATAACCAAGCCAGCATTCTGTCGCTTATATTCAAGTTCTGCGATGACAAGGGCCTTCCCTTGCTGGATATCAAAGACCTGACCAGCGTGCTGAATTATATCCAGAATGAGGGTAAAGCGGAGTTTACCAATCAATATGGTTACTTCCAATCGAGCTCTACAGGTACCATACTCAGGCAGATGATTGCCCTTGAACAGCAGGGTGCCGGCCAGTTTTTCGGAGAGCCATCGTTTGATGTCACCGACCTCCTCCGTCAGGACAGGAACGGTTACGGGTATATCAACATCCTTCGATTAAACGACATACAGACAAAACCCGGATTATTCAGCACTTTCATGTTGTGCCTTCTTGCTGAGATTTTTCAGAAATTTCCGGAACAAGGGGATGCCCAAAAGCCGGAACTTGTAATCTTTATCGACGAGGCCCACCTGATTTTCCGCAATGCAACCAAAACGCTTTTGGAACAGCTTGATATGACCATTAAGCTGATCAGGTCAAAGGGGGTTGGCATTTTCTTTGTCACCCAGGTACCCGATGACATACCTGCAAATATTCTAAGCCAGCTCGGTTTGAAGGTGCAACATGCCCTAAGGGCATTTACTGCCAATGACCGCAAATCCATCAAGGCAGCTGCAGAAAATTATCCGATATCGGAGTATTATTCCACCGATGAGCTCATCACTCAACTAGGTATAGGCGAAGCACTTATCACCGCTCTCAATGAACGGGGCATACCAACCGAACTTGCTCACTGCATGATGCGGCCCCCGGGTTCAAGAATGGATATTCTCAATCCGGACGAAATTGAAAACCTCGTCGGCTCATCGGCGCTTGCCCGGGATTACAACCGCGAGGTAGACCGCCAAAGCGCCTACGAAATGCTCCACAAACGGATAAATCAAAAGGAGACGGATGAAGAAATAACCATGCGTGACAATCCCGAGTCGGAGGCCCGTGGTGGCAGACAGCCAAAAGAGGGTCCATCGGTGTTTGAGCAGGTATTAAAAAGTCCGGTTACAAGAGTGCTGATGCAGGAAGCGACTCGCGGCTTGTTTGGTGTTCTTGGACTTAGAACAACTACACGCCGGCGGCGCTATTAATCTGATCGGTTTTTCTATCTTTCGGGGGATTGACTGCCTCCTATGAAAAAGGTAATTCTTTTTGCCGCCCTGATTTCGATCTTCGGCTATTGTACAACGGATAACCGTTTCCGTAACGATCAGGTTATGATCATGAAGGAGTTTGCGGCCGGCCGGTTTACGGCTGCCGGCCAGCTTATTTCCAATGCATTCACCAATACCGGCATCACGACTGAGGAAAAAGCATGGCTAATACGGCGGCAGGCAATCATCGACCGTACCCGCCTGGATTTCAGCAAATCAAGAAACCACATCAGGGAGCAGCTGGCGAGGTACTACCCTGCCCTCACCGACAGCATGATTGTAGCCTGGGAGGCTTCTGGTCACCTCGAAATGCGCATGATCGATGATGCCCCGAAATATTTTAAAAATGCCGTTTCAAACCTTTTCCGGCTGGATACGGCCGCTGCTGCAGTAAGAAGAAGGCTGAACGGTGCTTCCAGACCTGATCCGCTCGATTCCATACGGCTTGAAAATACCGCACGTATTGTTGCAGCAGCTAAAAGCGGACAGCCGGTTGAGACCCTTAAGATAACCGTTGAGTATTCACTTTCAGTTGATGCCGATGCCGTACCTGCCGGTGAAGAGATCTCCTGCTGGCTGCCTTTCCCGCGCGAATCGCCGCCGAGGCAGAAAAATGTCACCCTGATTGCATCAATGCCGGCCGATGCGCTTTTATCCGAAACAATGAGCCTTCACAATTCGCTGTTTTCGGTAAAAAAGGCGGAAAAGGGAATTCCAACACGGTTTTCTTATCAGGCTTCATTCGAAATTTCGGGACAATGGTTTGATCCGCACGATCTTGAAGGAGGAAAGGGCAAATCGCCAAAGGATTTGGCTGCTTTTACACGGCAGGAACCACCGCATGTGGTTTTTACCCCGGCCCTAAAAGAACTGGCCGACAGCCTCTGTGGCAGTGAAACGGATCAGGCAGAAATCATCAGGAAATTCTATTATTGGATCAACGGCAATATCCCCTGGTCATCTGCGCTGGAATACTCCACGTTCGAGTGCATCCCCGAATATGTTTTAAGCCAGCGTCGGGGAGATTGCGGAATGGTAACCTTCCTTCTCCTGTCGATGGCCCGGTACAAAGGCATTCCTGCGCGGTGGCAAAGTGGATGGATGCTTCATCCCGGCGAAGAGAATCTGCACGACTGGTGCGAAATCTGGTATCCCGGTAAAGGGTGGGTCCCCGTTGACATGTCGTTCGGTCTGCAAAACACAGACGATCCAATTCTGCGGAACTTTTACATGACAGGCATCGATTCGTACCGCATGATCGTAAATGACGGGTTTTCCGGCGAATTCAGCCCGGCCAAAAAATATTACAGATCCGAACCGTTCGATTTTCAGAGAGGGGAAGTCGAATGGGCTAAAGGAAACCTCTACTTTAACCAATGGGATTATCAACTGAATGTACTATCAATTGAAAAACAGAATCGTTAACGGCATTCTGGTGCTGTTTATCATCGGCCTTTCGGCATCTTGCAAACCGGAGCGGAACGACCTCGACGCCACAAAATTCCTGATCGATTCCATCCAGAGTCAGGTTATCAGAGACAGCAGGATTGAGCTGTTTGCCATTAAGGCATCCTGGTTGGGCGACAGCGTGCTGGTAAAAGGGAAGACTACCAAACCGGAGGCCGCGATAAACCTATGCGCGCAGCTTACAAGGCAGGAGATCCCCTTTATCGACAGTATTTTACGTTTGCCCGATGCAAATCTTGGCGACAAAAACTGGGGCCTGATTACCCTTTCGGTGGCCAATATGCGAAGCACACCTGCGAATTCCGCCGAAATGGCGACACAGGCACTGCTTGGAACACCGGTACGAATCTTACAGGAAGAGGATGGCTGGCTGCTGGTTCAGACCCCCGACAAGTATATTTCCTGGACCCAGACCGCCGGGGTTAAAAAGCTGACCCAGAATGAGCTGAACGAGTGGAAAGCATCTGAAAGGCTGTTGTTCCAGGCCGATTATGGGCTCATAACGAATGCGAATGGAGAACAACCGATTTCGGATGTTGTTATGGGCTCGGTTTTGGTCAGGTCGGAAAACAGCCAGCCAGTTGGTTTACGAATTCAGGTAGTACTGCCTGATGGACGCTCCGGATACATTAAACGAGCCGATTGCGTGGATTTCAGGGATTGGTACCTCAACGTATTGCCCACTCCTGAAAATCTTGTAAAAAATGCCGCAGCACTCATGGGCCGCCCTTACCTCTGGGGTGGCACTTCGGGGAAAGGCATGGATTGCAGCGGACTAACAAAAACGGTTTATTTTACAGGTGGCCTGGTACTCTCACGAGATGCATCACAACAAGTTTTGCAAGGAGTTGAGGTTGATCTTTCCGATGTGTGGAAAAGCCTGAAGCCCGGCGATTTGTTGTTTTTTGGTCGAAAAGCTACAGATGAAAAGCCCGAGGGTGTTACCCATGTTGGAATGTATACGGGAGAATCGGATTTCATACACAGTTCGGTGAGCGCAGGTATGACCAGCGTGTATACGCTCGACTCCACGCGGGCTGATTTCAAGCCTTATTATCTGACCAATTTATTGCATGTCAGAAGAATAATCGGGATGGACAACAGCCCCATACCGGTTAAGGAGCATCCCTGGTATAATTAGCAAGTACAGATGAAAACAAGCAGAAGACGATTCATTGCAATTGGCGGCATGGCAGCGGCCCTGGCTGGTACGAAATCCGTACCCGGGATTGCAGCTTTGCAGGGAACGAACCGAAGCGGCAAGCTTAAATTATCATTTGAGCCCTATAATCTGGCGTTGAAGCACGTATTCACGATTTCGGGATCTTCACGGACTTCTACGCCGGTTATGCTTACCCGGCTGGAATATGACGGTGTAACGGGCTTTGGAGAAGCCTCAATGCCACCCTATCTCGGCGAATCCCAGGATACCGCCGGAAAGTTTCTCTCCCGGATTGACCTTAGCGGGTTTAATGATCCGTTCCGTATGGAAGATATTCTGGATTATGTGGATGGACTGGATGCCGGGAACACTGCTGCCAAAGCATCGGTCGATATTGCTTTGCACGACCTCGTCGGCAAGCTGATGGGCCAGCCATGGTATAAGATCTGGGGACTGAATCCTGTAAATACACCGAATACTTCCTTTACCATCGGTATCGACACAGCAGAAGTCGTCAGGCAAAAAGTTGCAGAAGCTTCAGCATACAAAATATTGAAAATTAAACTAGGCCGGGAGAATGACCGTGAAATGGTTGAAACCATTCGTTCGGCCACGAAGGTGCCGCTCGCTGTTGATGTCAACCAGGGGTGGAAAGAAAAGGAGAAAGCGCTTGAAATGATTCATTGGCTCAAAGAAATGGGGATTGTTATGATAGAACAGCCCATGCCAAAATCCCAGATCGATGATATGGCCTGGCTTATGGAAAGATCTCCGCTTCCAATTTTCGGTGATGAATCCGTTCAGCGGCTTCCTGACGTTATTAAGGCGACCGGAGTTTATAACGGGATTAACATTAAGCTGATGAAATGTACCGGCATGAGGGAGGCTTTTGTAATGGCCAAAACTGCCAGATCGTTGGGTATGAAAGTCATGATTGGCTGCATGACCGAAACCTCCTGTGCCGTATCTGCCGCAGCACAGCTTGCACCGCTTGCTGAATTTGCCGACCTCGATGGCAACCTACTTATTACCAACGACTTGTTCCGAGGAATGGAAATAAAAACCGGGAAGATCACCTTAAATGACCTTCCCGGCATTGGTATCAGAAAAATCTGACCGTTAATCAGTTTTCGTTGTAGACCATGTTGTGAAAGACGTTGGTAACGTCGTCGTCGTCTTCAAATCTTGACAACGTTTTTTCAACTTCAGCTGCCTGCGCAGCATTTAACTCCTTCGTCTGGGAGGCAATCCATTCGAATTCAGCACTGATAATCTCGTATGTGTTGTCCTCCAGATACTTCTGGATATTTCCGAAACTTTCGAATTCCCCGGTGATGATGACATTCTCTTCTTCTGCAAAGATCTCCTGTGCGCCCAGATCGATCATCTCGAGTTCAAGCTCCTCCAGATCCAGACCCGGTTTGCCTTTGACCTTGAAAACGCAGTTATGTTCGAACATGAAGCTGACACTGCCGGATGTCCCAAGGTTTCCGCCAGTCCTGTTAAAGTAACTCCTTACGTTGGCAACCGTTCGCGTATGGTTGTCGGAGGCAGTCTGAACCAGAACGGCAATGCCATGAGGAGCATATCCTTCATAAACAAACTCCTTAATATCGGCCTGGTCCTTGCCAGCAGCCTTCTTGATGGACCCCATTACCGTATCCTTCGGCATATTAGCAGCCCTGGCGTTCTGCATCAGGGCCCTCAACCTGGAATTATTGGATGGATCGGGTCCGCCGGATTTGACGGCAATGATGATTTCCTTGGAGATCCGGGTAAATGTTTTCGACATGTTCCCCCAACGCTTAAACATGCGTGCCTTCCGGTATTCAAATGCTCTTCCCATAGTTTTTCAAGTTTGGGCTCAAAAATACCTCTTTTTAGTTGACCACCACCCTGTCGAATGGAATCTTGCCCATTTTTACTTCAACAAAAGGGATCCCGTTGCGTAAGCCGGCAATACCAAACCCGGTAGCCGTTGAAAGGAAGCTGGAAAAATCCTTGCCGATTCTGGAATTCACGTAAAGCACCCGGTCGACCGCGTCATAACGTATCCCTGTCAAGGCCTGCAAAAGCCCGTAACTCGACAGGGCACGGGCGTACCAGTGACCACACTCATATTCATCGAACGGATTTCTTACCGCACCATCATATCGCTGACGACAAGCGCGAACGATATCCAGCCCCTTTTCCACTTCTCCCTTCATTATGAGATGCCCGGCCACCTGATATTCGATCCCTGTCCAAACCTCGTTGCTATATACAAAAGGCAATGAAAGACGTCCTCCCTTCGGCCAGGTGCAAAGCAGAAGCCCTGCTTCTTTACCCAGTGCATAGGTTGGCCGTTGCGGATTGTCATGGTCGGTGAGATCGCTTTTGAAATTGTATTTATAGATTGAATTAAGGTGAGAGGTAACCTTTACATTATCCAGAACTTCCGGCAGGCCCGAGGAGGTGGCCATCCACATACCCATGATTCCGTCAGACAAACAGCCGGTACCGTACTGATACTTCGGCCCCTCTTTGGCAAGAATTTGAGCCGCTTCTCCGGCAGAAAGGCTGGCGGCCAATCCTTTTGTCGGATCCGGTGCATGAAGGTCGGTCCAGCGGATTTTCTGGAAGAAATACTCGCCGTTGTAGAGATCGCTCTCCAGATTAGCTTTCCCCTTTCCAAGCAGTTCTACATATTCGGATACAGGTTTTTGCAAGAACCTTCCCATTTCAATTAAGGCCGTAACGGCTCCAAGGTAAAAGCTTGAGCACATGCCATCGGGCCCCCAGAATTCAATATCATAGGTATTGTGGTGGGGTTCGGAAAGTAAACCGGTACGATCAGGATCCCAGGTTGCTATGCAGTAGTCGAGGCTCTTTTTAACAAAGGGATAAAGGTTGGAAAGCCAGTCGTTATCCCCACTGATACGCCAATCACGGTATACTTTCATGATCCCTCCGAGCTGTCCGTCGGAAGCAGCATGGAATCCATGTTTTGGCTCATTGATAGGCAAATTGGCTCTGAAGGTTTGATGCCCTTCATCATTTTGGCTGACTGTGAATTCCGTTGATCGCAGCGAACGCTCCAGCTCCGGAAACAGGTGAGGAAGCGCCTGAGCGTAATTCCAAACATGCGTGCAACTGCCGGCACAACACCCGCTGTTATCGCTGCATCCTTCCCACGCCCACAGTCTTCCGCCTGTGTCCCGAAGCACGGTCGGTGATTTCAGGATGGTGAGGTTTGCTCCTATTGCCTCCATCGCTTCTGCCGGCAGAGTTGACGCCCAAAAGGCATCATGGAAAACCATACTCTTGTTTTTCAAATCATTGTAGCTTGATAACCAGTACTCCTGCACCGCTCCGATGTCACTAAATCTACCCGAATACCATGGTTTGTAATAGCGATCTTCTATGCAAGCATCCGGATCGCAACCGGAACAATCTTCTTCGCTGCCAGATTGTGCCCACTTGCCATAGGTCGGATTCTCAAAATCCTCGAAGACAACATCCCCGGCATCCGGGTTTAGTGGATTCACGGATTGATTATCGGAAAAAACAAATTGGTCGGCATTGATATGGCCCCACGCGCCTGTTTCATTATCAACAATTTCAATAACCGCTGTCTTACCCTTCCACCCACTGACATCCCAGGTGACCGGCTGCATCATTTCCTCATTTTTACCGGTGGCTGAAAGAACAACTTTTCCATTTATTTTCAGATTGATGCACGTTTTTTGCGCTATACTGCCTCCTCCGGCAAGAAATGAAATCCGGCTTTTTTTAATCTTGAATTCCGGAGAGACCAGTTGTCCGGTAAGCCCGTCTCCATCAGGATAATAAGTATTGACAAGCTGCTTTCCTGCGTACCCTGTTACCTCCTGCTGGCCTGAAGCAGTACCCGGCGCCGGATTCTCAGTGAAGGCAGGCCCTGCGGCCGCAGGCTGGGAGCCCGATGATATTTTCGTTTCGGGCGAGTACCAGCAAAACATCAACCGTACGGTTTTTTCCTGACCCGGCAGGATATGAAGCGGAACAAACAAGGATGCGCCGGGGGGATTATCTCCGGCCGGCGGATCCTGTTGGTACCTGCCTTCGGTTATATCCTTCCAGAGAATCGTCAAAGCATCCCACCAGCCACCGCGGAACCAGCAGCAATCTACAACGGCATCCTGATCGGTGAAAACACTGAACCAGCTTTCCTGCTCTGGTTTTTCTTTCATCCCGCGCTGGTGCATCGTAAAACCATTTTTTATTGGAACGATTTCATTCATTGCATCTTTCCTGATAATATTTTTTGAATTCCAGGAAAAAACCGCGTCTATTGCCCTGTCCGTTGTATTGCTGAACGTATATTCCATCGATCCCACAGGCAAGCTCGAATTATCGGCATCCCCCGGAATAAAAGGACTCCAGCCTGTCAGGCTAACCTTGAGCGGTATATCCTTGTCTTCCAGCCGGATTGCAGCAAACGGGAATCGCGCCTGGAAAGTGCAGTTTTCAAACCTGGGCAAACCATAAGCGTAATCACCTCCTCCATTGGCCGTTCCCGGTCGGCCAAAAACTTTCCAGGTCGGAACCTGCCCCTGAATCACCTTTGCACCGTTTACCAGTCCGGGAACCGAAATCGCCGCGAAAGCAAACGGTTCATTGAACACATCAGGCTGATTGTCAACAGAAAGGTGTGACCATGATCCGGTTCCATCCAGACAAACCATCCCGGCACCCATCCCACCCATAGGAAAAGCAATGTAGTCAAGGTTTTTTCCGGAGTATACCGAGTTGAAGGTATGCTGCCCCGAAACCGAGTGTACGGCAACCGCCAGGCAAAGAAAAAATAGCAATAGAAATCTATTGTTATTCAAGAACATATGAATTTTCATAAAAATTTGGATTTATCAAGTGATCCAAATTACAAAAACGCCGGCCAACGGCGAAATGCCCATTCAAATAAGTTACTTTTAAACTAACTTTAAACCGGCTGAATGCTTTTACTGACATCTAATCCAAGAAATTAGAAATGGCAATAAACCCTGATAACGCGGCTCCGGGCCAAAATCGCAGGCGAGTCATTAGCTGGCCTGCTATTTTCCTTATCATACTGTTCGACCTGATTATCCTTGGTGCCGGGCATTTCACCTATTCGAGCCAAAAAAACAGGCTTAGTCGGCGGGTTGAAAAGGATTTGGAAGCGGTTGCGACCTTAAAGGTGATGAACGTCGTGCAATGGCGGAATGAGCGTATTTTTAACGCAGAGATTTTTCACAAGAATCAGTTGTTCCGCCGGCAGTTGTCGCAGTTTTTAGCCAGCCCGGATGATGGGCTCAGAGGCGATCTGAATTCCTGGCTCACGATGGCTTTGAATGATGAGAACTGTATCCAGGCGGTACTTTATGATGAATCTGACAAATTAATCGCGACGCGGCCACTGCTATCGATGCTGATTCCAAGCGAGATAAGAAAGAAGATCAGCCAGGTGAAGTTGTCAGACAGTGTCACAATCATCGACTTCTTTTCCCAGAATCCCGGCGTAATCCATTTAGGCCTGGTTGTGCCGATTCCGGATTATAAAGATTCCGGCAAGCTTATCGGGAGGTTGTTTCTGCGAATTGATCCGGAAAGGTATCTGTACCCGTTTATCGAGGAATGGCCCTCTCAGAGTGTTACGGCGGAGACCCTGCTTGCCAGGCAGGATGGGGATTCGGTTGTTTTTCTTAATAATCTGCGATTTGAGGGCGTCAAACCATTGCAGTCGCTTTTTTCCGTTCATGATACAACCAAAGCGGCTTCGCTGGGGCTGAAAGGCAGATACGGGGTATACAGGTCGCTTGACTACAGGCACGTGGAGGTTGTTTCGGCCGTGCAAAATGTCCCGGGCACGGCTTGGGTTCTTGTTGCCAAGGAAGATGTGGATGAAATATTCTACGAAACAAAATCCAGATTAATACTTACCCTGGCTTTGATCGTATCGCTTGTGGTAATGATTACCTTTATTATGCTTCTGATATTCAGGCGACAGGGGGTAAAGCATTATCTCGAGGTTATCCGGCAGCAGCGTGAAAAAGCCTGGCTTCAAGATATCATGGAGCATAATTTGAGTGAAATTTATTTATTTGATGCTGAAAGCCTTGTCTTTCGGTATGTGAATTATGGTGCCCGACGCAACCTGGGGTTCACCCTGGAAGAACTCACTTCCCTAACCCCGGTTGATATCAAACCCCTTGTAACCCGTGCAGAATTTGATAGAATTATACTTCCGCTCAGGGAAGGCAAACTGAAAACACTCAATTTTAACACGTTGCATCGGCGCAAAGATGGCACCGAATACCCGGTTGATGTTTTCCTGCAATTGATGAATTCGGATACCGGTCCGGTCTTCGTTGCCATGATAAACGATATCAGCCAGCGAATAAAAATGGAAAAAATTCTGGCGGATCAGCATGAGGAGCTCCAGATAAAGAATTGTGAACTTGAAAGCATGAATGAGGAACTTCAGGTAGCCAACGAAGAACTTCAGCAGACCGGAGAAGAACTTCAAACCACCAACGAGGAAATGGCAGTCAATATCCAACAGATTTCGCAGCTCAACCGGGAACTGATTCAGGCCAAAGAGAATGCTGAACTTGCCAATCGCCTTAAATCCAATTTTCTGGCCAACATGAGCCACGAAATAAGGACACCATTGAACGGAATAATGGGATTCTCTGAACTGATCGAAGAACTTGCGGAAAGCGAGGAGCAGAAGCGAATGGCACAAATCATACTGAACAGCAGCACACGGCTTCTGGATACAGTAAATTCGATACTCGATATCAGTATGCTTGAATCAGGAAGCCTGACAGTGAGGCAGCAAAACATAAAGCTTGCCGGGCTTATTAATGAGAGCGCAAGGCTTTATATGGCATTTGCAGAGCGGAAAGGGCTTTCGCTGTCAGCATCAATTCTTGCAGATCCGGAGGTTTATGCAGATGAAGATCTGGTCCTTAAAATAGTCAATAACCTGGTTAACAATGCATTAAAGTTTACTTCAGCTGGCTCCGTTTTAATAGAATTATCGGTTACGGCAGACAATCAGACCTTGAAAGTATCTGTTTCCGATACGGGAATAGGCATTTCCGCCATGGAACAATCAAGGATTTTCGAGGAATTCAGGCAGGTGAGTGAAGGCATTTCCCGCAACTACGAGGGAAGCGGCC
>CAYWHP010000004.1:40335-98238 GCA_964457845.1 uncultured Porphyromonadaceae bacterium | reverse complement strand
GTGAGTGAGGGAATGTCAAAAAAGCATCCCGGATCAGGATTGGGGTTGAATATATCCAAGCGTTATGCTGAAGCCATGAATGGAAGGATCACGGTCGATAGTAAAGAGGGTGAAGGATCCACCTTCACCCTCCTGCTTCCGCTGATGAATTAAAAAAGTTCTACTTCTTAAGCAGATCACGGATTTCTTCCAGCAGCTGTTCCTGCTTGCTCGGTGCCGGAGGAGCGGCAGGTGCTTCCTCTTTCTTCTTTTCGAGTTTCTGATAGGCCCTGATCAATAGGAAAATACAAAATGCAACAATCAGAAAATCAAAGATGTTCTGGATGAACATACCGTAATTAAGTGTCACATCCGTTGCCCCTTCTGAACCTCTTTGGATGACAACCTTCAGGTCCTTAAAATCGACTTTCCCCAATAGCAGTCCCAGCGGCGGCATAAGGACATCATTAACAAGTGAAGAAATGATTTTCCCAAATGCACCACCGATGATCACGGCTGTGGCCAGATCCAGAACATTACCTTTCATGGCAAAGCTCTTGAAGTCATTCATTAGTCCCATACGTATCAGTTTAAAATGTTAGGTGTTACAATATCGCTAAAATTCCGAAGAGTTGTACAACATGGAACAGGGACTGCTTATTCAATGGATCGCAGAAAACAAATGGATCAGGTAATGTCCTATATTTTGATTCCAGAGTTTGTTAGCTTGCATCATAGTTTTCCAAACACATAATATGAGGAGCAAGAAATACCCGGGAAACCGAAGGTCAAGCAAAAAGGGGCTGCCCCCCGGAACGCTGTTGCATATCGGCATTGATTTTCCTGGCCAGGAGGCCATAACCTGCCACCGGTTTGATGCAAGCAATTGGTTGAGGGAACCTTTCAACGATCAGTGCGCCAGGCCGGAAAAGCGGTCTGATGACCAAACCACCTGGCTTGAGATAAACGGATTGTCGGATAACAACCTGCTGGAACCTGTTTTCCGTAAGCTAAGTGTAACCACACTTATTATGGAGGATATCTTGAATACGGATCAAAATTCCAAGACCGATCGGGGTGAAAACTGGGTCTTCTTTATTCTGAAAAACATTGAGTGGAATCCGGAATTGCTCGATTGGTCTTCGGAACAAATCAGCATTGTTCTTCAACCGGATCTAATTGTCTCCTTTGCCGAAAAAAAGTCCGGTCTTTTCGAGCCCGTCTTTGAACTGCTGGGCGTTAACGGTTCTAAAATCCGGACGCATGGCTCGGATTACACATTCTATACCCTGCTCGACCTGATGGTGGACAATTACCTGGAAATCTGCGAGAAGATTGAGCTGCAGATCGAAGAACTCGAACTGGACATGGAAGGAAAATCCGATTTTGATCCAACGCAGACCATACACCAGCTGAGGAAATTTCAGATATATTTCCGGCACCAGGTTATACCTGTTAAAGAGGGCCTGATCAGGCTCATGCGTGAACCGGACGACCTGATCAGTACCGATGATCTGCCTTATTATCAGGACATTCTTGACCATGTGAATCAGGTTCTGAGCCTCCTCGATCAGATTCGCGATAATCTGGCCTCCATCAGGGAACTTTACCTCACGCAGCTGAACATCGGGATGAATAAGGTAATTCAGCTGCTTACCGTGGTTTCAGCAATTTTTATCCCGATAACTTTCATAGCCGGTATCTACGGCATGAACTTTAAGTACATGCCGGAACTCAACTGGACATACGGCTATTTCATCATACTGGGGATCATGCTGTTGATAGGTGCAGGATCCTGGATCTATTTCCGCCGGAAACGCTGGATGTAAAAATCAGGTTAACAGGGCAAACTTACTGGAACACCTCGGATCAGAACTGCATTGGGCGTCGATAACGGCTATAGCCGCCATATAGATGATTTCCCTAACCGAGCTTTCCATCTGAAGAATATGTATGGGTTTGTTCATGCCCATCACAATCGGCCCGATAACCTCCGCACCACCAATCTCCTGCATCATCTTATACGCGATGTTCCCGGAATCAAGGTTCGGAAAGATGAGTGTGTTCACATCATGGCCCGCCAGTTTCGAAAAAGGAAATTTCTTCATTCTGATCTCCTTATTTAGGGCGAAGTTGGCTTGCATTTCTCCATCAACTATGAGGTCGGGATACTTCTCATGCAGGATCTTAACAGCCGCGGCAACTCTGACGGGTGAACCGTTGGACTGACGCTGTGTCCCGAAATTGGAGTAGGACACCATGGCAATTTTCGGCTCCACACCGAATTTTCGGATCTGTTCGGCGGCGAGCAGCGTTGTATCCACGAGCGCCTGAGTATCCGGTTCTTTGTTGACGGTAGTATCGGCAAAGAAGAAGGGGCCCTTCTTGGTCATAAGGATATACATCCCGGCGATGTGGTCGAGAACAGGCCTTACCCCGACACATTCTACGGCCGGCCTGATGGTATAGGCATATTTCGAACTTGTTCCGGACAGGAAGGCATCCGCCATGCCCAGCTGTACCATCATCGAGCCGAAATATGACTGGTTCTGCATGAGTTCATTGGCCTCATCCACTGTAATACCCTTTCTTTTCCTGTTGCTTACGAACTCTTCGGCAAATAATTCGATCCGGCTTGCTTCATCATCTGAACGGGGATTGATGATTTCCACATCTGCAAGGTCAAGGTCAAGCTCGGCGATGATCCTCCGTATCTTTGTGGGGTTACCTAAAAGAATGGGTATTGCAATTTTGTCGTGCTTCACTGCCTGAACGGCCTTCAAAACTTTCATGTTATCCGCCTGTCCGAATATTACCCGCTTCGGATCGCGGTGAGCCCTGTCGGTTATATACCGGATGAGCTTGTTGTCGAGCCCCATCCGTTTTTGCAGTTCAAAAATGTAGGCATTCATATCCGTTATTGGCTTCCTAGCCACTCCGGAATCCATGGCAGCCTGGGCAACAGCAGGGGCTACCGTTGTTATTAGCCTTGGATCCAGCGGCTTTGGTATGATATACTCCTTGCCAAAGTGGATGTTCTGCATATTGTAGGCCAGATTAACTGCTTCAGGAACATCTTCTTTCGCCAGGTTGGCAAGAGCCAGGGCAGCAGCAATCTTCATTTCCTCATTGATCTTTGAGGCCCTTACATCAAGCGCTCCCCTGAAAATGAACGGGAATCCCAGCACGTTGTTAATCTGGTTCGGATAATCTGATCGGCCGGTGGCGAAAATTATATCCTCCCGGCTAGCGATAGCCTCTTCGTAGGGAATCTCCGGATTGGGATTTGCCATTGCAAAAACAATCGGATCCTTGGCCATGGATCGTACCATGTCCTGGTTAACCACATTTGCAACCGAAAGTCCGAGGAAAACGTCGGCATCCACAAAAGCCTCCGCCAGCGTGGAGACATCACGATCGGTAACAAATTCAAGCTTTGAGGAATTGAGGTCGGTGCGCCTGCGGTTGAGTACCCCTTTGCTGTCGACCATCACAACATTTTCCTTTTTCACGCCCATGGTTATGTAGAGCTTGATGCAGGAAACTGCCGCAGCACCGGCTCCGTTAACCACAACCCTGACGTCCTCTATTTTTTTGCCATTGATAACCAGGGCATTAATCAGACCGGCGGCCGAGATAATCGCTGTACCATGCTGATCATCATGAAAAACCGGGATATTGAGTTCCCTGATCAGGCGCTGCTCGATCTCAAAGCACTCCGGAGCCTTTATATCTTCGAGGTTAATGCCCCCGAAAGTCGGGGAAATAGCCTTTACCACCTCAATAAGCTTATCGGGATCCTTCTCATCAACTTCGATATCGAAGACATCCACATCCCCGAAAATCTTAAATAACAGGCCTTTGCCTTCCATCACCGGCTTTCCCGACAAAGCTCCGATGTCACCAAGGCCAAGTACCGCAGTACCGTTGCTGATCACGGCAACCAGATTTCCCTTGGCTGTGTACAGGTATGCATCGTCAGGATTTGCCTCAATTTCCTTGCAGGGGAATGCAACACCCGGGGTGTATGCCAGCGCAAGGTCATATTGCGTACTGTAGGGTACCGTCGGAATTACCTCAATTTTACCAGGCCGGCCTTTTGAATGATATTCCAGTGCCGCCTCTTTTTTGATGATTGCCATATCAGATCCGGATTTAGTTTTAACTACCTAAATTACTCATTAGCATCGACCCGGGTTATGATTTATCGCATGAAAACAGAAAAACCGGAAATAATCCGGTTTTTCTGCATCAACAGTACATTTTGGCTGATCAGTGGCTTTTTCTGGAAAACCGGGCACCGATTTTCAATTCAACGAATTTATGCGCCTGCGACCCTTTTACCCCCCATTCCGGATAATACGTCATGCTATAGTCCAGTACCACGTAGGGCTGAATGGCCGCCTCGCTGTAACGGTTCAACCCCAGGGAAAACCGGGTTTGATGGGCAAACCGGTGTCCCAAAGTTCCCTTTTCTGCATAATTGTTCAGCATCAGGGCATAACCAAGATATGGAACCCACCCCTTCTGCGGGCGCAGTTCATGGCGGACTGTCCAGCCATAGCTGATCACCCTGGCCGAAACCATTGAATCGTTATCCGGCATCATTTGGGTGTATCCGAGGGGTACAGATATATAAGAAGCCCTTCCGCCCTTGAAACCCGATAATTGCCAGGCATAATCAAAAATGACAGAATACCCGTTCGACGCTTTATTCAATAGTTCTGAGCCGGTGACCCGTCGAAAACCCGCCTCGAGGCTTAATTGTTTCGGTACTGTTTTGAAAATGGAATCCTGCGCCCCTGCTATGATCGGCGCACAAATCATAAGAAACAAAATCAATCTTTTCATACATCCCTTATTTTTGTAACAAACGTTACAAAAGTAGATTTATTTCGCCAATATCAATTCCATTTCATTGGAAAAAAGACCGGGTGCGCCATTGTTTACAGGCGCCACCGATACATAGCTGGTTTGACCGGCGTCGAGACTTATCCTGAATTCCTTACTGTAAGGAAGCCGTAAAATGGTGTCGAATTCAAGGCTTTGGCTATTAAACTTCCGTACCCCAACCAATAATCCGGTGGTATGCTTGAGCGGACTGGACAAGCGCATTACTGCACCATTCCGCGTTACTTGTGCCGCAGCCGTAATCTGTTGAGGTGCTGATGCAAGAAGTGCTGCCGTAACGCCAACCATGATGGTATTTCGGGCAAGATAACCCGGATTGACGAAGAGGCTGTCGGCAATGCCATCGCCGGTGATATCCTGAATCCGTCTGTCGCGTATGCTGTGATTTCTGTCGGGCGGGGTACCGGTGCCATTACCGTGCTCATTGGCAGAAATCACCCTTACCGAAGTGTACCCTTTTTTTCGGAACGGGGTGTGGTCCCCTCCCCGACCCGACCGGTCCTCTCCCTGCATAATGTTAACCGTCATCGGCACCGCCAGGTGCGGGTTAATAAGACTGTCCTGGAGGTATTTCATATAGCGGGCCAGCTGTTTATGCTGTGAATTTACCGTCAGGCTGTTGTCGGCGGAATACGAAAAAATCCTGACATGTGTACTGTCGACATGGCCGTAAAACGGACAGGATGGAGCAGGAGAGGTTTTACCGCAATAGATGCCTCCAACGATATCGCTGTTAAGAACAGCCCTGATTTCAACTCCTCTGGCTGATAAAAAATCTGCCCATGCTTTTGCGCCAAAGAGTCCTTCATCCTCTCCGGTTGGTGTAGTGAACAGAATAGTCTGGTTGAAAGAAAACCTGCTCATTACCCTTGCAAGCTCAATCACCAGTGTGGCCCCTGAGCCGTTGTCGTCCACCCCGGGGGTAAAACCCGTTGTATCGCAGCGTACCTCATTCCGTGTATCGAAATGACCTTCAACAACGATAATTTCTCGACAGGAGGTATCAAGGCCGGGAAGTAAGGCAAAAGGATTTTTGTGATGAGTCTTGCCACAGATATCGGCATCAAATTCCAGGTATCCCGTCACCAGCCTGTTGTTGTTTTTCCGGCTTGCCTCGTCAAAACAGGACAGAATCCAGCTTCTGCAGGCACCGATGCCTTTTGTAAGGCTGGTCGTATCGGCACCCGAATTCCTGTTGTAGAAAGATTCAAGCTTATCGAGCATTTTCGCCTGCTCCTGCTGGTCCACGCCACGGATGATCGCAAATCTCACGGAATCCGGATGGCTGACAGCCTTGCCGGAACGGTAAATGGCCGGATCGTAGTTTCCGTTCAGGATCTTGCCGGCAACCGGGTTGCTGAGAAACATGTTGGTCTGAGCCTCCGCGGGTGGCACCGTGATAAGAATCAACGACAGCAAAATCAGGTACTTCATGGTTTTCATCGATGATCGTGTTTGATAAATCGTAATGGTAACCTAAAGTAACTAATCCGGATAAACGGATTCATTCGCTTTTGCTAAATTTAGCTGTTTAAAAATCATAGCATGAAAACCTACACCTCCCGGATCCTGGTCCTCTGCATTCTCGCAGCCACACTGATTCAATGCGCCAGTGACAACAAAACCGTAACTTTTGGAACGCTGCTGCAGAACATGACCGACCCTCAATTGCTTGCCGAGTATCCGAAACCGGCATTCACAAGCAAACAATTCAGCAGCTACGACCAGCGGACTGTTGCACCAGACAAAGACGGCTGGTTTGCAAACGGAGATGCCTCCTGGTTCATCCGCGAAGAGACAACCGACGGCAGGCGTGAATTCGTAATGATGGATGCCACGGGTCCGGGCGCAGTAGTTCGTTTTTGGATGACCTTCGGCAATGAGGCAGCCTATACAGGTACGTTGAGGATCTATGTTGATGGGAACAGTAAACCGGAAATCGAAGGACCGGTCCTTAAGATTATCAGCGGCGGCCAACTGGTGGGTGAACCGCTCAGCTCATCCGTTTCGCCACTAACTGTTTATGCGCAGCGGGGTCACAACCTTTATATGCCGATTCCCTATTCCAAAGGCCTGAAAATCACTTATGAATGCGCCGGCATCATTGCCGAAAAGCACAGTCCGTCAGTATATTACAATATTGGCTACCGAACGTATGAGGAAGGAACCAACGTAACCTCCTTCACCTTGGCCGACCTGACCACACATAAATCCCTTCTTGATCTGACCCAGGCTTCTCTTGCAACCGCTTTCCCGGAAAGAAAAGGGCCTTTCACGGCCTCAAAACTTTCCAGTCAGCCCGATAAAGTTCTTGCCCCCGGCGAATCGGTGAAACTTGAGATCAGGGGCCCCGCGGCCATTGATGAACTGCTGATCCGGATAAAAGCGGAGAACCAGCCCCAGGCCTATCGCTCAACCATTCTGCAGATAACTTTCGATGGTGAACGCACCGTTTGGTCGCCGGTGGGTGACTTCTTCGGCACCGGTTATCAACTCAGGCCGCACAAAACGTACAACACGGAAGTTTTGGAAAACGGGGACCTGAAATGCGTCTGGCTGATGCCATTCCGCAAAGAGGCTATCATTGAACTCATAAACATGGGCGAACAGCCGGTTACCATCCAGTCCGGGGAGGTCCTCACCGCCGCTTATCGCTGGGGGGCAAATTCCATGCATTTTGGCGCTATCTGGCATGAATACAACAATATACAAGCCAAAGGATATACAGGCGACTGGGTTAACGGCAAACATGAAGACATCAACTTTGTTCGCCTCGAGGGCCAGGGCGTCTATGCGGGCGACGCCATAACGATTTTCAACACTGCCGACGCATGGTGGGGAGAAGGCGATGAAAAGGTTTATGTTGACGGGGAAGCTACGCCATCGGCAATCGGCACGGGAACCGAAGATTATATCGGATATGCCTGGTGCCGGCCCGAGATTTTCAGTCACTTCCTGATTGCCCAGCCCGATGGATCGGGTAACTTCCATACCGGGATGACGGTAAACATGCGCCACAGGAATCTCGACGCCGTACCCTTCACAAGCAGTCTCAAATTTGACATGGAGCTCTGGCACTGGGCTACAACACGAGTTAACTACGGGATTGTTTCTTATTGGTACATGAAGCCAGGAGGCAAGTGCCTGGTTGAGCCCGATCCCAAAACCATAAAGATCCCGGTTTCCCTGAAGCGTGAAAACCTGTATCCGCCGGTGGCCGATATGGCCGGTTACCTCCAGGGTGAGCATCTTCGCGTGGTCAGCATTTCTGCAGGTAACTGGGAGGTGCAGAACGCCACCAACTGGGGCTGGAGCAACAATGCCCAGCTTTGGTGGATGGACGGAGGAGTTAAGGGACAACTGAAAGCCGAATTTGAGGTGGAAAACGAAGGTGACTACTGGCTCACTTTAAACTTCACCAAAGCGGTCGACTATGGTGATTTCAAGCTGATGATCAATGACCAGGCGGTTGGGAAATCATTCAAAGGTTATCACAGCGGGAAAGAGAAGCAGGTGATCACCGAAACAGCAAAACTGGGCCAGTTTCACCTCAATAAAGGCGTCAATACGCTGCAGCTGGAGGTTACCGGCAAAGACCCCAAAGCGGTTAACCGCTACATGGTGGGCATTGATTACCTTAAAATCCGTACCGATGACCTGTAGAGACGCATAAATGCGTCTCCTGCATAATCACGGATAATGGTTTCAGAGACGTTTTTAAACGTCTCTACTGGCCCATAATGTTGTCAGAGACCTTTTTAAACGTCTCTACCGGCCTTCGTTCGTCATGCTGTACGGCCTGTCCTTTTTCCCGATGCCCCTTTTCATATTGGGTTCTTTTGACATGTCAAAAACCAGTTCTCCGCCCTTGCGGATATCTTCGTGCCGCAGAAAATTCCGGGTGTAGTTTCTTCCGTTGAGAGAGGCCTTGTTTATAAAAACGTTTTCGGAAACATTGCCATTGGCCTTGATAACAAACTGGTTGCCGTTGTCGAGATTTAAGGTCACCTTGTCGAACAGCGGGGAGCCCAGCACATATTCGGGCTCACCGGGACATACGGAATACATGCCCATGGCTGAAAAGACGTACCAGGCAGAAGTCTGACCATTGTCCTCATCACCACAGAGTCCGTCGGGATCAGGCGAATAGAGGCGGTTCATTACCTCACGCAGGTGCGATTGCGCCTTCCAGGGTTCGCCCGCGTAATTGTACAGGTAGATGGCATGCTGAATCGGCTGGTTGCCGTGAGCATACTGGCCCATGTTTCCGTTTACCATCTCTGTGATTTCATGAATCTCGAAGCCGTAGTATTTGAAATCGAAAATCGGAGGCATGGAAAAAACGGAGTCGAGTTTGGCCACGAACGCCTTGTCGCCCCCCATCAGGTCGATCAGGCCCTGAGGATCCTGGAAAACGCTCCATGTGTAGTGCCATGAGCTCCCTTCCGTGAACGCCCCGCCCCAGGCTTCCGGAACGAATGGCGTTTGCCACGATCCATCCTGATTCCGGGCCCTCATAAAATTTGTCGTTTTATCGAAAAGGTTGCGGTAATTGCCAGCCCGTAAGCGGAAGCGTTCGATTTCCTCCTTTGGGCGGTTCAGGGCCTGCGCCAGTTTCCAGATGGTAAAATCATTATATGCATATTCGAGGGTGCGGGCAGCATTTTCGTTAACCCCCACGTCATAAGGCACATACCCAAGTTTATTGTACCATGAAACCCCAAAGCGCCCAACCGAATGCATGGGGCCCTCGTTTTCCGAATTCTTCAGAATAGCCTCATAAAGTGTATTGATGTCATATCCCCGTATCCCTTTCAGATACGAGTCAGCGATAAGGGAGGCTGAGTTGCTGCCAATCATGCAGTTGCGATGGCCCGGAGAAGCCCATTCAGGCAGCCAGCCACTCTCTTTGTATGTGTTTACAAGACCTTCCATTACCCGGGCATTATGCTCGGGATAAACAAGCGTGAAGAAGGGAAAAACGGCGCGGAACGTATCCCAGAAACCGTTGTCGGTATACAGGTACCCCGGCAAAACTTTCCCGTTATACGGGCTGTAGTGGAGCACGGTACCCTCACGGTCGATTTCATAGAACTTCCTCGGAAAGAGAAGGGTACGGTAAAGTGCAGTGTAAAAAGTTGCCTGCTGCTTTTCCGTTCCGCCATCAACCTGAACGCGGTTCATCTGTTCATTCCAGACATCGGCAGCCACCTGCCTTACCTGTTCGAAATTTCGGTCGCCTATCTCCCGCTGCAGGTTAAGTTCGGCCTGCTCCGGGCTGATGAATGAGGATGCCACCCTAACGTGTATCGCCTGACCGGCTTTTGTGCTGAATCGCACAAAAGCACCGGTATGATTTGCATCCGCCTGCAAGGAGGCCATCTTGTTCTTTCCATCGGAAACCGTACCATATTCAGCAAATGGCTGATCAAATTCGAGAATGAAATAGCTGGCAAAGTTCTCCGGTACACCGCCGGAGTTATTCCTGGCAAAACCGGTTATCCTGTTCTTCGAAGGGTCGATGGTCACCGAAGATCCTTTGTTAAAGGCATCCAGAATGATCCACGAACGGTCATTTTCAGGAAATGTAAAGCGAAAAATGGCGGCCCTGTCGGCAGGGGTAACTTCTGCATTCACATCGTAATCGCTCAGAAAAACCGAATAATAGTTTGGCTTGCTGATTTCCGTGGCATGGCTGAATCGCGACGCACGCCCGAACTGATCGGTATGCAGGTCGCCGGTGGTCGCCATAATGCTGAACACCCCGTAATCATTGATCCAGGGGCTCGGCTGGTGGGTTTGCTTGATGCCGCGGATGGAGTCGGACTGATAGGTATACCCCCAGCCATCACCCATCTTTCCGGTCTGCGGGGTCCAGAAATTCATACCCCAGGGTACTGCCACCGCCGGATAGGTATTGCCATGTGAAAGGCTGTAGGAAGATGCCGTACCAACCAACGGGTTAGCCAGGTCAACCAGATTCCGTGGTTGCAACACCGGCTTTTCAGAACGTGAATTGCACCCGACAACAATAAAGGCCGGAATGAGCAGAAAGAGGGATATTTTCATGAGAATGGGGATTTCCTGATTGAACTATTTCATCAGCCGCACGCGCACCTCCACCGGAGTACCGATAAATGCCCTGACGATCTCCTCGGGATTGGAGTTGTTGAAATGGTAGGGATAAAAAATCTTAGGCCTCAGTTTCTTTGCGGCTTCAATTGCCATGAGCGGCGACATGGTATACGGAAGCCCGATGGGAAGAAACAGGATATCAATATCTTTAAGCTTCAGCATGTCCTTGGTGAGCTCCGTATCCCCGGCCACATAAAGCCTGGTTTGGCCGAAAATGAAAACATACCCGTTGCCGTCACCCTTTGGATGAAATGGTATGCCGTTTCCTCGTCGATTGATGACGTTATATGCCTCAGTCGCTTCCACCGGAACGCCGGCTGCAATAAAATAATCGGGAGCAGACACCACTTTCCCCTTTTTCAGCTTACTGAAGCAAAGCCTGGTAAGAAAGATTTCTGTCTCCGGATTTGAAATCTTATCTATGGCAGCAGCATCCAGGTGGTCGCCGTGGTCGTGTGTTATCAGTATGGCATCTGCTTTGGGCAGAGATGAAAAATCAGCAACCTGTAGAACCGGATCGACATAGATATTCTTACCCTGGTAAGTGAAGAGCAGGGCACTGTGGCCGATAAATGTTATAATGAGATCACCGCTGGCGGTCCGTATCGAATCCCGCTCAAACCCTCGCTGAGCGCGGGCACCGGCAAATACAGCCAAAAAGATGAATATCAGTATGAAGCACCTGCGCATTTATTTATATCCTTTCATTCTTCGCAAGGTTATCGTCCCCTCAATATTTTTGACTTCTGGCGGTTGAATTGCCTTTTCGTCAGTGATCCGTCGCGAAGAAGCCTTTCCAACCTTTCAATCTGGTCGAGCTTCTCTGTCATGTTTCCGCGACGCCCCATCAGCATCCGGGAAGCCGGAAGCAAAAAAACGATGAGTACGACCAGAACCAACAGAATTTCCCAGATCCCGAATGAACCGCAAATAATCATAAGGGTAAAACTTTGACCTTGTTTTTTCGCAAATATAGACGAATCAATGCATGAATGTCACGGTTATCAGGATAAAAGCGTATGGCATCCCTGAGAATCTCCGGATTGTTTTCGTATTCAGCATCGGTATAGCCGAAGCCACGGTACTGGCCCTTCTCGATACAGACGATTCCGACCTCTCCTTTCGACTTTCCTTTGTCAATTATAAGAAAATCCTGATGGTCATACTCAAAGCGCCTGAGCAGGTTTTGGGCCCGCTGGTTGTAAATTTCCGGCGGCTCCTTACCAATGCAGGCGCCGTTGCACTCCCCTATTCCGTAATGAAAGCAGGCGCCGCCACTGTCATACAATCCTGAAAGCCGTGAACAGAGCCGGTTCATTTCCACCCATTGCGCCAGGAGTTCGCGGCCCTCACGCTTGGAAGTGAAGGTAGTTAGCGGCGATGCCCCTTCACAGGTATTGCTTACCGTGAAGTTCACATACCCGTTTTTATCCTCAAACGCAAAAAGCCCGTAATTGAAAAAACTTCTCCGCTGCCGGCGGTTATAAATTGGCTTGTGCTTTTTTATCTCATCCGATTCAAAAAGTAGAGCAATCAATTCATTTCCTGTAAGTTCCCATGAAATATCTGCGATTCTGTCGCGCATCTCCATCGCTTTCCGCGTATTCTGGTTGTGAAGGTGCTGAAACACGCGTGTCCGGATATCATTGCTTTTGCCGATGTATATCAGATCCTTCTTTTCATCCCAGAAATAATAGACCCCGGTTTGTTCCGGAAGTGAATCCAGCAGCTTCTTGCTGATAAACGGGTTAAGGCCTTCCGGATGTCCGGGCCTCAGTATTTTTGCCGCAATGTTTTTCTGGTCACGGTTCAGCAACTCCTCGAGCAACCTCACTGTGGCCAGGGCATCGCCCCCTGCACGGTGCCTGTTGTTCAGCGGGATACTGAGGGAAGTGCACAGTTTGCCCAGCGAATAGGAAGGGAGGCCGGGTACAACCTGCCTGGCCAGGCGAACCGTATCCAGTGTCTTCCGGCTGAATTCAAATCCAAGGTTCTTAAACTCCTGCCGGATAAAACTGTAATCAAAATTCACATTATGCGCAACAAATATGCGCTCCTCCGTCATTTCCACAACCTTGCGGGCAATTTCATAAAATCGCGGGGCATCGGCAACCATTTCATTGGTGATGCCTGTAAGGCCGGTAATGTAATAAGGTATACTGATTTCAGGGTTGACAAGCGTGATAAACTCATCAGTAACGGTCATTCCATCATGAAGGTAGATGGCAATTTCGGTTATCTTTTCCGTTTTTGGGCTGCCACCGGTGGTTTCAATGTCGATTACGGCGAACATCCTGCTATTTATTCTTTATTTCCTCAACATCCTTCTTCAGATTCGCAATAGCCCTGAAGAGTTCATGTTCAAGAGGCACTTTCTCGGGCAATTCGGAACTGATGTAATGGATAAATTTCCAAATTTCCGTAACTTCCTCTATAGCAATTGAAAAGGCAGGATACTCCCTGTTCAGGGAATGAAGCATGAATTGTTTATGCTTGAAATCTTTCTCGATCAATTTAAAAACCAGGCCCTCATCGCGTGTCAGAATGATGCACGGGTCACCGTTCTTGAGGTACTCCCAGTTTTCTGCAAATTCACCGGTAACATAAGATCCGTCGGGGATGGGTTTCATTGAATCGCCGCTGATCTGGAAGGTACGGTATTTACGTTCCGGAGAAAGAAAAGGCAGCTGAAAAACAGGCAGTTCGCGAATGTATTCGGGGTCGGCATAGCCCCTTTTATAGCCTGCCTTCGCCTTTTCGGCAACCAGCTCAATGTTCTCCCGGTTGGCGCTGTCGACTGTTGTAGCCAGGATCCGGAGCTGGCTGCCTTTAATATACACGTCATATCCGTCTTCCAGCTGGCGCATCTGGCTTTCGGCCAGGGTCTCCAGTTCAACGCGCCATAAAGTATCCATCGAAATCCTGAAATAATCGGAGAATTGCTGCAATTCGCGGATGCCCGGCTCCGCTACCCCATTCTCATAACCCGCGTAAGTGGATCGCTTCATCCCAAGAAAATTGCTGACATCGTCCTGGGTGCGGCCACGCCGCTTTCTCAAAAACCTGATATTGGATTTAACAAACATCTCTTTCGATTTTTGACCGAAAGATAAACAGTAAAATGATTAAATACTAATCTTTTTCATTAAAGTGACAAGTGACGGGTGACAAGTGACTGTCACTTATCACTCGTAACTCGTCACTCTCAATTACAGCAGCTGCACGAACCGCTATGATAAGACGGGCAGGAATCCTGCGGTGATCCCTTGCTTTTCGAGGGTTTTGGCTTTCGGTATTCGGTGCTTTCGGTACCGCATTCAGGGCACATGGCAACCGTTTTGGAACACGGACCATATATGGGATCCCTGTATTCTGCTTTCGAGCCTTCGGCTTCAAAAATCAATTGACAATCCTGGCATTTAAATTCCATCTTCACATTTCATAAGGGTAAACTCACGGCGAAAATAGTAAGGAATCGCATATATTTGAGACAAACAATTCTGTCCATGAAAATTATCCGTCTCCTTCCGCTGCTGATGCTCGCTCTTCTGCCATCGGCCTGCCAGGTGAACCAGAATGAAACTGATACTGCCCGGGTTTCCGGCAGTGAATCGCTCCTGAGCCTCATTAAGGATCCGCCGTCAGCCTACCGTGCTGCGCCATTGTGGGATTGGAATGATAAAATCACGAAGGGCGAAATCGATTTCCAGCTGCGGAAGTTCAAGGATGGAGGTTTGGGCGGTGTATTCATACATCCCCGTCCAGGATTGGTTACGGAATATCTGTCGCAGGATTGGAACGAGCTGTTCCAGTTCACCGTACAAACGGCAAAAAAACTGGGCATGCAGGTATGGATCTACGATGAGAATTCATATCCAAGCGGGTTCGCCGGCGGTCATGTGCAGGAAAGATACCCCGATTCCTATCGGAACGGAACCGGTCTTGGGTTTAAGATTACATCCAACCTTAAGGAAATTGCCGACCTTCCTGTTGAGGTTCTGCTGAAGAAATCAGTAAAACAATTGAATTCGGATGAGCCTCCGACCTATTATGTGTTTTATCGCACTTTCCCGAATAAGTCATGGTGGTATGGCGGTTATCCGTATGTCGACCTGCTTTATCCCGGAGTTACCGATACGTTCATGCGGGCAACTATGGAAGGTTATGAAAAATACAACCGCGAGGAGTTCGGAAAAACGCTGCCGGGCATCTTTACCGACGAACCCAACCTGGAAGCTGCGAAAGGGCCTGAAACTGCAATTCGCTGGACACCTGATCTTTTCGATGAATTCGAGAACCGATGGGGTTATCGTCTCGAGCCGGAACTTGTTTCACTTATCGAAGAGACCGACAATTTCACAAAAGTACGTCACGATTACTATACGCTGCTCCTGGAGATGTTCCTCGACCGGTGGGCCGTGCCCTGGTTCAACTATTGCGAAAAAAACAACCTCGCCTGGACAGGCCATTACTGGGAGCATGGATGGCCCTACCCCGGCGACGGAATAGATGAATCGGCATTTTACATGTATCATCAGATGCCGGGTGTCGATATGCTCGGGCGATCGTACGATTCAACCGGCATGGACGGCCAGTTTGGAAACACGCGTGCCATTCGCGAGCTCGCCAGTGCGGCCAACCAGTCAGGATGGAACCGCAGGCTTAGTGAAACCTGGGGAGGTGCCGGCTGGCAGATAAGTTTCGCCGAGCTTAAAAGGCTTGTCGACTGGGAAGTTGTTCTGGGTGTAAACTTCGTTAACCCACACCTCTCGTTTTACAGCATGCAGGGCGTCAGAAAATTTGACTATCCCCCGTCATTCAGTTACCAGGAACCCTGGTGGGACAACTTTTCCCTTCTTGGTGATCATATCGGCAGGATTTGTCTGGCGATGTCGGCCGGCGAGCAGGTAAACAATATTCTGGTCCTCCAGCCCAATACCACCGCCTGGATGTATCACTCCAGCGTAAATGATGACCGCCGGATCTTCAAGTTGTCCGTTGCTTTCAAAAAGTTTATCCAAAATCTGGAGTACGAGCACTTTGAATACGATCTTGGTTCGGAGCAGGTGCTCAAAAGGTTCGGTGAAAACACCAACAAAGGCATCCGTATCCGGAACCGGGTTTATGATCATGTTGTTATCCCCCCGGGAATGAGGAATATTGAATCCTCTACGCTAACACTATTGAAATCATACCTTTCCGAAGGTTATACCGTTATGTGCCTGTCGGATTCCCTGGATTATGTTGATGGCCAGCCAAACCAGTCGGTGAAAGAACTGGCGGCCAGATTTCCCGTTAACTGGATCAGCGGAAGTGATCCCGCTTCCGACCATGTCAGCTCCTATTTCATGAATCCCGATTTTTCGCTCAGGCAGACCGACAAAGCCAGCGGCCAGCTGTTTCACCAGCGAAGGCTGCTCGACGACGGGCAGCTGCTTTTCCTTGTGAATTCCGATCTGGAGCACACCGCCGAAGCCGAAATCCTGATTAAAGGAAGAAACCTGGCAGAAATCGACCTGAATGATGGTGCTGTGGAGTCGATTGCTTTTGTTAAAAAACCGGGCCAGATCAGTTGCGGGGTGAGCGTGCCGCCGGGAGGCAGCAGGCTTTTCCTGGCTACAATGAAACCGGTTGCACC
The DNA here is from genome assembly GCA_964457845.1 of uncultured Porphyromonadaceae bacterium. Classification (GTDB taxonomy): domain Bacteria; phylum Bacteroidota; class Bacteroidia; order Bacteroidales; family UBA12481; genus UBA12481. The sequence goes on along the minus strand of CAYWHP010000004.1, from coordinate 81,575 downwards.
AAGGGTACGGAATAAAGTAGCTGAAGAAAGCGGCCTTCCGGTAAAACCACAAGGGGAGATTCAGACCCGGAGACTGGCACCGAATGTCCTGACAATTGACTACCTTGATCTTGAGGCAAAATCCTTCAAAAAGGAGGATATGTACTTCATGACGGCCATGTACAAGCTCTTCGAACTATCAGGGCTTGAAACAGGTAACCCCTGGCAGCATAAAATTCAGTTTCGTCAGCAGTACCTGGAAATGGACAATTTTACTCAGGATTCCTGGTTCAAGGCACGTTACCATTTCTTCATTAATCCGGAAACCGCCGGTGAGGTTCTGGAAGAACTTCAGGCAGTTATAGAGCGGCCCGACCGCTGGCAGGTCAAGCTCAACGGTACGGTTATAACTCCTGTTGAAGGCACCTGGTGGCTCGACCGGTATTTCCCCGTTTATAAGATAGGAAGCCTGGTGAAAAGCGGTGAGAATATCATTGAGTTGTCGGCAGAAAAGATGTCGGTCTTCTCAGAACTGATGCCGGTTTATATATTAGGTGATTTTTCGCTGTCTGCGGCAACGGCCGGATTTTCAATAAAAAATCCAGGCACCCTCGGGCTCGGGACCTGGAAGAATTACTTTATTCCGTTTTATGGCGATAAGGTTTCCTATAGCCGGGTATTTACGGTTGAAGACCCCGCAGGAATCTTTCGCGTTAAGGCGGACAACTGGAAGGGGGCTGTTGCAGAAGTTTGGGTAAACGGCAGAAATGCAGGGAAAATTGGCTGGGCGCCGTATGAACTCGACATTACGGACCTGATCCAGAAGGGAAATAACCTCATCGATCTGAGGCTGACAGGCAGCCTGAAAAATACGCTGGGCTACCACCATGTGGTTCAAACAGGCTGGATCGACTCTCCCTTCAGCTGGAACCAGGGACCGGAAAAACAACCTTCCGGCACTGACTACCAGTTTCTGGATTACGGGCTTTTCAGTGAATTTCAGCTGATAAACTATCCCGAGAAAAAGTAATCAGACCAGATTCAGCGGCGGTCAATAGTTTTCTGGCGAAGGCCGGAACCCGTATTTTGCAAGCGTTCGGTAAAGAAACTCTTTCTTGACAGGCTTGGTCAGATACTCATCACAACCCGCCTCCATGGCAACTTTTTCATCGCCGCTGAAGGCATAGGCAGTTATGACAATAACGGGCAGATCTTCACGAACCGCCTTGATATTACGGGTGGCATCCAGGCCATCCATCACCGGCATTTTCAAATCCATCAGGACCATCCGGAGGTCATTGGTTTCCTGACAGATATCGACAGCTTCTTTCCCGTTATGAGCACGAACGATTGAACATGGGAATCTCGTCAACAATGATGAGAGATACATGTAACTGGGCTCATCATCTTCCACAATCAATATGACTGGTGTATTCATATAGACAGCATTGAAGGATTTGTATTCCACCCGACAGATATTATCCTTTCGTAAGTTACATCAGTTTCTTGTACTTTATTCTTTTCGGTGTTTCATCGCCCAGCCTTTTTTTGCGATTTTCCTCATACTCGGTATAGCTGCCTTCAAAATAGCACACCTGGGAATCCCCTTCAAAAGCAAGAATATGTGTGGCGATCCGGTCGAGAAACCATCTGTCGTGGGAAATAACAACCGCACATCCGGCAAAATTCTCGAGTCCTTCTTCCAGCGCGCGGAGGGTATTAACATCGATATCGTTCGTGGGTTCATCGAGCAGCAGTACATTGGCTTCGGAACGCAGCGTCATGGCCAGGTGAAGGCGGTTCCGCTCGCCACCGGAAAGCACGCCGCACTTTTTTTGCTGATCGCCACCGTTAAAGTTGAAACGGGATACATAGGCCCTCGAGTTGGTTAGTTTGCCACCCATCATGAATTGTTCCTGTGCACCGGAAATAACCTCCCATACGCTTTTTTCAGGATCAATCTCAATATGCGCCTGATCGACATACCCCAGCTTGACGGTGTCGCCAAGAATGAATTCACCCGTATCACAATGCTCCTGATCCATAATCATCCGGAAAAGGGTTGTTTTACCGGCTCCGTTGGGACCAATGATGCCAACAATTCCAGCAGGTGGCAGGGAGAAGGAAAGATTTTCAAACAATAGTTTGTCTCCGTATGCCTTGCTTACGGCGGTTGCCTCGATGACTCTGTTGCCCAGGCGCGGACCGTTGGGAATGAATATTTCAAGACGCTCTTCTTTCTGACGGGCGTCCTCATTCAGCAAGCGCTCATAGGCACCAATACGGGCCTTTTGCTTCGCATGACGGGCTTTCGGCGCCATCCTCACCCACTCGAGTTCCCGCTCAAGGGTTTTGCGGCGCCGGCTTTCAGTCTTCTCTTCCATCTGCAGGCGCTGGGTCTTCTGGTCGAGCCACGACGAGTAGTTCCCTTTCCATGGAATACCCTCACCACGATCAAGCTCGAGTATCCAGCCGGCAACATTGTCGAGGAAATAGCGGTCGTGGGTAACGGCAATAACTGTCCCCTTGTATTGCTGAAGGTGCATTTCAAGCCACTGCACCGATTCAGCATCAAGGTGGTTGGTCGGCTCATCGAGAAGGAGTATGTCCGGTTCACTGAGGAGAAGCCTGCAAAGTGCAACACGGCGACGCTCCCCGCCTGAGAGAACTCCAATGATCGCATCGGGCTCCGGGCAACGCAGGGCATCCATGGCGCGCTCCAGGCGGTTATCGAGCTCCCATCCGTTATGATGTTCGATCAGTTCACTGATCTCACCCTGCCTGATGATCAACCGGTTCATCTCATCATCGCTCATCGGTTCCATGAAGCGGTTGTTTACCTGTTCGTATTCCTTCAGAAGGTCGACAACCGACTGCACCCCCTCCTCCACCACCTGTCTTACCGTCTTTGAGTTGTCGAGCTTGGGCTCCTGCTCCAGCAGGCCGATCGAGAACCCGCCGGCGAAGACAACCTCTCCCTGAATAGCTGCATCCTGACCGGCAATTATCCTCAATAGGGTTGATTTACCCGATCCGTTGAGCCCGATGATGCCGATTTTGGCACCATAGAAAAAAGAGAGATAGATATCTTTTAATATCTGCCGGTTAGGGGGAACAATTTTCCCCACTCCAACCATCGAGAAAATGATTTTATTATCTTCAGCCATTGTAATGAATTTTTTACAAAGGTAGAAATAGCATCAATCCCCCGGAATGCCCTCGCCACAATTTAGAAAACCTCTGCGGTACATGATCACTCCGGTGCTTTGCGGGATCGTGGCACTTTCGATCAGCATCGCCGATATCATTGGCTGGATAACGGGTACAGAGTTCCTTACCACCTTTGGCAAGGGGTTTATTCCCATGGCACCAACCACGGCAATTCTGCTAATCATAAGCAGTGTCGCGCTCCTTATTGTTATTCCTTTCGGTAGAAACCCGTCGGTTCGGGTGGTAGGAATATCTGCGGCAGTGTTAATTATCGGTTTCAGCTTTCCCATGCTGGTCATGGAAATACTGGAAGTTAAGGCCCCTTTCCCGAACTTTGGTTTCGGGGAACAGGGAGAACAAGCGCTCCCGGCAATGGGCCATATGTCTTCCGGCACTTCCCTGCTGTTCACCTTATCAGGATTAACTGCACTGTTTCTCATGCTCGGCCGTAAGAGTTTCGTTTCCACGATCATACCCCAGGCCATCTCTGGAATCATCCTCCTTATATCTGTTGTTTTTCTGGGTGGATACATCCTTGGCAAACCCCTGTTTTATGATTCGACCCAGGTACCGATGGCACTCAACACCGCTGTGGCCTTTGCCGCTTCAGGACTTGCCCTTACTTCGGAATCGGCCTACAGGTGGATCAGGCGTGAAAACAGCAATGAATTCCGCCATGCCCGGTCGTTGCATGCATTTGCCATGGTCATTGCATTCATTATTACCGGCATACTTTTCTTCGGATATTTCAATATCCTTGCCAATTTCAATGCCATAACAAACGGAATTCGCAATGAGCTGACACTGATATCCGAAACTACCGCACGCGAAGCAGGAAATCAGATCAGCCGCGGTAAAAAAGCGGAGGAACTGAAAAACCTGCTGGAATGGCCGCTTTCCGGTCAGGAGGGAACACTGAGCATTATTCCCGATACTGCAAAACTTAGTGGTTCGGCCATTTTTCACGGCATAAGCGAAATTGAAGACAGAAACCGGGTTAAATGGATAATCTTCGCAACACCGGTTGAAGGCACAAACCTGACGGTGGTTGCCAGACGAAACAAAATGGCAGCATTCAGGCCCTTGATCAGCCAGTTTATCCAGATGACAACCCTCATCATCTGCCTTTTAGCCCTTACAGTAAGCGTACTGATTCTCTTCGGCCGGCAGACAAGGCTGCGGTATTACAAGAAACAGCTCCTTTCATCTGAAAAGCTTCGCATGGCTGAAGAACAGTTCCGCAATGCCTTTGAGCATTCATCCGTCGGAAAAACCATGATTTATGTCGATGGCAGATACATGGTGAACCAGGCTTTTGCCGAAATGCTTGGCTATAGTATCGCCGAGCTCGAGGGAAAATCGTGGAACGACATTACCCATCCGGATGACAGGCAGAAAAATCTGGATACCATGGACCTGATGATCGGCGGAGAAAAGGAGAGTGTCCGTTTTGAAAAACGCTATCTGCACCGGGATGGCCATTCTGTATGGGTCGACCTCCAGTCCTACCTTCAGCGCGACAAGGACGAAAATCCCATTTATTTCATCACTTCGGCCAGCAACATATCTGAATACAAGTTGATGGAGGAGCAGCTGATCCGGTCGAAGGAGGAAGCCGAACGCTCAAACAGGCTGAAAGATGCCTTTATTGCCAATATATCGCATGAGATCCGGACACCGCTGAATGCAATCATCGGGTTCTCCGATCTGATCCGTGATGAAATGGAAGAACAGAAGATAGGGGATTATACGAGCTATTTTGAAATCATCCACAGTTCAGGCAACAGGCTCACCCGCACGGTCGACATGATCCTGAACCTTTCCCGCCTGCAGGTGGGGGAATATGAGCCACACGTTACCGATCTCAGACCGGATGGCATCATCCGCGGCCTGATTGCAGAATACCGGCTGGTGGCACAAAAAAAGGGGCTGGAGATAAACTATGAAAATTCCGTGGGCGACAAGGGTATCCGGGGAGATGACTACTGTGTGACGCATTCTATTTCCAACCTGATCGACAATGCAGTTAAATATACCCAGACAGGACTGATACGTATCATGCTCTATGAGAGCCCGGAAGGTAACGTCTGCCTCGATGTGAAGGATACAGGAATCGGCATTTCCGATGAATTCATGCCCCAGCTGTTTAATCCCTTTACGCAGGAGGACCCAGGATCCACACGCCGATTTGAGGGAATCGGGCTGGGGCTCTCTATTGTTTACCGTCTGCTCACTGTAACCGGGGCAACAATAACCGCCCGCAGCAATAAAGGAGAAGGAACCACCTTTACCATTACTTTCCCCTCCCGGGAAAAGTAAAAAATCCGTTCTGAACTATCCTTCATGTAAATTATTGCTTATATTATAAGCAATATTATGTTTATTATTTAATCATGAACCGGACCGTGGTACACATGGACCTCGACACCTTCTTCGTGTCGGTTGAACGGCTGATGAACAGCAGCCTGCAAGGCAAACCCGTGATCATCGGGGGCATGTCGGACCGTGGCGTGGTGGCCAGTTGCAGCTATGAGGCCCGGTCATACGGGGTACACTCCGCCATGCCGATGAAAATGGCCAGGCAGCTGTGCAGCGACGGTATTTACATCCGTGGCGACATGGAAACCTACAGCAACTATTCGCGCACGGTAACCGATATCATCGCCGAATCGGCGCCGGTATACGAAAAGGCCTCGATCGACGAACACTATCTCGACATAACCGGGATGGACCGCTTCTTCGGCTCCCTGAAATGGAGCCACGAACTGCGCCAGCGTATCATCAAAGAGACCGGTCTGCCCATTTCGTTCGGACTGTCGATCAATAAAACCGTATCCAAGATCGCTACGGGAATCGCCAAACCAAATGGGGAAAAAGAGGTGCCCGAGCCCGAGGTGCACAATTTCCTTGCCCCCCTGTCGATTCAGAAGATTCCCATGCTCGGCCCCAAAACATATCAGCTCCTCCGGTCGATGGGAGTGCTCACTATACAAACACTCAGCGGGATACCTCCCGAAATGATGGAGCAGGTGCTGGGCAAGAACGGCATCATCATCTGGAAAAAGGCCAACGGCATCGACCCCACACCCGTGGAACCCTACTGGGAACAGAAAAGCATCAGCTCCGAGCGCACCTTCGAACAGGATACCACCGATGTGCAGGACCTTAACCGAAAGCTTATCACCATGGTGGAGAAGATCGCCTTTGAGCTCCGGAAGCAGGAGAAACTCACGGCCTGCGTCACTGTCAAGATCCGTTACTCCAACTTCGATACGCACACCCTCCAGAAAAGGGTCCCCTATACCAGCTTCGACCACGTACTGATCCCCATCGTACAGGAGCTGTTTAAAAGGCTCTATACCAGAAGGATGCTCGTGAGGCTCATCGGCGTACGCTTCAGCGAACTGGTTCACGGAACCCAGCAGCTCAACCTCTTCGAGGATACTCCCGAGCAGGTAAACCTTTATCTGGCCATGGATAAATTGCGCCTGCGGTATGGGAGCGATTCCGTAAAACGCGCCATCGGATTTACGTAGGGGAGGACCCGCGGGTCCTCCCGTCCTTAAAAGGCAGAAAGAAAGGCTCGTTTCATTGAATAAATCAGTGATAAATACTAATTTTACATCAGATTTATTTGAAAATCAGCTATATGAATAATAAAAACGTATTCTGGGGTGTTTTAGCCGGTCTGGCGGCAGGCACCGTTCTCGGTATTCTGTTCGCCCCCGCGAAGGGTTCGGAGACACGCCAGAAGATCTCCGACACGGGAAACGAGTTTGCGGAAAATCTGAAAAAGAGATTTGACAGGGCTGTTGATGACCTTACCGGCACATCTTCAGCCACTGAAGGACACAATACGCCAACCGACAAGTGAAAGCCGGAATCATGGAAGAAATCACCAAGCAAATCGAGGTGCTGTTTGAAAAAACAGTCGAATACGGGAGAACCACCATCGAGCTGGCAAAACTTAAGGCTACCGACCGGATTTCCGATGCAGCGGCTTCGATAATTGCAAAAATTGTCGCCGGTGCCGTTCTGTTTCTGTTCATACTGTTTGGCAGCATCGGTGCGGCACTCTGGCTCGGCGATGTATTCGGCAAAGTGTACCTGGGATTCCTTGCCGTGGCCGCTTTTTATGGAGTTTCAGCCATCCTGGTGCACCTTTTCCTGACCAGGTGGATCAAGAAACTCATCTGCAATTACATCATCAGAAACTTCCTAAACTGATCCGCCATGCAGGAAATCACTACGGTAAAGGAGCTTAAGGCCGCCATCCGGCAACTCGAATCGGATCAGAAAATACAGGGGGAACAGCTGAAGGTACACTTTGTTCTGGCAAAGGAGAGCATGAAGCCTGCAAATCTCATTCAGCATGCCCTGGTCAGCCTCATGCAGTCGCCCTGGGTGATGATAATCGGTATCGACACCATAAAATCAGTGGTCCACCGTATAATCGACAAGATCTGGCCCGCCGGGAAACCCGGCGATCCGCCGGTATCGTGATTGCATCGGTCATTTATTAAAAGAGACGCATTTATTAAAAGAGACGCATTTATTAAAAGAGACGCATTTATGCGTCTCTACACGCGTCACGCATCACGATTCTTCTGCATCACGATTCTTCCTGTTCCAGCTCCTCTATGATCCTCGTCAGGTTCTTAACCAGCGGCCAGGATTTTCTGCGCCATGAGGCATATCCGATCAGGAAGGAAATCCCCATGATGGCGAAATAGCCGGCCTGAATGAGGAGAATCCTCGTCATCAGCGCATAATCAGCCAGAAAATGGTCGTCGAGCAGCGCCCAGGAGACCACCACATCGGTGATGCCCACCAGGGCGATAAGGAAAGCAATTGTTCCCGGTGTCCACAACTGATGACGCTTCCGGGCTGCGTGAAGCATCTCGAGTACGGGTGCGGAATAGTCAACCCGTTTGTTCTTCAGGAAATGGTAGCGGAAGTAGAAGGCCGAGCCACCGAACAGAAGTACATAGATCACCCCCTGTATCCGGTTGTTCAGCGGAAGTTCAGGATCCGGATTAAGGATCAGCAGCCCTGTGTAAATGACTGCAAAAACAATATACAGGATATACATGCCGCGCATCAGCCGCCGGTTGCGCGCATCCAGCCTTTTAAGGGAGTCCATTACCTGATTTAGTTCCATATTTCCCTCAGCGGCATTGGAATTGTTCGTCTTGCTAAACATCATACTGCCCTCCTTTCACTTTATCACGAAGCTGCTCCTTGATCCGGTGAATCTTCACCCGCACGTTGCTCTCCGTGATGCCTACGATTTCTGCGATCTCTTTTGTACTCAAATCCTCCAGCACCAGCGACATGATAATCTTGTCGACAACCGACAGTTGGTTGATCAGGTCGGCCATCAGGTCGAGCTGCTTTTCGTGGGCAACCGACGTGTCCCGATCCTCACCAACCAGGTCCGCAGCTTTGCCTTCATCCAGATACGTGTTGAAATTCAGGTATTTGTTCTTCTTGTTAACGAAGGAGAGCGCGGTATTAACCGCTATCCGGTAAACCCAGGTGGAGAGCTGTGAATCTCCCCTGAATTTTTCCAGGCCCCTCCATACGTTGATAAGGATCTCCTGATAGAGATCTTCCGAATCCTGAGAAGTGCCCGCATAATAACGGCACACCGACCGGATCCGGCCCTGGTTCCCTTCGATGATCTCCTTGTACTGCCTGTCCTGGCTGTTCATGTCGCTTTTTGTTCAGCAGTATGACTTTAGTTTTACCCCAATGTTACAAATTTTTCGGCGGTCTGCATATCATTTTATTTCTTATATTATAATCGCTATATTGTTTATTATTTAATCATTTCGATGCCATTCGTTATTGTTAGCAAGAGACGCATGTATGCGTCTCTACATCGCATCACGCGTCACGCGTCACGTGTCACGATTTTCGTATGTTTCTGAACTGCCACTCCTATAACAGCCTCCGCTACGGAACGCTCCCCATCGACGACCTGGTGGAGGAGGCCCTGAAAACCGGGGTCTCGGCCATGGCATTAACCGACATCAACAACTCCACCGGCGTGCCCGATTTCATCAAGGCGTGCCGGAAGGCCGGTATCAAGCCGGTTACCGGCATCGAGTTTCATGCTGATGACAAGCTGCTGTATGTGGGCCTGGCCCGCAACCGCGAAGGGATGCGCGAGCTGAACGACCTTCTCTCGAGACACAATATTTCCGGCAATCCCCTGCCCGACCGGCCGGAAAACCTCGACAACTGTTTCATCGTCTATCCGCTGGCAGCCTATCCGAAGGTGCGGCTCCATGACAACGAGTGGGTGGGCATCCGGATGCGCGAAACACGGCGGCTGCTCAGCACTGAATTCAAGTCGAACCAGTCGAAGGTGCTTCTGCTCCACCCGGTGACCTTCGCCGATACCGGCGGCTACCAGCTTCACCGAAATCTGAGGGCCATCGACCACAATACGCTGCTGTCGAAACTGAACGGCAATCAGGTAGCCGACCCGGGCGAGCGCTTCTGGCCAATGCACGAGCTTAAAGCCGCACTTTACGAATACCCCCGGATCATTCAGAATACGCTCCAGGTGCTCTCGCAGTGCGAAGCGGAGTTCGATTTCACCACTGTCAAGAACAGGCAGGCCTTTACCGGCAGCACCCGCGACGATTTTCACCTCCTCACCAAGCTCGCCATGGACGGTGTGAAAAGCCGGTACGGCAAGGCGAATGAAGAGGCCATCCAGCGCGTCCGCAAGGAACTTGAAATCATCGCACGGCTCGGATTCTCGGCCTATTTCCTCATCACATGGGACATCATCCGCTACTCCATGTCGCGCGGGTTTCATCACGTCGGCCGCGGTTCAGGCGCCAACTCGGTTGTTGCGTACTGCCTGAAAATAACGGATGTTGACCCTATCGACCTCGATCTTTACTTCGAGCGCTTCATCAACCCCAGGCGTACCAGTCCGCCCGACTTCGACATCGACTATTCGTGGAAGGACCGCGAAGAGGTTCAGGATTACATCTTCAAAAGATATGGTTACCTGCATACTGCGCTGCTCGGCACCATGTCGACTTTCCGCGGCAAGTCGATACTCCGCGAGCTGGGCAAGGTTTACGGGCTTCCCAAGGCTGAAATCGACCGTTTGATCGACGAACCCAACCATCCGATGAACAACACCGACATCATCGGCCAGATCCGCGATATCGGCCTTAAAATGACCGATTTTCCCAATCTCCGGAGCATTCATGCCGGCGGCGTGCTGATTTCCGAGGAGCCAATCACCTATTACACCGCACTCGACATGCCTCCGAAAGGATTCCCCACCACCCAGTGGGACATGTACGTGGCCGAGGATATCGGTTTCGAGAAGCTCGATATTCTCAGCCAGCGCGGCATCGGCCATATCCATGAGGCCGTGGAGATCATTCGCGAAAACCGCGGCGTAAGCATCGACATCCACCAGGTGGAGAAATTCAAGAAAGATGAGCGGGTGCGCAAATTGCTTAAAATCGGCGAAGCCAACGGGTGCTTCTATATCGAAAGTCCCGCCATGCGCGGGCTCCTGAAGAAGCTTAAGTGCAGCGACTACCTTACCCTGGTGGCGGCCAGTTCCATCATCCGGCCCGGGGTATCGAGCTCGGGCATGATGCGCGAGTACATCTACCGATTCAACAATCCCGGAAAATTCACCTACCTGCACCCGGTAATGGAGGCCCAGCTGCGGGAAACCTATGGCGTGATGGTGTACCAGGAGGATGTGCTCAAGGTGTGCCACCATTTCGCCGGCCTCGATCTGGGGGATGCCGACGTGCTCCGCCGGGCCATGAGCGGGAAATACCGGTCGAAGGAGGAGTTCCAGCGGATCGTGAACAAATTCTTTCAGAATTGCTCGGAAAAGGGTTATCCCGAAGAGGTTACGCATGAGGTATGGCGCCAGATCGAGTCGTTTGCAGCCTACTCCTTCTCCAAGGCACACTCGGCCAGTTACGCGGTGGAGAGCTTCCAGAGCCTCTACCTGAAGGCCTACTTCCCCAAGGAGTTCATGGTGGCCGTGCTCAACAATTTCGGCGGATTCTATTCGGCCTGGGTGTATATCAATGAGGCCCGCCGCTGGGGGGCCGTGATCCATGCCCCGTGCGTAAACCATTCAAACCAGTACACCCGTATTATCGGGAAAGATATTTATCTCGGCTTTGTCTATGTAAACGGGCTGGAACAGGAAGTGGGCACACAGCTGGCAGCCGAACGGAAGGAAACCGGGGAGTTCCGCGACCTGGAGGATTTTGTCGGCCGGATCAGGATCGGCATTCAGCAGCTGATCCTCCTGATCCGCGTGAACGCATTCGGCTTTACCGGCAAATCAAAGTCGGTGCTGCTTTGGGAAGCCCACATGCTGCTTGGTAAAAAGGACTCAAAGGAGCTGCAGGACAAGCTTTTCGAGCTGCCGAGAAAAAAATTCACCCTGCCCGATCTGGAGCGTAACCGCCTGGAGGATGCATACGATGAAATCGAACTTTTCGGATTTCCGGTAACCTGCTCCTATTTCGACCTGCTGAAAACAACCTTTCGCGGCGAGATCCGTGCCCGCGACCTTAACGCGCATGTGGGGCGGACTGTCAGAATGGTGGGGCAGCTGGTCGTAATCAAGTATGTGCGAACGGTGAAGCGTGAACTGATGCACTTTGGCTGTTTCCTCGACGATACCGGCGAATTCTTCGATACGGTCCACTTTCCGCAAAGCCTCAGCCTGTACCCCTTCAAGGGTTACGGCGTTTACCTGATTCTTGGAAAGGTGGTGGAAGAGTTCGGCTTCGCCTCGGTGGAGGTTGAAAAGATGGCCAAACTGCCGGTGAAGAATCTCGAAGACAAGGGGGCACTGCCTGAACTGCGGATTCAGCAGGGCTACAACCCGTTTGAACAGGCAGGTGGCTGATAATTCGCCTTCTCTGCGTACCTTTACTGCCAATGAAAGGATTAAAGTTTTTCAGCGATCTGAAGCGGCGCGATCACAAGCCCGGCTACGGCGGACTCGAGATTTTCAAGTACATCGGCCCCGGGCTCCTCGTCACCGTCGGATTCATCGATCCGGGCAACTGGGCATCCAACCTCGCCGCAGGTGCGGGCTACGGGTATACCCTTCTCTGGATGGTCACGCTCTCCACCATCATGCTGATCATCCTGCAGCACAATGTGGCCCACCTTGGAATCGCCACCGGGCTCTGCCTCTCCGAAGCCGCCACAACCTATCTGAAACCGCACTGGTCAAAGCTGATACTCGGGTCCGGAATGTTGGCGTCGGTCTCCACTTCGATGGCCGAAATCCTCGGAGGTGCCATCGCACTCAACATGCTCTTCCATATCCCCATACGGGCCGGAGCGCTGATGGTGCTGGCCTTCGTCATCATCATGCTCCTCACCAACTCTTACCGGCTCATCGAGAAATGGATCATCGCCTTCGTGTCCATCATCGGCCTGTCGTTCATCTACGAACTCAGCCTGGTTAACATCGACTGGGGCCAGGCCGCCGCTGCATGGGTAACCCCATCATTCCCGAAAGGCTCCATGGTCATCATCATGAGCGTACTCGGGGCCGTGGTGATGCCCCACAACCTCTTTCTGCACTCCGAAGTTATCCAGAGCCGGCAGTGGAACCTTAAGGATGAAAAGATCATTAAGAAACAGCTTGATTTCGAACTTTTCGATACCCTCTTCTCCATGATTATCGGCTGGGCCATCAACAGCGCCATGATCCTGCTGGCCGCGGCAACCTTCTTCAAAGCCGGCACAGTCGTTACCGAACTTTCACAGGCACACCAGATTCTAGAGCCTTTGCTCGGGGGGCAAGCTGCAATCATATTCGCTGTGGCACTGCTCTTTGCAGGCCTTGCTTCAACAATCACTTCAGGTATGGCGGCGGGAACCATCTTCGCCGGTATGTTCAATGAACCCTACGATATTAAGGATAACCATTCGCGTCTGGGCGTCATCCTGTCGCTTTTTATCGCCACCGGAATCATTTTTCTGATCTCCGACCCTTTCAGGGGCCTTATCATTTCCCAGATGCTCCTGAGCCTTCAGCTTCCGTTCACCATCTTTCTGCAGGTATATCTCACCTCGTCGGAGAAGGTTATGGGTCAATACCGCAACGGCAGGCTTACCCGCATAACCCTCTATTTCATAGGCGGTATCGTTACCGTACTTAATGTTGCACTGCTGATAAGCCTGATTTTCTGACAGGAGCCTTCACTCTCCCTCTTCGAGATGCAATGAATGCAGAAACCGATGCGCAATCGGTACAATCAATAGCTAATCCTGTTGATTGATTCCCCAATATACACTAAACCGCTCATCAAATAACCGGAAAAACGGAATAAGTTCGATCTCACCACCGGTGGAAGCCGGAGCTGTGAAAACCAGTTCGTCACCCTTCCGCCGGATCCATTTCTCAGGTAATCCCTTAGAGACAAGGTTGGGAACCGCAACAGGCTTATCATTATAAGGACCATAATGACCATAGGTTTTCTTGTCATCGAGCCCCGGATTGCCGAGTTTTCCGGCGAGTACCAGGGGTCCGAAAAGCACCGCGCAGGTATCTGGCGAATCGGGCATGCATTCCAGGCGGAGTGCCATAGGAAGCTGCAGCGTAATACGGTCATTGTTGCGCCAGGTGCGGTTAATGCGCAAATAACCCGGTGCGCTGCATGAATAATCAATTTTCCTGCCGTTGACAGTCAGTACGGGATCCGCTGAGATCCAGCCGGGTATCCGGATGTTTAAACCAAACGATGCAGGGGTCTTCAGGCCGATTCGCATGCCAACCATTTCTTCATCGGGGAACCGGGTTTCCATGATCAGTGAAAAACCGGCTGAATCAAGCCTCAATTCCGATGCAATGAACTGGTCGATATACAATTGATTGCTGTCGGCAGCATAAATGCACTCCCCTGCCCTGGCAAAATTCTCAACTCCGGTCCCCGTGCAGCACCAGAAGGATGTTTCAGGGGTTCCGAATGTTTTGTAGTACCCGGGTAACATGGGAACATAATACATCGACATGGCACTTACCGGGTGCTGGGTGGGCAGGATGCCGTTCCACAAGGCCCTCTCATAATAATCGGAATAGGCAGGATCATGCCTCCACTGCCACAGGTGCCTTGTAAGCTTCAGCATGTTGTAGGTGCAGCAGCTTTCATGGCTGGATGGCCCCAGTTCGCTGTGGATATGATATGGATCGGAACCCCACACCTCACCGTTGCTGGTTCCTCCGGTAACAAAGCTGCGGGATCCTGTGACGGTTTTCCAGAAAAACTCCGCAATGCGGCGGCTCGGTTCGTCAGCGGTCAGTTCGTACCCTCTCGAAATGCCAATCACGTTGGGAATGAATGAGTTTACATGCTGGCCTTTAAGCGTATCGCGGTAAGCGGCAAGCGGAATAAAATAGCTGTTCTGATAAAACCGCCGGGCAAGGTCTTTGAAAGCCGGTTTGCCGGTTATGGCATACAGCTCATAAAGAACCTCATTCATCCCCCCTTGTTCCGTATGGTCCAGCATAGTCTGCATCTGCTCATCTGTCAATAAGCTGCACCGGGAACCAATCCAGCCAGCCATTCCGGAGGCAACCTCAAGCGCCGTGCTGTCGGCACACCAGGTCCATGCATCCACGAGTCCTGCCAGGATTTTGTGAATCGTATAATAAGGGGCCCAAACGGGTTTGGCTGCCTCCGCCCTATCGATGAATTCCCGGGGAAAAGCGCTGATGTACCCATCACCATTGGCTTTCTGGCAAGCGTACAGCTCCCCGGCGATATACCGCACCCTTGAAAGCATGGTCGTATCACCCGTAGAAGCCCACATCATGGCGCAGGCCGAAAGATAATGGCCGGTAAAATGACCCCGAAGTTCCCTTTCCTCCCAGCCCGTATACCCCTCAGCCTTTGGTTTCAAGCCGGCAGTCTGCCGGAAAGTGGCCAGCATGCGGTCGGAGCTGAGGCTTTTCAGATACATCAGATCGCGCTGCTGCGCCTCCTGGAATGGTCCGGGAAGCAGCCTTACATGCTTCATCGATACATCCCCGTTGCGAAAGACAAGCCTGTGATCTGCCGGATTGCAGCCTGTGGCTGCGAGGATAACCAACCCGGTTATCGTTAATAGCGACCGCATTTTCATTGTTTGAATGATTTATCAGATTAAACATAGCTGTTTTAGGCACACCCGCCTTCAGAAAAGCCGGCTTATCCGATTATTTTTATCTTTAGGCGGTAATCATTAAAAATTAACAAGATAAGCCATGTCAATTAAAGGATCGCAAACCGAAAAAAACCTCCTCAAGGCGTTTGCCGGAGAATCGCAGGCCAGGAACCGGTATGATTTTTTTGCCAAGGTGGCCGCCAAGGAAGGATACCAGCAGATCGCTTCTTTCTTTTCGGAGACTGCGGAAAACGAGCGCTCCCACGCCAAGCAGTTTTTCCGGTTTCTCGAAGGCGGACCCGTGGAGATTACCGCCGTCTATCCAGGCGGTGTAACCGGGAGTACCTATGATAACCTTAAGGCGGCTGCCATGGGTGAGCATGAGGAACACACATTCCTCTATCCTGAATTTGAGCGCGTGGCACGCGAGGAGGGCTTTAAGGAGGTGGCGAATATGTTCAAGCTGATCGCCCGCATTGAGGTCGAACATGAAAACCGCTTTAACCAGCTGATGAAAAACCTTGAAAATGAAAGGGTTTTCGAACGTGAAGAGCGGGTAAGATGGAAGTGCCGGGTATGCGGCTATATCCATGAGGGTACAAAGGCGCTTGAAAATTGCCCGGCCTGCCAGCATCCGAAAGGCTATTTCGAGATCGAGGCGATTAACTACTGACCGCATGAAAATCCTCCTCACCGGTGCCACCGGCTATATAGGGAGGCGCCTCCTGCCCGCACTTCTCGAAAACGGGCATCAGGTGGTTTGCTGCGTGCGCGCCGGGAACAGGTTCCTCTCGGATTTTTCACACCCAAACCTCAGCTCGGTTGAGGTTGATTTCATGAAGGAGGAGGATATCCTGCGTTTGCCGAGGGATATCGATGTTGCCTATTACCTGATGCACTCCATGAATGTATCACCAAAGCACTTTGAAACGCTTGAGAAACGAATTGCACTGAATTTTGTAGGATATCTTGAAAATACGTGCGCTGCGCAGCTGATCTACCTCAGCGGACTGGTGCCGGCTTCGGCCGAAATGTCATCGCACCTCCGGTCACGCTGGGAAGTCGAGAAAATTCTTTCAGGCGGAAAGGTTCCTGCAACGGTTCTCAGGGCAGGTATTGTGGTGGGTTCCGGAAGCGCTTCCTTTGAGATTATCCGCGACCTGATCGAGAAGCTGCCGCTGATTATAGGGCCCGACTGGCTGAATAACCGTTGCCAGCCGATTGCCGTGCGAAATGTGATCCAATACCTGATCGGCATCCTGGGCCATCCGGCATGCAAGGGTGAAATATTCGACATTGGCGGCCCCGAAGTGCTGACTTACAAGGAGATCCTCCTTGGCTACGCGTCTGTTCGCCGGCTGAGGCGCCGGATCATATCCGTACCGTTCAGCGCCACCGGACTCACCGCAAAATGGCTGTTCTATATCACAACCACTTCGGATAAGCTGGCTGTGAACCTGGTGGAGAGTATGATGAGCGACCTGATTTGCCGCGACAACCGGCTCGAATCGATGTTGGAAATCGACTCCATCTCCTACCAGCAGGCCATCGTGATGGCTTTTGCCAAAATTGAACAAAACCTTGTCCTTTCGAGCTGGAAAGATGCCTTGAACGATCCGGCGCTTTTCAGGCATATGGCAGGGTTCATCGAGGTACCCAGATTTGGTACATTCCGGAATAGCCAGGTTGTGGAGATAAGGCAGGACTTCCGCACTGTACTGGGCAACCTTTGGGCGCTTGGCGGCGAAACCGGATGGTTCTATGCCAACTGGATATGGCAGATCCGGGGGTTCATCGACAGGCTGGTTGGCGGAGTCGGTCTCCGGCGCGGACGCACACACCCCTGGCAGCTGCACCCGGGGGATGCACTTGATTTCTGGCGCGTGCTGATTGCCGACCAACCCGGTATGCACCTCCTCCTCTTCGCCGAAATGAAGGTTCCGGGTGAGGCATGGCTCGAATTCAGCATACGGGAAGGAAAAAACGGACCTGAACTTCATCAGGTGGCAACCTTCAGGCCCAACGGAATCTCCGGACGGCTCTACTGGTACCTGTTGCTGCCGGTCCACTCACTGATATTCTATAATATGGCACGACAGATCGCCTACACCGACAATACCATTCCGTTGCAGCATATGCCTGATTCCATCTGAAATAATCGGTAAGCCTGACTTAATAGTATGGAACCTATCAGAATCCATATCAGTTATTTACGAACTGTAAACTGTTGACGGTAAACCGTTGGAGTCATTGCAGTGATACGGAGAAATTCACGATTAAAATGAGACAGATTCCTGAAGCCCGAATCAAATGCACATTCGCTGACTGTGCTGCCCGTCTCCCGCAGTAGCTCCATCGATTTGCTGATCCGGACCTCGATCAGAAACCCAAAGAATGATTTCCGGGTCTTCTTGCGAAAAAAGCGGCAAAAACCTCCCGGCGTGAGGTGAACCATACTGGCAATATCCTGCAGATGAATATCTTCATGAAGGTGGCTAAACACATGATTGAATACCTTATTAAGCCTGTCGGCGTCATGATCGCGGCCAACCAGTTCCACCCCAAAATCCGATAAAGGGACAAGCTCCGACGATCCTGCGCACACATCCAGGATTTCGAGGAATTGTGAGAATCGCCTGAAACCCGAAAGGCTTCCGAGGCGCATGATTTTTTCTTCCAGATAGGTCCGCGTGTTCCCGGTAACGTCAATTCCCTTAGCTGTCCGGTCGAGAAACTTACTGATCATACGGACTTCCGGCAGCTGGAAGAAATTCGCACCGAATGCATTGCGATTGAAATAGATACTTATTGCCTCTACAAACCGGCCATCCTCCACAGGATTGTTGCGGAATACATGAGGCTGGTTTTCACCGATAAACATGAGGCTTCCCGGGGAAAATGGCATTACCTGGTCACCTATCAGCCTGAGTCCGCTTCCCGAGACGATCAGTGTGAGCTGTATCTCGGGGTGATAATGCAACAAGCCATAAAACGAGACAAGACGGTCCTCTTCAACAAGGAAGGAAGAATCTCCGGTTTTGGCAATCTGAAAAAATTGTGCTCTCATGGTTATAAATTACCTTGAATTTGCGCAAATTAATCAATATAGGTTAATATAGTATTACTTGTAGACATTTTGGTGCAAATAATTCTGAAATGGCCGGTATAGTTTTGCCTTAAAATTTTGAACTATGGAATGGAAAGGAGTCTTTCCGGCACTAACAACCAAGTTTACGCCGGATTTCAAGCTGGATATCAACGGATTCCAGAAAAACATTGAAGCACAGGTAAGAGCCGGAGCAGGTGGTCTGGTTCTCGGCGGCACGTTGGGTGAATCTGCAACACTCAACGATGGCGAAAAGAACCAGCTGATCGAGTCAGCCAGGGAAGTCTGCGGGGCTGAAGTTCCAATCATCATGAACATTGCCTCCCAAACTACACAATCTGCCATTGAGCTCGTGAAATCCGCGGAAAAGCAGGGTGTCGATGGGTTTATGCTTCTGCCGCCCATGCGTTACCTTCCTGATGATGCAGAAACCGTGGCTTACCTGAAAGGCGTTGCCGGTTCAACCGGTTTGCCTGTGATGATTTACAACAATCCGGTGGATTACAGGATACTGGTAACACTCGACATGTTTGAGCAGCTTGCGGAGCTGAAAAACATCAATGCTGTGAAGGAATCTACCAGGGACGTGACCAATGTTACCCGTATGATCAATCGATTCGGAGATCGGTTTTCGATTATGTGTGGTGTTGATACGATCGCACTTGAAAGCCTGTTCATGGGAGCATCGGGCTGGGTTGCCGGCCTTGTTTGTGCCTTTCCGGCAGAAACGGTTCAGCTTTATAACCTTGTTCAGGAGGGCAGGTACAATCAGGCGCGTGAGCTATTCAGATGGTTTCTTCCTCTGCTTGAACTGGATATACATCCAAAGCTTGTGCAATACATTAAGTTCGCGGAATCTAAAACAGGCCTCGGTACCGAGTACACCAGGCCTCCCCGGCTCCCGCTATCCGGTGAGGAACGCATCAGGATCGAAAAAATTATCGCTAACGCGATCGCATCTAAACCAGCTATACATGAGCTCAGCCATTAAGAATAGCATCGGGTACGACCTGTCGGAGGGAACCGGCAAAACATTTTATTCGGTGAACCCGGGATCTGGCATGCAATCGGAGATCGCCGTTTATTTTGCTTCCGCTGATGACATTGATCTTGCCATGCAAAAGGCCAGCCGTGCAGCCGGCTTAATGGCCGGTATCACATCCGGCCAAAGGGCATTGTTTCTTGAACGCATAGCCGAAAACATCCTGGAGCTTGGTGATTCTCTCATCGATGTCTGCTGCAAAGAGACAGGCTTGCCAAATGGAAGGATAACCGGGGAAAGGGGACGCACGGTAGGTCAGATCCGCATGTTTGCCAAGTATATACGGGAAGGTTCATGGGTGGATGCTTCCATCGATACCGCTTTGCCCGATCGGCAGCCCGCCCCTAAACCGGACATACGCCGCATGCTGATTCCTGTTGGCCCGGTTGTGGTTTTCGGGGCCAGTAACTTTCCGCTTGCGTTCAGCGTAGCCGGTGGCGATACCATTTCAGCTCTCGCCGCGGGCAATCCTGTCGTGGTTAAGGCGCATCCGGCTCATCCGGTAACAAGCAGTATGATAGGAAATTGCATAAACAATGCTGCAAAGGAGACAGGTATGCCGGATGGAGTTTTTTCATTATTATTTGACTCCGGATTTGAAGTTGGCCGCCAGCTCGTGCAACACCCGCTCTCGAAGGCAGTCGGTTTTACAGGCTCGTATCTGGGAGGTAAGGCTCTTTTCGACCTGGCAACAACGCGGCCCGAACCAATACCGGTATTTGCTGAAATGGGATCTGTAAATCCAATTTTCATCCTTCCGGAGGCGATGCAAAAGAATGGTGAGGCAATCGGCATGGCAATAGCTGCCTCAGTAACCCTTGGGGCCGGACAGTTTTGCACCAATCCGGGACTTGTCATCCTGCCTGACAGTGCAGGTTCTGAAGCCTTCATCAAAACCCTCGCGGAATCTATTCGCTTAAGCATACCGCAGACAATGCTCACTCCTGTGATCGCAGAACGATATGCTGCTGATGCGAATGCAATTATCAGCAGGAAACCGGTTTCGCTGCTGTCCGCTTCCGTTAATGAAACATCTGGCAATCAAGGGACACCAAAGGTTGCCACTGTATTCGGAGATGAATTCGAATCGAATCCCGGTTTGGCAGAGGAGGTTTTCGGACCGTTTTCTCTCGTGGTACTTTGCAGTTCACGTGAACAGTTCATCCGGATAGCAGGCAACCTCAAAGGGCAGCTTACCGCTGGCATATACTACTATGACGGGCCGGAAATCGCAAGTTATGACGACCTGATTCACATTTTGGAGAACAAAGCCGGACGGTTGGTTTTTAATGGTGTTCCCACAGGTGTTGAGGTCTGCCATTCGATGCAGCACGGCGGTCCGTTTCCTGCTTCAACCGATAGCCGGTTCACTTCGGTTGGTACATCCGCTATCCGGCGCTGGGCCAGGCCGGTAGCATTCCAGGACTGCCCAGGTGATTTGTTGCCGCCCGAACTAAAGGATGGTAATCCATTAGATATATGGAGATTACACAACGGACAAACAGGAAAGATCTGACATGATTCGGAAAAAATTCTTTTGTATCGACGCGCATACCTGCGGGAATCCGGTCAGGCTCGTTGCCGGTGGAGGGCCGCTGCTCAAGGGTGACAATATGTTTGAACGAAGGGCCCATTTCATGGAGGATTATGACTGGATACGGAGAGGACTTATGTTCGAACCCCGGGGCCACGACATGATGTCCGGCAGTATCCTTTACCCGCCATCCGACCCTTCAAACGATATCGGAATTCTCTTCATCGAAACCAGCGGCTGCCTTCCCATGTGCGGACATGGGACAATCGGTACCGTTACGATAGCCATTGAGGAAGGTCTCATTGAGCCGAAAATCCCGGGAGTTTTGCGAATAGAAACTCCCGCCGGCCTGGTTATTGCTACTTATACCACAGAAAACCAGCACGTAACGTCAGTAAAAATTGTTAATGTCCCATCGTTTCTGCACAGCCACGACCTGGTGATCCAGCTTCCGGGCATGGGAAAGATCACCTTCGATGTGGCATACGGTGGCAATTTCTATGCTATCATAGATCCTCAGGAAAGCTATAAAGGGCTTGACCATTACAAGGTAAATGAGCTTATTTCGATGAGCCCTGCCATTCGCGATCTGATTAACAGCAAATATTCATTCATTCACCCGCTCAACCCTGCCATTGCTGGATTAAGCCACATCATGTGGACCGGTGACCCCGTGAAACCGGATTCGACGGCACGTAATGCCGTATTCTACGGTTACAAGGCCATCGACCGGTCGCCATGCGGTACCGGAACCTCAGCAAGAATGGCCCAGTGGGCCGCAAAAGGCAGGTTGAGGACCGGTGAGGCCTTCGTTCATGAAAGTGTGATCGGCAGCCAGTTTACCGGCAGCATCGAAAGCGAAACGATGTGCGGACACTTTCCGGCTATCATTCCCAGCATTTCCGGCTGGGCCCGTATAACCGGCCATAATACAATCCTGATTGATGAAGAGGATCCCTATGCATTTGGTTTCCAGGTAATCTGATCATGAAAACAAAGCATACCCTGATAATAGGAGGAGGTGCCATAGGCTTGTTCTCTGCCCTCTTTCTGCGAAAAGCCGGCTACGCGGTAACTATTGTTGACAAAGGTCCGGTGCCCGGACTGCACGCGTGCTCATCAGGAAATGCAGGACTGATTGTGCCCAGTCATTTTGTACCGATCGCCACCCGGTCAACCATTCGGGAAGGAGTGGCAAACCTCTTTAAGCCATCCGCACCATTCGGGTTAAAATGGTCGTTTAACCCCGAGCTTTTTGGCTGGCTTTGGGAGTTTTACAAAAACTCCGGAAGCACGAATATGGATTCCAAGACCAAATTCCTCGCGGATTTCCATCTGGCAAGCAGGGAATTGTACCGGAGCATCCAGGAAAAGGATGGAATCAACCTGACGCTTAACCTCTCGGGCCTCCATATGGTTAGTGAAAGAGAAGCAACGTTCCGGAATGACACCGCCACTGCATGTAAGGCGGATAAATTGGGCATTCCGGCAGAAATCTGGAGCGCCGACCAGTACCGCGATCAGAATCCCACACTGGATGCCCGGCTGGCAGGTGCCGTATTCTATCCGTGGGATGGAATGGTAGATCCGCTGCCAATGCTGAACCATCTGAAAAGCTGGCTTATGACCAATGGCGTGGAAATACTTGAAAACACCAACGTATTTGACTGGAAAACAAGCCGTTCTGGAATCGAAGCCATTTGCATTGATGATCGTGAAATCACTGCCGATCATTACCTGCTTTGTGCGGGAGAAAAGTCGGGGTCCGTCCTGAAAGGCACCGGTCTTTCTGTACCCCTGCAACCGGCCACGGGATACAGTTTTCTGTTCCGCAATGCGACGAAACCTGTGTCCCACCCTGCCCTTCTGCAGGACCGGCACGTGGCAATCACGCCCTACTCCACTCACACAAGGATTGCAGGCAACTTTCTCCTCGGTTTTCAGGGATCGGCCAATTCTGGCAAACGTATCGGCAGGATACGCCAATCGGTCGAAGAAACTTTTCCCGGTTGGGATATACCAGTCGTTCGCAGGGAACACGTATGGTCGGGTCAGCGGCCTGTGAGCCCTGATGGCCTTCCGATGATAGGAAAATCATCTGTTTATAACAATTTATCAATAGCCACCGGTCATGCCATGATGGGCATAAGCCTTGCACCGGTAACGGGATCACTGATTGCAGCCTGGATTGGAGGAAAAGACGAAGGCTCAGCCTGGAAAAAGCACCTTTCTCCGGATAGATTCGGCAACCGTTTCTGATACGTTACCGGATTTTACTAATTTGGTCGTTTACAGGAACCATGACCAAACGAGAAATAGTACGGATAGCCCTGATGGGTGGCACACCACCATACGTGCCATGGTCTTTCAAGTTTACAACCGAACCTGCTGTCCTTCTCAAGAAGTATTACCAAACCGAAGATCTCGACATACCCCTTGGAAACCATATCCTTAACCTTGGCAGCGATATCGGTTTTTTCACAGCGCAAGGCCATCTTTATACGGATGTTTTCGGAGTGACATGGGATCGTTCCATTGATAAGGACATCGGAATACCGGTTAAGCCGGTACTGCCGGAACCCTCGCTGGCCGGTTACCATTTCCCTGATCCGGAGGACCCCCGGTTCTTTGAAAACATTCAACCGGAAATTGCATCCAAGCCCGATCTCTTCAGGGTCTTTCAGATCGGCTTCAGTCTTTTCGAACGGGCCTGGACACTAAGAGGCATGGAAAACCTGCTCATGGATTTTTGCATCAACCCGGCCTTCGTTCATGAGTTTCTGGGTAAAATCGCCGATTACAACATCAGGCAAATTGACAGGGCACTTTGCTATGATATTGATGCCATATATTTTGGCGACGACTGGGGGCAGCAGAATGGTCTGATTATGGGCCACGAAATGTGGAAGTTATATATCCTGCCGCAACTGAAGCGCATGTACAATCGGGTCAGGGAGGCGGGCAAGCTGGTGATGATTCATAGTTGCGGGGATGTCGACGAATTGTTTCCCGACCTGATCGGGGCCGGGGTCAGCTGCTTTAATCCTTTTCAGCCTGAAGTAATGGACATCGAAGCCCTGATAAAGGAATACCGGGGCAGGATCTGTTTCCACGGTGGGCTTTCAATCCAGAAAATACTGCCATTCGGAACCCGTGAGGAAGTAATCCATGAAACCAAACGCCTTATAAACCTTGGTAATCAGGGAGGATTGATTCTTTCACCCTCCCATTCAGTTGAAGGGGATACACCATTTGAAAATATTCTGGCTTTTATAGAAACCAGCCAAAAGCAAGCGGGTTTCGAAGGTTAGAATATTCTCCAGCCGATCGAGCAGAAAAAGACATTATTGCTCAGGTCCAGATCATAGAGATTGCTGAGTGTGGCAAAATTCCGGAAACCAAAGTCGTACCCTACATCGAATGTCAGCATCAGCAGATCAAGACCGGCACCAACCTGGCCCGACCATACAGCAGTTTTAAAATCGGCCTCTGTAATCCTGTCTGATCGGTTTTCACCATTTATGGTAAGGGTATACTCCTTGTTAAGCATGTACGATGCCACGGGACCACCCCAAATGCGGAGACGGGCAACCTTGAGATCAAGAATTTTGAATCCAAGAAGCATCGGTACATCAATGGTCTTCAGCGAAACCGTCTGGCTCACGGAAATCTTTGTTCCCGGATTGAACGGGTCCCAGAATGATGTTTGAAGGGCGCCCCGCTTGACGCTGAAATACACTTCCGGCTGAATGTATACCTTTTTGATTTTCAATCCAAGAAAGAGTCCGGCCTGAAACCCGCTTCGGAGATCCTTAACGTAATCGGAATACTGCGTTGACAGCTTGTCTGAATTCCAGCCGATCTTGGGACCAAAACTGATGAATCCCTGTGAATACAGGCCTGCAGGCAGCAGGCAAAGCATAAACGCCCAAACTAGTTTTTTCATTTGGTCTAAGGTTAGAATGCTTATTGACGTGCATTGGTCGTCTGGGTGAATCCGGAAATCTGGAAACCGGCACGAATGCTCTGGAAAGGAAAATCCCTGAGGCCGTTTTCGTAACCGAATACCAGTGCCGCTTCACCCATTTTGATTCCCAAATCAACTCTGTAAACCAATGGTTTATCGCCGTTATTCATATATCCCTCATAGCCGCCAATCGACTGATTCAGAAAAAAATCCCTGAAATCAAGATCGATGCCGCCACCGAATAGTAACGCATCATTCTGCGGATAATTATCCAGATTGGTCTGCCACACATAAAAGCCGATCTCTGCGTACCATCTGACATGCTGAAAAAATCCCTTGTCTGCACCGTAAGAATCACCCAGTGAAACGTCAAAGTAATAGCCGGGGGTATCAGTGGTTCTTGAATTCTCCCGTCCAGTGCCGCTTGCGGTCCGGCAAGCCATCGAAACGACCAGATCAGGCAAGTACCGGTGGTTTCGCATCAACTGAACCTGTGTGCCGAAATAGACATCCCCAAACGCATTTCCGGATTCTGCCTCCCCGCTGAGCGTCCGTCGTGACCGGCTGACAGATGAATCCATCTTGAAGTATTCAACAGGTACATACTTAAATTCCAAACCAATACGTCCCTTGGCAACCGGCACAACAAATCGCGTGGCAAAATCATGCGTCTCATCGCCCTGACCATAATAGTATTCGTATTGGCCCGACCAGAAAACCCTTTCCGGAACCTGGGCCTTATGCAATACCGGAACCGGCAGCGCATTCGGCCCCAGATGCCCGGGGGAAAAAATCTGGTATCTCGACCAATGGGTTACTCCATCCCAATTCGCGTAAGGGTCGGGAGGAATATACTTATTCTGACCTTCCAGCACATATGGCAGAAAGAACAGTATCAGGAGCAGGAAATTCTTTCCGTTCATCATGGCTTCCGGTTGTTCGGGCTGCAAAGATATCGCCTTCGTGGTAATTTGTGTATTTTTGGCTTTAATAATCAGGAGATGCCATCTAACATACCATTGGCCGAACGAATGCGGCCCCATAAACTCGAAGATTACGTCGGCCAGGAGCATCTTGTCGGGGAAAAGGCAATCCTGCGCAATGTTATCGAAACGGGGTCGCTGCCCTCATTCATTCTCTGGGGGCCTCCGGGTGTTGGTAAAACAACTTTGGCGCGAATCATTTCTTCCCACTTAGACCGTCCATTTCATACGCTCAGTGCCATAAATTCGGGTGTTAAGGATATCCGTGAGGTTATCGATAAGGCTCAGAAAACCAGATTTTTCAATACACCACCGCCGGTTCTATTTATCGATGAGATCCACCGGTTCAGTAAATCTCAGCAGGATTCCCTCCTCGGCGCAGTTGAACAGGGTATTATTACGCTTATCGGTGCAACCACCGAAAACCCCTCTTTCGAGGTTATATCCCCGCTGCTGAGCCGTTGCCAGGTTTATGTTCTCAAATCGCTGGAAAAGGAGCATCTCGAGCTGCTCCTCCGGAAATCCCTTCTTGAGGATTTTGAGTTGAAGTCGCGCAGGATAGAACTTAAAGAGACAGAGGCCCTTCTCAGGTTCTCGGGTGGTGATGCCAGAAAGCTTTTCAATGTTCTGGAGCTGGTTGTCCAGTCGTCAGGCGACGATCCGGTAGTCCTCACCAACGAAAGCGTAACCAAACGGATACAAGAGAATATTTCCCTTTATGACAAGAACGGCGAGCTCCACTACGATATCATCTCCGCATTTATCAAATCGCTAAGGGGATCCGATCCGAATGCGGCCATTTATTGGCTTGCCAGAATGATCGAGGGTGGAGAAAAGCCCGAGTTCATCGCTCGCCGCCTCCTTATTTTTTCTTCGGAAGATATCGGCCTGGCCAATCCTAATGCATTATTGCTGGCCAATGCATGCTTCGATGCCGTGCATAAGATCGGATGGCCCGAAGGCCGTATTATTCTGGCAGAAGCTACCGTATACCTTGCAACCAGCCCGAAAAGCAACTCAACCTATGCGGCAATCGGTGCTGCCCAGGAGATCGTAGCAAAATCAGGCGATCTGCCTGTTCCGCTCCACCTTCGCAACGCTCCAACCAAACTGATGAAACAGTTGGGATACGGGCAGGAGTATCAGTATCCCCATGAACATAAGGATCGTTTTGTTGAGGAGGATTACCTTCCTGAAAAATTACGCGGAACCCGCATCTGGTCACCCGCCGAGAATCAGCGGGAACAGGAAATTCGTGAGAAAATGCGAAAACTGTGGGGCATACGTTATGATTACTGATCAAACAAAACAATAACAGGCATTTATGGCAAATCCTTTCTTTGAAGAACTCTTTTCAGATAAAAAACGAAACGGCTTCCTGCTGATCGCCGGGCCCTGCGTGGTTGAAAACGAAGAAATCGTATTCAAGACCGCAGAAACTCTCGGCGAAATTGCCACCAGACTAGATATCCCGCTGATATTCAAATCCAGCTATCGTAAAGCCAACCGAACCAGAAGCGACTCCTTCCGTGGCATAGGTGACATCGCGGCGCTGGAGATTCTTGAAGAAGTGCGCAACCGTTTCGGAATTCCTGTTATAACTGACATTCATGAAACATCCGAGGCGGAAATAGCCGCCGGTTACGTTGATGCACTGCAGATTCCTGCTTTTCTCTGCAGGCAAACCGATTTGCTGGTTGCTGCCGCTGCCACGGGAAAACCGATAAACGTGAAAAAAGGGCAATTCCTTTCCCCATCTTCCATGAAATTTGGCATCGACAAGATTATTGAGGCCGGTAACCGGAAAGTACTGGTCACTGAACGCGGTTCAAGCTTCGGTTACGGCGATCTGGTGGTCGATTTCAGGTCTGTTCCGCTGATGAAGCAATGGGGCTTCCCTGTTATCCTTGATGTTACCCACAGCCTCCAGCAGCCCAACCAGCCAGGTGGTGTCACCGGCGGACAACCTGCACTGATCGAAACTATGGCGCGTGCCGGAATTGCCGCCGGCGTTGATGGAATATTCATGGAAACCCACCCGGATCCCTCAAAGGCGCTCTCCGACGGGTCCAATATGATCAGGCTTGCCGAAGTTGGCGCGCTGCTAGCCCGCCTGATGGAGATTTACAAGTTAATTAACAGGCTCGATAATGGTTCGCGCACAGATGGTTAATAAATTTACACTTATCCTCATCCTGGCACTGATGCCATGGGTTTGGGTCCCTGCACAATCCCTGACCGACATTCTTTCCCGCCACCAGGCAGCCAGCGGTTTCTCAGCCCGTCAGAAAGTGAGGACCCTTACTTCCATAGGAAAAGTTACCCAAATGGGCAACACATTACCTATCAGTATTATACAGAAACGTCCCAACAAATACAGGTTTGACGTGCATCTCGATGAGGGCCGGATAACGCAGGCTTACGATGGCAATTTCGGATGGTCGTATAACCCGTTTACCGGCGTTGACACTTTGCCACTTGATGGGCAGGAACTCGCCCAAATACGTGAATCAGCCGATTTCGACGGGATGCTTTACACCTATCGCCAAAAAGGGTTCACCGCCCAGCTGCTCGGCAAGGTGCCCCTTGGAACCCGCAGCGCCTGGAAAATCCAGATCCGCAAGCCATCCGGCGAAATCATGAATTTCTTCATCGACACGGTAACCTACCTGGTCGTAAAATCTGATGTGGGATTCATCATCAACAAGATGCCCTACGTTGCAGAATCAGTGTTCCTGGATTTCAGAAAGGTTGGTGGCATGGTGTTACCGTATCTGGTGCAAACCCGCAATGGCGCTATGCTCACGGAAACCCGCATCGATACGGTGCGGCTTAATGAAACCATGGAAGACTATTACTTCCAGTGGAAACGGCAGCGGTAATGTACCTTTACTCCTGTAACAGGGTATTCCGCCTTAGAATACTCCGCAGCGGATTTACGATACGAACAAGCAGGCTCAGCTCATCGGTGATGATTTCAGCCTGACCGGTCATTCCCTGACTAAATTCAAGATCCTTATGGTAAGTGGTTACCAGGCCGTCGGGGAAGCTGATTTCCACACTGTAAAACTCCTGGTCGCTAACCATGGAAATCGTCTCCACCTTACCCTGCAGTGACCCATATTCCATAAACGGGTACTTATCTATCCTGACTATTGCCTTTTGGCCCGACTTCACTTTGCCGGCACCTTTGAGGGGAAGCATGACACGCCCTAACACAGCACCCCGTTCACCTGCTATAACAGTTAAGACCCGGTCGCTCTGCTTAACATACTGGTTTTGACTCCAGATTCTTGTAAAAGTCACGGTTCCATCTATGGGCGCAATAAAGGCATAATTCAGCTTCCAGTCGGAGACCGTACCCGCCAATTGATCAAACGACTGTACAAGCAGATTGATCTTCAGGTCTCGCGCTTCCTGACTGTCCTTGTCGAGTCCGATAATCTCGTTGTCGATCTGGTCAATCTTGATCTGGGTTTCCGACAAGACACTCCTGGCAGCTTCAAGGTCGTATTTGGCTTTCAGGTAAACAGATGTTCCGGTTTCCAGTTCTTTTGAGGAGATCGCGTTCGAATCGCGGAGAGCAACCAGCCTCTGGTACTGTTTTTCCTGAATATCCATCTCCTCCGATTTAATCTGCCTCTGCCGGTATTGCCTGTCATACAACAGCTTAAAACTCCTTTGCTGTTTCCTGAGCGATTGTATCCTGGCTTCCACCGAAGCCTGACGCGTAAAATCTGCCAAATCTTTTCTGGCCTTGCTGAATGCAGCCAGCGAAGCCTGCCACTGTCCAAACTGGTAATCTCTGGCAGGGAAGGCAAATGCAGCCAGGGAGTCCGGATCAATCAGCCTGCTCCGGAAATTCACCATCAGGCTATCAACCTCCAGCACATCTTTATAGGCCGCTGAGCTCTCAAGAATCGCGAGCAGCTGGCCTCTGTTCACCCTGCTGGAATCATTGATGGCCAGCAGTTCTATCCTGCCGCTCTGCCGCGCATTCATTACCGCCGGAGGATTACCTGATGTGAGCGTTAGCTGGCTGGTGATCCGGTCGGGATATTTGAACCAGACGGTTCCTGCCAGCAACCCGGCAAAAACGAGGGCAAGTGTTACGGTCCCCCAACGGATCACCCACGGAGGTACAATACCCAGGATCTCCTGGATTTCCTCCTGCCGTAATTCAATATTTGGATCTTCCTTTTTCATGATCCAAGCTCCAATTGATTCTTCACAAGATGATAGTAGGACTGTCCAAGTTGAATAAGCTCTTCATGAGTACCCTGCTCAACCACCTTCCCCTTTTCAAGAACAATGATCTGGTCGGCATTTTTTACCGTACTGAGGCGATGGGCAACAACAACAACCGTTCTCCCCCTGAAAAACCTGTTGAGGTTCTCAAGAATGAATTTTTCATTATTTGCATCCAGTGAGTTTGTTGCCTCATCAAAAAACAGAATCCGTGGATTCTTATATATCGCCCTGGCAATCAGGATTCGTTGCTTCTGCCCCTGACTCAGGCCACTACCTTCAGCGCCAACCCTGGTATTAAAGCCAAGCGGAAAACTCCGTACAAACTCCGAAACGTTTGCCATCATGGCTGCTTCAGAGAGCCGAACCGTATCGATGATTTCGTCGCCTAGCGCAATATTCCGGGCGATGGTATCGGAAAAAATATACCCATCCTGCATCACAACACCACACTGACTCCGGTATGTTCGGCTGTCGATCAGTCCAACCGCCGATTCCCCGAGCCGAATTTCACCGCTCACCGGCGGATAAAAGCCCAATAAAAGCTTGATCAGCGTGGTTTTTCCGCTTCCGCTGACCCCTACAATGGCAGTGGTTTTATTTTCAGGAATGCTCAGGGTAATATCATTCAATACCTTCGGGGAATTAGGTCCTTCGTATTGAAAAACAAGGTTCTCCACAGAGAAATTCAACCGGGCTGGCATCGAATCCATAACCTGATCCGATTTTGGCTGTTCCGACGGATGATCATGAACCTCCGCCAGTCGCTCGAGGCTGATTTTGGCATCCTGCGTTGAATGAAAGAATCCAACCAGCTGTTCAATCGGACCGTTCATCTGCCCGATAATGAACTGGACTGCAAACATAACCCCCAGCGTGATTTGCCCTTCGATTACGGCCTTGGCCGCTAGGACTGCCACGAAAACATTCTTCGATTCATTGATCATTACTGAGCCAACCTGCTGGTATTGCAGCAAGGCCAGGCTCTTAACGCGAATCCTGAAAATACGGGCTTGGATGGCTTCCCATTCCCAACGCTTCTGTTTTTCACAATTATTCAGTTTAATCTCCTGCATACCGGAAACCAGCTGAATGATACTATTCTGATTTTCGGCCTGTTGGATAAACCGTCGTTGATCCAGTTCCCGTCGCTTCCGCAGAAATAACACAATCCAACCAATATAGAGGAGGCTGCCTGCAAGAAAAACGATCAGAATTTTTAAACTGTAAATCGCAAGTACCGCACTAAAAACAAACAGGTTAAAGATCGAAAACACAATTCCAAGGGTGGATTGTGTCAGAAATGATTCGATCCGGGAATGATCTCCGATCCGTTGAAGTATATCACCTGTCATCTTACTGTCGAAAAACCTCGCAGGAAGCCGCATGAGTTTGATCAGGTAGTCCGATATAAGTGAGATGTTTATCCGCGTACTCATATGCAGCAATATCCACGACCGGATAAACTCAATACTGGTTCTGCCGGCTATCAGTACAAGCTGAGCGATCAGAACCATGTAAATAAAGCCGATGTCCTGGCTGTTGATTCCGATATCAACCACGGCCTGAGTAAGAAACGGGAGGATGAGCAAAATCACTGATCCTACAAGCATCCCCACGATTAACTGGAAATAAAACTTACGGTGTGGCCGGAAATAACCGAACAAAAAGCGGAAAGTCTTGCGCTTGGCAGGTTCTCCTTCCAGTTTAAAAAACTCAGGTGTTGGTTCCAGCAAGAGGCAGAGGCCTACCTCTTGACCATCATGAGCAGATGAAATCCAATTCTTACGGAATTCGGCAACCGTATAGCTCACCATTCCCAATGCAGGATCGGCAACCAGAACTTTCCGCTTGCCAACTTTTACAACTACAATGAAGTGATTCTGATTCCAGTGAACAATGCATGGTAGCGGAGCTTCCTTTCTGAGCTGCTCCCAGGTGAGCCTGGCACCAAGGGTTTTAAACCCTATTGCCTCGGCTGCATCACTGATACCCAAAAGACTGACGCCACCACGTGTAATGTAGCAGCGGTCGCGCAAATATTGAATAGAGAATTTTTTACCGTGAAATACGGAAACCATCCGCAAGCAAGCCGGACCGCAATCTTTCGCATCAAGTTGTCTGGTAAACTGTAAAGATGCCATGTTGACCGGTTTTGGTCAGCGAAAGATATACAATAATTAGGTACGTCAACAGTACAAACTGATGCCGCAGATGAAGGGGAGAAATCGAAAACGGGGAACTAAAGAATGATATCCTTTTCAATACCGGTTTTAATCGGAGGTGTAGGGTTGGTTGTGCCATCACCGCCACGTACGTTCATCATTTCTTCATTTTCCAGGGCTACAAAAACCAGAGAGGAGAGATTTGACCGTTCCATTTTCGAATTTTTTTGAGTTTATTACTTACAGTTTCCGCATATTAATACAGTTCGCCAATAAAAGGTAACCCCCATTTTTTCAACTTTTTTTTGACGAATTTATAATTAACAGTATTTCAACTAGTTAAAATTGAATCAGAAATTGGTTTTAGGTCCCCTTTGTTATAGATTTGAGCTATGTCGCAAAGATTCAAGCTTATACTTTTGCCTTTGATTTGGCTTTCAGTCCCAGCGAACAGCCATTCTCAAACAGTATCAGGCAAAGGCATTTCACTTGATTCAACCATTACGCTGGTCAACGGAATGCTGAATCCTGCAGGCTTTGAGCGGGCCCATTTTTATATTGATAGTCTGCTTGGCGCAGCCGATGCCGTAACCTCTGATTTTGAACTTATTAGCAAGTTGAA
Organism: uncultured Porphyromonadaceae bacterium; assembly: GCA_964457845.1. Classification (GTDB taxonomy): domain Bacteria; phylum Bacteroidota; class Bacteroidia; order Bacteroidales; family UBA12481; genus UBA12481. The sequence continues at coordinate 48,542 of CAYWHP010000004.1, read as the reverse complement.
AATCAAATCTTTATATGGGAGGTATTTATTAGCCATAGAGGATTACAGGAAATGGATCCCACTTTATAGTTGGTGTATGGATGTTGACACGCTCTGCCGTTCCGAAATCGAGCTGACCCAGATCGTGAGACTTTTCAATAATGCCGGTATTGCTTTCAAACGGTTGGGGCTGCTGAACGAAAGCCGCGAGGCTTTTCTGAAATCAACGGAAGATCTGAGGAGAATGAAGAATCCCGACCAGGTAGTTTCCGGCTCCGTTTATGCCAATGCCGGCAATGCGCTTAAACAGATTGGTGAGTTTGAGCGGTCGATTGATTATCTCGAACAGAGCATTCGATATTTTGATGAGTATGCTGCAAAAAGCACCAACCCGGATCCTTTTGCAAGAATTGCCCAGCTCAGGAGCACCGCGCTTGATAACCTTGGGCTTGTTTATCAGGCTCTTACCGACCATAACAAGGCGATTGCATATTTTCGGCAGAACATAGATTTCCGGAATAAGCATCTTCCGGGTGAACTAAACGATGTTTTTAATAACCTGGTCATTTCACTCATTGAAACAGGGGAGCTCAAAGAAGCAGCCGATGTTTCTGCTAAAATTCTTTCAGACTACGGCTCAGGCAGGGAGCTGGATCTTTCATGGGCTCTGGCCAGTCTTAACTTAGCGGATATTCGGTTCAGACAATCGGCAGATTCGATCAGGCTTGTTCTTGATCTGGAAAACCTCGACCGGACCATAAGAAATCGCATACCGAAGGCAATTGACATTCTTACGGTGGCTAATCAACTGAAGGCCAACATACTCATGGCAGCCGGCAGGTTCCCGGAAGCGCTGATAAGCTGGAGGCAATCACTGCAGTCAATCGGCCTTTATCCTTTGGATAGCCAGGTTACAGATGTACCTGATGATTTTGAAACATTGAAAACGAATAAGCTGATCGAGCTGACCAACCTGAATGCGAAGATCTTTTATGCCTGGGGCAAAGCAAAATCGGATCCGGAGCTTCTGTTTCAGGCAGAAGCCCGCTACATGAAAGCACTCAAGATGATCGATTCACTACGAAATTCGCTCGAACTGCAGTCCAGCAAAATCCAGGTTAGTCTGATGCAGCGTGCATCATACAATGAATTAATTGAACTTCAATATCTTATCTATCAAATTACCGGCAATGGGGCTTATGTGCCACGCGTGTTTGAAACGATGGAGCAATCTAAATCCGCAGCCTTATGGAGTTCCGTGCGTGAAGTTGAATTCAAATCGGGCATTATCCCTGCGAAGGAGCTTGACCTTGAGAAGGCGATCGGGAACCGGATTTCAGGCATTCAGGGCAGGATCATTGCTGCCGGATCCCCCGAATCAGTGGAACATGCCGAACTACCATCATTGCGCCAGCAATTATTGCGCTATAACCAACAGATTGACAGCTTAAAACAGGTATTTCGTAAAAGATACCCCGACTATTTTATGGCGAAATTCGACCGATCAACGAAAAGCCTCGGGGAAATTTGCCGGCTTTTAAAATCCGATCAGGTGTTAATTGAGTATACCATTGTTGCCGGTACAATATATATAATACTCGCCGGCAAAGACCGGGCGGTTCTTAAAACCGCAGCCTGGTCGGAGCAAACGCTGTCCGACATGGCGTTTATCACGGATTTCATGAAGGGCCATCTGGAAAGTCTCACCGGTCAGGCCAGAAGTCATTACTGCCAATCAGCTTCAAGGCTCTATGACCTGCTAATTCAGCCATTTGAAGCCGAAATAAAAGAAAAAAGCCTGATAATCATACCGGACGGGGCCTTGAGTTATATACCTTTCGAGGCTTTACTCGAAAAGCTTCCGGAATCAACCGGACAGGATTTCAGATTACTACCCTATCTCGTTCGTAACCATGACGTTTGTTACAGTCTCACCGCAAACATCCTTTTTCATCAGCCGAACCGGGTTGCCCGTTCAAAGCGTCCCATCCTAGCCATTGCCCCGGAATATGATTTCACTGTTGATGGTATAACTGAATATGTGAGAAAATCAAAAAAGGATCTTCCGGAATTAGTTGGTACCTATCAGGAATCAAGACAGATAAGGAAGCTCCTGGGTGGCAGGCTGCTTACCGGCAGAAAAGCCTCCGAATCGTCTTTTAAGGAATCCGGACCTTCGTACCAGATTCTTCATCTGGCCATGCACTCGATACCCGACAATCGAAATTCGATGAATTCCTGCCTGGTCTTTACCCCGGGTGCCGATGGTCAGGAGGATGGAGCATTGTTCGTTCATGAAGTGTACAATCTGAATCTGAATGCCTCATTAACAGTACTTTCCGCTTGTGAAACGGGATCAGGGCAACTTGCCGGTGGTGAAGGTATCTTAAGCTTCGGCCGTGCATTCATGTATGCCGGATGCCCAAACCTGGTGATGACGTTATGGACTGTTGATGATCGGTCAAGCAAAGAAATCATGATTGATTTCTACAAATCGCTGATAGCTGGATCCGGGGTTTCCGGATCACTCCGCTCCTCCAAATTAAATTATCTGTCAAAAGCGGATCCCCTGCATGCCCATCCACATTTCTGGGCCGGGTTCATCGAATTAGGTCAGGACAAGGTTTTACAACTGTCTGAACGTAAACCGGGTAGACTACTTCTTCTGTTATTTGTTGGCTGTACCATAATTGTTTTGGCGCTATTTCATAAAAAAAGAAATCCCCGCCGAAGCGGGGATAGTATGAAACGATAGCTTGGAAACTCTGACCTGGAAACTCTTACCTGGAAACTCTGACCTGGAAACTCTGACCTGGAAACTCTGACTTGGAAACTCTGACTTGGAAACTTCAGGCTGGAATGAATCGGAACGGTAAACAAGCAAATTCGGAACGGGTGGAAACTGTAAGCGAACTACTTGTTTTTACCAAACTTCTTCAATAAGGTACCTGCATTTGATTTAAATGAGTGATCTGATTCCTGTGACACCTTTGTGGCGAGTGACTTTGCTTTATCAAGGTCACCCTTTCTAAGATAACAACCAATCAGATACCATTCAACCTGATTTATATTCGGTGAATTCGAATCCCAATTTTCAAAGTAGCCGATTGCCTTGTCGATATCGCCTGTTTGCATGGCACTGCTGCCGGCAAAGAGTGCAAGTACCTCACGGAAGGCTTCATTGGCCGGATCGTTCAGACAAGCCTCAAAAAGTGGCAAAGCATCAGCAAACTGACTAGAATTATACTGGTGGAATGCCAGTTCGATATATTGGTTTGTATCGTCTGATGCGCCTCTTTTGGTACCAATCCCTTCATAGGGTTGGAAATACTTCGAGAAGGTGCGTTCTGATGTCAGCGAACCGGCGGTATTGTTAAGCAGCATTGTTCCTGCGAAAACACAGATAAACACAGCTGCCACCGCGGTTGAAGTAATGGCAAGTACTTTTTTTCTGAGAGGTATAACCCTTTTTGATGGAATTGCCCGTTGTCCGATTTCGTCCAGGACCGACCGCAGTGCTAAAACATCTTCCTGCATGATTGCGCGATCTATTTCCTGACTCAACTCGGCCATGAATGCTTCATCTTCTGAAGAATCAGACATAACCAGCTCGTCGAATGCATTGAGTTCGCGATTCAGTGCAGTTGGGTCCTGATTCAGGATGGCCCGTTCAATTCCCTGGTATCCGGGTATCATCACCGGATCAATTTCCTCGGCTACCGAGGTATGAATCCGGCTGAGCTGATCCCGGAGGGCCATAACGTCCTGTTCCAGGATTGCGTTGTCTATGTCCGGTATCTCATCGGCAATAATCATTGGAGCCGATTGGATAAGCTTTGAATTATTAATGCCTATTTTTTCCAGCTGCAGCCTGAAATTCAAGATATCCTCTTCAATCAGGGCTTCATCAACCTCTTTGTGCAGGCGGAATCTTTCAGCGAACGCCTGATTGGTTTTGAGCTGCTGTTCGAAATCCTGCCGCTCAAGGAAGTTCAGGTCATTTTCAAGATACCTGTCGAATAGCTCAGACAGGTTAAAATCAGTATTCATTTTTCAGTCTTTTAAATTCCGGGTCGTTCTGAATTCTTTTAATCAAAGCCTCTTTACATTCATACTTCCTTTTCTTAAGGTATTTGTCACTCTTGATGCTCATTATCTGAGCAATCTCTTTAAGCGGAACCTTTTTAAGGAATAGCTGCAGAATCTGCTGGCAATCCTTGTGTAAGAGCTGAAAATGCTTCTGATAAACCCGGAACTGCTCCTGCTCGGCAGCCATTCCTTCAATATCATCGTCCAAATGCACAAATGTCTGATTGTCTGTGACCACCTCATTACGGACCTTCTTTTTTTCCAGCTGCCTCAGCCAAAGGATGCGACATACGGAAAACAGGTACGTTTTAAAGGCGCAGGTCAGATCAAGCGTGCCTTCTTTCAGTCTCTTAAAGATAAGGATAATCGCTTCCTGGAAAATGTCCTTGGCGTCCTCATCTGTACCGCTGTTTTTAATGACAAAGAACCTTACGATCGGGAAGTACTTTTTGTAAACATACTCCAGTACAACACTATCACTGTTTTTTAGGCCTTCTAAAATGGCCTCCACGGTGTAGTGGACCAACAGTTGATCCTGTTCCTGGTAAAAAGGTAACCCCAATTTTCAGACTTTTTTATGAGCAGTTATCAAAATAGTTCTAACAACTTAGTCACTAATTCTTTCCAAAGATAGTAATTAACAATGTTGTTAACATTGGTTCTACTACAAATATGGAAATTTTGACCATAATATTTGACGAATATTTTACCAGAAAAGAAAAAAACAGCAGACCTGTAAGCCGGGTTCTGTGATTTCCGGGGAAACCTTCTATCATTTATCTGGGCGAACGATTGCTCATCCGCTCGAACGACCTACCCCCCGGCAGCGAGCGAGCCACTCTTAAAAGCCGGTATACATGGTCTTTCAACCCATGAGGCGTACAACTCCTGATGTCACCACCCGGACTGGTGGGCTCTTACCCCGCCTTTTCACCCTTATCCCTAAAAGGGACGGTTATTTTCTGTTACGCTACTGTACCTTTCGGCACCTTCCCGTTAGGAAGCATGGTGCTCTGTGTTGCCCGGACTTTCCTCTCTGCCGGTTTCCCGGCAAAGCGATAGAACGGCCTGCTGTCATGCAAATATATGATTAAATCGGCTTGTTCTGCGGGATCCGGATACGGGTGGCTCCAAATCCAAACTCCCGGAAGGAGGCATCCTCCTGCTGGCACCATTTGTATTCCTTCTCAGCAGCCCGCCGTAATTCGCTTTTAAGTGTTCCGTTGCCGATACCATGTATAAAGACAATTTCGCGTTCGTTACTGCTGATGGACTTATTGAGTTCCCTTCGGAAAGCATCAAGCTGGAAATTCAGAATCTCACCGTTGGAAAGTCCTACGACAATATCAACCAGCTTGTTGATATGCAGATCGATTACCCTGGCAGGTGTCCTGACATTGGAAGGTTTAGCGACAGGAGCCTTATTGAGGGTAACATCGCGAACCTCCTTTTCAGCTTTTGCCCGGCTGATTTCTGACGGTTTTGGAACCGTGGCGGCCCTGCCGGATGGCTTGATATTCTCAGGGATTACAACCAGCTTCCGAATATAGGAAGGCAAAACCCATCCGTCTGTTGTTTCAACTTCTGCCATATCATCGGACAATATCCGGATGACTCGCCCCTCCCCGACTTCATCACTGAACCTCACAAGATCTCCCGGTTTTACTGCGGCCATGCTGCTTTCCTGTTTTGTCGCAAACTTAGCTATTTTTACCGCGTTTCATCTCCATATGACAAGCAGCCAGGATATCCGCATCGATGATTACCGTTACGACCTTCCTCCGGAACGGATTGCCGTTCACCCGCTCGAAAGGAGGGATGCCAGCAAACTGTTGCTTTACAGGAACGATAAAATCAGCGAAACTGTTTTTGAACGGCTTCCTGAACTTCTCCCGGATGGATCCTTGCTGATCTGGAATGATACCAGAGTAATCCCGGCCCGGCTGGAATTCCGGAAGAAGACAGGTGCAGCCATAGAGATATTTCTTCTTGAGCCGCAAAACCCGTCTTCCTATTACGAGGTTTTCGCTCATACCCGATCCTGTGCATGGAAAACCATCATAGGCAACCAAAAAAAATGGAAAGGCGAACCATTGGTGCTGGAAGCCAACGCAGATGGCGTACCGGTAAACCTGACCGCCACTGCTGGTTCAGCAGACAGCGCTGGTGTCAACCTTTCCTGGACGCCCGAAAGCCTGCCATTTTCGAAAATACTCGACATTTTCGGTAAGACTCCGATTCCGCCTTATCTGCATCGTGAATCAACGGACAGGGACAGATCAGATTACCAGACCGTTTACGCCATGCTCGACGGCTCGGTGGCGGCACCTACTGCAGGCCTGCATTTCACTCCGGAACTGATTGAATGCCTCAAGGAAAGGAAAATCAGGATGCTTCCGGTAACACTCCATGTCGGTTCCGGGACATTTGTACCGGTTAAATCAGATACAGCAGGCGGGCATAAAATGCATTCTGAAAAGGTCCTTATCAGCAAAACCCTTGTTGAGGAGCTGGCAAGAACTCCGGCTGATAAAATCACCGCCGTCGGAACCACCAGCCTGCGCTCCCTTGAAAGCCTTTACTGGTTAGGGCAGAAAATCGCAAAGACACCGGAGGTTTCTGCTGAATATCTGTCGGTCGGACAATGGGACCCTTACCTGGATGACGAGACGTTTTCAACTGAAATCATCCTGGAAGGCATACTGAATTACCTGAACAGGAATAATATCGATTTTTTGACCTTCGACACAAGCCTGATGATCGCTCCCGGATACCGGTTCAGGTTTGTACAGCGGCTCATTACTAATTTCCACCAGCCATCGAGTACTTTGCTGCTTCTGGTTTCAGCACTTGTAGGAGATGCCTGGAAAGACATTTATGAATACGCCCTTGCTCACGAATTTCGATTCCTAAGCTATGGCGACAGCTCATTGCTCGAACAATCAGGCAGTCATGCAGGGAAATAACCTTCATTATCCGGAAAAATACCGCGTGTCCGACTGGCTGCCCGTTTCTCTGAAAGAGGTTCAGGATCTCGGATGGGAGCAGCCGGATATTATTCTGTTTAGTGGTGATGCTTATGTAGACCACCCCTCGTTCGGCGCAGCAGTCATCGGACGAGTTCTTGAGAATCAGGGTTACCGGGTGGCAATTATCCCCCAGCCCAACTGGCGGGATGACCTCCGTGATTTCCGAAAGCTGGGCAAGCCAAGGCTCTTTTTCGGGATCACCGCGGGCAACATGGATTCCATGATCAACCACTATACCGCCAACCGCAGGCTGCGGTCGAACGATGCTTATTCCATTGGTAACCAGGCCGGATTCAGGCCCGACCGGGCACTGTCAGTTTATGCAGGAATCCTGAGGAAACTTTTTCCCGAGTCCATCATTATTGCGGGCGGTATAGAGGCATCCCTTCGCCGGCTTGCACATTATGATTACTGGGATGATCTGGTAAGGCCCAGCATACTGGCTGATGGTGCCATTGATTACCTGGTTTATGGCAACGGGGAAAAACCGATCCTGGATCTTGCACGAAAAATCAGCGATGGAGCCCCTGTTGAAGACATCCGGACTGTGCCGCAAATTGCTTTTCGCACGAAGGATATTTCTCAACTTGCTGAATGGCCCGGGAGACAAACCACAACACTGGGGTCATATGAGAACTCACTGACAGATAAGATCCAATTTGCCAGGGATTTTCGGGTCATAGAGGAAGAATCCAATATGCTGGCAACCTCACGGCTGGCCCAAATGCACGGAGAAAATTTTGTTGTGGTGAATCCTCCCTACCCGACTGCTTCGTCGGATGAGCTCGATTCATACCATGATCTGCCCTATAAGCGACTTCCGCATCCGAGGTATTGGAAGAAACCGATCATTCCGGCATTCGAAATGATCCGGTTCTCTGTCAATATTCATCGAGGCTGTTTCGGAGGATGCACTTTCTGCACGATTTCCGCACATCAGGGCAAACATATCGCCAGCCGAAGCCAGAAATCCGTCCTGAGTGAAATCGGCAACATTACCAGGATGCCCGGCTTCAAAGGGTATGTTTCCGATGTCGGAGGTCCCTCCGCGAACATGTATGGAATGCAACCCTTCAACCGTACTATCTGCCAGAAATGCCGAAAACCAAG
>CAYWHP010000004.1:20976-40235 GCA_964457845.1 uncultured Porphyromonadaceae bacterium | reverse complement strand
CTGGAACTGAAAAGGTTGTTCGACAAAGTGAATGAGCAACATTCCATGCGTCAGGAACTGATCCCCTATTTTATTTCGAGCCATCCCGGATGTACGGTAGAGGATATGGCCGAACTTGCCGCGGCTGCCCGCCCCCTTGGCCTCCATACGGAACAGGTGCAGGATCTCACGCCCACTCCGATGACACTGGCCTCGGTGATGTTCCATACCGGCCTCGATCCCTATACAATGAAACCTGTTTATGTTGCCCGAAATGCCGCCGATAAACTCTTGCAGCGGAGTTTCTTCTTCACCACTGATCCCGAAGAAAAGCGAAAAATCATTGCTACGCTGAAAAAAATAGGCCGGGAAGACCTTATTCCCAGGATTTTCGGATCAAATACGTTAAAACATGTTAAAGAGAAGAGCCTCGGACGCCGGAATAGATAAATTCGAGGCCTAAAACTAAACGAATGGAAACCCTTAAAAATACTGCTTTCGGCACCTGCTGCATAATCTTTCTGCTTTCAGGTTCATTGGCGGCACAGGATAAGCTGGCTGTAAAAGCCAACAATATTCATCGTGAAGTATATACGGTCGATTCCCACAACGACACTCCGATGAGCTTTGGAGACAAGGACTTCAACATGGCTGAAAGACATGATGTGATGAAGGGAGGAAGCCGGATGGATTTCCCGCGAATGAAAGAAGGCGGTCTTGATGGTGCCTTTTTTGCAGTATTTACCGGCCAGGGCCCCTTAACGGATGAAGGAAGGCAGAATGCCTACCTGCGCGTCAAATCAACCTTTGATAATATATATAGCGTCGCAGCCCGGCATACTTCGTTAGCCGGTATAGCATTGACACCAGCCGATGGAATCCGTCTCGACCAGGATGGTAAGCTTTCCATGTTTATCGGTGTTGAAAACGGTTATCCGATCGGGCTCGACCTCGGCAGGGTGCAGGAATTCTATAACCTTGGTGCTCGTTACATTACCCTCTGCCACTCGAAAAACAATGATATCTGCGATTCTTCAACCGACAAGACAGGCCCCCTGCATAATGGACTCAGTAGTTTTGGCCGCCAGGTGGTAGCCGAAATGAACCGTCTGGGTATCATGGTGGATGTATCACATATGTCCGACAAGTCATTTTACGATGTGATTGCGGAAAGTAAAACACCGGTTATCGCATCCCATAGCTGCGCCAAAGCACTTTGCAACAGTCCCAGAAACCTTACCGATGAAATGCTTGTAAAACTGGCTGCAAACGGAGGTGTAATCCAGTTGTGCATCCTTTCTTCGTATGTTAAAAATCCTGAACCGAATCCTGCCAGAGACAGTGCCGAAAGTAAATTAAGGCAGAAGTGGGGCGACTGGTCTAAGCTTACCCCCGAAGATCAGAAAATTGCCCGTGCCGAGTATTCGGCTGTAAGACAGAAGTATCCGGAGAAACTGGCTTCCGTAAGCGACGCGGTTGACCATATCGATCATATCGTACAACTTGCAGGAATTGAACATGTTGGAATCGGCACCGATTTTGATGGCGGTGGCGGACTTTCTGACTGTACCGATGCCAGTCAAATGGGAAATATCACACTGGAACTGGTTAAACGTGGGTATTCAAAAAAAGATATCGCCAAAATTTGGAGCGGGAACATCTTCAGGGTCATGAACGAGGTTGAAACCTTTGCAGCCAAACAGAAAAAATAAGATAATTTTACGGGCTTAACTTTCAGTTTAGCCTGTCAGATGAACGAAAAAACCCGCGTCGCCACATTATCTGTCCTTTCCAATTCTTTCCTGATCCTGTTAAAGGTCATTGCCGGACTAATCAGCGGCTCTGTCAGTATTATTTCGGAGGCCATTCACTCCTCGATGGATCTGCTTGCTGCTATTATCGCATTCTTTGCTGTAAGGATTTCCGATAATCCTTCCGATGAAAAACACAATTATGGCCATGGTAAAGTCGAAAACGTTTCAGGGGTAATTGAAGGATTACTCATTTTTATTGCAGCCGGATGGATTATTCTGGAAGCCGTTAAAAAGCTCCTTGCCCCGGAACCAGTTGAATCTATCGGAATCGGAAGTGTGGTCATGCTGATTTCGGCACTTGTTAACACGATTGTATCAAGGAAGTTATACGCAACAGCAAAGAAAACCCATTCGGTTGCACTGGAAGCCGATGCCCTCCATCTTAAAACAGATGTTTATACTTCACTGGGAGTGGCTGCCGGTCTGTTTCTGCTGATGATTACCAAACTTCAGTGGCTGGATCCGGTTGTGGCATTGCTCGTGGCGCTTCTGATCATACGGGAGTCTTTCGAGTTGCTGAAAAGGGCCTTTACTCCTCTTCTGGACGTAGCCTGGGACAAGGATGAGCTGTTACAGCTTAATGAGATATTTACCGAGCTGCAGGTTAATTACCATGATCTTAAGACCCGCAAGGCGGGAAACCACCGCTTTATCGATTTTCACATCGAAATGGCTCCGCAGGTCCCCTTCGAAGCGGTCCATGACTTTTGCAGCAGGATCGAGGCCGAAATTCACAGCAGCTTCGAGAATGTACAGATTACCATCCATGCAGAGCCCTACGACCACTGAAGCTTCGGCAACCGGACGGATCATCACACGACCGATCCTTATCGTTTCCATTGTTAGCCTCCTAACCGATATTGCCAGTGAGATGCTCTACCCGGTGATGCCTCTGTATCTCACCACCATTGGTTTTTCAGTCGTAGGAATCGGTCTTCTCGAAGGATTTGTGGAAGCATTTGCCGGCATCTCGAAAGGCTATTTTGGCCATATGTCGGACACCTCCGGAAAGAGGGTGCCATTCATTCGACTCGGATACGGCCTCAGCGCGCTTGCCAAACCTTTAATGGCCATTTTTACCTTTCCGGCCTGGATATTTTCCATGCGCACCGTGGAAAGACTGGGAAAAGGGATCCGGACAAGTGCCCGTGATGCCTATCTTTCCGACCATTCTGCACCCGAACACAAGGGGCGGGTGTTTGGCTTCCACCGGAGCCTGGATACCGTAGGCGCTGCCATTGGACCTGTCATTGCCCTTGTCGTTCTTTGGTTTCTGCCTGAGAGCTACCGATTGCTTTTTGTGATATCGGTTATACCCGGAATAGCAGCGGTCCTGCTCACCTTCCGTATCAGGGACCGGATCGGCCAGCCAGTCAGCCGTAACAAGAACCGTTCATTTTTTGCCTTTCTTTCCTACTGGAAAAGGGCCGACCGCCGGTACAAATTCCTGGTGGCCGGACTGCTCGGATTCACGCTTATCAACAGTTCAGATGCCTTTATACTTCTTGGACTGAAACAAAAGGGGTTCTCGGATACACAGGTGATCGGATTCTATATATTCTACAACCTTATCTATGCTGTAACGAGTTATCCGATTGGCAGGCTATCCGATAAGATCGGTCAACGGAAAATCATAGTAGGTGGATTCATCCTCTTTGCGATCAGCTACGGTTTATTTGGTCTGGCAACAGGAATGGTCGCCATTGCCGGGGTTTTTGTCCTTTACGGCGTATTTTCAAGCTCCACCGAAGGCATTTCAAAAGCTCTTATTACCAATCTATCGGGCAAAGAAGACACAGCAACAGCACTTGGGTTATATACCAGTATGGCAAGTGTTTGCACATTGCTTGCTTCAACGGTAAGCGGGCTTATCTGGGCCACCTGGTCCCTTAAGGTGATGTTTCTTGTTTCGGCGGCCGGTGCTTTGATTGTGGCAGGTTATCTGATTGTTTATTTCAGCTTATCAGCGAGAACAATTAAGCATTAAATAAACGTCCCTGCCAGGTATTGCGTAAAACCATTTCCTTTTCGATGCGGGCGACGATTTCATAATTCCGAAGTCCCCACCTGATGCCGGCAATCATTTCGGGTGGCGATGAATTTGCAAAACGCTCGACAACTATTGCAGGGTTAAGGATTTCAAGAAACCGGATAACTAAATCGATATAGCTTTCAGCGGTAAATTGAACGAAGTCATCTGGTTTCCGAAGAAACTCCTGCTCCATGACCGTGCCTCGTATCACCTGTAACTGATGAATTTTTATCATATTAAGGGGCAAACGATTTAGAGCCAAGGCATGGCTCAGCATGTCTTCGACAGATTCTCCGGGCAACCCCAGGATAACATGCCCTCCGGTATGAATTCCCTTCGATGCAGTACGATTGATGGCTGCTGCGCTGGTTTGAAAATCGTGTCCCCGGTTAATCCTGTCGAGTGTCCTGTTGAGTGTGGATTCAATTCCGTATTCAATTGACAGATAGGTGCTTTCTGCCAGAAAGGAGAAATAGTCAAGAAGTTCATCAGTGATGCAGTCGGGTCGTGTACCTACCACGAGTCCGCAAATACCCGGGTATTCAAGAGCCTCAGTGTAAAGCTCCTTAAGTCTTTCGATATCCCCGTATGTATTAGTATACGCCTGGAAATAGGCAAGGTAGCCCATTTCCGGATACTTCTCAGCGAAGAAACCAATTCCCCTCGCCAGTTGATCACTGACGGTTAATGCCGGAGAACAATAGGCAGGGCTGAATGTACTGTTATTGCAGAATGTACACCCGCCCGTACCCTTTGTACCGTCCCGGTTGGGGCAGGTAAATCCGGCATCGAGTGAAAGCTTCTGGATTTTACGCTGAAACCGTCCTTTCAGGTATCCGCCAAGGTCGTTATACGGCCTGGAATGGCCCCAGGGAAAACCTGTAACGGATTCGGTGTTCATCCACGAATGATAAGTGTTGCTGTAGCAGGGTTCAGGGCGATCGGGATATTGTTGATGATGGCGGTGCGGATTAGTGTCTGAATGTCGTGCTCGTGACCATGCGGTGTCATCAGATCGACAAAGAAGATAAGCTTTTCAACTTCATTGTTCAGAATTTTGGCAGCCAGCAGAATATCGCCGCCTTCGGGTCCGTGACCAAAAGGTTCAATTTCCATCTCCAGAACCGAATTAAGTAGTCTTGAAGTATTTGTAGTACCGATCAGTTTATGCTTGATCAGCTCTTCACGGTTATTCTTCACCCACTCCAGGAGTACGTTTTTACGTTCGTTGTGGGCAACCAGTGCGATTGCTTTTTCCATGCTTCTTTTTATTGGTTTGTTTTATTCGGGTATTTGAATCCAAATGCGTCCATCATTTTGAAAAAAAGATCAGTATTATCCTGGATACCACCGAAAGCCGCAGCATGTGGTCCATCTGCGAATACCGGCACCATGACGGCCGTGTGCCCGGACCCGGTGAATGCTGCTCCGAGTTCGCCTGTGGATAGCTTTCCGCCCGGCAGGGCCAAGCCGCCGGTTTCATGATCAGCTGTAACAATGACCAGGGTTTCCCCGTCTTTTTGGGCAAAATCAAGCGCTGTGCCAACCGCTCTGTCAAAATCGACTACTTCGGTTGCCAGATAGTTAATATTGTTTTCATGCCCCCCCCAATCGATCTGGGATCCTTCAACCATAAGAAAAAAACCGTCACGGTCATTTGCCAGCAGCCGGATTGCCTCGGTGACCGATTCGGTGAGCCGGTCTCCCCTGCCCTCTATCCACTTGGGAGCATGGAGGGTATCAAGCATCGCAGCCACAGGGCCATTTTTTATATTTCTGATATCCCCCATTGTATATAAAACAGTGTAGCCCTGATTACGTAACTGATCACTGAGGTTGGCTCCGTCCTTACGTTTTTCGAAATGGTTCCTGCCGCCCCCGATGAATACATCAATGCCTGTTTTCAACATATCGGCGGCTATCAGCTCATAATCCCCCCTTGCGGCCTGATGGGAAACGAAACTTGCAGGTGTGGCGTGGGTAATGGCGCAGGTTGCCACCATACCGGTTGCCTTTCCGTTTTCCTCAGCCCATTCAAGTATGGTTTTAACCGGAAGACCGGCAGAATCCACACCGATGGCACCATTGTAGGTTTTGTGCCCCGTTGAAATAGCTGTACCTCCGGCTCCGGAATCGGTAACATAACTTGTTGAATAGGTTTTTGAAAAGCCTGCCGTCCGGAACCGCTCCATGTTGAGGTGCCCTTTATTCAATGTGTATCCGGCATAAACGGCAGATGTTCCCATTCCGTCGCCTATCATCAGGATAATATTCTTAACAGGTCTTTCACCGCGACCTGCCGGAATACCAGAAACGAGCTGCACATTCAGCAGCACTAATGCGATCAGTGTCACAACTCTACTCATTCTCATTGAATTATACTAATCAGGTTAAACAGATGGAAGTAATCAAAGTTTATCTTCACCGGGATTATTTGGAGGTTCCGGGGCCGTTTGCCGCAACGGACCTTCAAGCTCATACTCGTCCCAGGGCAGTCCTTCGCCCGGATCATCTTCATTTTCATCGCTGTCAGCATATCCTGTTCCCTGCCAGAAAAACCGGTTACCGACCGGGCCCTGCTTCCGGTATGCCCAGGCAAGAACCAGGCCCGACAGTAGGCCCGAAAGATGGCCCTCCCATGAGACATGTTCCTCGATGGGCAAAACACCCCAAACCATTGAACCGTACTGAAAGGCAACCAGAAACGATATGGCCATCAATCCCAGATGCTTACGCAGGAAGCCGCTGACAAACAGAAAGCCGGCCAGCGCATAGATCACCCCACTTACACCAACATGATACGATGGGCGCCCGATGAGCCAGACAAGTATACCTGTTGATAACCAGGAAATCAATATTACCCTGATTGCCAGGTTATTATAAAAATAAAACAGTAAGCTTGATAGAGCAAAAAGAGGAATTGAATTGGCAACTATGTGGCGGATGCCTCCGTGGATAAAGGGCGCAAAAAGAATACCCTGCAGACCCGAGACCTTCCTCGGCATCAGGCCGTGGTAAACAAGATCAAGATTGAGCGTTAAATCAGCAAGATAGACCATCCAAATGACCAGCAGAAAGATTGCCGGAAAGAACATGCTGATATAAAGCCTCTTGACCGCGATATCCATTATCCGGCGAGTTGTGCGATCAGTTTTGTAAAACGGAGGACATCCTCACGGGTGGTATCCCAGGAAGTCATCCAGCGAACTTCGCTGGTACTTTCATCCCATACATAGAAGAAGAAGTGTTCCTGAAGCGGCCGGATAAGTTCGCCGGGCACAATCGCGAAAACCCCGTTGGCTTCTACCGGCCTGCTTATCCGGATTGAAGGAATTCCTGACACTTCGGAGGCAAGCAGCTGGGCCATTGCGTTGGCATGAATGGCATTTCGTTTCCAGAGGTCGTCAGTCATCAAGGCATCAAACTGGGCGGCTATGTATCGCATCTTCGAAGCCAGCTGCATGGCCTGCTTACGTAAATATTTGAAATTCTCCGTGAAACCCGGCGTAAAAAACAGGATTGCTTCGCCATACATGGCCCCGTTCTTTGTCCCTCCGAAAGAGAGGACATCCACGCCGGCATCCCGCGAAACTGCACGGAGGGATACATTCAGGGCGGCGGCGGCATTGGCGATCCTTGCCCCGTCCATATGCAGGTACAGGCCCCTGGAGTGAACGAAATCGGCTATTTCACGAATTTCCGCGATGGAATAAAGGGTGCCGAGTTCAGTGGCTTGAGTAATGCTCACCACCCGGGGTTGGGAATGGTGCTCGAAACCAATGCCACGGATATGAGGTTCGATGGTACGAATGCTGATTCTGCCCTTTTCGGGTTCAACAGGAAGGAGCTTGCATCCCGTGAAGAACTCAGGGGCCCCGCATTCGTCCTCCTGAATGTGGGCAGATTCCGAGCAGATGATGGAATTGAACGACTGGGTCATGTTGCGGAGGCCGACCACATTGGCGGCGGTTCCGTTAAAAACGAAAAACACCTCGGTTCCGGCACCAAAGTGCCCGATTATCTTTTCCTTGACTGACTTTGTATAATTGTCGCCGCCGTAACCGACAGCATGTCCGCTATTACATGTGATCATGGCCTGCATGACCTCCGGATGCACACCGGCATTATTATCACTGGCAAAACCCCTGTTGTTCATAGACTCCTGTTTGAGGCAAATTTAGCCTTTATTCTCTTCAGGCCCGGAGGAAATTTTCTATCTTGACCTCCTAATTTACTAAATACACTTATCATGTTCAGCAGGGATACATACATCAAGCGGCGCCTCGATCTGCGTAACGCAGCCGGGAGCGGTATTCTACTTTTCCTGGGCAATGAGGAAAGCCCCATGAATTATGCCGATAATACGTATCATTTCCGTCAGGACAGCACGTTCCTCTACTTCTTTGGAATGGACTTTCCGGGTTTGGCGGCTGTTATCGATCTCGATGAAGGCAATGATATCCTTTTCGGCAATGATTTAACAGTGGAAGATATCGTATGGATGGGTACTCAGCCTTCGTTGAAGCAGCGTGCCGAATCGTACGGTATACCTCAGATAAGGCCCTACGGCCAGCTTGCCTCCTATCTTCAGGCAGCCGCTGCCGGCGGAAGGAAAATTCATTACCTGCCGCCATACAGGCCCGAAAACAAGCTAAAATTGACAGACATGCTGGGTATCCATCCTTCCGATGCCAAAGCAAAGTCTTCCATTGAAATGGTGCAGGCAGTAGTCAATCTCCGCAATCATAAGTCAGCCGAGGAGATTGCCGAAATCGAAAAAGCCGTTGATATTTCAGTTGATATGCATGTTACTGCCATGACGATGGCCCGGCCAGGCATGCTGGAGTCGGAACTGGCTGCTGCCGTTACAAAGGTGGCGCTGGCAGCCGGCGGGCAGCTCTCTTTTCCCGTTATCATGACCATCAACGGACAGACGCTGCATAATCATTACCACGGTAATGTGCTTAAGCCCGGCGATCTGGTGTTGTGTGATTGCGGCGCCGAAACAGCGCTTCACTATGCAGGTGATCTTTCAAGCACCTTCCCGGTTGACAGGAAATTTACCGGCCGTCAGCGCGAAATCTACCAGCTATCCCTTTTGGCACATGAAGAAGCCCTGGCAGCCTTAGCTCCGGGCAGGCCGTTCCGGGATGCTCATCATGCCGCCTGCCGGACACTTATCAACGGGTTCAAGGATCTGGGCCTTATGAAGGGAGATACGGAAGAGGCAATGGCAGCAGGCGCACATGCCATGTTCTTCCCATGCGGCACCGGCCACATGATGGGCCTTGATGTTCACGACATGGAAGATCTCGGGGAAGTATATGTCGGATATGCCGGCCAGCCCAAAAGCACGCAGTTCGGTCTCAAATCGCTCCGGCTCGCCAGGCCGATGGAACCGGGTTTCGTTGCCACCATTGAACCCGGCATATATTTCATTCCGGAACTGGTTGCTATGTGGAAATCCAATGGAACCAATGCCGACTTCATCAATTTTAGCAATGTTGAAGGGTATCTTGGTTTCAGCGGCGTTCGCAACGAAGAAGATATTGTCATTACTGCGGATGGTTACCGGGTACTTGGAAAAAGGAAGCCAAAAACGATTGAAGAAGTTGAATCCCTTCGCTAAAATGCAGTTGTGTCCGATATATTCAACACCTGGAATCCCCCTGCGAACTGGCTTAGAATCCGGACGATTGACCTTCATACGGGCGGCGAACCACTTCGCGTAATCACGGGCGGGTTGCCGCCTGTTCCGGGTAATACCATTCTGGAAAAGAGGAGGTGGTTCAGGGATAACCTCGATCATGTGCGGACTTCGCTTATGTGGGAACCCCGCGGCCATGCCGACATGTATGGTGCTGTGATTACGGAACCGGTTACTCCCGATGGGGATTTTGGCACTTTTTTTCTGCACAATGAGGGTTACAGTACGATGTGCGGTCATGCGATGATCGCACTCGTAAAGCTTGCCCTTGAAACCGGGATAATCAGCAAACAGGGAGACTGCCCGCGGGTATTGATTGATGCCCCTCCCGGAAGAATTAGTGCATACGCCACAATGGAAGGCGGTAGCGTAACCCGTTCATTTTTCCGGAACGTGCCATCCTTTGTCTTAATGACCAACAGGTATATTGATGTGCCTGGCATTGGCAATGTAAAGTTCGATGTTGCCTACGGAGGCGCCTTTTATGCTTTCGTTAATGCGGCTGATCTCGGATTGTCATTGATTCCTGAAGAATATTCAAAACTGATTGATACAGGACGCAGGATAAAGCTGGCCGTCATGGCGAAGTACGCCATCAAACATCCTTTTGAGGAAGACCTCAGCTTCCTGTATGGAACCATTTTCACGGGCCCGGCTGTGGATGCATCGCATCACAGCCGGAATGTTTGCGTTTTTGCCAATGGTGAAGTCGACCGTTCATCAACCGGTTCCGGAGTATCCGCAAGGGCCGCCCTGCACCATTTTCGCAATGAACTAACTGTTAATCATCCGATTACCATTGAAAGCATCATAGGATCAACCATGACGGTGGAGGTAGCCGGCACAACAACATTCGGCGGCTATCCCGCTGTGATCCCCGAGGTTTCCGGTACAGCGAGCTTTACCGGAAGACATGAATTCTTTATCGATCCGGCCGATCCGCTTTCATCAGGCTTTTTCCTCCAATAATAACCACTACACCATGCGGAGTAAACTTGTTTTACTGATAACCTGCCTGTTGACCAACTCATTCTTATATGCACAGGATCCCCTCGCTGTTTATAAGAAAGTTCAGGAATCGGAAGAGAGATCGGTATTTGGTGCCATACCATGGGAACCGTTAGGGCCATCATTTCAGGGAGGCAGGATCGAAACCATCGATTGTCCGCCAGACCAGCCAAATGTGATATATGCCGGTTTCGGTTCAGGAAGCCTCTGGAAGACGATCAACCAGGGACTTTCCTGGACCTGCATTTTCAAAAACGAAGCCACCTGCAGCATCGGAGATGTGGCCGTTGCTCCGTCTGATCCCGAGATCCTTTACCTGGGCACGGGAGAGAACCTTCGGGCAACCCGGGGCTATACCCTGCACGGAACGGGCCTGTACAAATCGGTTGATGGGGGCAACAGCTGGGACCATATCGGACTGAGCGACAGCCACCATATCGGGAGGGTTATTGTTGACCCAAACAATCCTCAACTTGTTTTTGCAGCGGTTATCGGACACATGTGGTCGCGCAGCAAAGAACGGGGACTTTACATCACTCGAGACGGCGGCGTTACCTGGCAGAATGCCCTTTTCATCTCCGACAGTGTTGGTGTGGTTGATGCAGCCTGGGATCCGGTAAATAAAATCATTTATGCTGCTGCATGGGAGATGATTGCCGGCAAGAGTTCCGGCATTTACCGGTCGGCCGATTTTGGCAAAAAGTGGGAGAAATGTACCGATGGTTTTCCGGAGAATGCCGGCATTGGACGAATCGGCCTGGCAATAGCGCCAACCAACCCGTCAATCGTATATGCCTGTCTCGACAACCGAAACAGCTCTTCCGTGAAGAATGGAACCGGAATGGCCGGTCTTGAAGTTTACCGGTCGGAAGATTCCGGGAAAAAGTGGAAAAAGGTGAATACCGGATATCTCGACAATTACTCCGGATTCGGCTGGGCCTTCGGCGATATCAGGGTCTCCCCTGTCGATGCCAGGCAGGTGTATGTTCTCGGTGTGCATACGCTCTTTTCAAGCGACGGTGGAAAAACTTTTTCACGGTTGTCAGGCTCCGTGAGTCATCTGGAACCCAGCATTGCCGCCTCATTGCATCTGGATCATCACGACCTTTGGATAGATCCGTCGAACCCCGACCGGCTGATCCTGGGCAACGACGGCGGGATTTACATCAGTGAAGATAAAGGGCTGAACTGGCTGCACTGCAACAATATCCCAACGGCAGAAGTTTATTGCCTGCACATCAACGACGGTGTCCAGCCAATGGCGTATGCCGGCACGCAGGACAATGCCTCCGTTTTCGGTCCGCTGAAGCTGGGCAAACCACTGAATGGCCCGGCATCATGGAGTTATGTTTGGCTCGATCCATGGTCGGGAGGCGATGGGTTCGCAACATTTCCGGATCCCAATGATCCATCCGTGATCTTTTATGAATCGCAGAACGGGGCGCTGAACCGGAAAAACATGACTACCGGTGAAACCACATTCATCCAGCCAGGAACGGAGGACGGTGAATCCCCTATGCGCAACAGCTGGCTCACACCCTGCTTTTTTTCACGGCATGCTGTGTCCACGATCTATTATGGGGCAAATAAAATTTACAAGAGCATCGACCGCGGCGACAACTGGATCAGGCTGAGTCCCGACCTATGCTTTTCGGCAGATGCAGGTCGGAAATCAAGGGCTATTACCGCACTTGCCGAATCTCCGGCCAAGGCAGGCCTTATCTATGCAGGGACGGAAAAAGGCGCTGTCTGGGTTTCCCGCGACGATGGCCTGAACTGGATCGAAATCAGTGACGGACTGCCGGTTAAATCAGTTGTCAGGATCTGCCCGTCAGAGCATGCTGAAACCCGGGTTTACCTTGTGATGAAATCGGTGGAGGATGACGACAGCTCGCCCTACCTGTTTTACAGCGACAATAACGGATTCGACTGGAAGTCAATTGGCAGCGGATTGCCAGGCGACAGGATCAATTGCCTCACGGAGGACCCGCTATTGTCGGAGCTTGTGTATGCCGGCACAGATCGCGGGGTATTTATCAGCCCCGACAAAGGGCGGACATGGACCGCGATCAGCAGGGGCCTTCCAACTTCCAGCGTTCAGGAACTCGTTTGGGCCGGTGATGATAACTACCTTGTTGCGGGAACCCATGGGTTGAGCCTGTTTTCATGTTATGCTGCCCCGATTCGCAAATACTTCAAGTCGGTTGATCCTGCCAGCGAATCTGTTTTATCAGTCAGAGACGGGTATCTGCCCGGGCAAAAAGATTTTCCGGGCGACCTCGACTGGTCGAGGAGCGTGGAATCAGCGCTCTATTGGTATCAGCCAAAGGCGGGACTGATGACGATCACTGTTACCGATGCGAAGGAAAATGCGATTTACGTGATAAGGAAGGATGCCATTGCGGGGATCAACAGCTGGTACTGGAACCTTGTACTTAGTTTCAAGGAGGATACTGGGCTCTATCCCGTCCCTGAATACAAATTCCCTGCCCCCGGGACCTATAAAATCACGGTCCAGGGGCAGGGAATTATACTCAGATCTGATCTGATCGTGCGCTGACAGGCAACTAATTACCTTCCGCCACCACCACCGGGTCCACCTGGACCACGGTTGGCACGGGCTGCTGCCTGCTTTTCAAGATAAGCCTTGAATTTTTTAACCTGATCAGGCGTCAGAATCTTTTCAACTTTGGTATCACGATCTTTGTTGATTTCCTGCATTTTGGCGCGCATGCCTTCGCGATCATCCCCGGCTGCTTCGCGGGCGGTCGTCATTTTGTCGTTCGCCTCTTTGTAAATGGCGTCGAATTTGGTGTTCTGATCTTTGGTCAGTACCAGTTCCTTCTTAAGTTCATCAATCTGCTGCTGCCTTCTCTGCTGAAAATCCTGCCTTGGCTGCTGATCCTGGGCAGTGAGCGTACCAGCGAGAAAAACTCCGAAAACAAGAGATAAAAAGAGATTTCGTTTCATAATAAATAGAATTTAATTCAGAGTTTAGACCCGGCACCGTCCACAGGGTTTAAAAGGGATAAAAAAAAAGACCGGCACTGCCGGTCTCTGTTCTCTACCTGAAATCTTTTAACCGTTCCATAAGACGCTTTCGGGCAAAAAAGATCTTGCTTTTCACCGAACCCAGGGGCTGATCGAGGTATTCTGCAATCTCCTTATACTTATAGCCTTTTGTGTGCATCTCAAACGGCAACCGGTAATCCTCGGGCAAGTCGCCGATGGCCAGCCGGATCTCCTTTTCCGTGTGGGTAGCCTCGGGTGACTGGAACACGGATTCGGTGCGAAGGTTAAGATAATATGAGTTGTCTGTTGAATCGATCAGCGTGTTGGAGCGAACATTGCGCCTGTAATTATTGATAAAGGTGTTCTTCATGAT
Source organism: uncultured Porphyromonadaceae bacterium (assembly GCA_964457845.1). Classification (GTDB taxonomy): domain Bacteria; phylum Bacteroidota; class Bacteroidia; order Bacteroidales; family UBA12481; genus UBA12481. The sequence continues at coordinate 26,310 of CAYWHP010000004.1, read as the reverse complement.
GGTAAAAACCCATGCCTTAAGGTTCTTGTCACCCTGAAACTTATCACGGTTCGTCAGCGCTTTGTACAAGGTCTCCTGCAGCAGGTCTTTGGCATCTTCAGGATCAGAAGTCAGGCTCTTTGCAAAGAAACCGAGCTTCGATTGCATGCCCATCAGCTGGTGGTTGAATTCAAGTGCTGTCATTTGTTTGGGTTATTTGATTTGTTATACTTTTGTTTCATCTTTCTTAGACAAAACTACAACCCACATTCCAATTTACCAAATTCTGTTTATTCTTTAGCTAAACAAACTAGTACATTTTAACCACCATTCTAAATAGCATCACAAACCAAAATACTGATAATAAATAGGTTATATTAAAAATTCAAAATTCGTTCTAAATTGAATTTCTGATAGGCAAAAAAGTGCAGACTACAAAAGGATGGATAGTGCTATCAGGCCACAATTGCCTCTAACAGCGACTGATACGATTCAATCTTAACCATTCCCGCAGGGATTGCCTCTGGAAGGTCGAAACCAATTGAAATAATGGAAATGTCTTTTCCCGGGAATATGGTTGAAAGTTTCTCCAAATAGGCGGCCATCTCCTTGTCGGTAAAGCCTTGGCCCAGCGACACAACAACATGATCAATCAATTGCCTGTTCGAAAGGAAGCTGAGGTGATCGAGCGGGATGGAGGGTCCCAGATAAATTATGTGATGGCCGGCTTTTCGAAGCAGGTAATTTGCAAAAAGCAGATTAATCTCATCGTACTGCCCGGTTGGCAGATAAAGAAGGTAATTCGATCCCGTTGTTGTATTGTGCCCGACCATTCCATCAATGGCAACAACGAGTTTATGCCTGATGAGATTATTTGCAAAACGCTCCTGGCAGGCACTGATCTTGCCGATCTGCCAGAGGAGGCCGACTTTTTCAAGTAACGGGAAAACCACCTGCTGAAAGGTTTGTTCGAAACCCATTTTAAGGATAGATGAATTAAGGTTCCTTTCGAACCTGTCTTCATCAATATCAGTCACTGCCTTTACAAGGTCGGTGAGATATCCGTCTTCAGCTCCCGGCAACTCACATATGCGGGCCACTTCAGCCTGAATATGGGAATCATCCATTCCTGAAATATGTGAGATTTTGAAACCATGCTTGTTGAGGAAACTGATATTCATCAGTCGTTGCAAATCACCAACACAGTAATAGCGGATATTGGTATCGGTCCTTTCCGGTGAAAAAATACCGTAACGCTTCTCCCAAATACGGATCGTGTGTGCCTTGATCCCGGTAAGTTTTTCCAGGTCGCTAATGCTGTACCTTGCTAAGTTCATTGTTCGTCAGGCGAAAATGGATGATTTAAGTGGTAGTACAACAAGATGGACATTAAGTTCATGGCACTCAGTAAAAAAATGATTAAACCCGTTCAATCATATTTTGGAACGGCCCCTGTTCACAACAGGCAGAATGGCGAGGGCCATGGCCCCCACGGCAATAATGAATAGTGTTGTTGAGCCATGCATAACCAATGTAACCAGCTGGCTGTCAGATACCGACACGGAATAAAGAATCAGGGTTTGTATGGCAAAATAGTCGAAAGTACCGATTCCCCCAGGCGAGGGAAGTACCATTCCTACACTACCCAGTGCAAGAACCGCCAGTGCCACCATCGGTGAGAGGGAAGCTGTCGGTGCAAAAGCTTTCAGCACAAAAAGCGTACTCAGGTAATAGCAGGCATAAACACCAATGGTGAACAGGATAAACCGGACCGGATGCCTGAGATTGAACACCGATTTCAGGCCTTCCGTGAATTTTCCGACATAAGACAAGGCCTTTTGTGCGATCGGATGCATCATGATCCTCTTGCGGAATATCCAGATCAGTGCAGCTATGGCGATCGCCAATGCTGACAGGCCCAGGAACAACCCAGACTGGAAAAAGGAGAGTTTGCTGGCTGCATCGGCCTTATCAGGATGCAGAAATGACGACAGCACGTCCCATTCAGGAAGCAAAACCGCAAGCAGAATAATCATCAGAAAGATTACATCCACAACACGTTCAACAAGAACTGTCCCCAGCTGTGAGGTAAAAGGAACACCGTCATACCGCTTGACAATGCCGCAGCGGGTAACTTCTCCCATACGGGGCACTGCCAGATTCGCCAGGTACATGACCAGTATTGACAAAAATACATTGATGAGCCGGGGCTGGTAGCCAATCGACTCGATGAGCATCTTCCAGCGCATCGCACGGAAAAGGTGGCTAAGGATGAAGGCCAGAAATGAAGCAACTATCCACCAATAGTTAAACCGTGAGATTCCTTCCCAGATGTTGTCGAGCTTCTGGCCCTTGTATACCCAGATGAACAGGGCCAGACCTGCCCCGAAAAAGAGCAGGTATTTCAAAACATCCAGAAGGACTTTCCTTTTCTTCACTTGATGATCGGTATTAGAATTTTTCGTCGTATTTGGTCCACAATAAATCACCGAGTTTCCAGGCCCGCTTAACGACCTCATTACCCCAGTTAATCGTGTATTCGGTAAGTGTAGATCTGCGCTCCAAAGGCGAAGTCACATTTTGCAGCAGTCCTTCAAGTTCGGTGGTTGAACGAAATATTTCACGCTGCATAGGCAGCCAAACCGAATCAACATCCTTCCGCATATCACCCCATCGCTGTGCAGCAAGGGTTCCGAGCCTGTTAAAAGCCCACCAGGCCGATTCATTAGAGAAACCGGTAACACGGCCGTCCACCTTGTAACTTTGGGGCAGGTCGGTGACACCACTAAAAATGGGTATGTAAACAGACGTTGCAACATTATCCAGCGCAAACCAGGCAATCCCGCCAACATCATCGGGAAGCCAGCTCCGGCACTGAATAATCGTGGCATACATGGTGTACCATCGAGCTATTGTACGCTCCCCCATCCAGCCCCAGCCGCCGTTTATCCTGAACAATTTGTTCATATCGTAGGGCATAAACGGATTAGCCATGGGGGATATTATGGTTTTACCCTGATCATCGGTAACGGTAAGATCCTTAATGAAATTGAAATCAGTGCCCTCATAATAGTCACTGAATACCTTCACCAATACTTCCTTGGTTACCGGCTTGTCGGGTTTCACCGAAAACGGGTAATTCTCAGCATTCGGATCCAGCTTCAGGGATGGGGCAAGAAGATCAAACACCCTCCATTCGCGACGGCGCGAAGCAAGACTGGTCCGGCTTTCCGGGGCGTATGCATAACAAAAGCGGAATGTTTCATATTCATTCCACCATCCATTGGCCTTAGCCACTTCATAGAGGTTGTCCGAGACCAGGAAATTCGCCTGATCATCGGGGTTCACCTCTTTGATCGTGCTGGCATTGGCATTTACGGAAACATGGTTATCGGGAACCCTCTGTGCCACCCATATGGCGCCGGTTTTTCCTTTGCCGGGACCAACGATCTCCAGATGCCACACTTCCGTTTTGTCGGCAATCGTGAGGCATTCGCCGGAATCATTCCATCCGTACTGGGCAAGCATTCCCCTCGCAAGCAGAATGGCCTCCCTGGCCGTCCGGCATCTCTCCAGCATGAGCCGGATCAGATCCTGGCAATCAATAAGGCCTGCCTCCGACCTTAACTCCGGCCTGCCACCGAAGGTCGACTCCCCTATCCCAAGCTGGTACTGGTTCATGCAAGGATATGCCGAATTGATGAAACCGAACGTATTGGGAACCTGCGGTATCTCCCCGGTTTTAACGTATGCGTAGGAGGGCATGGCCTTCGTGTCGTCATTAACACGCCGGTACATGTCGGTTGTTGCCCCGCGCGGATAATCCATCGGAGGAACAATTTCCACGGATGAACGGGTACGATGGCTGTCATCGGTATGGGATGTGATCACCGATCCGTCGGCCGTTCCGGCTCTTCCTACCGTTATGGTGGTACAACCATCGGGGAAACCGTTGATCCAATCGGCAGTCGACTGGGCATTAGCCACACGGATAACCGGTGTGCAAAGAAGAACCACTGCAACTATTTTTCTGATCAGAATATGCATCATGCGTGATTTAACAGGGGCGAAAATACAAAAAAGGAATGAAGGCCTTAAACCGGATGCCTGCGCATCGAGCGCATGAGTACGAAAATGGCGACCAGCAAGGCCCCCATGGCAAAAGCAAAGGTCAGGGTAATCCCAAACCACTGGTAAAACAACACACCGAGAACAGGACCATAGAGTGCGCGAACGCCTGTCATTGAGAGGTGTATCGATTGATAATCGGCGACTTCCTCGTTCCGGCTGAAATAGGCCGAACCGATGTACCAGAGGAGTCCCATCGTGGCGGCAAATACCGCATGGGCAAGGAAAGCCGGGATCAGCATGTAATACAGCTGAATACCGGCAACGGTTGTATTTTCAGGAAAGACCCGTGTAAGAACGATGAAGAGGAAATAAACGAATAGCGACAGGAAAGTATAAACAGCAAATTTCCTTGGATCGATTCGCCCGATAAGTTTCCCGAAGAAGGGAAACAACAGGATGGAGATCAGATTATATGAATTCTTGTAAAAAGCAACAGATGAATAACTAAGGTGCAATTCCTTATCAAAATAAATCGTGATGACCGCCACTGTAGTCATCCAGGCAAACCCATACAGGTTAAACCCTGTTTCGAAATCCCTGAACGGTTTATTTACCTTGAAGATCCTGGCCATGTTGCGCAAAGAATCCCTCACCGAAACCATAAGCCCTTTTTCCGGTAAAGAAACCGGGGTCGCCGGATCAAACGGGATCATGGAAAGCAGGTAAACGGAAAGGATAGCGAGGAACGCCATTGCCGGATAGACCCAGATGAAAGCATACGGGTCTGCATCCAGCCAGATTCCGAATCCGAACGTTGCGCCCAGCATGACAAGCTTGTTGACCCCGGTGGCATAACTATAGAGCGGACCGAAATTTTCATGCCGGTAGTTGCTCTTAAGCAACATGTTTATAACAGGATAAATGATGGGGTTGGCAAGATAAAAAAGCAGAAAAATCAGCAGAAAGACCGTTCCAACAAGAAATTGAGCTTGCGGATCACCGGCGGATTGCGGAAAGAACAGAACCAATAAAAGCGGGAGGCGCGTAACCCAGGCAAGCCGCCTGATCAGTTTTACCTTATCGGTTGAACGGCGTATCCATTCATTAAAGAGGATGGAGAACAAGAGAAGTACGGATCCGAACTGAAAAAGGAAGCCGATCTGCATTTCTGACCCGCCAAGACTTTTAATAAGGACATATTCATTCAGCGCGAGTATCCCAAGAATGATCCCTTCGATCACAGAATAGATCAGATGCAGGCGGAATGCTCTCTTTTCTTTACCG
>CAYWHP010000004.1:7099-20876 GCA_964457845.1 uncultured Porphyromonadaceae bacterium | reverse complement strand
ATCATGGGAAACGTCACACTGTAGCTGGAAGTGCAGAATTCCATAATCTGCTCATTGGTCCCCGGTTCCTGGCCGGCGAAATTATTGGCAGGAAAGCCAATGATCACAAAGTCATCGCCGCCGTATTCCTTCCAGACCGATTGAAGGACCTCATACTGTGGTGTGTTACCGCATTTGGAGGCGGTGTTAACGATCATTACTTTCTTCCCTTTTAGCTGGCTAAAAGCGAAATCCTTACCATCAATAGTCTTAACGGTAAACCCGTAGAAAGCATTTTCAGCTTCATTTTGGGCAAGAAGGCCAAAAACAGGCATTGACATCAGAAATATTACAATTAGTTTTTTCATTTTGCGTTTATTGTATTGACCTCGAACAAACTTGTCGATGGAAAAGTTTATAACTTGAAATGCTTCAATCAGACAGAAAATGAAAAGCAAGATTTTCAGGATTGTATTCCTGGCATTAATCATTACCGCTTCGTCGATTTACCGGGCTGATTGTCAGGCTCCCGGACTTCAGGGATTTTCACTTAAGCTAAGCCCCGGTGCACTAACCTATTATGGTGATCTGAGCACAAATAATCTCAACCTTTTCAAGCGGATGGCCAATGGGTCGAAATTTGGTTTCGGGGCCGGAATGATAAAGCAGTTCACCCCGTTTTTCGGAATTCAGGCCCAGTTTGCCGCAGGCAGTACTTTCAGCCTTTCAGATATTGACACTACAAAATTTGCCGGGTCACTCAATGAATTCAGTTTATCGGCCCGGTTCGATCCGATCCGCCTGATAAAAGACAGGTCATTCGCGGTTTCACCTTACTTATCCGTTGGTGTTGGAACATTGGGTTTCCGAAGTGTACGCCGCGGGGAGCAAACCAACGTTGTAATACTGCCGAATTTCGGATATAATAATGACGGAGTAACGAATGCCAGGATGCATACAGCCATGTCGATGCCTATAGCTCTTGGAGTATCTTATAAAGTACTGCCCTTTATGCAGATCGAATTGGAGCATTCTTTCCGGATAACCAACACCGATCTTCTTGATTGTTACAAAGGACCCGGTACCCGCAATGATATGTATTCGATCACCAGTGTCGGATTGCGATTTTCGATCCCCGGTCCCGAGAAGGTGCGAAAACCCAAAGAGGACCCCTATAACGGGGTTCCGCTTGAAAAGCTTGTGAAGCCGGAGGAAATAAAGAGTGAACGTACAGATAGCCGTCTTGATGTAACCTGTGATTTTCCCGAGTCGATCCGCAACGGTGAAACGATACGTGTGAAAGTAAGTATAACCCGCGGCGGTTTTACAGGAGGGGCCAGACTGATCCAAAAATTCCCGGAAGGTTTTGTTCCGATCGAAGACCTTACCAAGGTGCAGGGCTTTACGTTTACCAATCAGAATTTCATTGTCGATTGGGAAAAGCTCCCTACCGATGCCGTTGTCGTTTATGAATACCTCGTCAAGGTTGGAGAAAGGCTCACCGGAACGCGCACCATAGCAGGAAAACTGGAGTATCAGGAAGGTAAATCGGGAAGGTCGGTTCGTTTCAACAATACCGTGTTTATCGAAAGCGCCAACGAAACTAAGGTGGAAGAGGAGGCGGTTAAGCCTGAAATCAATGCCGGAGCTGGCGCAAACCGCGGCAACATCATGCAGGCCAAAACGTTGCCGGGAATCGAGTACAGAATTCAATGCGGTGCCTTCAAAGAGAATAGCCAGGCCGACACGGAACTGGCTGCAAAGCACAAAATCACGGAAATCATTCAGGAAGAGTACACGGGCGGATGGTATAAATATACTGTCGGGTCTTTCCGGACATATGAAGAAGCTGCCCGCTACCGTGATGAATTCATCGGCCGGACCGGTATACTATCATCCTTTATCGTGGCATACAGGGACGGCCGGCGACTGGCCAATATAAATGATGCATTGAAGTAGCCGATCACGCCGGTTAACGGATCTGGTGCCTATCGAACCCGATGCAATTGTCATCGGGTTCGATCATGTCCTTTTCAAACTATTGCCCAGGCCTGAAGCTTGCATTCGACACCAGCCTGCTGTCCTGGAAAATGGTCCAGGTCAATTTGCCGTCAGCGCCCGGAATCGAAGATTCATACGCTGTTGGAGTAACCTTTATCACCGGCAGCGGTTGGTTTTCCGGGAAATCCCCAGGGTTAAGACCAAGCTTTTTGATATCTTCCGTATAGATCTTATTGGCCGCGAAATAAGCTGTTTCGGCGTAATAAACCATCATAAGAGCCCATTTCCGGTTCAGGTCGGCATCCGGCACGAACGCTTCCTGGCCGGAACCGGCGACAAGACTGGAAAACTGAAGGGCACCCCACATTTCCGGCATGTGCATATTAATTCTTCCCTGCGGTGACCAAACCCAGTTATCTTCAGGATAGGCCTTTCCGGTCTGCGGATTGATCTCTTTCCGGTAATTCCCGTTTTCGATCTTCATTCGCCATTGAACCCTTGAAAAATCGATTTTCCATTGGTCACCTGCGACAGGTGCCCTGGCGGCCGGTGCACACTCCTTAAGTGCAGCGAGCGGGTAAACGATTTCCACTGACCAGCCCTGGTCGGTATCGGCAGGATCATTGATTGTGCCGCTCACATGCGTGCCCACGCGCAGACCGGCAATATCCCAGCCGTTAACCGGGGGACCGCCATCACGGTAGGGTTTTAAGAGCAAAAGGTCCCAGGCCGTTCCCAAAGCATTGACTTCGAGCTCATAATAAGCATGCGTATCGCCATCAGGATCAATAAACACTTCAAAATCGTTGTCATAAAATATGACAGTATCACGTTGCCTCAGGGTTGCCCAAACATGGGGTTCCTCCAGCTCGGCAGCGATGTAAAGGTTTTGGTCATCCCAAAGCATTTTTGCCCGGGTCCTGTACTTTGGCGCCGGTTTGGCCGATCCCTCTATATCCGTGAAATAATCGGTCCAGGGTGCTGCCTGCCAGGCTGCTTCATCAATAACGCCATCAGGCTTTATTACTTCATTTGTCCGGTAACATACATATCCTTTCGGATCGGGCTTAGGAGGAAGCTGCAACTCCGGAATAACTGCAGTTGAAGTTTGACCGGAACAGGATAAAAGGCCCGCAACCAAGCCCGGAACAGCAATCGAAACTGCTAACCCATATAATATCCGCCTCATTTTGCCGGCTCCCAAAAACATACCTTCGGTGAAGATATTTTGCCTTCCTTCTTCAGCTTGGCGATGGCCTTATCAACCTCGGGCCGCGTAAGTCCGCTCAATTCCACCACTTCCCCTGCTTTCAAGGCTTTTCCAGCTTTAGCCATTGTTGCCAGTACCATTTCTTGTGCTTCCATTTTCAGTTAAGTTTAATTGATCAAATATACTAATTACGTTTTTCCGCAAAGTAGGGATACCAACTACAGATTCAGTACTGTTTGCTATTTTTGTCATCACATCAACAAAACTTCGACAATGAAACCAACATTACTGGTTCTGGCGGCCGGCATGGGCAGCAGGTACGGCGGTCTGAAACAAATGGATCCACTCGGTCCGAACGGGGAATCTATCATCGACTATTCTGTTTATGACGCCATTCAGGCCGGTTTTGGCAAGGTAGTCTTCGTACTCAAGGAAGAGATTGTTGATGATTTTTATGAGCTGTTTGCCAATCGTTACAAGAAGCATATCACTGTAGATCATGCCATTCAAAAGCTGACAAATATCCCTGCTGGTATTGCGGTGAACGCGGAAAGGGTAAAACCCTGGGGAACAGGGCACGCAGTTCTGTCTGCTTCAGCGGTTCTTACAGAGCCGTTTGCAGTTATCAACGGGGATGACTATTACGGAAAGGATGCATTCCGGGTAATGGCTTCTTTCCTTTCGCAGCTCGACCCTGATGATGTACGCCCCCAATCGATGGTAGGGTACAACATTGCCAATACACTTTCCGAGAACGGCGCAGTTTCCAGGGGAATCTGCTCGGTCGACGCCCACAATATGCTTACAGGTGTTGTGGAACGCCATCATATCGAACGCAAAGAAGGTATTGTCGTATTCAGGGATGAAAATGATCTGGAAATTCAATTGGAGGGTAACGAAATCGTGTCGATGAATTTCTGGGGATTCACGCCGGCCGTTCTCCCCTATTTCAACGATCTTTTCCGGGGTTTTATGGATGAAAGGGGTGGCGAACTTAAATCAGAATTTTATATTCCTTATGCTGTCAACCTGCTGATCGAAGCTAAAATAATTGATGTAACGGTACTTGAAAGTCAGGCGCAATGGTTCGGGGTTACCTTTCAGGCCGACCGCCCTCATGTTCAGGAGCGCATAAATGCGCTTTACAGCGAAGGCATTTACCCCGGAAAACTTTGGTAATCAGATTTTTCCGGATTCAAAAGAAAACTTCAGCCCTGATTCAAAAGCACGGATATTGGCATCTACCAATTCCTGTCCTTTTCTGCGAAATATCTGTTCGATGCCTGCCTTAAGCGAATCCGGACTCAGCGTGAGAAACGGGGAAGCGGCACCCAGCATGACTATATTGGATGATTTAACTGATCCGGCTTCCTTAGCCAGTTGATCGGCATTTACCCGAATCGAACTGGGCAGTCCGTCAATTTCCATATAAATCTGCTCAAGCGGGGGATAATCGCTGATGTTGTTAAAAGGCACCGAATTGGTAACCACCCAACCTTTGGCAGAAAGGAATGGCAGGTACCGAAGGGCCTCCATGGGTTCAACCGAGAGGATGAGTCCGGCACCGCCAAGCGGAATCAAATCAGAGGCAATGGGCTTGTCGGAAATCCTGAGATGAGATTGAACGGCACCTCCGCGCTGGCTCATGCCGTGAACTTCAGACTGTTTAACGAACTTATTTTCATAAAGCGAAGCGAAACCGATTGCTGCGGCGATGGTGAGTATTCCCTGGCCACCAACTCCGGAAAGAATTATGTCTGTCTTCATCTCGGCAAAATATTATCAGGATTTCTCGGCTTTTTTACTGCGTGTAGCGGTCTGAATGCACTCTCGCCGGCTGATCACGACAGATACACCGCTGTAGTTAAGCTCCTCTGCTATAACCGCTACGTTTTGAGCATGATTCTTGCGCAATGGGGTAATCAGCCTCAAATGATCGGGAGCCACACCAAGCCCGAGGCAGATACTTTCGAGCTTCCCAACCGCTGCGGAGGCCTGGCCGCCTGTCATACCGGTTGTTTCATTATCTGAAATAATGACTGTTACCGGGCTGTTTTCATTCACCACATCCAGCAGGCCTGTCATTCCGGAATGGGTGAATGTGGAATCACCGATAACCGCAACGGCCGGTACGAGCCCGGCATCGGCGGCTCCCTTAGCCATGGTGATGGAGGCACCCATATCAACGCACGAATTGATGGCATCAAACGGGGGCAAAGCCCCAAGCGTATAGCAGCCGATATCGGAAAATGTTCTTCCGCCCCCGAAAGGCTGAAGTGCTTCAAGCAAGGCATTATAGGTATCAATGTGGCCGCATCCCTTGCACATGGAAGGCGGGCGGCTGGCCAGAAACTCCGGTACCGGCAATCCGGAAAGGGGCTTCAGGCCGAGGGCAACAGCCACCAGATCCGGGGTCAATTCGCCGTCACGCGGAATTGTACCATCAAGCCTGCCATGAACCGGCACCGAAGGAGTGCCGAGCAAGCCTGTTAATCCCCGTTCTATCAGCGGGTAGCCCTCTTCAAGAACGAGAACGCTTTTGCACGAGCTGAACAATTTCCTGACCTTTTCAACCGGAACAGGGTACTGACTTATTTTAAGAACCGGATACGGTATCCCGGCCGGAAAATTTTCAAGTACATAATTATAGGCAATACCTGAGGCAATGATCCCAACAGAATGATCACCACCCTGCTCTTCCCTGTTGTATAATGACGCCTCCGAATCCGACTCCAGCGAAGACTGAAGGTCCAGCAGACGCCGATAACGCTTGCGTGCGATAGCGGGAAGCAGCACAAACTGACGGGGATCATCGGGAAGTTTAAGGTCATTCTCTTTTCTCGGTTCAGCTGTAACAACCGATGCCCTGGAGTGTGCCAGCCGGGTTGTTATCCGCATCATGACCGGTAATCCATATTTCTCCGACAAATCAAAGGCGGCAAAAACCATATCATAAGCCTCCTGTTGTGTGGCCGGCTCAAAAACCGGAAGCAGGGCGAAATCAGCATAGAACCTGGAATCCTGCTCATTCTGTGAGGAGTGCATTGAAGGATCGTCGGCTACAGCAACTATCAAACCACCTCCGCTACCTGTAATGGCTGCATTCATAAAGCCGTCGGCCGCTACGTTAAGCCCCACATGCTTCATGCAGACGATAGCACGCTTGCCGGCGTATGACATGCCGAGCGCTGACTCCATGGCTGTCTTCTCATTGGACGACCATTGAGAGTGCACTCCATCAGCAATTGCCCTGCGGTTTCGCTGAACATATTCGGTTATCTCTGTAGAAGGCGTGCCGGGATAGGCATAGATACCGGAAATCCCGGCATCCAGGGCACCCTGGGCTATAGCTTCGGCACCCAATAATACCAGTTGTTGCATCTTGATTGTTTTAAAACCGGAAAGGCAGCTTTTCAATAGCTGCCCCTAGCAAAAGTAGGATAATTTTGTTTGCCGGCAACCGTTTTAAGGTATATTTGCCAACTGATGAAATGGATAAAACCTATACTGTTTGCGCTCTTTCTGATAATCTTTACGGGCGTCGGAACCGTTACCGCACAGGAAACCGATAAGGCGCGCATTATTCACCTAACCGGCCGGACAATTACTGACAGCCTTCAGGCGGTTCCGTATGTGCATATCATATTGGTTAACAAGCGACTGGCAACGGCCAGCGATTTGCAGGGCAACTTCAATTTCCCCGCAGAAATCAATGATACAGTGCTGTTCCGGGCGGTGGGTTTTAAATACTCGACAATTGTGGTGCGCGATACCTTTCAGGCAAAATACCCCTACATTCCGGTTGTCATGCACGAAGATACCATCCAGCTCAGAGAACTCGTGATCAGGCCCTGGCAAGGCAATTATCAGCGCTTCAAGCAGGCCGTGCTCGCCTATAAATTACCTGTTACTGAACTCGACAGGGCCAAGAAGAATCTGAACATGATGGAGCTCAAAGCATTGCTCATAAATGCACCGGCTTCACCTACAATGGCATTCCGGAATACAATGAAAGTTTATAACGACCGTTTATATTGGGCAGGACAGTTGCCACCGGTTAACATAACCAATCCGTTGGCCTGGGCCCAATTCTTCAAGGCGCTTAAAGACGGTGATTTTAAAAATAAGTAATTGCTTGGCCGGATACACCTCCATAGTTAAATCAATCTTTACCTGCTGCATTATCCTGCTATCGGGACTTCAGCTTGCAGCGCAGAACCCGGTAAGGATCAATGGCTACCTTCGGGATGAGACCGGCTCAGCCGTTGATGATGCCAATATTGTCGTGCTCGGCACACCAGCGGGTGCGGTTTCCTCCTCCTCCGGGTTTTACCAGCTAAGCCTTTCAAGGAGCACATCCTATACGATACAGGTATCAAAAATTGGATTTGCAAGCAGGGAATTTGTGGTTAAAACTGCCGATTATCCGGCATCGGCACCGATCCGGTTCGACATGATCATCGAAAAAACGGTGCAGGCACTCAAGGAGGCCGTGATCAGGCCCGACCGGGATCAGGCAAACCTGATGCGCATCGATCCCAAGCTTATTTATGTTTTACCTGACCCTTCCGGCAATTTCGAGGGCATTGTGAAAAAAATGTCAGGTGTGTCTTCCACCAACGAACTTTCGTCCCAGTATTCCGTACGCGGCGGCAATTTTGATGAAAACCTCGTTTATGTCAATGACATTGAGATATACCGGCCCTTTCTGATCCGGTCGGGGCAGCAGGAGGGACTTAGTTTCATCAACTCCGACATGGTAGCATCCGTTCTTTTTTCCGCCGGCGGATTTGATGCGCGGTACGGCGACAAACTCTCTTCTGTTTTGGATATCCGGTACCGCAAACCGGTCGACTTTGCCGGTTCTGCCTCGGCCAGCCTGATGGGCGGCAGTGCGCATGTTGAAGGTTCCAGCGCCAGCCGCCGGTTTTCCTATATAACCGGCATTCGTTACAAAACCAATAAGTACCTGTTAAACAGTCTTGAAACGAAAGGGGATTACAATCCCAAATTTGCGGATATCCAAACATACCTCACCTACGACCTTTCGCCCGAGTGGGAAATCAGCTTTCTTGGCAATGTCGCCAACAACAAATACGATTTTGAACCAGTCGACAGGAACACCTCCTTCGGGACCGTAAACACGGCCCTCCAGCTCAAGATCTACTTCGACGGCAAGGAACGCGACGAATTCACCACCTATATGGGTGCGGCTACGGCAGCCTTCAAGCCGAACGACAAACTCGAAATGAAATGGATTGGCTCCGCCTTCCGCACCGAGGAAGCAGAATCATTCGATATCCAGGGCCAGTATTTCCTGAATGAGCTCGATAAACAGCTCAATTCCGACAGCTTCGCCGACAGTATAATTAACCTCGGTGTGGGTACCTTCCTCGACCATGCGCGAAACCGATTAAAAGCTACGGTTCTGAGCTTTGATTACAAAGGCAGCTACAAAACCGAAAGTCATCTGATCCAATGGGGCGCCCGATTCCAGCACAGCACCTTCGCCGACAAAATTGAAGAGTGGACGATGCTGGATTCAGCCGGCTATTCACTACCCTACTCCGATAGCCTGGTGAATCTCTACTCCACCCATTTTGCGGAATCGAAACTGTCGCCAAATCAAGTGAACGGCTACATCCGGGATTCATGGGAGAGGGAGTTGCCGTCGGGAAGGCTTGTGGTTGCCGGCGGCCTGCGCGCCACCTACACCGATGTGAATGGAGAGTTCCTTCTCAGTCCCCGGGGAAGCATCTCATTTCAGCCATCAGGAAAAAAGGACCTGCAATACCGGATATCGGCAGGAATCTATAATCAGCCGGGCTTTTTCAAGGAGTTTCGGGATCTGGGCGGTGCCTTTCATCCGGAAGTGAAGGCACAGAAATCCGTCCATGTTGTTGGTGCAACCGATTATTACTTCATTGCATGGAACAGACCATTCAAATTTACTACTGAGCTCTATTACAAATACTTATGGGATCTTGTTCCGTATGAGGTCGACAATGTAAGGATCCGCTACTACGGGGCCAACTCGGCAAAAGGTTACGCTGGGGGATTCGACCTTAAAGTAAACGGCGAATTCGTACCCGGTATCGATTCGTGGGCAAACCTTTCCATCATGCAAACACAGGAGGACATCTCCGGTGATACTATCGGTTATATCTCACGCCCGACGGACCAGCGCGTCAACGTAGGGATCTTCTTTCAGGATTACCTGCCGTTCAATAAAACCTACACAGCCCACCTCAACCTCCTGTTCGGTACCGGACTGCCATTTGGCCCTCCCGGAAGTCAGGAGCTAAAATCTGCCCTGCGAGTTCCTGCTTACCGCCGTGTGGATATCGGATTCTCTAAAATCCTGATCGACCGGAATAGCCGGTCGGAAAAGCCATTTCTCAAGAATTTCACTTCGGTATGGCTCAGTCTGGAAGTTTTTAATTTGCTCGGCATCAACAATACCATATCTCATATTTGGATAAAGGACATTACCAACCGGCAGTATTCCGTTCCCAATTACCTTACGGGAAGACGATTCAATGTTAAATTGCAGGCAAATTTCTAATCCATGGTTTTTCAGCAGCCGCTCTTCCTGTACGGACTCTTCCTTCTTACCATACCGATCCTTATTCATTTTCTGAATCTTCGGAAATCCAAAACCGTCTATTTCAGTTCGCTGCGTTTCATTGAGGAGGTTAAAAGTACCTACCGGAAGCGGAACCGACTGCGCGATATCCTGCTGCTTATCCTCAGGATGATTATCATTGCGTGTCTGGTTATCGCTTTTGCACAGCCCGTTGTGCCGTCCGGAAAATCGGGCAGCACTTCCCCATCAGCGGTTATCGGTGTCTATATAGATAACAGCCAGAGCATGGAGTTTACCGGGCAAGGGGAATCCCTTCTGAGCCAGGCTAAAGCCAGGGCAAGCGAAATTGTCACAGAGTTTCCACCCGACACACGATTCTTGCTGTTATCTAACGGTTCGTCGAAAGACTTTTCAGGATATACCGATAAACAGCTGACTATAAAGGCTATAAACGAAATCCGCCAGTCATCGGAACAGATGGATATGGATGATATCCTTCTCTATTTCAGCCAGAATGTTGACGGGCGAACCTCGGCCGTTTCGACAATTATACTTGTATCTGATTTTCAGGAATCGGTTTTCACCAAGCCGATCAGGCCCTATTCCGGACCCGCCGTAATTTACCCCCTTGCTATTCAGCCGGTTGCTACTGCCAATGTCAGCATTGACACCTGCTGGCTTGAAAACCCGCTTACCCTGGCAGGACAGGGCAACCAGATCATAGCACGGATCAATAACCGATCTGATCAGGATTACGAAAACTTCCCCGTACGACTGATTCTCAACGATACATTGCGCAACGAAACTTCGGTGCGGCTGACTGCCGGAGCGACAACCGAAGTCAGCCTCGGCTTCCGGGCCAGCAGTAATGGCTGGCAGTCGGGTTCTGTTCAGATTTCCGATTTCCCGGTTCTGTTTGATAACGATTTGCTGTTCAGTTTTACGATTGAATCAGACATACCCGTGCTGTTGCTCCACGGGAAGGAGGAGAATCCCTTCCTGAAAGGCATATACGGCAACGATCCCTATTTCAAGTTTGAATCCTATATCGAAACAGGGTTTCCCGGATCCGACTTCAGCAAATACAGCCTGGTCATACTTTCAGGAATTCCAGATATTACCCCCAGACTGGCCGGCAGAATCCGGACCTATGTTCAGGAAGGCGGAACCGTCTGGTTTCTTCCGGAGCTGCAGGGCAACATATATGGATACAACGAATTCCTGAAATCCATCAGCGCTCCCGAATTCCAGGGAACCGTGCCGGCCCGGATCGAATCGGGCATGGGCCCCGGGCAGTCGGACTGGCTCAGCGAGGTTGTTGTAAACCTCGACAAGAGGCTCCGGCTCCCCTATTTCAACCAGACTTTGCGCATGATCGGGAGCCCCGGTGACCGGACAGACATCCTTTTATCAGCCTCCGGTGATCTGTTAATCAGCCGTATAAGGCATGGCGCCGGTTCAAGTATCGTTTCCGCTTTTCCCCTTGATAACCTGGTCACGGACCTGATGTACCATCCGCTTTTTGTACCCCTTTGCTATCGGTTTGCAACGATGAGCGCACGCAGTCAGCCACTTTACCAGATTAACGGGCTGAGCCGTCCGGTGGCACTGCGCACCGGCGGAGGCGATGGCGATCCGGTAAGAATTGTGGAAAATAAATCCGGATTCGAAACGATACCGGTTCAGCGTGCCGGAAACGGTAATGAAACGATCCTTTTTCCTGACAACATCTCTACACAAGGTATCTACAGCGCCATTTCGGGATCCGATACGATAGGCATGCTGGCTTTTAATGCCTCGCGAGCCGAATCAGCGCTAAAATACCTGCCCGACACGGTGGTTGCCAAGCGGCTTGGTACCGCTGGCTGGAATATTATGATGAATAATAATTCAGATCTATACAAAAACCCAAAGGGTTTTGCCGATCGGATCGCATCCCGAAAACTATGGCATTACTTTCTGATATTGGCGTTTGTGGGATTATTGGCAGAATCTTTTGCTATGCAGGCAAAAAAGTGATTACTTTGTATAATTATTTTAATTCTTATGCATAATGAAACCGATAGATTACATTAACAGAGAAGATTTGTATGGTGCGCACAATTACCATCCACTGCCCGTTGTCCTGGACAGGGGTGAAGGTGTTTTTGTATGGGATGTTGAAGGGAAAAGGTATTTTGATTTTCTGTCGGCTTACTCTGCTGTAAACCAGGGACACTGTCACCCTAAAATCATTAAGGCTCTTACAGACCAGGCCTCGAAGCTGACACTTACCTCAAGGGCGTTTTACAGTTCAGCACTTGGTGAATATGAGGAGTTTATAACCAAATATTTCGGGTACGACAAGGTTTTGCCCATGAACACCGGCGCCGAAGGTGACGAAACGGCACTCAAGCTATGCCGCAAATGGGCCTATACAAAAAAAGGAATTGCCGAAGGTAACGCCAAGATCATAGTTTGTGAAGGCAATTTCCATGGCCGTACCATCACAGTGATCTCTATGTCAACTGATCCGGATTCATACGGTGGATTCGGGCCTTTCACGCCCGGGTTTATCAAGATACCTTATAACGACATACCTGCACTTGAAAAAGCGCTGGAAGACCCTGATGTTGCCGGGTTCCTTGTTGAGCCGATTCAGGGCGAAGCAGGGGTTTTTGTTCCGGATGCCGGCTATCTGAAAAAGGCATCTGAACTCTGCAAGCAGAAAAACGTGTTATTCATTGCCGATGAGGTTCAGACGGGTATTGCCCGCACCGGCAAATTGCTTGCCTGCGATCATGAAGGAGTAAGGCCCGATGTCCTGATACTGGGCAAGGCCCTCTCGGGTGGAGTTTATCCGATATCTGCCGTACTCGCCGATAACGACGTGATGTTGTGCATCAAGCCGGGTGAGCATGGTTCAACCTTCGGCGGCAACCCGATGGCAGCCAAAGTTGCCATCGCGGCACTTGAAGTGGTAACCGACGAAAAGCTGGCTGAAAACGCGGAAAATCTTGGCAAGATATTCCGGGCTGAATTGCTGAAAATCAAATCCGACCGGATTGAACTTGTCCGCGGCAAGGGACTTCTTAATGCCGCCGTTATCAAACCAAAGGACGGCCAGACTGCCTGGGACGTTTGCCTGGCGCTCAAAGAAAACGGACTCCTGGCTAAGCCGACTCATGACCATATCATCCGTTTTGCCCCGCCGCTCGTTATTACGGAGGAGCAGATCATGGAGGCTGCCGCCATTATTAAGAAAACGATAGAAAACATGTAATCTGAAGCATCCAGCTACCGGCCGGCATATGAAATACGGAAAATTCCTAACCGGGATCCTTATTCTGCTGCTGGCCGGGAGCAAGGTTGCGTTTCCCCAGTCTGCAGATATCCCTAAAGGCATCTGGTTTAAAGACATACACACACCTCTTCAACGGTTTGCATACAGTCAGGCCATTCTCTGGCCTTCGTCCATCGGTGGTCATCTTTATTTGTACATCGTCCAGGACCAGCTTGACGAGCTCGACCGTCTCTATTCGCTGAGAACCTGGAAGCAGACTTTCACCAGTCCACCCGTTTGGGATCATGATTCAATTTCCTGGAATTACGGGGCCCACCCTATTATGGGATCCTTCTCCTATCTTTCATACCGGAACAGGAATGCCCACTGGACAGAAGCCGTTGCCGGATCGGCATTGAATTCAATCCTCTATGAATACGTGATCGCCGGTGCTACACAAAAAGCCAGTCTCAACGACCTTATCGTTACTCCTGTTTTGGGCAGCATTTTGGGAGAAGGCATCTATCAGTTAAAAAAAATAATGCTCAGGGACCACCGGTTGTCGACCCTCGAAAAAGTGGCCCTTACCCTGACCGATCCATTTGAGGTGTTTTATTACGGGTTCAGTTATAAAAAGATTTGCCGGGCCAGCTATCGGTAATCAGGTTCTTTTCCGATAGCTCCATACTGACAGGCCAATCATCACGGCACCGAAAACCGCGATCGCGGCAAATTCACC
>CAYWHP010000004.1:0-7089 GCA_964457845.1 uncultured Porphyromonadaceae bacterium | reverse complement strand
GCTGTCGGTGCCGATGCGGTGCTGATCCCGGAGATCCCTTGCGACTTGAAAAAAGTCGCCGCAATCCTTCGGGAAAAGATCACTCCGGCGCGCCCCTATGGGCTGGTGGTTGTCGCCGAGGGTGCGCAAATCATCACGGCACCGAAAACCGCGATCGAGGCAAATTCCCTCCAAACATCGGCAAAGCCGGATCCTTTAAGCAGAATCATACGGATCACCCGCATGAAGTAGGCCAGCGGATTTGCAATATTAATAATGTGGGCCCATTCAGGCATCGACTCTACCGGTGTGAAAATGCCGCTCATCAGTATAAAGACCAATACAAAGAAGAAGTTAACGAACATCACCTGTTGCTGGTTGTCTGAAATGGCCGCGATGAAAAGCCCGAAACCCAGCACGGTAATCAGATAGATAGCCGTGAACCCCCAAAGCAATCCGATAGATCCCAGGATGGGTACATTAAACAGCAGCCGTCCCAGCGTGAGCCCGATCCCAAGTTCCACCATCGCCAATAACCAGAAAGGAATCAATTTGCCGAGCAGAAACTGACTCTTTCTTACCGGGGTTACGTTGATCTGCTCAATGGTTCCAAGTTCCTTTTCCCGCACCACGTTAAGCGACATCAGCAGCCAACCCACCATGGTTACCAGAATGACAAGGATGCCGGGGACCATAAATATTTTAAAATCCAGTTCGGGATTATACCAATGACTGTAATCTACGGTAATGGTGCCGGGGTCTAGTCCTACGGCGGGTTGCCGGAAGGAAGCTGAAATGTCGCGGTTGTAGTCGACCAGAATGTTCTGGGCATAGGCCCCGGTAAGGGCAGCCGCGGCACTGTTAATTCCGTTTATCATGAACTGTACCTGAGCAGGTTCCCGGTGCAGGATATCTGTTTCCAGGCCAGGTGGTATATGGATGACCAGGTCGGTTCTGTCTCCCTTCAGCAGGTCGATGGCATCGGCCTCTGATTTGACATTTCCCGCCAGCGAAAAGAAAGGCGAGGCAGAATACTTGGAAATGATATTGATCGATGTTGCAGAACCGTCTTCATCAAAGATGGCAAAATCGATATCGCGCATATTCATGTTTGCCGCATAAACCAGAACGATCATCTGAATAATCGGTGCAACGATCATTGCCGGAACCATGATCCGGCTCCGCCTGATCTGGGTAAACTCTTTACGGATTAAAACGGCGATTGTCCTCATGGCTGCAAACGAATTGAGAATTTCTTTACTGCAGCCACGAGGAGCAGGACGGTCATAGCCATAAGTATCAGGGTTTCATTCCAGACATGAGCGAGTCCGTTTCCCTTTAGCATGATATCCTTTAGAATGATGATAAACCATCTCGGTGGCAGTATTGCCCTGATCCATTGAAGAATAACGGGCATATTCTCAATCGGGACGATAAAACCTGACAAAAGTACCGTTGGGAGCATGAGTACAAACAACGATACGAACATGGCCGTTTGCTGCGTTTTTGCTATCGTTGAAATCAGAATCCCCAGGGCCAGCGAAAGCGTGATATAGAGCAGCAGCTCAGCCAGCAGCAGCACCAGGCTGCCGGAAACCGGCAGATTGAAAACGAAATACCCCATCAGGAGGATTACAATACCGTTAAGAAAGGCCAGAAAAACATACGGGGTTACTTTCCCCAGAATGATCTGAGCAGGCCTCAGCGGACTCACCAGGATCACCTCGAGCGTACCCAGTTCCTTTTCGCGCGTTACCGAAATAGAAGTTAAAAGCGCCGATATAAGCATTAGGATGAGGGCCATCGTACCCGGCACGAACATATAGGCGCTAACGAGATTGTCGTTGAATATCATCCGGGGCTGCGGTTCAACAAGAAGCGTTGCCCCCCCGATGGCAGACAATCCGGCCTGATAGGCCCGAACGATGCCGGAAACGTAGCCCACCGTGGCATTGGCCAGATTAGGATCTGAAGCATCGGTGATTATCTGGAGGCTGGCAGCTTCTCCCCGGTCGATCCGGGCGCCGAATCCCGGTTCGATAACGATTACCGCCTTTACCTTTCCGGTTCTGAACTGCCCGCCAATGCCATCATCATCGTAAATATTCCCGCAGAATGTAAAATATCCGGAGGCAAAAATTTTAGTAACGATTTTTTGAGAATGGCTGTCACCACTCTTGTCCATCACGGCGATCCCTATATTCCTGAAATCATTGTTGACCACATATCCGAAGATCAGAATCTGCATCACGGGGATCCCGAACAGAATCAACAACGTTCTCCTATCACGGAAAATATGATGAAATTCCTTCTTAATCAGACTGATGAATCGATTCATAATCCACAATTAAACATTTCGGGCTACCTTGAGAAACACCTCATCCATGCTGGCAGCCCCAAAAGTTGCCTTGAGGGCTGCTGGCTCACCCATTGCCTGAATCTTGCCTTCCGATAAAATGCACACGCGGTCGCAGTATTCAGCTTCATCCATATAATGTGTCGTCACAAAAACGGTTACACCGCTCCGGCCGGCTTCGTATATCATGTCCCAGAACTGCCTTCTGGTTACGGGATCCACCCCGCCGGTGGGTTCATCCAGAAAGACAACCTTAGGACGGTGGAACATGGCAACCGAAAATGCCAGTTTCTGGCGCCATCCCAGCGGCACCGATCCGATCAGGCGATCGCGCAGGTCGGAGATGCCAAGACGTGTGAGAAGTTCCTCGCTTCTTAACCGGATCTCCTTGGCAGTCAGGCCATAAATTCCACCGTACAGCCGGATGTTCTCAAAAACCGTCAGATCTTCATAAAGCGAAAACCGCTGGCACATATAACCTATAGATTTCTTGATCTGTTCAGGATGGCGAAAAGCATCATAACCAGCCACCATAACATGGCCGGATGTGGGCTTCGAAAGCCCGCTGAGTATTCTTATGGCAGTGGTTTTGCCCGCACCGTTTGCCCCCAGGAAACCAAAGATTTCTCCCTTCTTAACCGAGAAGGTCAGGTGGTCGTTAGCTGTGAATTTCCCGAACCTTTTTACCAGGTCACGCACATCTATGATATTTTCCTGCGCAACATTCATTATGTCAGGTATTGCATAAAACAATCCTCAATGGTTGGTTCAATTACGGTTATTACCGCATCTCCGAGCCCTTCCCTTTCCAGGATCAGCTGAAGCCCGCTTATCCCCGTCCCTTCGGCCGGGGTTACATGCAATGACTGTCCAAAGGAGTGAACAGAAAGAACTTCGCCCGCATTTCGGAAAGCCTCAAGTGCCCGGTATCTGTCGGCACAGGATACATCCAGCAACTGGCCGCGAAACCGTGACCGGATTTCAGCCGGAGCCCCCATATCGAGCAGACAGCCTTTCTGAACCATCGCCAGCCTTCCGCAACGCTGCGCCTCATCCATATAAGGAGTGGATACGAGTATTGTCATACCTTCCCCGCGCAACTGGCCAAGATGATCCCAGAACTCCTTTCTGGAGACCGCATCAACCCCTGTTGTCGGTTCATCCAGGATGATCAGTTCCGGCTTGTGGATGAGTGCACAGGAAAGCGCCAGCTTCTGCTTCATACCGCCGGAGAGTTTACCTGCCCGGCGCTTGCGGAAAGGTTCCAAAGGAGCATAGATGTCACGAATCAGGTGGTAGTTTTGGCTTACTTTCACACCAAATACAGAGGCATAAAAGTTAAGGTTCTCCTCTACTGTCAGATCCTGGTAAAGCGAAAACCTGCCTGGCATAAAGCCGATTGATTTCCGGATAAACAGGTAGTCTCTGATTACATCATGCCCAAGTACCGTTGCCGTTCCCTGATCAGGCAGGATAAGTGTTGCAAGGATGCGGAACAAGGTAGTTTTTCCGGCCCCGTCAGGGCCTATTATGCCAAAGATTTCACCTCTGGCGACAGAGAGGCTGAAGTCCGATAAAGCAGGGATCTCACCATACTTTTTCGCAAGGTTCCGGCATTCGGCAATCGGGCTACTCATCTGCAAAAAGCAATTCGCCCGGCATCCCGATTTTTATCCTGCCATCGTTTTTAACCCGCACCTTGACTGCATACACCAGATTAACCCGTTCCTTGCGGGTTTGTATGACTTTTGGGGTAAACTCAGCCTGATCGGCTACCCAGTAAACCTGTCCGGGGTATTGAAGGTATCCGCCCGAAGGCGCATCAATTCTTGCTGTTACTTCTCCGGCAATTTTAACCCGGGAAAGCTGGTCGCCGCTGACATATGCCTTAAGAATGATTCTGTCGATATCGGCCAGCTTAACGATAACCTTTCCCGGAACCATGATATCCCCCTGCTTCGAAACAAGGCTGATAACCACACCGTCAGCAGGGGCAATTACAGCGCATTTGCGGAGCTGATCCTCCAGAATGGCCCGTTGTGCTTCCACCACCCGCGCATCCTGCCTGAGGCCTGCCACCTGCGTTGAGAAGGCTGCCTTGCGTGCCTGGGCGAGTTCGATCTGATGAACAATGTCATCGAGTGATTTTCCACTGGTGGCCTTTTCTGAAAGCAGCAGCTCAAACCGCTTTTTCTCTGCGGCGAGGATGGCGATTTCTGTTTCAACCACCTTCTCCTGCGCCCTGATGCCAGGAATTTTGGCTTCAACCGCAGCCTGCTGTGCAAGGGATTGATGCACCTGAAGGCGAATCGAAATGGTATCCGTGAGCGCAATGGTGTCGCCGCGATTTACCCGGTCGCCTTCCCGGATATCCATCCGGATAATCCTTCCACCCGTTTCAGCTGCAACAAGGTATTCGTCGGCTTCGAAATGACCCGCTGCATCAAATCCGGCTTCTCTTCTTGCGCAAGAAAATCCTGCAAGAACTGCGATAATAATTATGCCTGTTGATTTCATGGATTCTTTATTTCCCCTGTATTGTCAAAAGTTTATACTCTTCACGTACCCGTTCAATTTTCCGAACCTCCCGGCTGATGCGGGCTTCCTGTTCGCGGGTCCATTCTGTAAGGTATTGGCTGGCTGTCACCAGTCCGTTCATGAGCCGACTGGCATAAGCAGCTGTCACCTTTTCCCGGTTCATCACCAGGTTATCGTCCATTTTAAGCAGCTCATCAAGTTCATTACTGATGATCCCCTGGCCTTGCACGGCCTGATCCACCTGCCTTGCAAAGGCGGTTTTCTGGTTGCTGAGCATTGTCTGGCTGAGCAGGAGCGACTCCTTCTGCCTTTTAACCTTACCCCAGTCCCAGACATTCCACGTTCCCTTAACCCCGATCAGAAGGTACGGATCCCATTGATCACCGAGAAAATTAAGCCCGGGCTTACCATATCCGGCCTGACTGAATGCCATAAACCTCGGAAGAAGCAGTGATCCAAGGAGGTCCTTTCTCGCTTCCATCATCTTTCCCTGAAGATCAAAAACCTTATATTCAGGCCTTAACCCAGTCGAGGCATCAAGGTTAACAGGGCCCGGGAACAGAAACGTAGCATTGCCCCCAATCTGCCGGCCCATGAGGAGGCCAAGTGCGTTTATCGCGCGGTTTCTCAAGCCTTCCAAACTTATCATCTGCTGCCCGATGCGAATCTTTTCCGCCAGTAACACCGGCAGCTCCGATTCACTTAAGGTTCCGTTCCGGACTCCCGACTCAACCTGACTGATAGTAGCATCAACAGAAGCCGTCATATATTCATTCAATGCCTGTCGCTTTTCAATGACCAGAATGGCAAAGAAAAGCTCCTCAACCATCTGCCGCAGGTCGAGTTCCTTAACTTCGAGTTCAGCAACTGTCAAGTCTGCTGTGATATCCTCCAGCACCCCCTGTTTCTTCAGGCTGCCACCGTCGTAAATCAGCTGGGTGAAATCTGCAGTTACCTTGTACTGGTCGCGCGGGATTTGCGGCAGATCGACAGGAAAAGGCAGATCGAGGCTGAGGGCAACAACTTCGGACTGCCAGGTCGCCTGACCGTTCATGTCGATGGTCGGATACCAGGCTGCCCGGATCACCCCCTTTTTAATACCGGCAATCCTTGTCGCAAGTTCCTTGTTGGCATTCAAGGGGTTGTTATTCCGGCTCTCGCGAATACAATCAGAGAGCCGAAGCTCCTGCGCATTCAAAGCTACAGTACTGACCAACAGCAAACCTGTAAATATTAACCTTCTCATTTTAATGCATGTATAACGAATTTCGATACCTCTGCCTTTCGTTCCTCCATGATCCGGTCATAGCCCTCATTTCCAATTCCTGCGATCTCGGTAAACAAAGGCCGGGCTAAAAATGGAAAAACGCTCAGCGACAGCAGGTTCATAATAAGCTGAAGTGGTTCGATGTCCCTGATTTCCCCGGCAGCCACACTTAGTTTAATATCCCGGGCAATTTTCCCCATAATGCCCTCCTCCGAGACAGCCTTAAAACTTTGCAGAATCATTTCCGGATTACGTGAAATTTCGGACATGATAAAATGCGGTATCATTGGATTCTGCTGAATAAAACCGATATGGATCTCAAAAAATGCAGGTATCTTTTCAAGCAGCGGACGGTTCGAACGGAATACTTCAGTAAGTGCGGGCAGGAGTTCCTGAATAGCCTGATTGAATACAGCCTGAAAAAGGGTCTCCTTGTTTCGAAAGTAATAGTGAAGGAGTGCCTTGTTGATTGAGGCCAGATCGGCAATCTCCTGCATTCTGGAACCTTCCATTCCCTTTTCCAGAAACACGGCACGTGCGGCCTGCAGGATCTTTTCCTGCGTTGATTGGACTGTTGTATCTTGAGGGTTAACCACAGGGTTTAACTATTTGATTTAACCAATTGGTCAAATATAAATAGTTGTATCGAAACCACAAAAAAAAATCCCCGCAAATTGCGGGGATTTTTCCGGACAGATCATTTGCAATGATCGGTTGTACTATTTACCAAGCTCGAAGAGGCTGTATTCAACCCTGCGGTTAAGAGCGCGTCCCTTGCTGGTTTTGTTGTCGGCAGCCGGTTTGGTTTCGCCAAAATGCTGCAGTCTTATCTGGTTTTCGCCGATTCCTTTATTAATAAGGAATGTTTTGGCCGAGTTGGCACGCTTGTCAGAAAGTTTCAGGTTATACTCCTCAGCTCCCACATAGTCGGTATGGCCATCAAACTGGA
>CAYWHP010000003.1:82870-137327 GCA_964457845.1 uncultured Porphyromonadaceae bacterium | reverse complement strand
AGGGCCTTGATCTTCAGGCTGGTGGCTGATTTCATCAGTTTATCGTATTTCTTAGCCTCCAGAGTCTGTGCCTTGAGTTCCTTCATGTAGGAATCGAGATTCAGGGTGAAGCTGGTTTTTTCAGAATCTTTCTTGATCCTCGATGCATTCTGTTTCACCAGGTTAAACTGTTCATTTGTCGTTATTCGCTTTTCCGACTGGCTTTTGAGCTTATCCTTTGGCGGGGCCTCTGTCCATGGGGTAAATTTTGCCGGTGTGGTTTCGTCCCAGCTGAGGGCGTTTTTCTCTTCCTTCTCACCGATGTCCATCAGCTGGTAGGAGTCGGGCAGCACCACATCCGGTGTAACACCTTTCAACTGGGTTGTTTTGCCGTTGATGCGGTAGAACTTCTGAATGGTGAGCGAAAGGGCACCCAGCGGCTTCACGTCGGCGAACTTGTCGTTTACAAATTCATCGAGATTGGTTACCCGCTGTACGGTACCCTTGCCCCAGGTGCTCGGGCTTCCCACAATCAGGCCACGGCCGTAATCCTGAATGGCTGCGGCAAAAATTTCCGATGCCGATGCGCTTGAATAGTTGGTCATTACGATCAGTGGTCCCGAATATTGGGTTTCTGAATCGGTATCATCAAGAATAACAGGCTTGCCTTCCTTGGTCTTTATCTGAACCACCGGGCCCTTCGGGAAGAAGAGGCCGGCCATCTTGACGGCTTCCGGCAGCGAACCGCCGCCGTTGTTGCGCAGGTCGATGATGAGGCCATCAATCTTTTCCGAATTGAGTTTGGCGATCTCAGCTGCCACATCGTCAGCGCACTTGCGGCCGTTGCGATCCTGAAAATCCTGATAAAACTGCGGAAGGAATACATACCCTGTCCGCACTTTGCCGGAACCGTCTTCGAGGATAAGCGATGATGCGTAGGATTCCTCCATAATAACCACGGCACGCATGAGAATGACTTCGTTAATGGAGCCGTCGCGCTTGCGGATGGTTAACCGCACCTTGGTGCCTTTCGGTCCCTTGATGAGGGCCACAGCGTTATCCTGCTTCATGTCGAGGATGTCAACCGATGGCTCGTCGCCCTGGCCGACACGCATGATCAGATCGTTAACCTCGATCTTCTTGCTTCGCCACGAGGGGCTGCCGGGGAACATGTCCACCACCGTCAGGTAGCCGTCCTTCTGGCGAAGTGTTGCTCCGATACCTTCATATTTGCCCGACATGGCCATATCGAAGCGCTCCTTGTCGCGCGGGGGCATGTATACGGAATGGGGATCATAAGCGGAAATAACGGAGTTAATATAGATCGACCAGCGGTCGTCCTCGTCCATTTTACGCACCCTGTCGTACCAATCGTTGTAGTTGTCGAGCAGCCCCTTGCGCGCTTCGGCTTCCAGCTGAACCGCCGTTTTGATCTTGACCGTATCCGATTTTTTGGAGGATTCCTCCTGCGTCTGCAGGTTGCCGGCCACGCGTGTCATCACCTGAAATTTCAGGGCTTTCCGCCAGGATTCCCGCAATTCGGCATTGTCCTTCGGGTACTTTGTTTTTTCGGGGTCGGTCTCAAAAGATTCGTTCTTTTTGAGATCGAAAGGTGCCGTAAGAAATTCAGTGTAGTAGGCTTTCGTTTCCAGCAGGCGCTTCTGGATAAGCGCTGAAGAGAGCTGAAAGAACTCAAGCGAGCGCCCTTTCCACTCATCATCCAGTTTCATCTTATAGGCCGAAAGCTGGTCGTAATCCGACTGAAGAAAGTAACGCTTGTTAAGGTCGAGACGATCAATATAGAGCGTGAATACCTTTTCCGAAAATGAATCATCCTCCTTAATGGGCTGATAATGACGGAAAGAGAGAAATTGCGATATGGCTTCATTCAGTACGATTTCCTTCTTGCTGCTTGATGGCACCAAAAACGAGGAAGTAAGCACCAGTACGGCACCGGCCAGCCAGAAGAGTTGGTAGTTTCTTTTCATTTGAACAATTCAGTATAATCCTGCAAAATTAACAGATCAATCCACCTTTTGTTGTTCAGGAGAAAGGAATAAACCCTGCACGGTCGAGTTTGCCGACAATTTGCTTCACCAGGTATTTGTTTTCCAGGTTGATTGCATATTTGCGTGCGTTTTCATCAATGCCGATGATCATCTCCTTGTCGCGAAGCCATTTGATCATTTTCGAAATCTCGGTGGGATGCTTTTGCGGGAAATAGAGCCTGATATCGCCTGCCTGGAAGATCTGTTTTTCTATGGCAAGGTCGATGATCAGTTTATCCTGTTCGCTGAAAAGGCGTTCAAAGAGCGGGTGCTTAAAGGCCGGTTTCAGTATGTCGTCGCGGATGATGTCATATTGAAGCAGACGATCCATGCGTAACATGTCGTTACGCAGTCCTTCGAGTGTAAATTCGATAAAGGCAAAGAGGTCCTTTTCCTTGTCGGAATCGGCTTTCCTCATGAGGCGTATGTACTTTTCGGGATCCCAGCAAAAGCTGAAGGTGGGGTTAACGATCCGGTTCATGGGGCCGCCGAATCCCTGCTTTCGGAGCATGACGAACGACATTATCCGCGCAAGCAGTCCGTTTGCATCACGGAAGGGGTGGATCCAGAGAAACTTTTGATGCGCATAGGCTGATTTGATGGCATCGAATTTCGGTGTTTCCTTTTTGTTGATATAGAAAACAAGCTTGTCCATGAAGCTGTCAACCATCTGTGATGCAGGGCTGTTGCTTCCCGGAACATCGGGACGGGCGGCATTATGCCTGTATTTTCCTGCAAACCGGGTGCTTTCATTCGTTATGCCTTCGCGGAGCACGCGGTGGGTTTCTGTAAAAAATCCCTGAATCAACGCTGTTTGTTCCATGCTCTTATCGAGATGGTGCATCACTTCCGATATTTTATCAATTTCGATCGTTTTGCGCCCTTTCGATTCCTGATCATCATCCCTGGATTCGAGATATTTGCTCAGACCGGTCTTGTTTCCGTCGACATTGGCCGAACACATTGCATCCAGATCGAGGAAGATCCCACGTAACTGATTATAGATAAATGGGTCGGTGGTCATATTCGTCTCCTTTTTGCGAAGGTGCTCGATTTCGATGACCAAATCGGTAATACGGCTGTTAAAGGCCGGCTCCGGCGTTTGAAACAGAATTGATTTCATGCCAAAATTAAATGAGTAGCAGCTAAGCTAACCTGTTGCTGATCAATAAAATATAAAAAGTGCCAACTTTAGCTGCAAGAATAGTCAAATATACATTAACTCACACAGAAAAGTTGGATATTTTAAAGCATTTTTGACAAGTTTATGAAAATATGGAGACACAGGTAATTGAAATACGCAACGTTAGGGGAGAATTCCTCATCAGGCCTATTTCTGCCGGCGACAGCGAAGCGGTTCGCGACATCATACTTGAAACGCTGATCGAGCATGGAGCGCTCGGGCCCGGTTTCGCCTCCGGCGATGAGGATACCCGGCAAATGTTCAACGCATTTCAGAAACCGGGCCGCCGTTATTTTGTGCTTGAATCGGATGGCAAGGTGATTGGCGGAGCCGGCATTGCCCCGTTACCGGGTGAAGAGGGGACCTGCGAGCTGGTAAAGATGTATTTCCGTGCGCACGCCCGCGGACTTGGCCTAGGCAAAAGACTCCTTCAGCATTGCCTTGATGAGGCAGCGCGAATGGGATACAGGCAGATCTACCTCGAAACAATTGAGAATATGCAGGCGGCCCGCGGGCTGTACGAGCACCTTGGTTTTAAGCGGATTCCAGACCATATGGGCAGCACCGGTCATTTTGCCTGCGATGTTTTTTATCTGCGCCCGATCGGTTAATTCGATTTATGGCTGACCCTGGTTTCACTCCTCCGGTTGTGGGCAAAACTTATATCCCACACCCTTAATGGTCTTTATAAAATGATCCCCGATTTTTTCCCTGATCTTGCGGATATGTACATCAATGGTGCGATCACCGATAACATTCTGATCGCCCCATACCGACCGGAAAATGTCGGCACGGAACTGCACCCTGCCTGGTTTTGAGGCCAGCAGAATCAATAATTCGAATTCTTTGCGGGGCAGCAGAATTTCCTGTCCGGATAAAGTAATCTGGTATTTTTCCGGATCTATAATCAGGATGCCGAACCGCAGGGGTGCCTCCGGATTTTGTTCAGATGCGGGGACTCTCGTCCTTTTAAGCAGGGCATGAATGCGACTGGCCAGTACTTTCGGCTTCACGGGTTTGATAATGTAATCATCTGCACCTGCCGAAAACCCGGAGATCTGGGAGTAGTCTTCCTGCCTGGCAGTAAGGAAGGCGATAAGAACCTCTTTTGTCTCAGGGGTTTTGCGCAACAGTTCACAGGTTTCAATACCGTCGAGGCCCGGCATCATGATATCGAGCAGGATCAGGTCGGGTTTAAAGTCTTTTGCAAGTTTCAATGCTTCTGTTCCGCTGTGCGCTTTCTCTACCATGTAGCCTTCACTGATCAGATTATATCCGATAAACTCAAGTATATCCGGTTCATCATCAACCAGAAGAATGCGGTATCTCTCTTTACTCATTACGGTTCGTGATTTTCTTATGCAATGGTAGACCCATTATGTTAGCAGTTTGTTAATCAAACATTAAGAATTCATTACGCTTACGGCACGACCCTGGTTTCTGCGCCTTTGATAATTAACAGTTTGTTAATACAGGGGTCTTATTCAATTAATATAGTCGCCCTATGTTTGCATCAACAAAATTCAGATGAAATGAAAAAGCTTATTTCGATAATATTTATGGCGGTTCTGATGCTGCCTGTTTTCGCCGAAGGCGTAAATAAAGAAACTAAGAACGTAAAAGTGGCTACGGAGGCCGCCGTACTCATGGGGACGGTGGTTGATCAATCCACCGGTGAAGCTTTGCCGGGTGCTCAGGTTAAGATAAGCGGGATCGAACAGGCCGTTTACACAGACCTTGACGGCAACTTTGAAGTTCCTGGCATTAAAGCCGGTACCTATGCGGTTGAGATTTCGTTGATTTCCTACGAGGGTAACAAAATCAAGGAACTGGTGGTTAAATCCGATAAAAAGAATGCTCTGAAGGTAGAACTCCGGAGATAGGTTGATTAGTTTTCTCGGTTAGAAGATAGTCTGGTGTTATCAGGGCTATCTTTTTTTTTTACACAACATTCAAACAGCGAATTTTTCATGAGATTTATTTTATTGATTATCTCCGGATTGCTTCTTTCCCAAACCGGGTTCAGCCAGGTCAGCATAGGGGAGAATGGCCTCTATTACGACAAGGATCAGCAACTGTTCTCCGGCAATTACAAGGAGTATTTCGACAACGGGCAGGTTAAGCAGGAAATGACCATTGTTGACGGCAAGATCGACGGGGTGGTTCAGCTTTGGTACCGTTCCGGCTCAATTAAGGAAACCCGGGTCTTTAAAGCCGGATTGCGCAATGGCATGTGGACCTCCTTTACGGAAAACCGGCAGAAAACCGGGGAAGCCAGTTACAAGGATGATCTGAAAGATGGAATCTGGCGGGTTTGGGATGAGAACGGTATTCTCCGGTATGAGATGTTTTATAAGGCAGGACAGAAATCCGGTCTGTGGATCATGTACGATGACAAGGGAAATAAATCGAATGAAAAGAGGTATACGGATGAAAAATAGAACCTTGCTTAACAGGAAAATTCTGTTTTTCGCAGGGCTGCTCCTTTGGACTTCCGTTTTGCCAGTCGGTCTGTTTGCTCAGCAGGGTTCAGTTTCAGGGCAGGTTAAGGATAGCAAAACCGCCGAGACCTTGCCGGGCGCGAACATACTTATTGAGGGCTCATCAACCGGTGCCATCACGGATTTCGATGGGAAGTTCGTCCTCGAATCGTTGAATGCCGGGAATTACGATATCCGGGTAAGCTTTATATCCTATGACCCGATTCTCTTTAAAGGAGTCAGGGTGGAGCCCGGAAAAAATACGATTTTGGATGTCCTCCTCGTCGAGGCTACCACAAAGATCGGTGAGGTTACCATTGTCGCGGTCCGCAGGAGTGATACGGAGATGTCGGTGTTAAATGCAATCCGTACAAATCCGCTGGTGGCCAATGGAATATCGGCCAAACAGATCTCCATGTCGCAGGATAAGGATGCTTCCGAAGCCATCAGGCGCGTGCCGGGTGTTTCAATAGTCGATAACCGGTTTGTTGTTGTCAGGGGCCTGAGCCAGCGTTACAATAATGTGTGGCTGAACAGCGCTTCAACCCCCAGCAGTGAATCCGACAGCAAGGCATTCTCATTTGACATCATTCCTGCTTCGATGGTTGACAACCTGATTCTCTATAAGTCGGCCTCACCCGAACTGCCGGCAGATTTCACAGGAGGATTTGTCAATATCCGGACCAAGAATATGCCTGAAAAGAATCTGTATACGCTAAGTGCACAGATGGCTTTTAATACACAATCTACCTTTGCTGCCTATCAGAGCGGCCCCGGCGGAGAGTCGGACTGGATTGGGATTACTAATGGCAGCCGGTCTCTTCCTTCCTATTTTCCCGGTAATTTGCAAAACGCGTCAGGTAATGACCAGATCATGCTTACCAAAGCATTGAACAATTCATGGAATCCGCTCAGGGGAACCTCCCTTCCCGATGGCAAACTGGGATTTACCATGTCGCACCGGATAAAACTTGGAAAGACTTCCATTGGCGAGATCACTTCGGTTAACTACAGCAATTCGCGGAATTTCATCCGGACGATTAACCGGAGCTTTTCCGTATATGATTTTGTGCTCGACCGGTCGGGTATGGATTTCGATTTCATAGATAGCACGTATACCCATACCGTTAACCTCGGGATTCTAAATAACTGGTCATGGTACCTTGGTAACGGCAACAAGATTGAATTTCGCAATTTATTCAGCAGTCAGGGGGAATCAACCGATTTATTCAGGAACGGCACCGAATACTACTCCAATACAATCATCCGGTCGTTTGAATACGCCTATAAATCCAGGCTAACCTACTCCGGGCAGCTAAGCGGCACGCATGCCCTGAAGGCACCGGATTCGCAGGTTGATTGGGTTATCGGGTATGCGAAAGCGCTGCGTTCCGATCCGGATGTGCGGAGGATAAAGCAGGTTCTCAATGATAACGTCACTGATGCAGGATATGGCCGGTATTTCCTTGAGCTGCCAACAAATCCCCTTTCCAGTAATGCCGGCCGCCTGTTCACCGGAACGAGCGAAAACATTCTTTCGGGGGCGGTCAATTATACCAGAAAGCTGAGTTTGGGAAGTTTCAAACCTCAGCTGAAAGCGGGAATCTTTATCGAAGAAAAGCAGCGTTCGTTCGCTGCCAGAAAACTCGGCTATATATTCTCCAACAACCGGCAAAAAGATCCCTCCATTCAATATCTTCCTATTGAAGAGCTATTTAGTGATACGTATATAAATTCCACTACTGGAATCAAACTGGCCGAAGAGACCAGTAAATCCGATTCCTACACAGCGGCAAACAGTCAGGCTGCAGGCTTTATTTCTGCCAATATTCCGATTACCACCAGGATAAGTTTGTTTACCGGTGTCCGTTTGGAACGAAACCGCCAGGTTTTATCAAGCTACAACCGCTTTCAGCAACCGGTGATGGTAGATATTGATACGGTAAATCTTTTTCCGTCGGCAAACCTTACCTACAATCTGAACGACAAGAATCTTATCCGTCTTGCCTTCGGGAAGTCGATAAACCGTCCTGAGTTCAGGGAAATAGCACCTTTCCCCTTTTACGATTTCCGCAGCAACGCCGTGTTTTCCGGGAATCCGGATCTGAAAAACGCCCACATCCTCAACTTTGATGCGCGCTACGAGCTTTATCCGGATAACAATGAGCTTATCTCATTCGGGGTCTTTTACAAGCGATTCAGCGATCCCATCGAAATAAAATATGTTGAAACGGGCAGCGGTCTTGAATATTCCTACCAGAATGCCATGGCTGCAACCAATTACGGATTCGAGGCAGAGATCCGCAAGTCGCTGGGCGAAAACGGCTGGCTGCAGAATACCATGATTGTATTTAACGGTGCCTGGATTCGTAGCCGGGTGGAATTTGAATCCGGATCGGTGGAGCAGGATCGTCCGCTGGCCGGACAGTCGCCTTATGTGGTGAATTTTGGATTGTTCTATTCCGATCCGGGGGCATCGGCACTGAATATCAGTTTAATGTACAATGTTATTGGTGAGAGGATCTATATCGTTGGTCAGCCAAAAACGAAACCCTGGGAGTATATCCCGAATATCTATGAAATGCCCCGCCATCTGGTTGATCTGATGGTTTCGAGGCGACTGGGCAAGCACCTGGAATTCAAGCTTGGTATTAAGGACCTGCTCAACCAGCCGGTTGTGTTTAAGCAATCTGTAGATACCGATGTCGATTTGTCGGCTTATGAGCCGGGAACCGGCGGCACTGTTCACTTCTCACGCGATCAGGTTTACAGGCAATTCCGCCCCGGCAGCACGTTTTCCATCGGTCTTCAATACATCTTTTGAGTGCAGCCGATTTAAGGATTACTTAATAAGCGCTTA
Source organism: uncultured Porphyromonadaceae bacterium (assembly GCA_964457845.1). Lineage (GTDB taxonomy): Bacteria > Bacteroidota > Bacteroidia > Bacteroidales > UBA12481 > UBA12481. The sequence continues at coordinate 128,777 of CAYWHP010000003.1, read as the reverse complement.
ACACTCAGGTCACATGATCTGAGTTTTTTTGTACCGTAAAAACAACATAATATTGTATGAAAAGAATTAATCTTTCAATGTTCATGACAGCTGCTTTGGCTGTCGCAACCGTGTTTACATCATGTAAAAAGGATGTACCGGTTACCGGCGTTTCTATGGAAGAAACTGCAATGACCGTTCGGGTTGGGTCAGGGTCCAAACTGGCTGTTTCGGTTGCCCCGATTGATGCAACCAACAAGGAAGTCAGCTACCTGTCGAGGAAAACCAATATCGCCACTGTGGCTGCCGACGGAACGGTTACCGGCGTAGCAATAGGAGAAGCCTGGGTGGTGGTTACCACTATGGAAGGAAGTTTTACGGATTCGTGCAAGATATCCGTTGATCCGGCATCCGGAAGTACAATCAATCTGGCAGGTAATATCACAACCGATATTGTGTTGAAATCAGATGTGAATTACATCCTCGACGGATGGGTTTATATTAAGGACGGTGCTACCATGACGATCGAAGCCGGAACGGTTATTAAGGGAAAAACCGGTACCAAAGCATCGTTGATTGTTGAACGCGGCGGCAAGGTGATGGCCGAAGGAACGGCTGCCAAGCCTATTGTTTTTACTTCGGAGAAGGCTGCCGGGCAGCGTGCTGCCGGCGACTGGGGCGGTATTATCCTGTGCGGCAAGGCACCGATAAACCCCACCGGAGGCGAAGCGGAAATCGAAGGCGGCGTAGGCAGCAAGTACGGTGGTACAGTTGCAAATGACAATTCAGGTACCCTTAAATATGTACGTATCGAATTTGCCGGCTACGCATTTGCACCCGACAAGGAGATCAACGGTCTTACCTTTGGCGGTGTTGGCAGCGGCACAACCATCGATTATGTTCAGGTATCCTTCTCAAATGACGATTCATACGAATGGTTCGGCGGTACGGTAAACTGCCGGCACCTGATTGCTTTTTCCGGTTTGGATGATGAATACGACACCGACTATGGGTTTAACGGCACGGTTCAGTACGCTGTAGGCCTTCGTGATCCTCAGGTTGCCGATATTTCGAAATCGAACGGTTTTGAATCCGATAACGACGGAACGGGATCAACCAATTCCCCGGTCACCAACCCGAAATTTGCCAACGTAAGTTTATTCGGACCGAAAGCCACTACCGATGCAACGGCCAACAGCCTGTTTGCTTCGGCAATGCATCTGAGAAGACGGACATCCCTCGAGGTTTACAATTCGGTTTTTGCAGGCTGGCCCAAAGGTCTTTTAATGGCCGACAGCAAAGGAGCAGCCGGTAACATCGTAGTAAAAGGTGTTGTATTGGCGGGTATAAACGACAATTTTGCCGGTAATGCGGCAGGCGAAGAAGCTTTCTTTACGGAAGCCTCACGTGCAAACCGCACGTTCGCCACAACAGCGGAACTTAATGTTACCAACCCATTCCTGTTAACGGCACCGAATTTCGTCCCCAAGGCCGGATCACCTCTCCTTAGCGGAGCGATTACGGTTCCTGCAGGACTGGATGCCACCACATTTGTCGGAGCTTTCGGAACCACCGACTGGACCAGCGGCTGGTCGAACTGGACTCCTCAGAATACTGCATATTGATACTATCCGCACCTTAGAACAAGGTTTCCCTTATCCCGCGGATACTGATTGAGTATGTGCCATGCAGAAGCCCTTCTGCATGGCACTTTTTTTTATTGTTGTCGGGGTTAATTGTCCGTATGCCATATTAGCTTCCTGCTCAGACGGCCATCGGCGTTGGACAGGGTAACTATCAGGATATCTGCGGTAAGGGCTAAAGGGAGGGCATAAAGGGTTTCTTCCTGTAATTGCTTTTGCAGAAGTTTGCGGCCCAGCATATTGCACGCCAGGATTTCCGTTTCCCGGCTTACAAAGGTGAGACCTGCCATCAGCTGGCTGCCATCAGTATATATTTTAGCGGAAAGGTCCCTGTTTAAAGCATCATTCACCGGTTTGAAATACAGGAGAAAACTGAGGGGTATGAATGGGCTGGGTGTATGCGGCCTCGTCGGCGGCATCCTCTTTAACCACAAGATGGTCGATGATCATTTCATCAAGGAGGGTTTCACCGCCCCCTCCCGAAACAAACACATTGATGCTGGCCGGCAGGGTGAGGGTGTAGTTGTCGTTGGGGGGGGGCTGCAGTGTAAATTCCGCGACCGTCCGGGTGTGTGCCGGTCTGAACGATTGTTGCCCCTTCCGGTGTGCGCGTTCCCTGCCTGTTCATCACAACTGTTGCTTTGGTTGCCGGAATGGATATGACGCCAAAATTCAAGGGTGTGGTGTTGGTAATCGTGATCGCTGATACCAGCTCTGCGCCGGCCGTTTTGCCTGATAATCTTACCTGTGCCACAGTCTGATCCGTATATCCGATAAGGATCAAAACAGGAAGGCAGTATGGCACCAGTTTTTTCACAATCAGCACATTAAGATATGGGGCAAGCGTTATCCAATTCCTTTGTCATCAGTTAATGGTGGGTAATTCTCCGGCTAATGCTGTCATTTGAGACCTTCTATTTGACGGAGGTGGAATAATCTTTTATCAGGTTCATCCCATGGTTAGTCCCGGCTTGTTTGTTTTGGAAAAACCACTATCTTCGCGTCCGGATTTTTGTCCACGGGGTGTAGCGCAGTCCGGTTAGCGCGCGTCGTTCGGGACGACGAGGCCGGAGGTTCGAATCCTCTCACCCCGACAGATCATTTGGCCGCCGTAATTCGACATTACGGCGGCCTTCTTGTTTTCACAGGGCCACATTCGCTAACGCGATATGCACGTTTGTCAAATTATCTGCATATCTGGATACGAAATCACTCTTTTTACCGTAATTTTAAGGAAAGGACACAGGAACAGAATTCCACTTTCCGTAACACAGACTTTAACTTTTCGGTAACTGATAAGGAGTAGCATTATGATCTCAAAAAAACTGAATGTTTTCGGGATACTCATCCGAAGGCTCTTCATGCCCCCGATTGATCGTCTCATCCTGAAAAACATATTAAACAAAGGCCGCACCTATCCCGGTGATGTGGTGAAGGACCTGGGCATCTCGCAGGCGCCCGGTTTGAAAAAGATTCTTGAACTGAAACGAAAGGGTTATCTCATTCGTGACGATAACTCGAGTCTCATGCGGATTAACCCCGCTATGCGCAGAGTTGTGAAAATTATGACCGCCTGACCCGGAAGGGATCAAGGTTTAAAGTTGCCGCCCGATTCAGTTCAGGCGGCAACTTTTTTTTGCAGCCCCCATGATTGCCGGAAAGCCATGCAATAGCGGGAAATCGCTATCTTCGCAAGGTACTTTAGCAAATTATTCAACTGAATGAAAACACCATTTTTTACCCGCCTCCTGCTGGCAGGTATAGCCGTATCTCTATTGTCAGTGCAGGTTGTCAGGGCAGGCGCAGTCACGCGCGGGCAGGCAGTTAAGATTGCCGAACAGGTAGTCAGCCGGAGTTTTCCTGCCGACCTTCTCTCCCTTCGCGGGTCCATATCCATCGCAAAGGAAATCCGACCGGATGATCAGTTTTATATCTGCAATGTCGGGACTATAGGGTACGTGCTCGTCCCGAAAAGTGATCTCTGTCCTCCGGTTCTTGGGTTTTCATGGGAAGAAAGGTTCCCGGAGTCGGCAGCACAAGTGCCGGCGATGCTGAACGGAATTCTTTCCAGCATCAACAAGCGTTGCAGTCAACTCGCTGCTGATGACTCCGTTCGGAGTGATGTTGCAAAAAGTTGGGAATCCTTTGGTTCAGAAAAGTCGTCGAATGCATCGAAAACAGGGATCATAGCCCCGTTACTGGCTACATCCTGGAACGTAGACGCCACTTTTTTTGATCTTTTCCCGAAGGATTATAAAACCGGCGGCTCGGTGCCCATCGCAATGGCGCAGGTTTTCAAGTATTACGGCCGGCCGGCCACGGGTGACAGCTCACTCTGCTACATGCTCAACGGGTATGGCGAATTGTGCACCAATTTTAAACAGGCCAGGCTCCGTTTCGACAGGATGTCGAATACACTGGGTACCCCCGCCGTTGACTCCCTCGTATATTATATGGCCATTACCTGCATGATGCAGCCTGAGGGTGCCTCCCTGAACGCTTACAAACAGACACTGCCTGTTTTCTTCGGTTACAGCGACGACATGCGGTCGGTTGAGCCCTGGGAGTGCAACCTGATCCCCGTTATCCTGCATCAGCTTTCGCTCAGGCAACCTGTTCCGGCCGAATGGCTAAGCCAGTCGTTCGTTATCGACGGTTGTTTCCCGGATAACCTCTTTCACTTCAACCTGGGGCTCGGTGGAGCCGGGAACGGTTATTTTCTGATTGACTACCCGGTAACTGACATGGATATCGATCATTCCCTTCTTACCTGCTATACCGATTATAAGCCCAAAGCGGTTATGCCGTCTGTAACAGGCCTTACGGCAGCTGTCGAGGGCGACAGCGTCAGAATCAGCTGGCAGACCAATCTGCCCGACTCGATCCGCACTCGCCTTGTCCGTTTCGTGGTCCTTAACGACGGACTCACCCCCGTTGCCGAAACGAAAATGAATTCGGTTGTGGTATCTCCTGCTGCCCTTGGGGGCAGTTCAAAGCTCAGGGTTGTTGCCGATTTCGGATTATTCGGGTCATCGGCGCTGAGCCCGGCCTTCCTGTATATCGACAACCAAACCGTTGCGGATATACCGTCGGTTGCCTTGCGCCAGCTGATCAATACCAAACTTGGTTCCATAAATCTGCTGCGCCAGCCATTCGTGGGAGAACTCAACCTGATCAGGGACCTGGAAATACCGTTTCCTGACCAGCGCGGCATGGAGAAACTACCAAATTTAACCAACCTGCGCATCAACGGAGCCAATGTCCGTACCATAATCGACGGCGATTATATCGGGAGGCTGCAGCATCTGCGGTTCTTCAACTGCATTGATTTTGACTATACCATGTTCGGCAAAACCCGGTCGCTGATCCAGCTTTACGGATACGATAACCTTCCGATGGACCTTTATGAGTTCCGGCACAATACCGACCTCGGTCTGATGGTTTTCACCACTACCGGCACAAACCCCAATGCCCTGATGGACTTTTACGGGGCCGACAAATATTTCCCCAAACTGGCCGACTTTTTTGTCAGGCACCTGAGTGCAGGTATATCGGCTGCTTACGAAGACTGTTTCGTGAGCTACGAATCCTATCTTGATATTTATCCGAAAATCAAGTGGAACGCAAACCTGTTGCTCAGAACCAAACCAACCTCATACGCTCCCTGTTACCCGGTCCCGGCAAGGGATGTCAACCTGCCTTCCGTTACAAGGCTTACCTGGCAATCCAATTTCAAGGACCAGCCAGATGTGTATTACAATGTTTTCCTCGGCAGCAACCGGAAAAACATGGAACTGGTGGGGATCTTCCAGTCGGATAAGTTTTATGACGGAACCTTTGAACCCAATGAGGAATACTACTGGAGAGTAGAGGCTTACCACGCAGATTCGACCTATTATTCGGGCATCTGGCATTTTTCAACGTGGCAGGATCTCCCGATTCCTTTCGTCGACAGGTTCAACCAGTATTACACCAATTGCATTGTGGCTGATGAATCTCCGTTCTGGGAAACTTTCGATGCGCAGTTTACCGGCAAAGCCGTTGCAAACCGATCGGTGGTTCACGATGGTAATTATTCACTCGAACTGAAGCCGAAGAGCGACATCGGCCTGCAGATCAAAACCCCCAAGGATTCAAGGTACTATATCGAATTCAGGTTTTTGAACAAGGGTGGGGATGTTGCCGTTGAACTCCTTCAAAAAAGCAGTGCGTCCAATGACAACGTGGTGAACGCGAAAATCGAATTCTCCGGAACGGAAACCGGCCTGTTTACCTGGGCCAATTCCAGTACACCCTTTCTTTTCAGGCCCGATGAATGGAACAGGGTAAATATAGCCCTGAACATGACCACCGGTGCCGCCACCCTGATTCTAAACGGCGATGTTGTTACCGAATGGCAATGGCATGTGCAGATTGGCGGGACTGCAAATCAGAATCCCTTCAAGGGGATCCGGTTCGCCAATAAGGCTACCGCTGCCGGTGCTTCGGGTTTTATCGACAATATGATTATCGATCTTACCGATCCTTCCTCAGCCGGGTTTGTTGAACAACAGGCTATCAAGCTGGCATACAGGCCTATGAGCCGAGAGGTGGTCATTTCCGGGATCGAGCCCGGCGAGATCCGCGATATTACACTCTATGACCTGCAGGGCAGGCAGCTTCTGGTTAAAACCGGACCGGAAAACCTTGTCTTTCCGCTCGGAAGTGCCGTGCGTAACGGGATATACCTGGTTGCCGTGAATCCGAAAAGCGGGAAACCCTTCACCGGGAAGATCGCTGTACTGGAATAATCGTACTTTTGATTCTGATTTGCCTCTGGTACCTGCTGCATAATATGTTAAACCTGAGATACCTTAGACCTGCGCTTAATCGCTGGCTGACCATCCTTGCCCTCAGCTGGATGGCGGTTGCCGCTTATCCGCAAAACCAATGGTATTTCGGCAACCGGGCCGGGCTGGATTTTTCGGCCTTCCACCCGATGCCCCTGGTTGATGGGCAACTCAATGCACCTGAGGGCGTGGCAGTCATGTGCGATACACTCGGCAAGCTGCTCTTCTATTCTGATGGTTCGGCCGTCTGGGATGCCTCCCATAATCTGATCCGTGATGGCCTCTGGGGTGACCCGTCGGCAACCCAGGCTGTGACCATTATCCCCGATTACGACCGCCCGGATGAGTATTTTCTGGCAACCGTTAGGGGGATGTCTGCGAAAACAGGAGAATCCGGGTTTAATATTTACAAGATAAAAATCAAAAGCGGTGAGGCCGGAACGGTTATCAGCGATTATGCTTCCATCATGAGTCCGGGTGGCGTGATCCCCAACCTTACGGAAAAGTTTCTGGCAATTCCGTTCACCTATGCCACAAACAAAACCGGCTTCTGGTTCATACTGCATGAGTTCAATTCGAACCGCTTTGTGAGGATCCGGTATGACGGCATGTTTAATCCTCCGCAATACATTTCCATCGGCAGCATCCACAAGGACGGCACCGATGATGACGGCACCCACCGCGGCGCCGCCGGCCAGATGAAGGTGAATGACATGCGTACTTCTATAGCCCTCGCCGTGGAAGGCAGCCGGTATTATGAAGTATTCCGGTTCAATGCCGAAACCGGGGATATAACCAATCCCATGCAGATCCCCGCCGGCGATAATCAGGATAAGTTTGCTTATAAATACGGGCCTTACGGAGTGGAGTTTTCCCCGACAGGACGGTACGGGTTTGAATCCGGATTCGCCAATTTCCTTTTCGGTTCGAACCGGGTGGGCGGACAGGTTTACCAATGGGACCTTTCGTCGTATACCCAAACCGATCTGATCAAATCCGGAAGGATCATCCATACCTATGCGACCGATCAATGCGGTGCGCTGCAGATGGCGCCCAACGGGAAAATTTATATCGCTGTCGAGGGCAAGGACTATCTGGGCGTGATAAACACGCCAATGCGACCTGCTCCCGAGAGTGATTTTCAAATGTTCGGCGCACGGCTTATAAACAATGATACAGGGATGGGCGGCACCAGCCATCTTGGCTTGCCGGCAACCATACCCAGCCTGAAAGGGCCGGAAGAATTCTATTTTTCCAATCTCTGCGAGGGCGACGGACCGCTGTTTTATATCACCAATCAGGTTGGTATTATTACGGCGCCAAGGGTCTGGACATTCCGGAACCTGCTGACGGGCAAAACCGTGACAAAATCCAGCTCGCTGAATGAGTATACTGCCTCACCTCCTTTGGTGGCAGGAAGCTACGAAGTGACACTTCTTTTGCGCCGGTCCGGGATAACAACCCCTGTTGTCTACAAACGAAATATAATCGTCAGCCCTCATCCTGTTGTTCAGCTTATCGAGAACAATTTTAAGGATACCGTGCCGCTCTGCAGGGGGGCTTCCCTGCGCCTGGATGCCGGCTTTGCAGCCTTTTATGCATGGGAAGATGAGGCGATCATGGCACGCGCACGAACGGTTTATCCTTCCGCCGAAGCGGTAAATCCCTATTCGGCACACCGCGTGGAGGTTACCAACTATGCCGGCTGTGTTGGCTACGATACGGTTGTTACGCGGCGCGAGAATCTGCCCACCGCCACGCACAGCAGCATCCCCGCTTTCTGCGAACTGCATGATGGCAGCGCCACGGTGATCCCCAACGGCAGGACGGATACGTACAACTACGACTGGTTGAACTACCCGGAAGAAAAGGACAATGTTTTGAATAATGTGCCCGGAGGAAACTATGTTGTGACGGTAACCAAAATCGTATCGGGTTGCCAGGTAACCGATACTATTCCGGTGGAGGCACAGGGAATTACCGATGTTGCGTTAACGAGCAGCCGGGATTCCATCTGTCCGGGCGACAGCGTGTTTATAAATATAGCGGGTGCCAGTACTGTTGAATGGCTGAATCCTGCCGGATACCAGGGGAACGAGATACGGACGGCGCCGGATGTCACAACCAGTTTCAGGATCAAGGTGACGAATTATAATAACGGAAGGCCCTGCGAGACTGAACTCGTGAAGACGGTTGTGGTGACCCCGAAGAACAAGCCCGTCCTGGGCAGGGACCTGACTCCCTGCGGAGGTGCTCCGGTAAGGATCGACGGCGGGGAGATCTACACCGAATGGAAATGGAGCAACGGCCAGACGGAAAGGTGGGCAACGGTAACCGGCAGCCAACCGCAGCTCAGGCTCGAAGTGAAGGATGAAAACGGTTGCTTTTTCCGCGATACCATCGCGATCCGTTTTCTGCCCGGACCAACCATTACCCTTCCTTCGGATACCACCGTATGCTCCAAGGGCCCGGTTTCCCTCGATGCCGGTGTAGCCGAAACCTATCAGTGGTACAGGATATCCGGGTCAGATACCATTGCCATGAGCTCCGCCCGCACAGCGTTGATTTATACTTCCGGTTTTTACAAGCTTGAAGCAACCCTCGAGGGATGTACGCTGACGCACATTATTCATGTTCAGTTGCGCGATCCCGATCTCTTTCGCATCGACTCGGTACAATCGCAGGATATTTCCTGTTTCGGCGCAAATGACGGGATGATACGGATTTTTGCAACAGGTGAGGTAAGCCTGATGTACTACTCTATCGACAACGGATTAACCTATCACGACAACGGCGGGCTGTTTGAGGGTCTCCCACCCGGTAACCCTTACGTTATCAGTGTTTTTGAAGATTCGGTGTGCCTCCAGGGTGGCCGCCTCGTTGCCATAACCGAACCCGACAGCCTGATAGCCCGTTTTTGCTCGCTGGCTCCCTCATGCCCGGAATGCAACGATGGGGTGATCTCACTTGGAAAGATCCAGGGTGGAACGCCGCCCTACCAAATACGCATGAACGATATTCCGCAGGATTCTGTTATTCAGGATCTTGCCATTGGCAGCTATACCCTTACCGTAACCGATTCACGTAATTGCCGGTTTACGGTACCGGTTCTTCTTGCCGCCGGCACCCGCCCCTTTATAACAGCCTCGGTGACCGATCCGGTTTGCCCAGGCGGCGCGGTTACCCTCCGGGTTGAGAATTCGAGGCAGGTTGAGTGGATCCAGCCGGCATCGAATTACAATGTCGAGATTGTTGTCAACCCAACGGTGACCACCACTTACCGCGTAAGGTGCATGCACACGGATACGGATAACTTTATCTGCGAAACGATCCTTGAACATACCGTATCGGTTTATCCGGTATTGAAGCCCGAGCTTGGCCCGGATATCAATGCCTGCGACGGAGATACCGTGCGGATGGATGGCGGCGATTATCTTGAGTGGGACTGGAGCAATGCGGCTGTCGGGAGGTACCAGGACCTGTTGGTATCCAACAATCAGCTCATATTAGTGGTAAAAGACACCAGCGGATGCGTGATGCGCGACACGGTTTCGGTTAGTTTTCATGACTTTCCGATCGTAGAGCTGGGTAAGGACAAAAGTATTTGCACGGCAGATCCGGTGCTTCTTTCAGGTGGCACCGGGGATACCTACGTATGGAGCACCGGCGAGCAGACCATGCAGATCGGGGTTACTGTGTCCGGTACCTATTGGCTTTCGGTTACGAAGGACGGCTGCTCCTCAACGGATTCAATCAAGGTAAGGGTCCTCGATCCGGGCCGTTTCGCGATCGATTCGGTGCAGCGAAAGGACAATACCTGCTACGGTGCCGGCGACGGGACCATCCGGATCGTTCTTCACGGGACGGGCACCAGCTATGCGTATTCCATTGATGACGGGATTACCTGGCAGGAGAGCAATCTGTTTGAAAACCTTCCGGCTGGCGACGACTACCTGATCCGTGCCGCGGAGGATTCCATCTGCTACATGGAGTATGGGAAACCTGTTTCCATTTTGCAACCCGATTCAATCGGGATTTTCATACGGCTCAAGTCGCCTTCCTGCGAAACCTGCCCCGATGGTCAGGCGAGCCTGACTATTGCAGGCGGCAACCCTCCGTACGATATCCGGATCTCGGGCGAGGCGGCAGGCCCGGTGATTTCAGGCCTCCGCACCGGAACCTATGTTGTAACCGTTACCGATGCGTCCAATTGCGTGCAATCTGCCACGTTTACCCTCGAATTGCTGAATTATATTCCAAATATCATCACCACAAACGGTGACGGAGTTAATGATGTCTGGAATATTCCGATGTTCAAGTACTACCCCGATGCGGTTGTCCGGGTAATGGACATCAACGGCCGGCTGGTTTTCGAATCGGAAAAGGGGTATCCGGTGCCGTGGGATGGAAGGAGCAACGGGACACTTGTACCGATGGGGACCTATTATTATCAGATTATCCTGGGCTCCGGTGAGCAGCAGCTAACCGGGTACCTCACCATAATGAGATGACGTATGAATTTGAACATAATACCTGTGTTGGAACGGCAATACCCGTTAACGGCGGATACCGCCGCAACTTGTTAATTAGTAAGTGATTTGAAGCGTACAACTATATATTGCCTGATTGTATTCGCCTTGATGCCGATGATGGCGCAGGCCCAGATTTCGCCGTTGGCGGATCAGTACCTCATTAATCCTTTTCTTACCAATCCTGCACTGGCAGGCACCGGTTACCGCGCTCCGCTCATGATTACGGCCCGGCAGCAATGGCTTGGGATTAAGGGTGCTCCAACCTGGCAGTCGGCGACTTATCACACCATGCTGAACGCAAAAAAGCAGCGTTTCAATCCGCGGGGGTTCGTTAACAAATATGAGAATGCCTTTGGAAACATCGGGCTCGGCGGCGGTCTCTTTAATGTCCGGTATGGTGCGATTAACCAGGCTGGTCTCCATCTTGATTATGCCTATCATGTCTATCTGGGCAAAGGGAGGCTATCCTTCGGCCTTGCCCCGATGTACCAGCAGTTTGTTATCAATAAATCCGGATTCATCCCGCCTGATGGCAATGCTCCCGACCCGCTCATCGACCGTGGTGGCAAGGAAGTGATGCACTTTGTGGACGTGGCCGCCGGTGTCAACTACTATTCCGACCTCTTTTTTGCCGGCCTGTCGGCTGTCCAGCTGCTTAATTCCAGGGTTTCTTTCGGGGAGTTCAGCTTCCCCGCCCTCGGAAGCTTTGACGATAATCCCTGGCTGGCCCGTACCGCATATCTCTATGGCGGAATTGCCCCGCTCCGCAAGAAGGAGTTAAGGCTTGAGCCGTCGGTGATGGTCCGTTACTCCGAACGGAGCGGAATCGGTTTTCAGGTGAATTTCAAGGCAACCATACAGGAAAATTTCCAGGTTGGCCTTATGTACCGTTATAGCGAATCCGCCGGATTTTTCGCAGGGATAAACACAGGGGACCTGGTGTTTCGCTATCAGTTTGAAGCCCCTTTCGGATCGGCTGTCCAAACCCGTTATACAACCCATCAGGTACTGGTTGGATACTTATTTCAGTAAACTCTCGTAAATGCCTCACAGATCGCGTAAACGAACCGCCCTCCTTTTTGGTGCAACAGGCCTTGTCGGTGGTTCATTGTCACAGATTCTAAAGGACCACTACTCCTACTCTTCCATACGGGTTTTTACCCGGACTCCCATGGAGTATAAGTTTCTTAATATCCATATCGAAGTGATTGATTTCGATCAGCTGGAGAAGTATGCCCATCTGATCGCTGGCGACGACCTTTTTATCTGCCTGGGAACCACCATCCGTAAAGCCGGTTCGGTTAAAAGGATGGAGCAAATCGACAGGGATCTGCCTGTGCAGATTGCCCGAATAGCCTTTCAGAATGGGGTGACACGTTGTGCCGTTGTATCCTCTATCGGTGCCGGCGCTTCGTCACGTAACTATTACCAGCGCATCAAGGGCGAAATGGAGAACGGGATCCGGGAGATCCCGTTTGACCGCACCATTATCGCCCGGCCTTCCATACTGTTTGGAAGAAGGCACGAATTCCGTTTCGGCGAGCTTATCGGCAGGCTTTTTATGAGGGCGTTCGGATGGGTGCTATTCGGACCCATGAAGAAATATCGGGGAATCCATGCCGACCGGGTAGCTAAGGCAATGATCAACCTGCTCCGGGCTGCGGACGAGCAGGTGATTTACGAATCGGACGAGCTTCAGACTGCCGGAAAACAGTAGCCCCCCCCCTAAAGCGCCTTTTGTCTTTTCTCTTAAACACCTTATTCCTTTACTTCCTGCCTTCCTGCCCTCCTGCCTTCCTGCCTTCCTATTTGGTAACCGGCGTAATCATAAACCGGAATTCATAATCGGTATACTGCAGCTGGTATTCCGGCAGCGGCCAGCTGCCCCAGCTGTCGATACAACCGAGACCCATCTGCTGCATGTCGATATTCAGCGTGGTCAGTTTCCTGGGGTGAAGTTCACCCGAATGCTGCTGGTCCTTTCGATCACCATCGTCGAGGTCATCAGCGGTAAAATGAAGAGCACCTGCATTGAACAGCACATCCGATGTTATCCGGATACCCCTGCCATCGGCATCGGTGAGCATCCACCAGCGGAGATCGCTCTTGTTACCTGTTTCCTGGGGCCTTACATACGGATAGAACTGATCTTTCACCTCCTGCTGCCAGATGCCGACATGGCTACTGTACTTCCTGTCCCAATAGTTTTCCCAGGGCCCGCGGCCGTAATAGCGGATCTTGTCGAATTGAACAGGAAGGGTCATCTGCATGCCGAACCGCAGCGGTTGCGGCATCTTTTTTACATCTGCCGCCTTGTCAACCCCGAGCTTCTGATCAACGAGAACCTGCCCGCGGTCGTTCACCTCATAGGTTATGGTAAGGCTGGCTGAAACCTCCGGAAGGCTGTATGTGGCAGTTACCAGGACATTGTTGTCCTTCGGTTCGATCCGGAACGATTTCAATTCCTGCTTATTCGTGGATTTCTTCCATGCGGCCAGTTTGCGCTGGCGGCTGGCGCCGAAATCGTTGTCGGTTGGCGGTCGCCAGAAATTCGGACGAAGGCTCGCACCGTCGAGCAGCATGTTGAGGCCATGGTGGGTAATACGGGTAAGGTACCCGGTTGATTTGTCGAAAACGACCTGTGTAAACGCCCCTTCGATGGTGGCCTGACCGCCGGATTCGTTGAATTTCAACGGCTCTTTACCCTGTGTCAGTTTCAATGGGTTGACGGCAGTTTCCTTAACCGGCATCTGTTCCCAGGCGATCTCCTGACCAGCCTGCAGCAGGCCGCTGGCGGATTTAAGGCGGAAAGTGACATTGAGGAATACTTCACGCGCCTTCTCCGGAACGGTATACCCCAGCCGGATCTCCTGTGCGGTTTGCGGTGCTGCCTTCAGATCAGTGTAAACGCCTGTCAGGATGGATTTTCCGTCAGCAATGAGAGACCATTCCATCAGGTAGTTTTTCAGGTCGGTATAAAAATTTTCGTTGAATACGCTGATGGTCCCGATCGCGGGGGTTTTCATGGTTGTGAGAATGTTCTGGTAGCATTTGCGCACCTCGTAGGCGTGAGGGTTGAGCTTTCTGTCGGGACTTACCACTCCGTTGTTCATGAAGTTATTGTCGGAAGGGAGGTCCTTGCCGTAATCACCGCCATACGCATAGAACATATCCCCGCCGCTGTTGTATTTGCGGAGGCCCTGGTCGACAAAGTCCCAGATGAAACCGCCCTGGAGCATCGGGTACTTGCGGTAAATGTCCCAGTATTCCTTGAATCCGCCCTGCGAGTTGCCCATTGCATGGGCATATTCGCACTGGATCAGGGGCCGCGTGGGGTTGCTGGCCGCGTATTTTTCGAGGTCCCATGGGGCATCGTACATCGGGCAAAAAATATCGGTGTGGGCCAACTGGCCGGCACGTTCATACTGGATCGGCCGTGAAGTGTCGCGTTTTTTGCCCCAGGCATAAAGCTGTTCGAAATTGACTCCATCGCCGGCCTCATTGCCCATCGACCAGATGATGATGGACGGATGGTTCTTGTCGCGTTCGACCATGCGCGAATAGCGATCAAAATGGGCCTTGTACCAGCTCGGGAATTTCGCCAATGATTTCTCGCCGTAACCCATTCCGTGTGATTCGATATCGGCTTCTCCGATCACATAGATCCCGTATTTATTGCAAAGCTCATACATGTACGGGTCGTCGGGGTAATGGCAGGTTCTGAGTGCGTTGATATTAAGTTCCTTAAACAGGCGTATATCCTGTTCCATCCGTTCCCGGCTCATCCAGGTGGCCGTGAGGGGATCCATCTCGTGGCGGTTGACGCCTTTAATGAGGATGGGTTTTCCGTTGACCAGCAGCTGGGCGTTTTTGATCTCAACCTTCCTGAAACCGACCGTTTGTGGCATGACCTCCAGGATGGCACCTTTCGCATCGGCCAAAGTGGTTACCAGCGTATACAGATCAGGTGTTTCGGCAGTCCATTTGTCGGGATTCTCAACCGGCATGCTGATGACGGTGACTTCTGCCGTTGGCTCCGAAACAACCAGCTTAACCGGTTGTCCGTTCCGGAGGAGTTCAAAATTCACCTTCACCCCTTTGGGTTTACCGGTCAGGCTGAGCGTAATGCCGAGTGAGCCGTTGCGGTATTCTGTGTCAAGGTCAGGTATTATCTCTATATCCTTGATGTGCTGGGGGTTGCGGGCATACATGAACACATCGCGTGATACCCCGGTGATGCGCCACATATCCTGGCACTCGAGGTAGTTGCCGTCGCACCAGCGCATCGACTGGAAGGCGATCAGGTTGGCGCCCGGCTTCACGAATTTCGTGAGGTTAAATTCGGCGGGCAGCTTGCTGTCTTCGCTGTACCCCACGAATTTGCCGTTCACCCAAAGAAACAGGTTGGATCGCACGGCTCCGAACTGGATAAAGATTTCCTTATCCTTCCAGTTTTCAGGGATGGTTATGATCCGCCGGTATGAACCCACCGGATTGTATGTAACCGGAACTTTCGGCGGTTCAGGTTCGATCAGATGGCTGAATTCATAACCAATGTTGGTATAAATGGGGTCGCCGTAACCGTTCACTTCCCAGATTCCGGGAACCTCAAACCATTTCCAGGATGAATCATCGTAATTCGGTGTGAAAAAATCGACGGGCTTGTCGGCCGGCCGTTCCACCCAGTTGAATTTCCACTTGCCGTTCAGTGAAAGGAACCATTCGGAATGCTCCTTAACCCCCATTATCGCCTTTTCGCGGTTTTCGAATGCGAAACCGGTGGCATGCATGGGCTCACGGTTGATGCTCGTCACTTTTTCATCCTGCCAGACAGTCTGAAGGTCCTGTGCCTGAGTAATAATCGCACCGTGAAGGGCGAAAAGGATCATCATGGTCTTTAGAAGAGGGCGCATGGCTTATTTGTTTTTGGTTTAACAGCGGCAAGTTAGAACAGTACGATGAAACGGCAAAGGTGCGGCACGACTTCGTGGCACGATTCCGGAGCAAAATCTTAAATAATCGTTAAATACAGCAAGGGGTAAATCTTTTTGCCGGTTCTCTTGTTCTGTTCAATAAATAGTTAAACAAATCAGTACAATGAAAATGAAACAGAGATCAATTCTATTACTTGCAGCCCTTTTGGTTGCAGGATCGAGTGTTATTGCACAGGATTACAGCGTGTTGACGGAAAAGTCGATTCTTCGGTGGACGGGTAAAAAGGTTGGGAAATCGCACACCGGGGTGATCAAGCTGAAGGAAGCTGGTTTTACGCTGAACAAGGATAAATTTACCGGTGGTTCATTTGTCATCGATATGAACTCAATGGTTGAAGGTGACGGAACCGATCCCAGCAAGGGTGCCCGGTTGATGGGACACCTTAAGTCGGATGATTTTTTCAGTACCGAGAAATTCCCCACGGCCACATTGAAAATTACCGGCAGCACCGCTTTCAAGAATGATGTAGCCACCGTAAACGGTGACCTCACCATAAAAGGTGCCACACATCCGATTACTTTCGATGTGAAACGTAGTGGTGATGTTTACCAGACAACTGTTTCATTTGACCGTTCGAAATACGATGTGCGCTATGGATCGGGTAAGTTTTTCGAAAACCTGGGTGATAACGCCATCGACGACATGATCCCCATGGACGTAACGGTGATTGCAACCAAGAAGAAGTAACCGCCAATAGGTTGTGCTATAAAAATAAACGACCCGCCATTTGGCGGGTCGTTTGTTTTTATGACACCGTTGCCGGTTATTTTACATCGATGGTGGCAGAAACCTTTCCGCCCTTGACGCTGTCGTACGTGATATTCACCTTGCCAGTGCCTTTTACGAGGTACTGGAGGGTTCTGGTGGTTTTGCCCGGGTGGCCGTTTCTGATCATGAGGCGATCGAGCTGTTTCTGATCGATCATTTCGGTGATCGGGTTCAGGTAATCGAAGCTCTCCTTGCCGCTGATCCAGCTGGCGGTAATGATTTCAGGTTTGCCTTCAAAGGTGATCAGATCGGGGCGCACCACATTATTGGAGGCTGCCTTGGCTGTGATGGTGGGAGCCACCTTGTTGTTGGTGAGGTCGATCCAGACACGGTATACGTTGTCGCCTACTTTTTTAACAGTTGTTTCACCGAACTCCATCTTCGGCATTTCGTCGGCCTGATACAGGGTGAATGACATGTTCCTGTGGCACAATTCTTCGTTCATGAACCGTGGCGGTATGCGTCCGCGGAATTTCCTCCATTCACCGCCCATTTCAACTTTTCCGTACTGAGGATGCTCGAATGATTTCCATTCCACGAATTGTTCACCAAATTCAAGTTTCTCGTCGAAGAACATCCCCGACTTATTGCCGCTGATCGGGCTGTTCGGATCTTCGGCCTGCTGCTTCATCAGTTCGGGGCTGTTGAAATACTGCGAGCCGTTCCAAAGTTCGTTCGAGAATGACATGATACCGAGGCCGTCGCTGGTCCAGTCGATGAACCCGCCGTGTACGGTATACAAGCCACTCCAGATGATCATGTACTTGTAATAGGGCAATATGCGTTCACCGTTTTTGCCAATTTCATCATAGGCCCTTATATCGGAAGCAGAGTACTCTCCAAGTGATTCTGCACCGGGTCCGCGAAGGATCATCCCGCCCGAGTTGTGATAGGCCTGTACGCCTGCCACATTGGGGTGGCTCATAAGGAAGTCGTTTACCGCTTTGGTTTCGGGCAGCTGGAACGGGTAATCCATGGCGCCGCCCTGGACATAGTTGGGCTGCCAGTCGACCGCCCAGTTACGGTTGGGGTCATAGCTGCCTAACCCGTCTTCATTGACGCGACCGTCGCCATCGTCATCGATACCCTCTTCGCCGAGCAGGATATAATCGCCTTTTTCGCCGAAAGGAACGGGTTCGAGCCTGTTTTTGTCGCTCTGGCTGAGCCTGTAATTGCCCAGGCCCGGCACATGCTTGCGGATCTGCTCGATCAGGCCGTTGCCGTTCAGGTCATTCGGGCCGTCTTCTTCATAGAGCCCGTCATTATCTTCATCAACAGGAACGTGGCCCGAGCGCGCGTTATCGCCGTCGCCCTCCATGAAATACTGGCGGCCATCGGGGTTAACTGTGGGAGCGATATAGAACACCCTTTCGTTTACCAGCCTGGTAATATTGTCGAGCCTGCCGTAATACTCCATAAGGTACCAGATGGTGTAGAGGCAAACCTCGCCGCCCTGTATTTCGTTCCCGTGGATGTTAGCATCGATGTACATGCCGGCTTTCGACATTTCCGTTCCCGTTTCCGGGTTATTTATCGTCATCAGCATGATATCCCGGCCGTCGTGGCTTTTCCCTATGCTGGTCATTTTGAGAAACTTCGGAAAGGCTTTCTCGAGCCGCGCCATGTCGGCATAAAGTTCATTCACATCGTGCCAGCGGTTAAAATCAATTTTGATTTTGAACTGCGGATCGGATGCTGACTTCTGTGCATTTACGTTTACTGAAAAGGCGGACAGCATTAATGCGGTAAGCAGGATTACTGCGGTCATTGATTGTTTCATTGTTTTCATGATGCTGTTCCTCCTTATTTTAAAGTGATTTTGGCTGTATCGGTTCCGCCTTTCTGGGCAACCACTTTCAGTTCGATCTGATCGCCGGCTTTGGCCCGGATCAGCCAATCGTATTTTTGTCGTCTTCCTGAACCGTCGAGGGCCTGGAAAAAGTTTGTTTTGCTGCTGCCCGAGATGATTTGTTCGGGTTTAACCTGCAGCTGCACCATGGTTGGTTTTACCGACCGGGCCTGTACGCCCTGGCGCAGGGCCGTTGGCAGGAATCCTTCATTGGCGATTTCCGCCTTAATCCGGAAGAGGCCGCCGCCTTCGTTCACCACTTCCGTTTTTGCCACTTTCACTTCGGCGAAAAGCGTGGTGAGGTAAAGGGCGAATTTGGCATGACTTGCGCCGAGCTCCGCTGCCTTGTCGGCCGGAGGGTTGCTGATTTCGAAGGGTGTGAAGCCACCGACTTCCACATCGGCAAATTCAGGATGCTTGACGGTCTGCCATTTGACGAATCCGTTGATATTGGCGCTGGTGAGGTATTTGTAATAGGTTGCATCGATACCGGGGGCCTGAGTGCCAGCTTCAGCCTGGCCTGCTCCGGCGCCTCCGCCCAAGCCTGTCATACCGCCGCCGCTGCGACCTCCACCCATGGTGAAGTTGCCGCCGCCCGCTGTTGGGGTGTCACCGCCGCCAGGCCTCATGGTAGCACCGCCTCGGGCACCGCGCCGCGTGGTATCGGCCGGGAGGGTGATTCCCCAGCCAGGAGTGGAAACCGCGAGAATGCCAAGCTGGTAGTAAGCGTACTGAAAGAATGAACCTTCAGGGTTTCGCAGGGAGGGCTGGGTTTTGATGCCCGTGAGCTCCTTGTATTTTTCGCTTGCTTTAGTGAAATAGTCGAGGTCGCCCGTGTTGATCGTGGTGGCTGCCGTCTGTGCCGGGCGCTGTGACCGGCCTGATGCTTCCGGCTGGGCCTGCTGCCCGAACATGCCGGAAGGAAAGTCGCCCATCATGAACCGGCCGCGGCCGCCGCGGCCACCGTCGGTCACCATGCCTACCCGGCCCGCCCCGGAGGTTGAGGCCTGGGCAAACTGGAGCAGGTCGAGGGGCCTGTCTGTTGAATACTGCCCGCGGGAGGTGGGCGGAACGATCAGGTTGTCGCTTTCTCCGAATGCCAATACGGCGGCAATATTCTTATGGTCGAGCATCCATTCGATGAGCGCCCTTGTTTCGTTTTCCGAAACCATGTATTTGCCTGCATTCTCCTTGAAATAGGGATACGCATGCGGGAAGTTCCGGTTGATGTCGGTTCCGCCGGCAGGATCTTCATTGATAAAACCATCCTTGTCGTTATCGATGCCTTCAGTATAAAGGGAATACTCGCCCCGCTGCCCCTTGGCTGCCTCTGCCTTCTTCATGAGCATCGGTTCTTCGGGATCGGTGCAATAAATGCCGTTGGCATCCTTCACCCGCATAACGGTGATGATCCCATCGCCGTTGAGATCATCCGGACCATCTTCATCCAGTCGGCCGTCATTATCGGCATCGATGGCGGCGCTGTTGGTCCGGCGCCCGGTTTTCAGGGCAGAGAACATCGTTTCGGCGCCATCCGGGTTTACCCTAGGCATGATGTAAAAGACGTATTTACTGAGGCTCGCCTTCACTTCTTCATCGGTTGCAAAACCGTTAAGCAGGTAGCGTGCCATCTCGAGCGACAGGCTGCTGCCGATCAGATGATCGCCCTCAAAGTTGGCCGTAACCAACAGTGCGGGGCGAAGCTCCACCGGAACGGACCCTGCCTTGGCAATGGTCATGACTAAAATGTCGCGTCCTTCGGCAGATTTGCCGATCGACTCGACTTTTGCGAGATCCTTGTGTGAATCGGCCAGTCCCCTGAAGGATACTGCCAGGTCCTGATAATTCTGATACACTCCGGCCGTTTGCGCGTTGCCGGAGAAAGACAGGCAGAAGAGACCGGCGAGCAGCATCAGGCTGCCGCCCGTTACCCGTCTGCGATAACGTAACATAGTTGGGAAAATCACAATGTCCTCCTTTTTAAGGGTTAGGTTTCGGTACGAATATGGGGTTTTCGCCCCTGAGGGTGAAAAGTACGATTTCGACAATTAATGGGGCCTGATGAGCGCCACCAATTAACATCTTTTAACAGTGACTGTCACGGATGGCCTTCAGCATGGCCTCCACGTTCTCCACAGGAACGTTCCCCTGGATGTTATGCACGGTATTGAACACAAAGCCACCGTCGACATTGAAAATGTCAATGCGCTCCCTTACCTCGCGGTACACTTCGTCGGGGGTGCCGTATGGAAGGGTTTTCTGCGTGTCGACGCCGCCTCCCCAGAACACGATATCCTTTCCGAAGTCTTTCTTGAGGTTGCGGGCATCCATGCCGGCAGCCGATACCTGCACCGGGTTAAGTATGTCGAAACCCGATTCGATAAAGTCGGGGATAAGGTCGCGAACGGCTCCGCAGGAGTGGATGAATGTTTTCCAGTTGGTTTTCTGGTGTATCCGCTTATTTACCTCGATGTAGAAAGGTTTCCACATGTCGCGGAAGGTATCACAGGAGATGAATGTCCCCGACTGGGTTCCGAAATCGGTGCCGCTCACCATGGCTACGTGCACGCTGTCGCCCATGATGGCCGCCAGGGCATCAATGTTCTGGAGGGCTATTTCGCATTGCTTCTCAAAAACGGCATATACGTAATCGCGGCGCATCAGCGGCGACATGTACCA
Source organism: uncultured Porphyromonadaceae bacterium (assembly GCA_964457845.1). GTDB lineage: Bacteria > Bacteroidota > Bacteroidia > Bacteroidales > UBA12481 > UBA12481. Next base: position 107,503 of record CAYWHP010000003.1, on the reverse strand, counting down.
TTCCTGGATATCACGAATCCCTTTCGGGTGTTTCATGAACGGGGCCGGCACGAGTGCGATATCGCCGAAGGCAGTTCCGGGAACCACCAGCAGGCTGCCGTACTCGGCGTTCCGTTCGAGGTAGCGCTTGCGGTTCTTGTAATAATTCAGATCTTCCGGGGTGAACAATTTGAACTCCTCGGTATTGTCGGCCACATTCAGGTTGTCGTCATCAATCGGCTCCTGACGGATGATGGTGTCGAAAAAGTAACCGCCCTTCGGCATCCTGGCACTCGGCGGCAGCGATATGTCGCCTTCCGGGTACACCAGCAGGTCGCCCTTCACCGGGTCGATGCTGTAATTGAGGTTGTGGTGGATCATCACCTCGGTGCCGTCGAACATCGTGAAGGGTTTCCAGGGCCCGTCCTCATCGGTTCCGAGCAGCGACTTCCGTGCGGGCGTTCCGATCACATCAATACCCAGGGCGTCGCGCAGGCCGGGATCGATTTCGCCGAGCATCTGGTACGGTTCTGTAACCTTCACTCTGTAATCGTGGTGGCCGAAGGTCCTCTTCCACAGTTTGTTGATAACGGAAACATGAATACCGGTAACCGGTGTGCCGCCAAAGTCAACGCACACCCTGTCGGGCTGCTGATGATTCAGTGTCGCCAGAAGTCGCTCTTTACTCGTCATACGGGATTGGTTTATCCCGCCAAGTTAATAATTCTTGCGGTCGTAGCTCAGGATGCGCCCCCACGTTTCATCAACATACCTGAAATATTGATAGAGCTTGAAATTGAGTTCCAACCCGTACTTGATGCCCGGGCGGTAGTCGATTTCCATGATGAACGGATTCGTCGCCGGGTCGCCCTGCCCGAGCGGATTGCGCACGCGCTGGTTCCATGCCGTGACATACTGGAGGTTCCATGTGGCCAGATAATCCTCGGTGTAGTACCACATGGGCCGCCAGTTTTTCATAAACCACGAATCGAAGCCGGGATCGATGATCAGCAGCTCATATTCCGTGGAGTCCCCTTCGGCACGGGCGAATTCGATTTTATCGGGCCGGCTGGTGCCGGCAGCCTGGCGGGCGCTGTTACAAGACAGAAGCAGCGCGCCAAGCAGTAATCCTGTTATAATTAATCGGTACGGCATTTTTTTTCGGATAGTGTCCGGTCATTTAACGAAAAACCGGCCCGCAATGTTTCCGCCACAGGCAGGTTTTCAGTTGTCAATGGCCTTCAGCCAAAAGCGCTCAAATTCAGATTTCCGGTGTTCCCTGGCCATGATGTCGGCCATCTGCCTTACGATTTCCGGATGTTCAGCCGCAACGTTTATCAGTTCTTTGGTATCTGTGTCGAGATTAAACAAACTGATTGTGGTATTCCCCCCCTGCATGTTGAGGCGGATCCCTTTCCATGGGCCCATTCGGACTGCCTGCTGCCCCTTGTATTCGGGGAAATCCCAGTAGAGGTATTCGTGTGTGGTCTGACTGCCTTTGCCGAGCAGGGTAGGGACGAAACTGATCCCGTCGGTGCCTTGTGGTCGGGGCAACCCGGCTACTTCGCAGAGGGTGGGAAGGACATCGTAGAAGCATGACAGGAGTGCTGTTTCCGATTGGGGTTTGATCTTGCCGGGCCAGGCGGCGATCATCGGAACCCGGATGCCGCCTTCGTGCACGAAGCCTTTGCCACGGCCGTAGGTGGTAAGGAAGGGGGCGAAGGAACTGAACCAGGCCGGGTCGCAGCCGGCATTGTAGGCATAGCCGTTATCGCTCGAGAAGATGATCAGGGTGTTTTTGTACTGGCCGGTTTCCTTGAGTTTCTCGATGAGGCGGCCTACCTGGTAATCGAGGTAGGACACCATGGCGGCATAGGTGGCGTGCGGGTAGCGTGCCGGGAAGTAGCCCTCTTTGCCGAGGTATGGGCGTTCGTCGCCGAACTTCTTCACATACTTGTCCACCCACTCTTTGGGGGCCTGAAGGGCCAGGTGGGGCAGGGTGGAGGCGTAATAGAGGAAAAACGGCTTGCCGTCCTTCCTTTCGATGAACCGGTCGGCTTCGTTCAACATGAGCGCAGGTGCATAGTCCTTTTGGTTAAAGGCGGCGTAGCTTGTCTCAGCAAGCGTGTCGGCACCGGGAGCCAGCTTGGCCCCGGGTGCAACCAGCTCATTGCGGAGCATCTGCCGCTCCCCGTTGCGCCAGAGGAATGTAGGATAGTAGGTGTGCGCCTGGCGCTGGCAGTTGTATCCGAAGAAGAAATCAAAGCCCTGCCGTTCGGGTACCCCTTCGCTGTTCGGGGCCCCCAGCCCCCATTTGCCGATCGCCCCGGTTCGGTAGCCGGCCTCCCTGAGGTATTCAGCCAGCGTGCGAATGCTGTCGGCGAGCGGGTACTGGCCCTCGAGGCCGGGATCTTCATTGGCTTTGGCAAAATTCCAGACATCACCACGTTCGGACCACTCATGGTTTCCGCGGATGTAGGCGTGGCCCGAATGCTGACCGGTGAGCAGCACGCACCGCGACGGGGCGCTTACCGGACTGCCGCAATAATGCTGCGTGAACCGGATGCCGTCGCTTGCCAGCCGGTCGAGGTTCGGCGTTTCAATCAGCTTCTGCCCGTAAGGCCCGATCTCGGTATAGCCCAGGTCGTCGGCCAGGATATAAATGATGTTCGGTTTATCCTGCGCGAGGCCCGGCAAGGCGGTGAGGCTGGCGGAGAGGAGGAGGGGCAGGGGCAGGGGTTTCATGGGGTTAGGGGGTTAGGAGGTTAGGGGATGGGGCGATGAGGGCGCGGATGACGGCGGAGGCAAGGTGGCATCCGAACACGGGGGGCATGTAGCTGATGGTGCCAACGGTGGAGCGTTTGTTGAGTTCGCCGGTGGTAAGAACCATGGCATCGGGATGCACCTTTTCGGGCGAAAAAACCACGGTTACGCCGGTGTAAATACCCAGCGAATGGAGGCGTTTCCGCAGGATGCTGGCCAGCTTGCAGTTGTATGATTCCGACAGGTCGGCCACCTTCACCTGACCGGGATCGAACTTGCCTCCGGCGCCCATCGAACTGACAATGGGATGGCCGATCCGCACAGAATGGTAGATCAGGAAAACCTTTGGCGACAGGGTATCGATGGCATCGATGACGAAATCGAATTCCCCCTGAAGGATTTCGATCATCCGTTCGTCACGGATGTATTCGTCGTGGACCGTCAGGTCGAGGTCGGGATTGATGTCGAGGAGCCGTTTGCCCATGGCTTCCGCCTTGGGCAGCCCTTCGAGGCTTTTGAGGGCGATGAGCTGGCGGTTACGGTTGGTGGCGTGGATCTTGTCGCCGTCAACGATGGTCATCTTCCCGATGCCCGACCGGCAAAGCATTTCAGCAGCGTAAGCGCCAACGCCGCCAAGCCCCACCACAAGGATGTGGGCCTTGCGGAGCAGTGCCAGCCTCTCGCTCCCGAGGAGGAGCTCAGTGCGCTGAAGCCATTCCGGGTGTATACTGGATTCCATAGGCGTTTTTGAAATTGACTGCGATTTGTGCAGCGATCCCTTCCAAAGATAACCTTTTGATTGCCGCGGCTGCCATGTATACTTCCTTAATGGCAGACAGGCTCTCGTCAGTCTCCAGGAACATCCGATCCGGGACGATCTGCTCCAGGCTTGCCGCGGCAGGGCTGTTCCGGCGCAGGATCTGCGCCCCGAAGGAGAGGTAGAACCCCTGACCGGTCAGCTGAGCGGCGAGTTCCGGCTTTCCTGCAAAGCCGTGCAGGATCCAGGCAACCTTCGGGTTGATCGCCTTTTTAAGTGCAACCAGCTCCGGCCAGGCCTTCACGCAATGGATGATCACCGGTTTAGTAAGTGTCTCCGCCAGCATGGCCTGCTGCCTGAAAATGGCCGACTGCTTTTCAAGGGTCCCGCCACGAAGCTTGTCGATGCCACATTCACCGATGGCGGCACAGCCCGGCAAGCTGGCCATCACGGCCAGTAAGTTCATATCAGGTTCAAATTCAGTAGTATCCCAGGGGTGGAAGCCAACCGAGAACCATCCTTCAGGCCGTTCGGCAGCCGCATCTTTTAGGGAAATATTGAATATCGATCGCCCTTCGGACTCACCGGAATTGTGCGTATGAATATTGATAAACTCCCCGTCCACCTGATTTTTCTCCTTCAAAATTCTAAACTGGTCCTCGAATCTCCCCCTTCAGCCCTGGTCCCTTACCCCTTTATTCCATCATACCCTCTTCACATAAACGACCTTGTCGTCACCATCGTCGTAAAAATCCTCGAACCGGGCTTTTTCCAGGTAATTGTTTTTCAGATAGAAAACCCGGGTAGGCTCATATTTTGGCAGATACGAAGTTTCCACATAGATAGCCTTGCCGCCGAGCGCTGCCACGGCTTCTTCAACGGCCTTCAGCACCGCCTTGCCGAGCCCACTGCCGCGCAGGTCGTTGTGTGTGGCGATCCAGTAAAGGTCGTAGCTATAGAGGGTGCACGGGATCAGACCGAAACAGGCATAGGCCGCGGTCCGGCCGCCGACCTCAGCAAAAACAAATTCATAGCCGGATTCCGTTCCCTTTTCAAGCCGTTCGGTTACCAGTTCCACTGCCACAGGAACCTCATCGGGCCGGAAAAATCCCGACGAAACAACAATTTCTTCAACGGCTTTCGGGTCGGAAGGGCTGGCTTCAAAGCGGAGCGTTATATTTTGTGTGTCGGTATTCATCGGTCGTTGAGTATTCGTTCCACCACCTGCGTGAATGTGTATCCGGCTTTAAGCGCCGCATTGTAAAACCCTGAATCGGGTGATATGCATGGATTAGCATTTATTTCCAGAACATAAGGCCTCTTTAGCTCATCCACCCGGAAATCCACCCGGGCGTATCCGCGGAGGTGGAAAAGTGACCAGCATCGGTGGCAGATGAGCTCTATTTCAGCAATAAGCGGGCTGTCTGTTTCGGCCAGGTCGAAGGTCCTCTCCGTGTGCTGGTATTCGAAGGTGCTTTCGTCCCATTTCGATGTGTATCCCAGAATAGCCGGCTTATCTGCGGGATAGTCCAGAAAGAGCATTTCGGCGGGCGGCAGCACTTCGGGGCCATCGGGGCCTCCGAGCATGGAGATATTGAATTCCCTGCCGGGAATATACTCTTCAACAAAAAAGTGCTTTCCCCAGCGTGCCCTGAACTCCTCCAGAATACCGGCTTCGGATCCGTGGAAAACGTTTTCCTCTTCAATGCCCACCGAGGCGTCCTCGCGGGAAGGCTTAACGATATACCGTTTGCCGGGATCAAGGTTCATCGCCTCATCCGCGCTCCACCAGCCTGGCGTGGGGATGCCGGCGCCCTGCATGAGCCTTTTGGCCAGTGGCTTTCCTGTGGTGAGGAACATGGCTTCCGACGGATTTCCGGTGAAAGGGAAGTTCATGCTTTCGAGCAGGGCGGGTATGAAATAAACCAGTGCATCGCTGTTGTTCACGCTTTCAACGATGTTGAAGGCGATGGCTCCGGTCTCCCCGTATAGCCTTCCGGCCAGCTTGGCCAGGTTGGCATCCACGTATTCACGGTCATGGTGAATTCCGAGCTCATCGAGTGCCTGTTCAACGGCCGCTGCCTGGTCAAGCACGTCGAGCTCGTCGGCCGTGGCATTTTCGGGAAGCCTGTTTATCAGAAGAATTACCCTGCTCATGGTTTTTTTACTTTCCAGAATGCCGATTCCATGATCCGGCCAATCAGCTCATCATAAGAAATCCCGTTCATGCGGCTCAGCATGGGCAAGTCGGAGTAAACGGGGTTCATGCCGGCCAGCGGGTTCACTTCTATGAAGTTGGGGATTCCGGCTGCATCGCAGCGCAGGTCGATCCTTCCGCCATCCTGGCAGTTGAGTACGCGCCACGAGTCAAGCGCTACCTTTTCGCAGGCTTCAGCGATGGCTCCCGATGCCAGTTCGTAACGGCACCGCTCGCGCCACTCTTCCTTATTGGTATAGGAATACACACCCTGCTCGGCCCTGTCGGTGAGCAGAATCTCCATCACGCCGGTAACCGCCGCTTTCGCACCGGTGCCGGTGATCCCCACAGTGAATTCCCGGCCGCTGAGGTAGGTTTCCACCAGAACCGGCTGACCGAACCGTTCGAGCAGATAAAGGCAGCGGGCATCAAGAGCCCTGCGATCCTGTATGATCGATTCACCCGATATCCCCTTGCCGGTGCCTTCGGCAACCGGTTTAACGAAAAGAGGGAAAGGGAGGTTTACACAGGCGAGGTCGGCTGCTTCCGCCACTACGGAAAAGGGTGCCGTGGGAATTCCTGCGTCGCGGATTACCCGCTTGGTCATCCCCTTGTCGAGGGTGAGCGAGAGCACCAGCGGATCTGAAAATACGTATGGCACCTGAAAGGCATCGAGGAGTGCAGGCACCTGCGCCTCACGCCCGATCCCGTAAAACCCTTCGCAGATGTTGAATACGAGATCCCATCTCCGGCCGTCGGCCAGGGCAGCCATCAGCGACCGCAAATGGCCGATGCGCTCGGTTTGGTGCCCCATCCGGTGCAACACGCCTTCGAGGGCTTCGATGGTTTCGATGGTGTCGAATTCAGCGGCGTCCTCCTCGCTGAATCCCATCCGGATATACTCTTCCCGGAGGTCGTAGGTGAGTCCTATTGTCATAAGGGAAAATCCATTAAAGGCAGTCGGGAAAGCGGAATGTTTTGCCCTCGTAGTTACGCACCACCAGGTCATGGCCATCGGCTCCGGTCACATAATCCGGCAACAGCGGGATCTTGCCGCCGCCGCCCGGGGCGTCGATGACAAAGTGCGGAATGGCATATCCCGAAGTAAAACCGCGCATCTCGCGGATGATGTTGAGTCCGGTTTCGAGCGGCGTGCGGAAATGTGCAGAGCCGGGTATCGGGTCACACTGGAAGAGGTAATAGGGTTTTACCCTGATTTTTAACAGCTCATGGGCAAGCTTCCGGTAAACACCGGGTCCGTCGGTGATGCCCTTCAGTACAACCGTCTGGCTGCCAAGCGGAATGCCCGCATCGGCCATGCGGTTGCAGGCTTCGGCTACCTCCCGGGTGATCTCGTCGGGGTGGGTGAAGTGGATGCTCATGAACAGGGGATGGTATTTCCGGAGCATGGCAACCAGTTCCGGAGTGATGCGCTGGGGCATTACCACGGGCACCTTGGTGCCGATGCGGATAATCTCAACATGCGGGATGGCGCGGATCCTCTCCAGCAGGTATTCAATCCGGTTGTCGCTCAAGGTGAGCGGGTCACCGCCCGAGAGCAGCACATCGCGCACCTCCGGGTGCTGCCGGATGTATTCAATGGCCCTGTCCCATTCGGCCTGGCTCGAGTGGATCATGTCCTGATCGGCCACCATGTGCGTACGCGTGCAGTACCGGCAAAAGGCGGAACAGAAGTTGGTCACCAGGAACAGCACCCTGTCGGGGTAGCGGTGAACGATCAGCGGCACAGGACTGTCGTGGGTTTCATGAAGCGGGTCCTCCACCTCGCCCGGGGAACGGTTAAGTTCCAGCGCAGTGGGCACAACAGTGCGGCGGAGAGGCTGCATCGGATCGGCCGGATCGAGCAGACTGGCGTAGTAGGGAGTAATCCGTATGGGCAGGTTTTTGCCGTATGCACGTGATGCCGATTCTTCCTCAGATAGACCGAGAAAGCTGCTTAATTGCTCGAGGGTGGTAAAACTGTTGCGGACCTGCCAGTGCCAGTCGTTCCATTCCCTGGCGGTTGTTCCGGGAAAAAATTTCTGGAGGAAGCTATTGGGTTGATTACTTGGAGGTTCGAGGCTGGATGATTCTTCTGTCTCGTTAGTTTCTGAAACGGGTGCTTCTTTTTTCATCAAACGGTCGGGAATATTGGAAGATGAAGATTGGTTAAAATGTTGATTTAAAGCTTATTATAATAGAATTGCAACGTTCATTTTGATGAAACGATTTTATGTTTTTTTTTCAGAATTCGCTTGCGTAATTGTACCTTTTTTAATGCAACGATATGAACAATTTCCTTCCATAAATAAGACGTGAATCCGTATCCCGCTGTTATTCCATTGGTTTGCTGTGGCAGCGGTTCCCCGGGGTGTTCGCATCTTTTGGTTACACTGGGATAACGACTGTAATCCGTTACTATTGTTACTTTAGGGCCACAATCCAATGTGCTGGTATGAAGATAGTTTACGTGTTGTTTTTCAGTATATTAATGTCGATGCCCCTGCGTGGACAGGTGGTCGTTAACGAGGCTTCCTGCCGGAACTTCACACAGGTCACCGATGCATCGGGCGACAATCCCGACTGGATAGAGTTGTACAATGCCGGAAGCGAACCGGTTAACCTTTGGCATTATCATCTTTCCGATAACGCTGCAAACCGAAATAAGTGGGCATTCCCGGATATCCGGCTCGATGCCGGGAAATTTCTGCTGGTATTTGCCAACGGCAAGGGGAAGGGGAGCGAGGGGATCAATCACTGGGAGGCTGCTGTTCGCGAAGACGATACATGGAACTGGGTCAATCCCGATGCGTCAACCTCCAAAACCTGGATGCTGCCGGATTTCGACGACTCGGGCTGGAACCGCGGATTGGGAGGTTTCGGTTACGGCGATGGTGATGATGCAACAGAGTTTCCCATGCCGAAGGTATCTGTTTACACGCGTATAACATTTGAGATCACCTCGGTATCCGACCTGGCAGCTGTTTCCCTGTTCATCGATTATGACGATGGATTCGTGGCGTACCTCAACGGTACCGAAATTGCCCGGGCAAACATCAGTAAGGTGGAGTGGAACAGCCTGGCGGATGTTTCGCGGGAAGCCATTATGTATCAGGGAGGTCTGCCGGAGGCTTTCCCGCTGGACATGGTCAGGTTCGGGCTGCTTATCCGTGAGGGGAATAACGTTCTTGCGATCGAAGGTCATAATTTTACGAACGGGCAGGTCGATATGAGCCTGCGGCCATTTCTGCTGGTCGGGCTGAAGAGTTCCGATTCGCCCTACCGGCCTGCCCCGCTCTGGTTTACTATGGACGATGGCAACAACCTCGAAACGAATTTCAAACTGTCGAGCCAGGGTGAAACCCTTTTCCTTACCGATAATTTCGGCAATCCGGCCGGAGAACTGGAACTCCTGGCGGGCATGCCGGTGAATTCAAGTGTGGGAAGTGCCACCGACGGCTCTCCGCTGAGGGGGGTATTCCTGCAAAGTACGCCCGGGTCATCCAACGACGAACAGGCTGCCTACACCGAGGGGTTCGAAACAGCGCCGGTGCTTTCGATGCCTGGCGGGTTTTACCCGGGTGAAGTGAAAGTCAGCATGTCATCCCCGTCGGGCACCGGCAATATTCATTATACTATTGACGGACAGATCCCCGATACCAGCTCCGCCAGGTATACCGGAACGCCGGTGACGCTTTCCTCCAATCACGTTCTTAAGGCGCGCTGCTTCAGCGAATTTCACAAGCTGCCCTCCGCGGTGGTTACCCAAACCTATTTCATCGGGCAGGAGCAGACCCCTGCCGCAGTGCTGTCGATATCGATTGAGAACAGGGACCTGTATGGCGAGACCGGTATTTACGATAACTGGGGCAGCGACTGGAAGAAGCAGTGCCATATTGAATTTTTCGCTCCCGGCAGTCACTTGCCGGTGTTCAGCCAGCATGCCGGCATCCGGATCGACGGAGGAGCCGGCGGCAGCCGGTCGAACCCCCAGCGGTCCTTCCGTATCGAGCCCGGCAACGGAGCCCTCGGCGATGGCGACGTTAAATACCCGCTGATCCCTGCAAAGCCGGATCGAAACAGCTATGCCACCTTCTATATCCGCAACGGCTCGAACCAGTACCTCTATTTTCCGTGCAAGGATGCCATCGAAACACGCTCGATGGGAGATGGTACGCTCAATACCTATGCGGGATTCGCTCCGGTCCAGGTTTTTCTCAACGGCGCCTACTGGGGGTTCTACGAACTTCGCGAAAAAATCGACGAGGATTTCTTCCGGCAGCACTTCGGAACCGATGAGGATTCACTCGAAATCCTTTCGGTTTCATACTGGTATGGCGGTCAGCTCCGCGCGGTGGTTGGCACTGATCCGGTAACCCGCTTCGGCACTGACTATGATAAACTGATGAGCATCAATACGGTTGATGACGCGTATGTGGATCTTGCCGACCGCTATTTCGACATGGCGCATTACACCGATTACATCTGTGCGCAATCCTTTATGGCCAATACCGACTGGCCGTACAATAACATCCGCATACACAGGAGTCCGCAGACCGGCAACCGCTGGCGCTTCAGCCTCATCGACCTCGAGTGGTCGCTGGCCCCCAACGGCTGGTCGGACAGCAATATGGACCACATCAGGTTCATGCGGGACTATGATCCGGGATACCCGTATATTCATATCTGGCAGAAGTCCATCCAAAACCGGCGGTACCTCAACTATTTCATCAACCGGTATGCCGACCTGCTCAATACGGCCTGGAGGGCCAACCGGCTAAGCACCATCGCAGGGGATATATACAGCCTTACCCGCCCGGAGCTTTCGATGAACTGGCTGCGCTGGGGCGATTTCAATACTCCGGTATCCTCCTATTTGGGGCAGACCGATGCTGCCCAGCGCACCATGATCAGTGAGCTCACCAGCCGGCAGGCAGTGGTGCGGAACAACCTACGGACAAATTTCGGGCTGAAGAAGGCTGTCAACATCACGCTCGATGTGGCACCTGCCGGATCGGGAACCGTGAGGATCAGCACGGTAATCCCGGATACCTATCCCTGGACCGGTATATACTTTGACGGCATTCCGGTGCAGGTGGAGGCTTTACCTGCCCCCGGTTATGTTTTTTCGGGCTGGGATGCCAACACCTTGATTACAGAGCCATTGAACGTTTTTTTCGAGGATACGCTCACCCGTTCCGCCGTTTTCCGCGCCAGGTTTACCGAACAGGCCTGGTCGGAATCCCTTGTTATATCAGAAATCAATTACAACTCCGATCCGCTTGCCGAGTCAGGCGACTGGATCGAGATATGGAACCGTGACCCCTCGATGGCGGCCAGCCTGAACGGGTGGTATTTCACCGACGAGGACTCCACGCATGTATTCCGTTTTTCCGGCACCACCACCATCGGTCCGGGGGAGCGTATCGTGGTGGTGAATGATGGGCTGCGTTTCCCGTCGATGCACCCCGGGGTTGCATTTGCGGGTGTTTTTACGTTTGGTTTGGGGGCCGGCGGAGATGCAGTTAAACTTTATAATTACCTCGGCCAGCCGGTTTCTGCGGTGGTGTATGACGACCAGTCGCCCTGGCCCACGGGTGCCGATGGCAAAGGTTACACGCTTGAACTGGTTGATCCTGACGGCAACCTCAGCGCCGGCTCCAATTGGGTGCAGGGCTGCAAGGGCGGCTCACCCGTCAAGGCCTACAACAACGAGTGTTCCGGAACCGCGTCGGCGGAATCGACTATTGCCGGCGATATCCGTGTCTTTCCAGTACCTGCAAGGGATAAACTTTTTGTTGAATTTCCGGGGTACGGGCCGGTGACGCTGATCCTTAAAAACACCCTTGGCGAAACGGTGCTGCAGGAATCCGCTTCCGGCGGCCATGCCGAACTCGGCATTGGTGCACTGCCGTCCGGCAGCTACTATCTTACGGTGGTGGGGGAGGACGGGAAAAGCCGGGTTGTGCGGGTGGTGAAACAGTGACGAAAGCCGGGTACTGTTACGAATGAAAAAAGGAGGCTGTTGCCAGTCTCCTTTTTTGTTGTCCTGCTAGGGCTCGAACCTAGACTCTACTGATCCAGAATCAGACGTGTTGCCAATTACACCACAGGACATTCAGGCCACAAATATAGGCAAAAAAGAAATTTTCCCAAAAAGGTGGGGAAAAAAATCGTGATGCGTGACGCGTGACGCGGAAGAGCCGTGACACGTAACGCGTGACGCGTGATGCGAAGCCTCGAGTCACGCGTCACGCGTCACGCGTTACGAATCCCCCGCGTCACGCGTCACGTGTCACGCGTCACGATTATAAATATATTTGCCCTATGGGAAAAATGCACCTTACCGTTGACGTCGACCCCCGCTCAGGTTTCTGCTTCGGGGTAGTGAAGGCGATCACAAAGGCCGAGGAGGTCCTGCGGTCAGGCGGGACGCTTTACTGCCTGGGGCAGATTGTGCATAATGGTGAGGAGGTTAGGAGGTTAGAAGGGTTGGGTATGGTTACGGTCAACCTTGAGGAGCTTAAAAACCTGCACGGGCAGAAGGTGCTTATCCGGGCACATGGAGAGCCGCCGGAAACTTACACGATATTGCGGGAGAACGGAAATGAGATTCTCGATGCCACCTGTCCGATCGTGCTGAAGCTTCAGGACCGGGTGATCACATCGGAAGGTCAGGGTAATAGCATCCTTATTTTCGGCAAGGCGAGCCATCCCGAGGTGGTTGGCCTGGTTGGCCACCTGAAGGGCAATGCCATCGTATTCAAGGATTTTGAGGAACTGGATATTGAAAAGCTCCCCCGGCAGGTAACCCTTTACAGCCAGACCACCATGAGCATTGACAAGCTTTATACGATGCGCGAAAAGCTCGTGGAGGCCGGGATCTCGGTGATCCTGAAGGACACCGTCTGCCGCCAGGTATCGGGCCGCCGCGAGGTGCTACAGGAATTCTGCCGGGTCCATTCGGCGGTTGTCTTTATTGCGGGTACGGAATCGAGTAACGGCAAGGTCCTTTATGACGCGTGCCTGCAGGCAAACCCGCGCACCTATAAAATAGCCTCGGCAGCCGAGATTGATCCGGCCTGGTTCAACCCGGGCGATTCAGTGGGTGTTTGCGGGGCTACCTCGACGCCGGCGTGGCAGATGGAGGAGGCGAGGGGCTTTTTGGAAAGACAATAGACATGAGACATGAGACATGAGACATGAGACAAGAGCCTCCTGTCTAATGTCTTCTGTCTCATGTCTCATGTCTTCTTTATCGTGCCGTAAGGCCGATCCCCCGCGCGTTTCCCGTTTCCGTGATAAAAAAAACCTCGGCCTTTTCACCGGGACGGCCGCGGGTGAGGAGAAGCAACCGTACCTGTTCTTCGGTCATAAGGGGATAGGATTTCCGGTACCTGCCAGGCCGTATCGATTTGATTCTCTTTTGGATGTGTATCCGGTTCCATCCGATCACCTCCATGCCGGGCCGTACATCGAGCCGGTGGGCCTGACCGGTGGTGTCGACCGAGGCCACGATGATGAGGCCGTTGTGGTCGGTCATGAGCTCAAACCCGAACGATGCGGCATAGCGTTCGGGCCAGTCCCTGCCAGAGGCCAATTGTTGTGCCTGAACACAGGCACCGGCCAAAAGCAGCCACCCCAGCACAAGGGCTACTTTACCGATCCTTGAAATTTGATCTTCAGAATTCAAAACTGGTCTTCGAATCTCAGACATCACAACTCCTCCTTCATCACTTTGCAGTTCCCGGTGTTATATGCCCAACCGGCCAAACCGGGCTTTCCGTCACCCTGGCCGTTTTCGTAACGCGGCTTTTCCCCACCAGCAGACTGATCGGGTAATTGCCGGGAGGCATCCGCCAGGTATCCACATATTCACGGTGGAGGCCCGGGGTATTGGAAACGGGGATATCCTCCTCCTTGCCGCCACGGCCGGGAACGCGCAGGAAAACCTTGTCCTGCGCCGGAATGGTGCCGATATAATAATACACCTCCAGTCCGTTCTGCTCATTGGGCGAGCGCAGATGATTGTCGCCGGTCATCTGGTAGTTGCCCCAGCCCGACCGTTCGGAGAAGTTAAACTGGGGTTTGTTTTCGATTGTAAAAAGATGGTATGGCTTTGCAAGGAGAGTATCTGCCATCTCGCTTAAAGGCGAAACATCGGTGATCCACAGGCCCCTTCCGTAGGTGCCCACCACGAGGTCCTTTTCGCGCGGATGCACCATCAGGTCGGTGACAGGTACCGGCGGCATGTTCTGGCGGAAAGACATCCAGGTTGTACCGGTATTGAAACTCACGTAAACGCCCACATCGCAGCCCAGGTAGAGGATCGACGGGTTGGCCGGATCCTCGCAGAGGGCGCTTACCGGCGAGTTGGGCAGGCCGGTGGTTACTTGCATCCAGCTCTTCCCGAAATCGGTGGTTTTGTAAACGAAAGGCTTGAAAATGTCGTCGCGGAACCCGGTTTTTGCCACATAGGCGGTACCGGCATCCGACACGGAGGCCACAATCCGGCTCACGTACATCAGTCGGGGTGCGCCAAGGGCAGCGAGGCGGTCGGTCATCTCCTCCCAGGCGGCGCCGTAGGTGGTGGTGAGGTGAACCCTCCCGTCGTCGGTGCCGACCCAGATGACGCCTGATTTCACCGGCGATTCAGCGATGGCGGAGATGGTGCAGTACTGCATGTGCCCCTTGCCGTTGATCTTTGCCGGGTCGTTGGTGGTGAGGTCGGGACTGATCTTTTCCCAGCTGTTGCCCCGGTCGATGGAGCGCAGGAGGTACTGGCCGCCCGTATAAATAATGCCGGGGTTCTTTGGTGAAAGTTCCAGCGGAGTGACCCAGGCGTTGCGGTAGGGTGGTTCTCCTTTCGGTGCTTTCGGGGAAATATCGGTGCGGGTACCGGTGAGCTGGTCGACCCGGTGGTGGAGTCCGAACTGGCCGGTGTAGTAGAGCCAGCGGTTGTTTTCGTGGTCGACCTTTGTGTACATGCCGTCGGCTTCGCCGGTAACGACCCACTCTTCGGGGCCGATCTCGCCCGACCAGCTGTTCGACGGGCCTTTCCAGGATTCATGGTCCTGAAGGCCGATATAGATGTTGTACGGGGAGGAGTTGTCTGCCTCCACATCATAGATCTCGCCGGTACCGAGGTGGTAGAAATGGTTCATGGTAAGGCCGCCGTCCCAGGTGGCATAGATGCCGCCGTCGCTGCCCAGCATCATGTGCCGGGGGTCGGCTGGGTCGATCCAGAAGCAACGCACATCGCCGAAATTGCTTTCAAAGCGGTCGCGGCCGCGCCAGCCCATCGGCCAGGTTTTGCCCTGATCGAAGGAATAGAACATGGATACTCCCGGGATATACACATGATCGGGGTTAACCGGATCGGCATAGATCTGGTTGAAGGAGTAGGCAGCCTTTCCGCTCACGTCGGTCTTGCTGTCGGACATCTTTTTCCAGCTCGTTCCGCCGTCGGCCGAGCGGTATACTTCACCGCCGAGGAGGGCATCATAGGTGGCATCGATGTTTGCACTCGTCTGGCGCTGATTTTTCGGATCGAACTCCGGATCGGGGTTGAGGTTCTGGATCACTGCATAGATGATGTCGGGATTTGCGCGGTGGATGTCGATGCCGATGCGGCCGAGATTTCCTGCCGGCAGGCCGTTCGCCAGCATTTCCCAGGATTCACCGGCGTCGCCGGTTTTGTAGATCCGGCTGCCGGGCCCGCCCGGCTCGAAGGTCCATGGGGTGCGCTGCTTTTCATAAGCTGCAGCAAAGAGGATATCCGGATTTTTGCGGTTCATGGTTAGATCGATGACCCCGGTCCGGTCGTTGATGTACAGCACCTTCCTCCAGGATTTTCCGCCGTCGGTGGTTTTGAACACACCTCGTTCCTCGTTGGGTGAAAAGAGGTGCCCCATCACGGCAACGTAAACGATATCGGGATTGGTAGGGTGGATGAGGATCCTGGCAATGTGGTGTGAATCGGTCAGTCCCCTGTTGCTCCAGGTTTTCCCCCCGTTGTGCGATACCCAGATGCCGTTGCCTGCGTACGAGGATCGGGCGTTGTATGCTTCACCGGTACCCACCCAAACGATATTTGGATCGGATGGGGCCACCTCAACGGCGCCGATGGTGGTTACGCCGAGGGTATCGGTGATGCAGCGGAACGTTGTGCCGTTGTTATCAGTTTTCCACACGCCGCCGGCGCGGGTGCCGACGTAGAAGGTGTACCGGTTTGCCGCATCGGGGTTTTCGGGTACGGCGATATCGGCGATCCAGGCACCGGTGCGGAAGGCGCCGAGGTTTCGGTACGTGAAGGCTTCAAGCTGTTTGGGGGTGACCTGGGCGGGGAGGGTGGAGACGGTGAGGAGGAGGGTTACGGCAATGAGGGTAGTTCGGTTCATGGGGAGGTTTTTTTTACCACGGAGACACGGAGAACACGGAGGGACACGGAGTTTTTTTTGGTCGGGATAAAGGTAAGAACGATCAGTTCGATTTCTCAGGCCAAACCGTTAAGAAATGTGAATTGTTTGTTAATGAATTTCTCCGTGTCCCTCCGTGTTCTCCGTGTCTCCGTGGTAATAAAAACCTCGCCTCCGACCGCATTTCCATGGGGACGGCACCGCCCTAAAACACGAAGGGGAAGCCACCTTGACGATGACTTCCCCTTCCCACGCCGCGAATGCCGTAGCTGTCGCGTGTGTCCAAGCTACCGTTCCGGTTGCTCGGTGTATTGTTCTTTTAACCCGGTGGGATGGGCCTGAGCCTCCTGCCTTGTACGATTTTGTATCCCCCTTTGGCCCGACTTGCGTCTGCCTCCGGATGCAGGTGGTAACGTACCCGGCTCTGCTTTTGGTTTTTTTTGGCCCGTTTTTCGATCGGTAAGCCTGACGCGGTTTCCCGCCCCGGAACCTGCCGGTTGATTTTTCGTTCCGTTTTTCCTCTTGCAGCCAGCGCGGCTTTCACCGCCTCTTCTTCATCCCGTTCAAAGAACCTCACCTTTGGTGCGACCTTTATCGCTCACTTGGTACGATCAAAGGTAACGCACAAAATCACTTTGTCAATAGTTTACGCCCTGTTTGTATGAACCATCAATCAACCGGGGTTATCAACAATTGTTGATAACCCCGGTTTGGGTATCAGGTATCAGGTGTCAGGTATCAGGTGTCAGGTATCAGGTGTCAGGTATCAGGTGTCAGGTGTCAGGAGGTAATCCGTTCCAGCCGTTTCATGATCGAGAAGATAAAGGCGGCCGAGAGGAGGCAGCAGACGATGAATATCAGCCAGAGCTGCCACAGGTCGATCTTGCCCCAGAAAGTACTGCCTACGAAGAGAAGCTTGTTGCCGACAGCGGTAGCCAGCAGCCAGCCGCCCTGCATGAGGCCCTGGAAGCGGCCCGGAGCAACCTTCGAAACAAACGAGAGTCCGATCGGGCTCAGGAAAAGCTCGGCAATCGTAAGGATAAGGTACGATGAGATCAGCCAGTAAGGCATCACGCGTGAAGAGTCGGGTACGGCGCTGAACTTGCCGGTTATCGGATCTTTAAGCTCGTGGGGGGAAACCAGGTTAAGTGATGCCACCAGAATGATCAGGAAGCCGATGGCAGCAATGATCATCCCGAAGCCGATCTTCCTCGGTGTTGAAGGCTCCTTGCCGCGCTGCTTGAGCCACGCGAAGAAGCCCATAACCAGGAAGGTAAGTGTGACAATAAAGAGCGGGTTGAATGACTGGAAAATTTCCGGGGAGATGGCGTTCTGCTCCTGACCGTTCGAGAAGAACAAAGCTCCTGCAACTCCACCTGCAACAGTGAGTCCGCCGCCCATGAGGCGGGTTTTCAGCGTCCGGTTCTTGCCGAATGCAATTACAAGACCGGCCACGAAGGCGATTACCGAAAGGATATTCTCGAGGGTAAAGAACATGTATGTGTACTGGTCGACTGTCTTTACCGTGTAGTCGCGGGCGAAGAAGGTTAGCGTCAGTCCGTTCTGGTGGAATGACATCCAGAAGAACACGACAACAAAAAAGACCAGCACGAGTGCCACAACGCGTTGCCGCTCTTCTTTTCTGGATATGGTGATGATCCAGGTGACGAAGGTGGCGAAGAGGCCGAATGCGGCGCCGGTTGCGATATTATCGCCCTCGCTGAACTCGGTGGAAGTTGCAGTGGCTTTGAGAAGGGCTATGCCGAAGGCGGCTACGACGCCCACCAGCAGGGCCGGGAAAATGGCCCATGATTTATCGCCGAAGGAGATCGTTTTTTCGGTAACCACTTTTTCCTTGTTGGGAAGCAGCTTGTTGTAAAAGAGGTAAACCAGCAGGGAAACGATGAGCGCGCCTGCGGCTACCATGAAAGCATAATTATATCCCCTTGAAAAGACATCCAGGTACGTTTGGGCAAAAACGTTGAGGTCGGTGACCGGTCCGTTGATACTCACCTTGTTGGCCAGTTCCTGCAGCTGCGACTGATCGCTCAGGTTGCCCTTGATGAACTGGTGGCAGAGCGCCGGAAGGCTGCCGTCGTGGAGGAAACCGTTGGTTTTGAGCCACCAGGTGCGAACACCGGTAGCGGCAAAGGGGGCGAAGAAGGCCCCGACGTTGATCCCCATGTAGAAGATCATGTATGCCGAGTCGCGGATTTTTGAATACTTTTCATCGTCATACATCTGGCCCACAACTGCCTGGAGGTTCCCCTTGAACAGACCGTTCCCCAGGGCGATGGTCGCCAGTCCCAGAACGGTCATTCCGAGCGGAAGGCCGGGGAATGCCAGCAGTGCGTAGCCGGCAAACATGATGATTTGCCCGAACAGGATCACTGTTTTGTACTTTCGCGTATAATCGGCGAGCAGTCCGCCAACCAGCGCAAGCGCATAAATGCCGAAATAGAACCAGCTGTAGATGCTGCCTGCCTTATCCTCCGACAGGCCATATTTAGCCTGCAGAAATAGGACCAGGATGGCCATCATCGTGTAAAATCCGAATCGCTCCCCCATATTGGCAAAGAAGGCAACGATCAGACCCTTTGGATGTGCTTTAAACATAATTCAGAAGATTATTGATTTATACTCGTTTGTTTTACGGATTCCCACAAATATAGAAATCTTTTGACACGGGCTCAAAATCACCCGAAATTGCTTAGTTTAGCCGTTATGAAGGTGCTTTCGACTGAGCAGATCAGGCTGGCTGATTCCTATACCATCAGCCATGAACCGGTGCTTTCGCTCGACTTGATGGAGCGTGCATCGGAAGCCCTGGCCGCCGGTTTCGGCGAGTATTTCGATGAGGCGGTTCCGGTAACGATCATAGCCGGGTACGGCAATAATGGCGGCGACGGTATGGCGCTTGCCCGGTTGCTTGCCCAGCGGGGCAGGGAGGTAACCCTTTTTGTGGTTACCCCTCCATTGCGGCGGTCGCCCGATGCGGAGGCCAATTTCCGCCGCCTGCCCAAACTGCCCAACCTCACCGTTGAAGCCATTGGATCCGATCTCCCGATGCCTGAGCTGGTTGAGGGCGACGTGGTGGTGGATGCCCTGTTTGGCTCGGGACTGACCCGTGAACCGGAAGGTTTCATGGCAGAGCTGATCGACCATATCAATACCAGCGGGGCTCTCGTGGTGGCGGTTGACATCCCTTCCGGCCTGTTTGGCGAGGACAACCGATTGAACTCCCGGGAACACATAATAAGGGCTTCGCTCACCCTCACCTTCCAGTTCCCGAAGCTTGCCTTCTTTCTGCGCGAAAACCACGCCTACGTCGGCGATTGGATCGTTCTGGAGATCGGTCTTCACCCCGATTTTATTGCCGGGGCCGAAACGCCCTGGCACCTCACCGATGCCGAAACAGCCGGAGGCTGGCTCCTTCCGAGAGGGAAGTTCGATCATAAAGGGTCGAATGGCCATGCCCTGCTGGTAGCCGGCTCAACGGGCAAGGCCGGTGCGGCGGTGCTCGCAGTATCCGCCTGCCTGCGCTCCGGGGCGGGCCTCACAACCGTGGCCATTCCATCGGGAAACAATATCATCCTCCAGACAGCCGTGCCTGAAGCGATGACCATCCCGGGATCCGATCC
This sequence comes from uncultured Porphyromonadaceae bacterium, assembly GCA_964457845.1. GTDB lineage: Bacteria > Bacteroidota > Bacteroidia > Bacteroidales > UBA12481 > UBA12481. The sequence goes on along the minus strand of CAYWHP010000003.1, from coordinate 87,748 downwards.
GGGCCGTATCACGGCTATCCCTGCACCGGGTGCGTTTTCCGCCATCGGTGCAGGTCCGGGAATCGGAACCCATCCGGATACCGGCCTCGCACTGGAAAAACTTCTTGAAACCTGCACCGTGCCCCTGATTCTGGATGCGGATGCCATCAACCTCCTCGCACTCGATCCCGGTTCCTTGCTGAAGGTGCCGAAAAACAGCATTCTCACGCCTCATCCCGTTGAATTCAGCCGGTTGTTCGGCGACGATCCCGATGATTACTCAAGGCTCAACAGGCTTCGCGAGCTGGCGTCATTTTACGGATTGGTCATCGTGCTAAAAGGTGCGCACACAGCCGTGGCCGGCACGGATGGCACAGTCTGGTTCAACAGCACCGGAAACCCGGGTATGGCCAAGGGCGGATCGGGCGATGTGCTCACCGGCATCATCACCGCACTGGCGGCCCGCGGTTACGACCCGTTCACCGCCGCCCGCCTCGGGGTCTATCTGCATGGCCTTGCCGGCGACATTGCCGCCGAGGAGTGCGGGCAGGAATCCCTCATCGCCGGTGATATTGTTGCCTCTATCGGTCAGGCATTTGTACGATTACACAACAACAGCATATGAAAAGCCTCAGATTTTTACTTATTCCGACAGTCGTTCTCGGTATGGGAGCTTGTGCCATTCAAACCGAAACCGCCACCTTCACGAAGGTACGTAAGGTGGAGGCGGGGATGAAGGCTGCCGACTTTGCCATGTACTATTCGCTCCCGCGAACTGTTTTCGATGTTGAAATGGTTGTCGATAAAAAAATCACGCGCCCGGGTCCTTTCGCTGCCTATGCGGAACGGTTCCTCGGCCTGACCAGCGTTCCCATGCGCGAGTCGGTGGAGTACACCGTCAGTGAGGTCAGGGTCACCACCCATGCCGAAAAGGATCCGGCTCAGATGTATCGGATTGAAACTACCGGCAAACCGGTAGGAGCCCGTGTCAGCCTCACAGCCGACGGGCTGATCCGCGGGATCAATCTTCCTGTAAACCCGGAAGTGGCTGTCAGCCAGGAAGTTGCGATTAAGCTCGGCGAGCGGGTATTTGATGACCCGAAATATCCCGATCTGACACTGAGGAAGAGCACGGAGCCGATTCCGGATACGGTGTACCGACTCGTCCGCAACGATACCACCTTTATCAGGATACCCCTTATCCGCAAGCAGGAGAACCAGAAATCAACCCTTTTGCAGGCACAGGAAGCGGCAGATAACCTCATGAAACTCCGTACGGGAAGGTTTAACCTCCTGAACGGGGAATATGCATATGTGGATAATGACGGCACCTTTATACCGGAAGGGTCATCACTCGAAGTCATAGTACGGGAGCTGGCAATCATGGAGGAGGGCTATGTCTCCCTTTTTGCCGGACGCACGATGACCGAACGCGAAACGGTCCGTTTTTCATTCACTCCCGCCGGCCAGGGACTGGTTGAAACGAGCACCCTATGCACCTTTTCGGCTGCCAACGGCATTGAGGAGCCCGAAACGGCCGGGGCCGATCCCGTAACCCTGCAGCTGACCCGTGCCGATGCCAACCCTATGGATAAGCTCGAATGGTCCGACGACAGCAAGGCTCCGCGTGTGCCGGGCCTGGCCTTCCGCATGCCCGAGAAAACGCGTGTGGAGATTATCCGTGCCGGAGAACTGCTTTTCAACCGCGACTTCCTTGTTGCTCAGGGAGGGAGAATCGACTTTGTTCCGGCAGCCGTTTTGTCGGACGAGGCAACCGCCGTTGAGTTTTATCCGGCTTATGGCTCTGTTAAAAACATCTTTCGCAGGTAATCCTTTTTTATACTTTTGGCGCATCTACTAAATCTAAACATTACATGGAAAAACTGAGACAAACGCTGCGGGATTCCAAAACCGCCCGCTGGACAGCTTTGGCTATCGTAGCCTTTACGATGCTTTGCGGCTATTTCCTAACCGACGCAATGGCTCCCCTGAAAGGGATGCTTGAGGAAAAACTCTCCTGGAGCAGTTCGGAATACGGGTTTTTTACCAGCGCTTACGGATGGTTTAACGTATTTCTCTTCTTCCTGATCATCGGCGGGATCATAGCCGATAAAATGGGTGTCCGTTTTTCCGGACTGATGGCTGCCTCCATCATGGTTGCCGGCACAGCCCTGAAATATTGGGCAGTATCCACCCATGCCCTCGACGGACAGATGTGGCATATACTCTGGTTCGACGTGAAGGCTCAGGTGTTTATGGCTGCATTGGGATTCGCGATTTTCGGCGTGGGTGTCGAGGTTGCCGGTATTACCGTATCGAAAATCATTGTTAAATGGTTTAAAGGCAAGGAGATGGCACTCGCCATGGGCCTTGAGATGGCTATGGCCCGTTTGGGTACAGGTCTTGCAATTGGCACCTCACTTCCGATTGCACGTGCGTTCAACGATGTTTCGGCCCCGATCCTGCTGGCGCTCATACTGCTCTGTATCGGACTGATCTCCTTCTTCATCTATACCTTTATGGACAAGAAGCTGGATGCCGAACAGGCTGCCTTCGACAAGCACAACGCGGTAGTTGATACTGAGGAGTCATTCAAAATGTCAGACATCTGGAAGATCTTCACCAATAAGGGCTGGTGGTATATCGCCATCCTTTGCGTGCTCTTCTATTCGGCCGTCTTCCCGTTCCTCAAATATGCACAGGACCTTATGGTAAATAAGTTCGGCGTGGCGGAGAAACTTGCCGGGGCCATACCGATGATGCTGCCGTTTGGGACGATCATTCTGACGCCGTTTTTCGGAAACCTTTATGACCGCAAGGGAAAAGGGGCATCGATCATGCTTCTCGGTGCAGCCATCCTGATATTTGTGCATGCGATGTTCGCCATTCCGTTCCTGAACCAGGTTCCGGTTGCCATCTTCCTCACCATTGTTTTAGGGATCGGTTTCTCGCTGGTGCCATCAGCCATGTGGCCTTCGGTACCGAAAATCATTCCTGAGAAGCAGCTCGGCACGGCCTATTCCATGATCTTCTGGGTCCAGAACTGGGGCCTGATGGGCGTTCCCGCCCTGATCGGCTGGGTACTGCAGAAATGGTGCATCACCGGCCAGGTAGTCAAGAACGGGATCTCGGTTAATACCTATGATTATACTATCCCGATGCTCATCTTCATGTCGCTTGGCATTCTGGCAATCGTGTTTGCCCTGCTGCTCAAGGCCGAAGACAAGAAGAAGGGGTACGGGCTGGAGTTGCCGAACATTAAACAATAGAAGGATCGTGACACGTGACGCGTGACACGGAAGAGTCGTAACACGTGATGCGTGACGCGTGAAGCGACCATCGTGTCACGTGTCACGCATCACGCATCACGAATCCCCCGTGTCACGTGTCACGCGTTACGATAATCACTAATTAATCATAAAGAAAATGAGTAACCCCATATTAAGCTTACAGCCCGCTGCCCTCTGGAAATACTTCCACGGCCTCACGCAGATTCCCCGCCCGTCGGGTCACGAAGCTGCCGTTATAGCCTGGGCAAAAAAATTCGGAGAAGACCTCGGACTGGAAACCATCGTTGACGAGGTCGGCAACGTGATCATCCGCAAGCCGGCCACGCCGGGCATGGAAAACCGGAAGGGCATCATCCTGCAGGGACACCTCGATATGGTGCCGCAGGCCAATTCCGATACACCGCATAATTTTGTGACTGACCCCATCCAGCCGCGTGTCGACGGGGAGTGGGTGAAAGCCACCGGCACCACGCTCGGAGCCGACAATGGCATCGGTGTAGCCGCCACCATGGCTATTATGGCAGCAACAAACCTTAAGCATGGTCCTATCGAAGCGCTGATGACCATCGATGAGGAGACCGGCATGACAGGAGCATTCAACCTGAAGCCGGGATTGCTGCACGGTGACATCATGATCAACCTTGACTCGGAAGATGAAGGCGAAGTGTATGTCGGCTGCGCCGGCGGCACCAATGCCAACATAACCTTTTCGGTCGACCTCGAAGATGCACCTGCCGGTGATAAACCGATGAAAATTTATGTCTCCGGCCTCAAGGGCGGACACTCCGGCGTTGACATCAACCTGGAGCGCGGCAACTCGAATAAGATCCTTTTCAGGCTCCTGTATGAGCTTACCCATCGGTTCGGTGTAAGGCTCGCTATGGTTGACGGGGGTAATCTCCGCAATGCCATCCCGCGCGAAGCCGTGGCGGTGATCCTCGCCAAGGAGCAGGATGCAGCCGGTATCCAGGCCCATGTGGAAGCTTTCGGAAAAACGGTAAGCAATGAACTGTCGTCTGCTGACCCGGGTGTTAAGGTCCAGCTGCTTGATGCCGACAAACAGGCAACCGTGCTGTCGATCGATTCAGCCTCCCGCCTGATCCGTGCGATCTGCGGATGCCCGAACGGCGTGATGCGGATGAGCACCGATATGGAAGGGCTGGTGGAAACCTCAACCAACCTGGCCATTGTTAAGTCGGCGGATGACAAGGTAACTATCCGCTGCCTGCTCAGAAGTTCGGTTGATTCGGCCCGCGAGGACCTCAAGAATATGTTCGCTTCGGTCTTTACATTGGCAGGTGCCGACATCCGGTTTGATGGCGAATACCCGGGCTGGAAGCCCAATATGGATTCGGCGATCCTGAAGGCTGCCCGTGTCGTTTACCAGGATCTCTATGGCAAGATCCCCGAGATCAAAGCCATCCATGCCGGTCTTGAATGCGGCATCCTCGGAGGGCCATATCCCAACTGGGACATGCTGTCCATCGGACCAACCATACGGTTCCCGCACTCCCCGGATGAGAAAGTAAATATCGAAACGGTGCAGAAGTTCTGGGATTTTCTTGTGAAGATTCTGGAAGAGGCGCCGGTGAAGTAGATCGTGACGCGT
>CAYWHP010000003.1:19942-82770 GCA_964457845.1 uncultured Porphyromonadaceae bacterium | reverse complement strand
TCAACCCATCATCACGGTAGCCTCCCTGTCGGGTCCAACCGACACGATGCTTACCGGCACGCCGATGTAATTTTCGATAAACCGGACATAGGCCTTGAGCTTTTCAGGCAGGTCATCTTTTTTGCGGATGGCTGAGATATCTTCCTTCCAGCCCGGGATTTCAGAATAAACAGGTTCTACATGTGCGTAGGTGTCGAACGGAACCTCGGTGGTAATTTTGCCATTAACCAGATAAGCGGTGGCTACACGGAGGTTCTCAAATCCGCTGAGCACATCAGCCTTGGTCATGATCATGGAGGTAACGCCGTTAAGCATTACCGCATACCGGAGGGCGACCAGGTCGAGCCAGCCGCAACGCCTTGGCCGCCCGGTGGTGGAGCCGAATTCATTGCCGCAGGTGCGCAGCATTTCGCCGGTTGCCTCAGTAAGCTCAGTGGGAAACGGTCCGCTGCCCACACGTGTGCAGTAAGCTTTGAAAATACCGATAACATTGCCGATATGGCCGGGTGCAATACCAAGACCGGTGCAGGCACCCGCGCAGGTGGTATTTGATGAGGTCACAAATGGATAGCTGCCAAAATCCACATCCAGCATGCTGCCCTGGGCTCCTTCGGCGAGAATGTTTTTACCCGACTGGAGCCATTCGTTTACGAGGTATTCACCGTTTACCAGCTGGAAGGTGCGGAGGAAGTCGATTGCCGACAGCCACTCCTCTTCAAGGGGCTGAAGGTCGACAGGGAAATTGTAGTGGCTGATTTTGCTTAGGTGCATATCGCGCAGGCACTGGTATCTGGCCAGGAAATTATCTTCCAGGATGTCACCGATGCGCAGGCCTTCCCGGGCGGTTTTGTCGGTGTATGTTGGCCCGATGCCTTTAAGTGTGGAGCCGATTTTAAGCGTTCCCTTGCTGGTTTCGGAAGCCGCATCGAGCAGCCGGTGTGTTGGCAGTATCAGATGCGATTTTTTCGAAATGAAAAGGTTTTTACGGATGTCCATTCCGTATCCGGAGAGCCTGTCTACCTCCCTGCGGAAGATCACCGGGTCGACCACCAGCCCGTTCCCGATCAGGTTTAGCTTGTCGGTATGGAATATTCCGCTGGGTATGGTGTGCAGAACATGTTTCTGATTATTGAATTCCAGTGTATGGCCGGCATTAGGTCCACCCTGGAACCGCGCAACGACATCATATTTCCCGGTGAGCACATCCACCAGCTTACCCTTACCCTCATCTCCCCACTGTAGACCGAGAAGAACATCCACTTTCATAAAAATCCGTATTAATTGAATAACTCTGCCCTCAGGCCAAACTGCAAAAATAGCATTTTTCGCGGCGCGGAGAGGAAATGGATCACCTGGATTTTTGGCACGACTGGCAGGTGCCGTAAAAATAGAGGGAATGATTTGATATACTGTATTTCATCACCGTTGACACTGTCTTTTCGATCTCATGTATCCTCGGATCGCAGTATTCATCAACCCTGCCGCAGATTGTGCAGATGATGTGGTCGTGTTGTTTGCACAGGTAGGACTTTTCAAACTGGGCTATGTTCTTCCCGAACTGGTGTTTCACCACCAGCCCGCAATCGAGAAGCAACTCCATGGTGTTGTAAAGCGTTGCCCGGCTAACCCGGTAATTGTTGTTTTTCATGTGGAGATAGAGTTCTTCTACATCGAAATGGCCGTCGCGGGCATAAACCTCATCAAGTATGGCATACCGTTCGGGGGTCTTTCGCTGGCCTTTCCGTTCGATGTATTCGGAGAAAATCTCCTTAACCGTGCTTTGTATAGGCGTGCATTTCATTTAATTGTCCTCAATTTTCTCAATCCGTTTTACATTATCAACTCCCTTTACCTTGCTCAGGGTAAGGATCAGGTTATTGACATCCTCGGTGTTATGCACGTACAGGTCGAAATTTGCTTCGAATACACCATCGTGCGATTCCATGCTTAATGACCGGATGTTGACGTTCAGTTCCTTTGAAATGATTCCGGTAACGTCGTTCGCCAGGCCGAGCCGGTCGATGCCTGTCATGTTCAGCCTCGCTAGGAAGGCCATCACCTTGTGGGATGTCCACTTGGCTGCAACGATCTGTTCTCCCTGGCTGCTCATGAGCTTGCTGGCAATAGGGCAGGTAGTTTTATGGATAAGGATTTCCGAGGACTCATGGTTACGGTATCCGATTACCTCATCGCCGGGGATCGGTTCGCAGCAGGGGGCAAGCCTGAATTCATTTTCACCCGGATTTCCCTGAATGACGAGACTCGAATTGGAGCCGGTATTGATTGGCAGCTGCTCGCTCTTCTTAGAGGTAAAGAACTCGAGATTCCAGAATCGTACGGTTTTGCTTCGTGACCGTTTTTTCAGGATCTTTCTTATCTGTTCGATCCCGACTTCGTCGCGCCCGAGAATCTGGTAGAGGTCGTCCTTGCTGTTGACCTGGAATTCATCGAAAAGTTTCCGGAACACGCTGGCCTGTGGCTTGTAGTTCAACTGTTTGAGTTGCTCTTCGAGGTTTTTTTGACCGCGGAATATTTGCTTTCTTCGTTGTTCCTTGAAGGAATTTTTGATTGATGCTTTTGCCTTGGCCGTTTTTACAAAATCGAGCTGTTCCAGCTGCGGACTCTGGATATCGGAGGTGAGGATCTCAACCTGATCGCCGGTGTTGAGGCGGGTTGAGAGCGGAACCAGTTTGTGGTTGACCTTTGCACCGATGGCCTTTTTCCCGACTGCGGTATGAATCTCGTAGGCAAAGTCGAGGGCGGAGGCGTTTTTTGGTAGTTGTATTTCTTTTCCTTTAGGGGTAAAGGTGACCATTTCGGCATCGAAGAGGTTCAGCTTGAAGTCTTCGAGGAATTCGATGTCGCCGGTCTCCTGATTCTTGAGCATATCCGACACGCCTTTCAGCCACCGGTCGATTTCGTTCTCCTTGGAATCACCCGTTTTATATTTCCAGTGGGCGGCAAAACCGTGTTCTGCGATATCGTTCATCCTTTCCGACCGGATCTGAACTTCAACCCATTTGCCATGCGGCCCCATAAAGGTGGCGTGCAGCGCTTCGTAACCGTTGGCCTTGGGCTGGCTTACCCAGTCGCGGAGCCTGTCGGTTTTGGATTTGTACAGTTGGGTGATTGTGGAATAGATATGCCAGCACTGGGTGATTTCCGGAATCCTTGGTTTTGGTTTAAATACGATCCGTACGGCCAGGATGTCGAAAATCTGCTCGAAGGGCAAATTCTTTTCCTGCATCTTGCGCCAAACGGAATAGATCGATTTGGGCCTTCCATATACATCAAGTTTAAATTTTTCCTCTTCAAGCTTTTCTTTGATCGGCTCGATGAATTTATTGATGAAATGGGCGGAAATTTTCTCCGAGTGGTTGATTCTATTGGCCAGATCCTGATATACTTCGGGGTTTTTGTGCTTGAGGCTAAGGTCCTCCAGTTCAGTTTTGATGGAATACAGGCCAAGCCTGTGTGCGAGTGGGGCGAACAGGTAAAGTGTTTCGCTGGCGATCTTGATCTGTTTTTTTCGCGGAAGCGCCTGCAGTGTGCGCATATTGTGCAGGCGGTCGGCCAGTTTGATCAGGATAACCCGGACGTCATCAATCAGTGTGAGCAGCAGTTTTCGGAAAGTTGAAGCCTGGAGGGAAGAGTCGCCATCAATCACAACGGTTATCTTGGTGAGGCCGTCGATGATCTGCCGGATCTGCTGTCCGAATTCACGTTCGATGTCATCGAGTGTGTAATCGGTATCTTCCACAACGTCATGAAGAAGGGCACTGACAATGCTGCGGGTTCGGAGTCCGATCTCTTCCGAAACTATACGGGCAACAGCAATAGGGTGGAGAACGTAAGGCTCGCCGGATTTGCGTTTTTCGCTTCCATGTGCTTTGCAGGCAAACAGATAGGCCTTTCGGATAAGCTCCCTGTCGGTTTTGGTCAGGTTTTTCTGAAGCCCGTTGACGAGGTCCTGGTAGGCCTCGTCTATCTTGACGTTTTCCTCTGTTGTAAGTTCAAACATTCCCGTTGCGTTTCAAGGGTGAAAGTAGCAAATCAATCGGTAGTTTGTATCGGGCCGGCAGCTACAACGGTCATTTGGGAAGGATCCAGGTGCCTGGCCGCCAGGTCCCTTATCTCCCCGGCAGTAATGGAACTGATGAGTTCCATAAATTCCGTGAGGTAGTCGAGACCCAGGTTGTGTGTCCACAGGGAGCGCAGCTGGTCGGCTACCTGGAAGGGGCCGTCGAGTGAACGCTGGATCATTCCGATGAGGTAATTCCGCACCAGTTCCAGTTCGTGATCGGCCACCTTTTCGCTGCAGAGTTTTTGCATCTCGATAAAGCACTCTTTTACGGTATCCTCCCAGACTTCGGCGCCGACGGCCGAACCGATTACGAAATAGCCGGAATCGCGGAGGGTTGGCAGATGGGAAGAAATGCCATAGGTATACCCCTTTTGTTCCCGGATGTTGCTCATGAGCCTTGATCCGAAATAGCCGCCGAGAATGGTGTTTACAATGGTAAGCCCCATGTGGTCGGGGTGCAGCCGGCTGAACAGCGGCCGTCCGATCCGTATGGCGGTTTGTACGGCATCCATCCGGGGAATGACCGATCGTCTGAGCAGGCTGGATTCGATAGCAGGCAAAACCGGTGCCGCGCCCGGGTGCTGCTCGTTGCGCGGCCAGCCGTCGCCGAAAAAGCGGTTAACGAGAGCCAGGTATTCATCCGGTTTTGGCCCGGTGATCATGATCCGGCAGTGCGCCGGGTTATACCAGCGGGCATGGAAACCTTTCAGGTGGCTTGCCCCTACGGCATCAACATCGGGTATCTCACCAACGACGCCATACGGGTGTGACATGCCGAAAATCAATCGGTTGAATTCCTTGCGGGCCAGGCTTTCGACGCGCTGGTCGTCCACTTTCATCGACTCCACACGGTTGGCCTTGATGATGCCGAGTTCGTCTTCAGGGAATGAGGGATTACGAACCACCTGGCTCATCAGGTTTAAAACCGGTTCCAGATGTTTTTCGAGGCTGTGCACGGTGATTTCGGCTTCATCACGGTCGGCCGAAACGTTGAAATAACTGCCGTAAAACTCGAACTCCTCTGCGATGGTGCCCCCGTTCATGCCTGGGGTTCCCTCGGGGATCATCTGGTTGGTGAGTGACGACTGGAAAATGATATCCTGGTTTCGGGAGCCGGCATCGAACACCAGATCGAGGCGGCAGACCGGTTCGGAGCCGGCCGGTACAATCACAACGGGTATCCCGTTGCTGAGAAATGTGCTCTGCGGCCGTGCCAGGTTGAGGCGGGTAACGGTTTTTATGGCCGGCATTGTTTTTCTGTCCATTATTCTTTCCCCCCGTTACTGTTATAGACCAGGCAGGAGCAATTGGTTTTAACGAATATCCGTTCGGCGGTATCGCGGATCTCCTGAACCGTTACCGACCGGAGTTTATCCATTTCCATGCCGATGAGGGCGGCATCGCCGAGCCACTCGAAATGGGCCAGGTTCATGGCTTTGCTCTGGACGTTCATGTTGCTGAAAATAAACTGCGATTCGGCCCTGTTTTTCACCTTGTTCAGTTCGCGTTCGGATATCGGGCCGGAGAGGATGGCAGCGAGTTCATCGTTTATGGCGGCAATGCCTGCACCGGGATTGACCCCCGAGGCCAGGCGGCCGCTGATGACAAACAGTCCGGGGTCGTGGTCGCCCGTGATATACGCATCGATGTCGCTGAAGAGTTTGCGGTCCTTCACGAGTTTCAGGAAAAGGCGGGCCGACATGCCATTTGACAAAATATCCGACAGTATGTCGAGCACATAGTAATCACGGCTGAACCGGTCGCCCATATGCCAGGCGAGATAAACCGCTGCACTCGGGACCGGCCGTTCGAGTTCGAGGTGACGGTATTCCGTCTGGACCGGCTCCACGGGGAGGCTGCGTGGATGGATCTGTCTTGCCGGCACCGGCCCGAACCACTTTTCAGCCATCTTCAGTGCCTCATCGGTGCCGATGGCACCCGAGAGGGCAAGTACCGCATTGTTGGGTGCGTAGTGGCGATAAAAGAAATTACGGACATCATCCAGCACGGCATTTTCTATATGGCTGATCTCCCTTCCTATGGTTGGCCATCGGTATGGGTGGGCCTTGTAACTCAGTGGTTTGAGGTGAAGCCAGGCATCACCGTAGGGCTGGTTGAGGTATCGCTGCCGGTACTCCTCGATGACAACTTTTTTCTGAACATCGAGGCTTTCCTGTGAAAAATCCAATTCGTTCATCCGGTCGGATTCGAGCCAGAAACCCGTTTCAAGGTTCTGAAAGGGAATCGTAAGGTGATAGTCGGTATAGTCGTTGTTGGTAAAAGCATTGTTGTCACCTCCGGCCAGCTGCAGCGGGGAATCGTAATCGGGAATGTTGGCGGATCCGCCGAACATCAGGTGCTCAAAAAGATGGGCGAATCCTGTTTGGGCCGGGTCCTCGTCGCGTGCGCCGATATCATAGAGGATGTTCATGGCCACCATGGGCGAACTGAAATCACTGTTTACGAGAATTCTTAGCCCGTTGCCGAGCCGGTGTCTGATGTATTCCATATTTGGCGATGAAACACCAAATGTAGCGGAAATTTGAAAAACCTGACAAATAGCAATTTTTAAGAGTTTCTTCGGGTCTACTTTTGATCGTTTTTAGATTAACAAAAATGCAGAGCGGGGCAACGGTTGCTCATGACGGGGTGATAGAAGCGGTTTCCGGGAAGAATGTCCGGGTGCGGTTTGTCGCCCACTCCGCCTGCGCAGCATGCCATGCCAAAGGGGTATGTTCCGTTTCCGATTCCGAGGAAAAGTTTGTTGACCTGGTGACACCGGAGCCCGGGCTGAAAGCCGGCGACAGGGTAGATGTGCTTCTTGCACAATCTCAAGGGTTTAAGGCGGTATGGTACGGATACGGGCTGCCGCTTATTGTTCTTCTGGCGGTAATATTTACCGTTTATGCGGTTACAGGAAGGGATGCTTTTGCCGCCCTTATCGGTTTGGGGAGCCTGGTTCCCTATTATCTGGTGCTCTTTGTTTTCCGGACAAGGATCACCCGGTCGATGGAATTCAAGTTGAGAAAACAGAATCAGTAAGATATGAATACGGTCGTCATTACGATCATCAGTTTAAGTGTAATCGGTGCCTTTTCGGGGTTCATCCTTTACCTTATTGCCCAGCAGTTCAAGGTTTTCGAAGATCCGCGGATCGATGATGTCGAGGGGGTGCTTCCCGGTGCCAACTGCGGCGGATGCGGCTATCCCGGATGCCGGGGATTTGCCGAGACCTGTGTGAAAGCCGAATCGCTCGATGTTTTGTTTTGCCCTGTCGGAGGCAACGACGGCATGGCAAAGGTAGCTGCGGCACTCGGAAAGCAAGCTGTGGCTCAGGATCCCAGGGTTGCTGTGGTCAGGTGCTCCGGCAGCCCTGACCATCGCGTCAGGACCGCCCGCTATGATGGCGTTTCGAGTTGCGAAATCGCTTCGGCCCTTTACTGCGGAGATACCGGATGCTCATACGGCTGCCTCGGGTTGGGCGACTGCGTGGTTTCCTGCACCTTTGATGCGATCCGTATGAACCCGGTGACGATGCTTCCGGAGGTAATCGACGAGAAATGTACATCATGCGGAGCGTGCGTGAAGGCATGCCCGAAGATGATCATCGAACTCAGGAAGAAATCCAAAAAGGACAGAAAGATATTCGTCTCCTGTGTAAACCGCGACAAGGGCGCAGTGGCCAAAAAGGCCTGTTCCGTAGCTTGTATTGCATGCAAAGCCTGTGTGAAGGCGTGCGAGTTTGATGCCATTACGATCGAAAATATGGTAGCGTATATCGATCCCGTAAAATGCACCTTCTGCCGAAAGTGCATCCCGGTGTGCCCAACCGATTCCATTATTGAGTTCAACTTCCCGCCACGCAAGGTTAAAGAGGCGGAAGCTGCTGTATCAGAATCAATTGAAAAATAATATAACCGGAGGATTATTCATTGAATACTTTTCCCATGGGTGGCGTTCACCCGCCAGAAAGCAAGATTTCATCGGGAGCTCCTATTGAGGTCCTTCCGCCGCCAAAATCGGTCTGCATACATTTGTCGCAGCACCTCGGTGCGCCGGCGGAAGCGATGGTTGCCAAGGGCGACCGGGTAAAAACCGGTCAGCTGATTGCACGCAGCATCGGTTTCGTTTCGGCCAATATCCATTCTCCGGTATCGGGCACGGTATCGAAGATCGAGGCGGCCGCTGATGCCAGCGGTTACCGGAGACCGGCCATTTTTATTGATACGGATGGCGACGAATGGGTTGAGACAATCGACAGGTCGACCAAACTGTCGGGAGCGCCTGATCTTACTGCTGAGGAAATTGTGAAACAAATCGGCGAGATGGGAATTGTCGGTTTAGGTGGCGCCACCTTCCCTTCGCATGTGAAAGTGTCGGTGCCCAAAGGCAAAAAGGCCGAACTGCTCATCATAAATGGTGTAGAGTGTGAGCCCTACCTGACATCCGACCATCGCCTCATGCTAGAAAAGGGTGACGAAATCTTAACGGGTACCAGTCTGCTGATGAAGGCTCTGGGCGTAACCCGGGCAGTTATCGGCATCGAGCGGAACAAGCCTGATGCAATTGCGGCGATCGGAAACCTGGCTAAAAAGTACACGGGGATCACTGTGGAAGGGCTGAAGGTAAAATACCCGCAAGGAGCTGAAAAACAGCTTATCCGCGCAATAGCGGGGCGGGAAGTGCCATCGGGGCGCCTTCCGGTTGATGTGGGTGTGGTGGTTCACAACGTAGGAACAGCCTATGCTGTTTACGAGGCATTAACGAAGAATAAGCCCCTGTTTGAGCGGATTGTTACCGTTACCGGGAAGTCGATGACCAGGACAGCGAATTTTCTGGTCAGAATCGGTACACCGGTTTCCGACCTGATCGCTGCCGCAGGCGGAGTTCCGGAAGATACCGGTAAGGTGATCAACGGAGGCCCGATGATGGGTAAGGCACTGCCGACACTTGATGTTCCGGTGACCAAAGGGACATCGGGTATCGTGCTGATGGCTGAAAATGAATCAACACGTCGCAGGACGGTAAACTGTATCCGCTGTGGGCGCTGCAGCAGCGTTTGCCCGATGGGGCTGGAACCGTACCTCCTGATGGGGCTGACGGAAGCCAGACGGTGGGATGATATTGAACGGGAGCGGGTTACCGACTGTATGGAGTGCGGCAGCTGCAGCTACACCTGTCCCTCGTCGCGGCCCCTGCTCGATCATATCCGCACCGGTAAGAATAGTGTTAACCGAATAATCAGAACCAGAGGCAAATGAGCGCAATAAACCTGCTAACCGTATCGCATTCTCCGCATCTCTCGGCCCCCGAATCGGTTGAGAAGATCATGTACCGGGTGCTGATCGCCATGGTGCCCGCACTCGCCGTTTCGCTGGTCTTCTTCGGACTTGGGGCGCTTATCGTAACATCCGTGGCGGTGGCTTCCTGTCTGCTCTTCGAATACCTGATAACAAAATTCCTGTTTAAGGCACCCTCAACCCTGTGGGACGGATCAGCCGCCATCACGGGCGTTCTGCTCGCCTTCAACGTGCCCAGCAACCTGCCGGTATGGATGATCATCATCGGAAGCCTTGTCGCTATCGGTGTTGCCAAGATGTCGTTCGGCGGCCTTGGGAAGAATCCTTTCAATCCGGCCCTGGTAGGACGTGTGTTTCTCCTGATATCATTCCCGGTGCAGATGACCAGCTGGCCAAAAGCTGTGGAATCCCGCTTTGCCTATCTGGATGCCGTTACGGGCGCAACACCGCTCGCCATTCTGAAAGAGGGCATCAAGAACGGACAGCCATTATCGGAATTGATGAAGGAGGTGCCGGGATATTTCCAGATGTTTATCGGAAATATGGGCGGCTCCCTCGGTGAAATATCCGCGCTGGCCCTTATTATCGGCGGCATCTACCTGATCTGGAAAAAGGTGATCACCTGGCATATTCCTGTTTCGATCCTGGCAACAGTGATCCTTTTTACTGGCATCCTCTGGCTGGTTGCCCCGGGGAAGTATGCCGATCCGATGTTCCACCTGTTAACCGGCGGCATCATCCTGGGAGCCGTTTTTATGGCAACCGACATGGTGACATCCCCTATGTCACCCGTAGGTATGATTATTTTCGGAGTGGGTATCGGGTTGATAACCTGTTTGATACGTGTTTTCGGGGCCTATCCTGAAGGCGTTTCTTTTGCCATCCTGATCATGAACGCCTTTGTGCCGCTGATCGATAAGTATGTTAAACCCAAAAGGTTCGGGGAGGAACTGAAAAATGGCCAAGCTTGAATCCAATCTGAAAACCATGGTGCTTTCCCTGCTCGGCGTTTGTGCAGTGGCCTCCGGCCTCCTGGGGTACATGAACATGATAACCGAAGGGCCTATCGCCGAGTCGAAGGAGAAGGCCAAACTCGAAGCCATTGCCCAGGTGGTTCCCGGCTTCAATAATAATCCCGGCGCTGAGATGTACACGGTACCGTCAGATCTCGGTGACCTCGAGTGTTTCCCCGCCCGCAAGGACAGCGTGTTGATCGGCACCGCCATCAGCACGCGCACCGCCAAAGGATTCAGCGGCAAGTTCAGCGTGATGGTCGGACTGGCTCCTGATGGAACAGTCATTAACACCATGATACTCGAGCACCGTGAAACGCCCGGTCTGGGCACAAAAATGGCCGAACCCCGCTTTAAGGACCAGTTTGTCGGCAAGAATCCCGGTTCCGGAAAAATGAAAGTTAAGAAGGACGGCGGGGAGGTTGATGCCATCACAGCTGCAACCATCAGTTCCCGTGCATTTTGCGATGCCATCGTAAGGGCTTATGACGCCTGGCAGAAAGGAGAAAAAAAATGAGCAATCTGAAACATTTTACAAACGGGATATTGAGGGAAAACCCGACACTGGTTCTCCTCATCGGGATGTGTCCCGTGCTGGCCGTATCCACTTCGGCGATCAACGGGCTTGGCATGGGCGCGGCAACCACCTTTGTGCTTACGATGTCGAACCTGGTGATCGCCCTGATCAAAAACCTGGTGCCCAATAAGGTGAGGATACCCATTTTCGTAGTGGTCATCGCCTCCTTCGTTACCATTGTTCAGATGGTAATGGAGGCTTTTGTGCCGACCCTCTACAAGGCACTGGGTGTATTTGTCCCGCTGATTGTGGTAAACTGCATCATCCTTGCCCGTGCAGAGGCTTTTGCCCAGAAGAATACTGTTGTGGCTTCGATTCTCGACGGCCTAGGCATGGGGCTCGGCTTTACCATGGCGCTCACTACGCTCGGCGCCATCCGTGAGGCCCTGGGCAACGGATCGATCTTCAACATCCGCTTTGTGAGCGAAGATGCCAGCACCATACTGGTATTCATTCTTTCCCCCGGCGCTTTCATAGCGCTCGGTTATCTCATTGCAGTTGTCAACCGCCTGAAAAGCAAGAAATAACCCGTAAGAAACCCGATCATGGAATACATTATCATATTTATAAGCGCGATACTTGTCAACAACATCGTGCTGGCCAAGTTTCTCGGCATCTGCCCGTTTCTCGGTGTATCGAACCGGGTAGGGACCGCTGCCGGCATGTCGGCGGCCGTTACATTCGTAATGGTGCTTGCCACCATCGTAACCTTCCTCCTTCAGAAATATGTGCTCGACCCGTTTCATATCGGGTTCATGCAAACCATCGTCTTCATCCTGGTGATCGCCGCCCTTGTTCAGATGGTGGAAACGATCCTGAAAAAGATCTCGCCAAGCCTGTATCAGGCACTCGGCATTTTTCTTCCGCTGATCACCACCAACTGCGCCGTGCTGGGTATCGCCATCCTCACGATTCAGAACGAATACAATCTCATCCAGGGAATTGTGTTTACCGCCAGCAATGCCCTCGGTTTTGGCCTGGCAATCATCATCTTTGCCGGACTGCGCGAGCGGCTCGAGCTTCAGGGCGTTCCCAAAGGCATGCAGGGGTTCCCGATCTCCCTCATCATGGCAGGCATACTTGCCATGGCCTTCATGGGTTTCAGCGGGATCGTCTGACAGACGGGTTATTGCGCCAAACGAATTTTACTTTTTCGTACCTTAACGGGATGAAACGCTTCCTCATTCCGTTTTTGATCCTGTTGTCTTACTTAACAGGCCCTACGACGGCGGCACAGGAGGTGCGTGGCCGCATCATCGACCGCAAAACACGCGAGGCGGTTATTGCCGCCAGCATCATCCTGCCCGACGGCACAGGCACCCAATCCGGTGAGTACGGTCGTTTTAGTATTCAGATCGACAAATACCCGGCCGCTCTACGGATAAGCCACGTCTCTTATACCGGAACCGTCATCTATCTGGATTCCAAACCCAAAGGAGAAGTAATTGCAGAACTCGATCAGTCGGTGAGCGAAATCGGCGAAGTGGAAATCACCGCCAAACGGCTCCGGATTCTCACCGAACGGGAAGATTACTCCATCCGTGATTTTGTTTTCGACGATGAGTATCTGTGGCTGCTTGCGTATACCAACAACCAGGCCGGGCGGGGCAGGCTGATGCTTTCCGGCTGGTTCTCCGATACCATCACCTCTATTCCCGTTGAGAATGCGGAATCGCTTTACCGGGATGTTTTCGGTGTTGCCTATATGGTAATGAAAGATTCTGTTTATCAGCTATTTGGTGGTCACAGAAGAATCGAGCTCCCCTATGCCATCGATCGCACCTCCTTTTTTCAGATGATGGACCCGATCCGGGCCGGGTTTGCGGGCAAGCTGGTTTATGCCGATACGGATCCATGGTCGAGGCGGACGGAAATTTATTATCGGGAGGCTTATGTTCCGGTTAGGCAGGTTCTGACGGTTGTTGAGGATGCAATCGAGCGGCGCGACAAGCGGCTGGAATACAAGGTGGGATCCATGTGGACGGATCTCTCTTCCAATGCGGCAGTCGGGAGGAGCCGGCGCGGGTCGGGCCGGGGTGGCCAGCAGATGAGCAAGATTGAAACCATGATCAGCAACCCCAGGAATGTTCCGGTATTTTCGTGCAAGGACACCCTTTTTGCAGTGAATCCTTATCTCGATTCCCTGCTTGCCTATACTCCCGACGGAAAGTTCCTGCGTTCGGTGACCTTCTCAGCCTGCCGGGAGAAGATTGAAACCATTACCGGCACCGATTATAAGTACCGGAACATTACGGTTCTTACGGATCCCATCGGCCATGGCATTTATATGCTCGAGCATCGTGGTCTCCGCTGGATGCTGTTTCCGCTTGATGTGCGGACGGGTAAAACCGGCCTTCCCATACAGCTTCCGGATTATCCCGACATGAGCCGGATCACGGTTTATGCGGGAGCTGTTTATTTTTTGTACCCCGAAAAGAAGTGGCCTTTCTGGGTAAGGCTTTTTCGCTACCAGCTATAATAGGGGTGTGCGAAGTGCGGTGTATGGTACGGGGTCCCGGCTTTCGCCGGGATGACAACGCTCCGGCGAGCGTTTATCGTAAGTTAGTCTGGTGGATTGTCATCCCGGCGAAAGCCGGGACCCTGTCCCCTGCCTACATTCTCGCAAGCGGCACTACATCATGCCCGGCGAACTCGCCTTTCAGATACTTGAAGTAGCCGGTGATTCCGATCATCGCGGCGTTGTCCATGGTGTAGGCCAGTTCGGGGATGTAAACGTTCCAGTTGCGTTTAACGGCTTCCTCACGTACGGCTGCCTTCAGGGCGGAATTGGCCGATACGCCTCCGGCGAGGCCGATCTCGCGGATGCCGGTCTGGCGCGAGGCCTGCCGGAGCTTGTTGAGCAGTATTTCGACGATGGTATGCTGAAGTGAGGCGCAGAGGCTGTTCAGGTTCTTTTCAACAAAGGCGGGGTCCTCCTTCAGGCGATCACGCAGGAAGTAGAGGAAGGAGGTCTTGAGGCCGCTGAAACTGTAGTTCAGTGCCTGAATCCTCGGCCGGCTGAATTCAAATGCCAGCGGATCGCCCTCCTTTGCGAGCCGGTCGATAACCGGTCCGGCCGGGTAGGGCAGGCCGATAACCTTACCGCACTTGTCGAATGCCTCGCCGGCCGCATCATCAATCGTCTGGCCGATTAACTCCATGTCGAGATGGTCGCGCACCACAAGGATCTGGGTGTGGCCGCCGGAGACGAGGAGGCAGAGGAAGGGAAACGAAGGGGAGACGTGACGCGTGACGCGTGACGCGTGATGTAAGTCCCTGGTGGCTTCGGCTGGTTGGGACGGGGTCCCGGCTTTCGCCGGGATGAGAACACTATTGCCATCTTCCGTGTCACGCGTCACGTGTAACGCGTCACGATCTCCCGTGTCACGCGTCACGCTTAACGCGTCACGATCCTCCGCGTCACGATCTTCCCCCGGCTTCTGAAGGAACAAAGCCAGCACATGCCCCTGCAGATGATTAACTGCTACAAGCGGTATGTTGCGTGCGATGGCGAAGCCTTTCGCGAAAGAGGAGCCGACAAGCAGAGAGCCCATCAGGCCGGGGCCGCGGGTGAAAGCTACCGCGGTAATTTCCTCCGGTTTTACTCCTGCCTCGCGCATGGCGAGCTCAACCACAGGAATAATGTTTTGCTGATGCGCCCGTGAAGCCAGTTCAGGGACAACACCGCCGAATGAACGGTGAACTTCCTGGTTGGCAATGCGGTTGGAGAGCAGGTAGCCGTCGCGGATGACCGCGGCGGAGGTGTCATCACAGGATGATTCGATGCCTAAGATGGTGATGCTCATAAGATCTGCCGGCCGCGACCGTTTTTATTCTAATTTTGGTATGATTTTTTCAGGGTCAAAATTACTAAAGTTTAATTCCTTGCCTAAAAAAGCGATAAATAGGACCTTAACGGTATTGGCAGTACTCATTGTAGTGCTGGCGGGTCTGTTTATCAGTTTGAGGATGAGGAGTGTTCAAACCTGGCTGGTTAACCGCTTCCTGACGAATATCGAGGAGCGCTATGACGGCCGGCTGAGTGTGGGAAAGGTGCTGGTACGATGGCCGCACCGAATCGAACTGGTCGATCTGCTGATCCTTGATCCCGTAAACGATACCCTTTTCTATGCCTCGTCGGTCCGGCTTTCAGTGAAAAAATACAACATCGATAAAAACCGGCTCAGCCTGTCGCGTGTGGTGGTTGAGGATCCGAAAATTCAACTGCGGCAGCTTCCCTCCGGTCTGATGAATTACGAAGTGCTGCTCGAATCTTTTAAATCTTCGGATACAGTTAAATCCACGAAGCCGCTGTCGGTTGCCGCCGATCAGATTTTCGTCCGTCGCGGCTCCCTTCAGTATCGAAAATTCGGGACACTGGAGAAGCCCGGTCAGGTTGATCCTGATAATTTACTGGTGACGGGGCTCGAGGCAGCACTAAGGCGGTTCGCCATGCAGGGTGACGAAACCCGTGCGGTGATCGACCATATATCCTTTCAGGAGCAGAGCGGTTTCCTTGTTAATCAGTTCTCTGCCGCGATTCGGGTTGGCAAGAAGGGTGTGTTTACGGAGAACCTGGAACTGCTTACGGGGAACAGCCATGTGGGCGCCCTCAGGGCCAATGTTACCGGCATCTTCGGCAGCGGGGCGGGCAACCATGGTCCCGAAATGGACATCGTTCTTGATACGAAAACGTATGTTAGTCCGATCGACCTGACCCTGCTCACGGGGATCAGTACCGGGCTGACCGACCCGATCGAGATTGCCGGGGTGTTCAACGGCTCGCCCGATAATGGACGGCTAATGAATGCAATGGTCAACTGGCCGGGCCTGGTAGCGTTTGAAGGCGACCTGGTTTACAATTACCCGGGCCGCCTGCAGGAGGCTTTTTTCGACCTGAAAACCCGCTACCTGGAGCTGAATATGCCCAATCTCAGCGAGGATGTACTGGCCGGTCAGATACCCGGTTTCGAGCTAGATGTTCCGGATGCTGTGAAAAAAATCGGTACGGTCACCTACCGCGGGGTCTTTACCGGAACATTTGAGAATTTCATCACCACGGGCAACTGGAGCTTCGATTACGGTGATTTCACAACCAATCTCGAGGTGAACAAGAACAGGCCGGTTGCCGGTTATAATTTCAAGGGATCGGTGTCGGCCAGCGATTTTAATCCCGACCAGCTCATGACGCAGCCATCCGGATTCTCCGGGATGGAGTTCAACCTGAATGTGGATGGCGTATGGGATGGCGCAAAATCGGTGAATGCCCTGCTGGCGGGAGAGGTTTCACAGTTCACACTGAACGGCTATACTTTCCAGTACCTTAATATAAGCGGAAGGGCAACAGGGAGCCGGTTCAACGGAAAAATCAACCTGCGTGACCCGAATGCAAACCTCGACCTTGACGGTAATTTCGATTTCAGCAAGGATACACCGGCTGTTGATTTCGACCTGCTGGTTAAAAAAGCTGACCTCTATGCACTCAACCTGATAAAAAGCGATACGCTGGCCCGCCTGCAGCTTGATCTCCATGGCAGTTTTACCGGCAGTGCCATTGATGAAATGGACGGCGAAATACGGATCAGGAATTCGAGCTACACCAACAGCCGGGGAACACTGCCGGTGACTGATATGTCGCTTACCTCGGTTCCCGAACTGGGTAAGCGGAAAATAATCTTCTCATCGGAATATGTCGACGCCCGGATCGTGGGAAATGTTCATATTGATGACCTGGCTCCTCAGGCCCGTTCGCTGATCGCGAAATTCGTTCCGGCTGTCACCGGCAATCTGCCGGTGCGACAGGATCACCTGAACAGCTTTGCCTTTAATGTCCAGATCAAGAATTCAGGCCCGGTAACCACGGTCCTGATACCCGGCTTCCAGTGCAAGGACAACACCCGTGTCGGTGGCTTTTACGATGCGGCAGAGCAGGCATTTTCGCTGGAGGGAACCTCACCCCAGTTCGTTGTCATGGGGCGGCAGTTTACCGGGCTGGATTTCAGAATCATGTCGAGAGGTGATTCTGTGTTGCTTTCCGGTGATCTGGGAAAGCTCCAGATTGACCGGAGTACTCTTTTTGAAAAAATTAATCTGGGAGGTTATCTATCTGGTAATCTGGCCGACATGAAGCTCAGATGGAATGAAAACGGCCAGTCGGGATCGAGGGGCTCAATAGCCTGTGTGGGCGGTATGGCGCAGCGCGAGGATGGCAGTCTCACCGGAAGCTTTCTGTTCCCCGAATCGAGAATCGTGCTCAACGACAGCCTTTGGACCATCAATCGGTTTGCGGTATCGGCCGACAAGGATAAAATCAGTATTGAGAATTTTGCCCTGGCTCACAATGA
Organism: uncultured Porphyromonadaceae bacterium; assembly: GCA_964457845.1. Classification (GTDB taxonomy): domain Bacteria; phylum Bacteroidota; class Bacteroidia; order Bacteroidales; family UBA12481; genus UBA12481. The sequence goes on along the minus strand of CAYWHP010000003.1, from coordinate 65,452 downwards.
GGAAAAGATGGAGGTGAACGGGTCGGTTTCGCGCAATCCTTCGGATACGTTATATATTGATCTGCAAAGGGTTAATTTGCTAAATTTCAAACGAATAACCGGAAAGGATTTTGTGCTTGACGGCCGTATCACCGGATCGGCCCGGATTTTTGATATACGCAACCGCCTGCGTTTCCTGACGGAGATGCGGATAGACAGCCTGGCGATCAACGGCCAGCCGATGGGGCAGACTACGCTGTCGAGCCGGAGCTCCGAGAACGGGGATGCCCTGCTTATGGACGTCCTTGTCAAAAGGGGCGCCATCAAGACGCTCCAGCTGCAGGGGCAGTACAATCCCGTAACCGACAGTCTTAACCTTGATCTGAGTGTTGAAAAGCTTCGGCTCGACATAGCCAACCCGTTTGTGTACGATGAGCTCCTGGATGTGAAGGGGCTGGCAACCGGCAAGGTGATGATCCGGGGAAGCAGTAAAAAGCCGCTGATCTATGGACATATTATGGCTCAGAAGGCCTCATTTATAGTTAATTACCTGAATACGCGATTTTATTTCACGCACAATGTCGTGATCACGCCGGATGCATTTAGCGTGACCAACCTCGACCTGCAGGATGACGAAGGGAATCATGCTTCTGTAAACGGGGCGGTGCGGCACACTGATTTTAATAAAATACGGCTCGATCTGAAGGTGGATTTCAAGGATTTTGTGCTGCTGAACGAAGTTGAATCCCGCAATGAGGGCTACTGGGGCAGGGGATACGCTTCCGGTGTCGGGACACTCACCGGACCCCTGCGGAGTTTGAAAATTGATGTTTCTGCGCGGACGAGTCCCAAAACGAAATTCTACATCCCGGTGACCACCACGGATGAGGCTCGTTTTATGGATTTCGTTACCTATATCGGAAAGCCGAAAGAGGAGACGGAGGCCGACCTGCTTGATTTCTCGGCAGAGGTGGAGCCGGATTATGCCGTAAACCTGTATGGCGCCATGGTTACCATTGATCTCGAAGCGACTCCCGATGCCGAGGTGCAGCTCATTTTCGACTCCAAGGTGGGCAACGTGATTCATGCACGCGGCAGCGGCAACCTCCGTGTGGAGATTCCGCCAACCTCGCGATGGACGTTGAACGGGGATTTCACCATCGAGAAGGGGGATTATCAGTTTACACTTCAGAACATGCCGGTTAAGAAGCTCGAGATCGAGCCGGGTGCCACACTGAAATGGACCGGAGATGTTTCGGGGGCGCAACTGAATATTGATGCCGTGTACCGCACCAAAGCAGCACTGTATGATCTGCTTCAGGATGAGTCGAATCCTGATCTTACCCAGCGGCTTCCGGTGGAGTGCCATTTGATGATGAGCGGCCAGCTTGAGGCCCCTGCTATCGATTTCAACATTATTCTCCCCCCCACCAGCAATGACCTGGCGCGGACTCAGTTACAGAACCTTACGAAAGAGGATATGAACAAGCAGGTGATCTCCCTGCTTATCCTGAACCGTTTTACCCCGCTGGCCGGAACAGGCAGCGGCACTGCGAGCCGCTACGAGAGTGCCGGTTTGGCCACTACTACGGAATTGCTCTCCAATCAGTTGAATTACTGGCTCTCGCAGATAAGCAAGGATTTCGACGTGGGGTTCAACTACAGGCCCGGCGACCAGCTTACCAGCGATGAGGTGGAGGTTGCCCTGTCGAAGCAGTTTCTCGATAACCGAATGACAATCAATGTAAACGGTAATGTCGATGTAAGACCGTCTGCCACCAATGCCAACCAGCTTGTCGGGGATGTGGAAATCGAGTATAAAATCAAGCAGTCGGGGAAAGTTCGGGTTAAGGCTTTTACCCGAGCCAATGATCATCTTTTATATGAGTATGCACCTTATACTCAAGGTGTTGGATTGTTCTATCGTGAAGAGTTCGACACGTTTGGCGACCTTGTTCAGAAGTACCGTAATAAGCGGAAGCGGAATTAGGCGTTAACAACTCGTCTGATAACCGTTTATACTAAACAGGTCAGTCGGTACGTTTTTTCCATAAATTTACCGGGATCACTAAATCGTATTACCATGAGTCTGATGTTTTTGTTAAGTCCAGCATTTCAGTCGCCTGCCGCAAATGCAGCGGTTAAAACCGTCAACCAGAGTTTGTCTGTATGGGAACTGACCCTGAAGGGCGGGTGGGTAATGATTCCTATTTTCCTGTTGTCGATATTGGCTGTTTATGTTTTCGTTGAGCGATACTTTGCCATCCGCAAGGCGAGTGTGGAGGATCAGGGTTTCATGAACCGGGTAAGGGAGTTCATACATGACGGCAAGATCGAAGCCGCCATCCGGTTGGCCCAGTCGACGAACACCCCTGTTTCCCGTATGATTGAAGTGGGCATATCCCGGATTGGCCGTCCGATGACCGATGTGAATTCCGCCATTGAGAATGTTGGCAGGCTCGAGATTTACAAGCTGGAGCGCGGGCTAGCCTCGCTGGGAGCTGCCGCAGGTGCTGCCCCGATGCTTGGGTTCCTCGGAACCGTTCTCGGAATGATCCGTGCGTTCTTCGACATGTCGCTTGCCGGCAGCACCATCGACATCGGCATCCTTTCCAACGGTATTTACACGGCCATGGTAACCACGGCGGCCGGCCTTCTGGTAGGTATTCCGGCATTCTTCTTCTACAACATCCTTGTTTCGAAAATTGAAACTGTTGTATTTGTTCTCGAAACCCGTTCTTCGGAATTCATGGACCTGCTCAACGAACCGGCCAAGTAGCATCTGAAAAAATACAAGAGATGGCAATTAAAACGCGAAATAAGATAACGCCGGAGTTCAGCATGGCATCCATGACGGACATCGTATTCCTGTTGCTGCTGTTTTTTATGATCAGCACCACCATGATCAGTCCGAATGCCCTCAAGCTCCTGCTCCCGCGCAGTGACGGGCAGGTATCAGACAAGCCGCTGACGACGGTTTCGATCACCAAGGATCTTCAGCTTTATTTAGAGAAGTCGCCGATTGAGTTTGACCGCCTTGAAGGAGCGCTTCGGGTGAAATTCGACGGAGTTCCGGAGGAGGAGCGGGTTATCAGCCTGCATACCGATGAGACGGTGCCGATTGGCGAGGCTGTACGGGTAATGAACATAGCCAAGAACAACAAGTATAAAGTGATATTGGCCACCGTGGCCAAATAGGGATGGAAGAAGCCGCACGATTTAGGGGTATGGTTGCAACCGTGATTTTTCACGGTGTCGTCATTGCTTTGCTATTGATTCTGCAGCTTTACGGCACTGCGAAATTACCGGATGCGGAGGGTATCACCATTAATTTTGGCACAGATGAAGCCGGGATGGGCGATGAGGAGCCTGCCATGCAGGAGTCGGCCCAGCCGGAGCCGCCGGTGAAGGCAGTAGTTGCGCCCCCGGTAAAAGCTAAGCCGGTTAAGGAGAAGGCCCGTGAAACGGCGCCGAAGCTCCTCACGCAGGAGAATGAGGCGGCACCGACATTGAAAAAGCAGGATAACGAGAAGGATCTGGAGGAGAAGAAGAAGCTGGAGGAAAAGAAAAGGCTGGAGCGCGAGGAACGTGAACTGCAGCGGCAAGCTGATCTGGAGCGCCAGCGCATTGAAGCAGAAGAGAAGCGTCAGGCTGTGATCGAGGCGCAGCGAGTTGAAGCCGAGCGCAAGAAGCAGGAACAGCAGCAGTCCCAGGTGAATGCCATAAAGGGCAGGATCGGAAAATCTTTCGGCGGCAATTCAACCACCGGCGGCACCCAGGGCGAGGGCAATACCCAGAAAACCGGTAACCAGGGGGATCCTACAGGTTCCGTGGATTCGAAAAACCGCGGACCGGGAGGCGGCACCGGGGCAGGCGTATCGTTCAGCCTGAATGGCCGCAATGTGATCGGGTCGCTGGCAAAGCCGGAATATGCCGTAAATGAATACGGCGATGTGGTTGTTACCATAACGGTGAACAAGGACGGCGATGTGATCGATGCCAAGCCGGGAGCCAAAGGAACAACCACCACCGATTCACGGCTTTGGGAGGCCGCCCGCAAAGCTGCCGTCTCGGCAAAATTCAACAAGGTCACCGGCCAGGATGCGCCCATTACCCAAAAGGGCACCATCACGTATAAGTTTAAGCTTCTCTGATCAGCGTCGTCACAGGAATTTCATTGAAAGAAGATGGCGGGCAGAAAGGTTGTGAGTCGTATCTCAACCTTCCTGCCCGTTTTCTTATTGCAAAACAATTCTGGAAACCAGCGTTTTCCCTTTGCCTTCAATCCGCAGAAGGTATGTGCCCCGCGCCTCGGCGGACAAGTCGATTGACTGGACCAGGTTACCGCTCCGTGCGTTGATTTCCTTACGGAAAACTATCCGCCCGGTAGCATCCATGATGACCAGGGATGAGTTTGCGGGATCTGTCAGACGTACATCGAACCTTCCATCGGTGGGATTCGGGAAAACGGATATTCCTCCGGAAGTATTGGCGATATCCGCAATGCTATTGGTGTAGCTTGGAAGCCAGGTTGTTGTGAAGAGCCCGCGGCCGTGTGTGGCGGCGAGCACCGTATTGTCGGATTTCCTGAAGTTGAGCATGTCGGTTCGTACATTGGCCATGCCCCCGTTATCGGGCGCCCAGGTCACGTATTGTGCCAGGATATTGTCGGTTGTCCAGATGCCTGTTTCAGTAGCCAGCATCACCTGCTTGCCTGATTTCGGGTGGAAAATACCCCATCGCACCGGCATATCCGGAAGGTTGGCTTCAACGTTTTTCCAGGCGGCACCGCCATCGACACTGAGCCAGACAGAAGGAACGCCATAGTTTGAAAAGGTAACCAGGAGTGTGTCTTCCGAACCGGCAATGTCGATGGAAGAGATGTTGGCGGCCGGAAAGTCGGCTCCCGTTTTTTCGGCCAGTGAACCGGTGTGTGATGCATCGGTAAATTTGAAAAGCTTTCCGGCTGCGGTGCCGATAAAGACGTTCGGTTTGCCGGCGGGGGAGTGCTCTGACCATTTCAGATTGGAGTAGGGTACCAGAGAGCGGGTCATCAGAAATTTGCCGGTGTTGCTTCCGGTGATGCCGGTGGCCGTAACATTGAGCACATGAAAGGTGTTCAGGTAATCCAGTTGTTCATTGGCACCGTTGGCGAACAGGATGTTATCCTTCCAGTCGTAATCCATCGGGCTGACAAAGGTTCCTGTTCCGAGGCCTTTGTAACCGGCGCTGACAGGATTGGCTTCTTTGTCACCGGAGTACAGATAGATGGAATTGTGATATACTGTTGTGATCTGGATGGAAGGCTGGTCCTGATCGATAAAACAGAGCGCACCGTCGCCACCGGAAAGCATATCGCGAAAGGTGGGTGTCACCCCTTTTCGGTAGAACATTGTTCCGTTGTCCTGCAGGCCTCCCATGAAGTGCACGGCTCCGGCATCCGGGTGCATGGCACAGGAATAATACTGGAGCGTGTTGTAGTTTTTTGCCACCTCGAAAAACCGCATGCCTGCATCGGGAGCGCTGGCTGTGCGGGTTGCGAAAATGCCACCGTCGGTAGCAATGAACAGGTCGGTGTCGTAGCCCGGTCGGAATTTGATGACATGGATGTCGGCATGCACATAGTCATCGGCACCGTTGCCGTACATTTCCGACCAGTCGGACAGCTTGGTCCAGGAGGTTCCGCCGTTTACCGTACGCCAGGTATCGAGGCCTCCGATCCAAATCATATTGGGGTTGAGCGGGCTCACGGTGATTACGAAGGCGTGCCAGGCCAGGGATGCGAAAGTGGCGGGGAAGTTCAGTTCGCTCCAGGTTGCTCCTTTATCGGTGCTCTTAACAAGGAACTGGCAGCCATAACCGATAAACTTGTCTGATCTGACATAACCCGAAGCGATGATGGCAACCACCTGGTTAGGGTCGGACGGGACCTTGCCAAGCATGACCCTTCCCGGATATTTATTGGTGGTTTCGGCCAGAATGCGCTGCTGGTAGATGTCATTTACCGTCCATGAGGTGCCGTCGGCTGAATTCAGAATGCAGGCCGCACCCGAACGGTCGCTGTCGGTTCCGTCTTCATTAACCCCATAGGTTGTGCCGATGTAGATCATGGAACCATCGGCACTGGTTTCTATATCCGAAGGGGGATATGAATAGTCTTTGCCCGGTATATTGGGGAGCACCTGTGTCCAGGTATTACCTCCGTCGGCCGACCGGTAAAGGCCGTTGGTGGGGGTGGCCCTGTGTGCGGCTCCTTTATAAACACCGGAAACAACCCCTGCATAAATAATGCTTGTGCCGCCTTCATTCCTCACCAGTATGTCGGTGACATAAGGCCAGTTAAGGGTTGAGGGCATCTGTTCCCAGGTTTGGCCGGCATCGGTGGATCTCAGAAGGCCGGTTCCGCGGCCCGAAGATTCCCGATAGATGACCAGGGCTGTCTGGCTTTCTCCGGTACCCACATAAAAGGTTTGCGGATTGTTCGGGTCGGAGGCCATGCAGCTGATCGCCAGATTGGGCCAGAAATCGTTAACCTGCTTCCATTCGCCAGTGCCGGCAGGATCATCATTATACCACAACCCCCCGGTTACCGCACCAACCCATATTTTTCGGGCGGAAGCGTCGTTGGGGTCGAACATGAGCGTCCGTGTCCGGCCGCCCATATTGGTTGGCCGCTGTGACCAGACCAGCTGTTCGTTGGCCGACTTGAGGCTGGCGAGGGCGTCGGTAGCCTTATTGGCAGCTATGATGCGCTCGGAGGGCACTGCCCGGATTGCGGGGTCGAGTGTCTTGATGTATTCTGCAAAAGCGGCCTCATCCGGCCGGTCAGCCTTCTCCTTTCCGCTGTCTCCTTTTTGGGAATCCGGTGTCGGAAGACCCTGGTATTCCGAAACGAGGAAGTTTTCGTACAGGCGTCTGGTATCGGGCTTGATCAGCTGCACGACGGAGATGCCCGCAGCAACCGCGAGAGTAACGATCCCGGAAGCTATCAGAATATTCTTGGTTTTCATGGATGTAGGTGTTTGATCAGTCGGCAAACATGGGCAAGCTGCTCATCATTTCGTTGACTTCATTCTTTGTACGGACAATAACAGACTCATCCTCGATGGCCATGATGACCCGGTCGATGAGACTCACAATCTTTAGCATATCCTGCTCTTTAAGGCCGCGGGTGGTAATGGCCGGGGTGCCCACCCTGAGTCCGGATGTCTGGAAGGGGGAGCGTGAGTCGAACGGCACCATGTTCTTATTAACCGTTATGTCAGCCCTGACCAACGTGTTTTCAACGATCTTTCCGGTAATGGCCGGTACTTTGGTTCGCAGGTCGATCAGCATGCTGTGGTTGTCGGTACCACCTGAAATTACCTTATACCCCTTATTCATGAATTCTTCAGCCATAACCGCGGCATTTTTCTGAACCTGCTTCTGGTAAACCTTGAATTCGGGGCTAAGCGCCTCTCCGAAAGCTACTGCTTTGGCTGCGATGATGTGTTCGAGGGGGCCACCCTGCACACCCGGGAAAACAGCCGAGTCGATGAGCGAAGAGATCGGCCGCACCTCGCCTTTTTTTGTAGTTATACCCCAGGGGTTTTCGAAATCTTTGCCAACCAGGATGATACCGCCGCGGGGACCACGGAGGGTTTTGTGGGTGGTTGAGGTAACGATATGTGCGTATTTAACCGGATTGCTGAGCAAGCCGGCTGCGATCAGGCCTGCGGGATGTGCCATGTCGATCATGAGAACAGCGCCTATACGGTCAGCGATCGACCGCATCCGCGCATAATCCCACTCCCTGGAGTAGGCCGAAGCTCCTCCGATGATCATTTTTGGCCTTTCGCGCAGCGCAACCTCTTCCATCATGTCATAATCCACTCTGCCGGTCTCCTCCTTAACACCATAGGCGACCTGACGATAGAGGATGCCCGAACTGTTTACCGGTGAGCCATGCGAAAGGTGGCCGCCATGCGACAGATCGAGCCCCATGAAGGTGTCGCCCGGTTTGAGGACGGTAAGGAAAACCGCCATGTTGGCCTGCGCACCGGAATGGGGCTGCACGTTTACATATTCGGCATCGTAAAGCTCCTTCAACCGGTCGATGGCCAGCTGTTCCGACTGGTCGACCACTTCACAGCCGCCATAGTAACGGTGACCCGGATATCCTTCGGCATATTTATTAGTCATTACGGAGCCCATGGCTTCGAGAACCTGGCTGCTGACAAAGTTTTCAGAGGCAATCAGCTCGATCCCGTTCTGCTGCCTCTCCTGCTCTTCACGAATCAGGTTGAATATGGCTGTATCTCTTTTCATTACTCGTTTTTTTTACTGATTTTTCGGCCGTTAAATATAGGCATTCCACCCGAATCGACTTGCCGGAGCCGGGTAAAATAAGCAGTTCGGGGAAATTGCCTATCTTCACCCCGCCAAATCGGTTTCCGACGGCAAATCAGCGATGAGTGCACTTAAAAGAAAGCGTTACAACCTTTTAGTCAGGTTCCTCCGGTGGAGGATCCGGCGGGTGTCAAACAGGAATTTCTTCCTGGTAACGGCCATCATCATTGGTCTTCTTTCGGGTCTTGCGGTGGTGCTGATGAAGAACGGCGTCCACCTGATCCGAACCCTTCTGACAAGGGGTTTTAGCATGGAGATGCACAATTTCTGGTTTTTTGTTTATCCGGCCGTAGGTATTGCCATTGTTGTCCTATTGGTGCATTACGTGCTCAGGGTGCGGATCGGCCTCGGCATACCGGTGATCCTGCATGCCATTTCCGGTACCAAGGGAGCCATCAAGCCGCACCACATGTTCTCCTCCGCCTTCACCAGTACGCTGACCGCCGGTTTTGGCGGGTCGATCGGCCTTGAGGGCCCGGCGGTTCTGACTGGCGGTGCCATCGGTTCAAATCTCGGACAGATGCTGCACCTCAACTACAGGCAGATTATCCTGTTGATCGGTTGCGCTGTTACCGGGGCTCTTGCTGCCCTCTTCAAATCCCCGATAGCTGCTATTATTTTCACCATCGAGGTGCTGATGCTCGATCTGACGCTTTCGTCGCTTCTGCCGTTGCTGTTTGCTTCGGTAACGGCAACGCTCACTGCGTACCTCTTCCACAGTCAGGATGTGCTTATCTCACTGAAGATTACAGAAGTATTTCATCTCAAGGATGTTCCGTTATTCATCCTGCTCGGTGCTTTTGCAGGGCTCGTGTCGTATTACTTTACGGTCCTCTTCACCGGGGTTGATGATTTATTCAAAAGAATACGGGCGAAATGGCTTCGCTGGCTGATTGCCGGCAGTTTGCTGGGTGGGTTGATCTTCCTTTTCCCAAGCCTGTACGGCGAGGGGTACGATTCCATCAACCGGGCACTCCATGGTGATATGGGCTTTCTTTTCGACAATTCGGGCTACTATACCTTTTCAGGTGAAGCCGGTACCACCATCCTTTTGCTGGCACTGCTGGTGCTGCTGAAGGTTCTGGCAGCTGCCCTGACTGTCGGTGCCGGAGGCGTTGGCGGAATCATAGCGCCGGCGCTGTTTACCGGAATGGCGGCCGGACTCCTTTTCGGATCGGTTTTTAACTATTTTTTCGATCTCGACGTATCACTGGTACTGTTTGCCCTGATGGGTATGGCCGCAGTTTTTGCCGGTGTGCTGCATGCGCCGCTGACCGGAATATTTCTGATTGCAGAGATTACACTGGCATACAACCTGATTGTTCCGCTGATGATAACCGCCGGTGTTTCCTACATCACCATCCGTTTTTTTCAACCGGTTTCGTTTTATCACATTCAGCTGGCGCGCAGAAAGCAGCTTTTCACTCAGGATAAGGACAAAATTGTTCTGTCGCTGATGAAGGTCGATAAACTTATTGAAACCAATTTTTCCCCGATCCGGCTCGATGCTTCACTTGGTGATCTGGTTAAGGTGATCGCCACTTCGAAGAGAAACCTTTATCCGGTGCTGGATGACGAGAACAACTATTACGGCGTACTGAATATGGATAATGTCAGGGAGATCATGTTCAGGTCGGAACTGTATGACAGCGTATTTATCCGGAATATCATGGCTAAATCGCCGGTTACCATATCTCCGGGCGAAAGTATGGAGGAGGTTGCCCATAAGTTTCACCAGTCGAGCGATTTCAATATTCCTGTCATCGACGGGGGGCATTATGTGGGGTTCATATCCCGGGCAAGACTTTTCTCCTCGTACAGGCAGGTGCTTAAAAAGTGGAGCGAAGACTAGTGGAAGGCCCCCGACGAAACGGAAACAGCCGTCAGATCATACTTCTTGCGGTGGTGGTGGGCCTTGTGAGCGGGCTGGCGGCGTTCCTTCTTAAAAATGCGGTTCACTATACACATCTTTTCCTGACTAGCGGCTTCAGGGCTGCGGAAACCAACTGGCTTTACCTGCTCTATCCGGTTGCCGGTCTGCTTTTGTCGGTTCTTTTCGTGAGGTATGTGGTAAGGGACTCCATCTCACATGGGATCAGTAAGATTTTGTATGCCATCAGTAAGAAGAACAGCCTGCTGAAAGGGCATAATATGTATTCATCGATGGTAGCAAGTACCTTCACTGTAGGTTCAGGCGGTTCGGTGGGGCTGGAGGCTCCCATTGTCCTTACAGGATCTGCTTTCGGATCGTGGCTTGGCCAGCGCCTGCACCTTAATTACAAATCGATTACCCTGCTGGTGGCCTGCGGTGCCACCGGAGCGGTTGCGGGTATATTCAAGGCACCCATAGCCGGGTTGCTCTTTTCACTCGAGGTGCTCATGATTGATCTCACCATGGCCTCCCTGCTGCCACTGATGATAGCGGCAGTTACCGCCACCTCGGTTGCCTGGCTTCTTATGGGGGATGCCGTGCTTTTCTCTTATTCCCTGAATGATATCTTCACCGTTTCGGAGCTGCCGGCTTTTCTTTTGCTCGGTATTTTCACGGGCGCTGTTTCCATCTATTTTTCTCAAGGGCTCAGGATCGTGGAGGGCGGAATGGAAAAGATCAGTTCCCCATGGCTGCGATGGGCCATCGGAGGTGCAGTTCTCGCTACCCTTATCGTTCTTTTTCCGCCGCTCTACGGCGAAGGCTATGAAGCGCTCACCAACCTTCTAAAGGCCAATCCGGGCGAGATCCTTCATAACAGTCTTTGGTTCGGAGATATCAATAACCCCTGGGTATTTCTGGGTGTCATCTTTGGTATTATCCTTCTGAAAGTTATTGCCACGGGGGTTACCACGGGTGCGGGCGGTGTAGGCGGTGTATTCGCACCAAGCCTTTTTCTGGGGGGGATCAGCGGCTTTTTCCTGGCCAGGCTGCTGAATACGCTCGGGATCATGAATGTATCGGAAACCCATTTCACGCTGGTGGGGATGGCAGGCGTGATGTCCGGTGTGATGCGGTCGCCGCTCACGGCGATGTTCCTGATAGCGGAGATCACGGGCGGTTACATTTTGATCATTCCGCTAATGCTTACGGTGGCCATATCCTATCTCACCGCTCAACTGGTTGAGCCCCATTCGGTTTATACCAAACGACTTGCCAGCCGGGGTGAACTGATCACGCACAATAAAGATAAGGCAGCTCTCACTCGAATGAATATCAGGGGATTAATTGAAACAGACATAGAGCCTGTCGGCCCCGATCAGACTCTCGGTGATCTTGTTCAGGTGGTGGCGCGCTCAACACGGAATGTGTTCCCCGTGCTTGATCAGGAAGGTATGTTTCTTGGTTTGATTATCATGGAGCGGCTCAGGCCGGTGATGTTCAAAACGGAACTGTACCGGAATACCTGGTGCCGTGACCTTATGTATACGCCCGAATACATTGTGGAGGTGGCAGATTCAGTTGAGGAGATTGCCAGGAAGATACAGGCATCAGGTAAATACATCCTCGTGGTTCTTGATAACGGCAGGTACGTCGGCTGCGTCAGCCGGGCACGGGTCTTTTCGAAATACCGTGAGTTCATGAAGGAGATGTCGGAAGACTGACGGTCAGTCTTTTACACATCTCACCGAAATCGCGTAAGCCTTTTTGTAGTTGTAAATGAATGCGTTGCCATAGTCGTATCCGATGGTCATATTGTACGCATCCTTGCTGTTGTATTCGGTAGATGCAAAATACTGTGCGTAATAACTGACACCGGCATAGAGGCCGGAATCGTAGCGCCGGCCGGCTGGCAGGGCATTGAAGCCGACTTCGTTGGTTGCTCCGACATTCACTTCACGCCACAGCTGCAGTTCGTAATCCTTCATTTTTCCTCCGGCCAGTTCCGTGCCGCCGAGGGTATTCAGGAGTGTTTCGAATTCGGAGATTGAAGGCAGGTGCCATCCGGCAGGGCACGACCGCATTGCCGCCTCCCAGGTGTAAAGCTTCCCGTAGGTTTGGCATTTTGTTGCATTGTCATCGTAGCAATAGCTGCCCTGGCCGGCGTCATAGCGAAGGTTTTCCGACATCCACCAGGCCGTTCCGATCTGGATTGTCTGGTAAATTTGTCCGTCGCGTGAGTCGGTTACCGTGCCTACATGCAGATCATAGGTTGTAAAGCTCCAGAGCGGGCCCTCGGTGATGTTGCCTTTCGTATCGCGAACCTTAACCCTCCAGTAGTAGGTGGTATTGTAATCGAGTTTGCCCGGGCTGAAGGTTCCGAACATCTGATTGGCGATAAACTGGGGAGGTGTCTGGGTTTTTCCGAAATAGCAGGTGAAGAACATGGGATCGCCATCGGGGTCGCTGGAGCTCCATTTCATCCAGGGCCCAACGGTTTTGACAACTGCCCCGTCGGCGGGCTGGGGGTTGAAAGGTGCCTCCGGGGGGAGGTTTGAGCTGGAAACGGAAAGCGGTATTTTTAAGGTATCCGTAAGCCCGCGTGGATCTTTAACGACGAGTGTTACCTGGTAATCACCCGATTTACTGTATTTATGATCGGCTTTTTTACGTATGGCATACTGGGAGTCGAAAATACCGTCACCTTCCCAGTCCCACATCACTCGCAATGAATCGGCCTTCCCATCGGGATCGGTGGAGCCGGAGGCATCCATCATGAAAATCGTTTCATCGTTACCGGTGCCCGGGTCGATTGTGAATAGGGCCGACGGAGGGATGTTCTCTTTTTTGCAGGCTGAAAGGACTATCAGGATATAAAACACCGAAAGGCAACAGGCCGAAAGGAAATACCTTTTCATTTGAAATGGAGTTTGGGCAAAGGTAAGATTTCGGACGGAAGATTGGCGATTCGCGCGCCGGTGTGGCAAAAATTGGTGCCAACTTTCTACCTTTGAACACCAAAGGTTCATCATGCTCAAATTTGTTCTGGCGTTCTCGATTATCGTCCAGCTGATTGCTGCCGGCATCGCATTGAAATTGTTCAGTGTCACCAAATACGCCCTTTCATGGATTCTCATTACCATCGGGTTTCTTTTGATGGTTATTCTCCGGTTTATCGAGTTCCTTCCTTTCATAAGCAGCTACAAGCCGGATTATTTCAGGGAACTGTACATATGGATGGGGGTAATTACCTCAGTGGTGTTTGCGGTGGGGGTTTATCTGATCCAGCAGATATTCAATTACATGAAGAAGGTGGAGACGGAGCGGCGGAAGACGGAAAAGCGTTTCCTGACAGCAATTATTCAGACCGAAGAGGCCGAGCGGACGAGGATCGCCAAGGACCTGCATGATGGGATGGGCCCTTTGCTGAGTGCGGTAAAGATGTCGGTTTCGACCCTGGAGCAGCTGGCAGCCGACAAGCAGAGCCTCACCATTATCCGGAATGCCACTGAAACAGTTGATGAAGCGATCCGGAGCCTTAAGGAGATTTCGGATCATCTGAGTCCGCATGTGCTGGCCAATTTCGGAATGATCAGGGCTTTGGCCAATTATGTGCAGAAAATCAACCAGACAGGTCAACTCGATATTGCCTTTCAAACCAGCCTGAGGAGCGAGCGTTTTGATGAGAATGTGGAGGTGGTTGTGTATCGGGTAGCCAGCGAGCTGATCAACAATACCATACAACATGCCCAGGCGAGCCGGGCCGTTATGGCTATTGCCCATGAAGCAGGTGAACTTATTCTTGATTACCAGGACAACGGGATCGGTTTTGAGGCCGAACGGGCGATGCGTGAAAACACCCGGGAAGGGTCAGGGCTTACCAATATACAATCCAGGATAAAGTCACTCCGGGGCGAATTGACGGTGGAATCGAAACCAGGCCTCGGGATCCGTGTCCTTATCAAAGTTAAAGCTGCTAAAAAGCCATGAAATACAAGGTAATGCTGGTTGATGACCACAAACTTTTCCGTAAGGGTCTTCGGATGCTGATCGACACACTTGGCCGCTTTGAGGTAGCCGGTGAGGCCTCCAACGGGATTGAATTTCTGGACATGCTTGGAACTACCAGGCCCGACATCGTGATGCTGGATATTGCGATGCCCGAAATGGACGGCATTGAGGCGGCCCGGCAGTCGCTGGCCCTTTATCCCGACCTTAAAATCATTACGCTCAGCATGTTTGGGGAGCAGGACTATTATTTCAAGATGGTGGATGCCGGTGTTAAAGGGTTCCTGCTTAAGAATTCTGATTTTACGGAGGTGCGGATGGCCCTTGAAACCGTAATGGAGGGCGGCAATTACTTTTCCAGGGAGCTTCTGATGAACCTTGTCAACTCCCTTAAAAATGCACCTGAAGAACTGACGCCGGATTCGCCGCTGTCCGACAGGGAGAAGGAGATTATCCTGCTGATATGCAAGGGCATGTCAACACAGGAAATTGCCGATTCCCTCTGTCTGAGCAAAAGGACGGTCGACAGCCATCGTGCCAACATTCTGCTTAAAACCGGTTGCCGGAATACAGCCAGCCTCGTTGTTTATGCCATCAAGGAAAAGCTGGTGGAATTGTGAAAATGTAGGTATTTATACTCCGGAAATTCGGTACCCTTTCCGCTGTTTTACGGTATTCCTTCGCAGAAGCGAACGGATCGGTTGACGTAGTTTTGGTACAAATGAAAAACGACGATCTGTTGGCTCTGATACAGGCCGATCCACGTTATGAGGAGGCATGCAGGAGTTGCCTGAACTGCGGTGTTTGCACGGCAATATGCCCGGCAGCGGGCTATTACGATTATGATCCGCGGATCATGATGAACATGGTGACTGAGGCGGATGAGGAAACCCTAAAGGCAATGCTCTCGTCGGACATGATCTGGCAGTGCGGCCAGTGTATGAGCTGCAAGCCCAGGTGCCCGCGCGGTAACGTGCCGGGGACCATGATACAGATTCTTCGTTCGGTTGCCACACGAACAGGGCTTTTCACTGCTTCCCGGCTGGGAAGACAGCAGCTCTCAATAAAAAGGGCCATCGGCCATACCATCCTCGAAACCGGTTATTGCATTCACCCAACCCGGGTAGATCCGGCCACTCATCCCGAGCAGGGACCCGTATGGGAATGGATGTCAGGCAATGCGGATCAGGTGTATGGCCGCTTCGACAGCGGATACGATCAAGCCGGCCCGGGTCTTTTGCGGAAAATCAGCCCTGCCGCACTGGGAGAACTCGCACGGATCTTCGAGATTACCGGATGTATGGACTATTGGGATAGTATTGAAGGCGGAGCGTACGAACCAGAAGCGGGAGGTTGTTGAATGGCAAAATATTGGAAAGATTATCAAAAGGAGATAGCCGATGACGACTACTTCTACGTCCGCTCCTGCATCCGGCAGAATTTTTTCCCGGGGGCTGAAAACCTTTTTATTGATATACTCCGCAACCGGCTGGGAAAAAATATTTTTGAAGATGCCGACCATACAACCTGCACCGGCATCGGGTACCATACCGACATTATTCCTCTTGAAACCACGATGACCGTTGTGGCGCGGCAGTTTGCCCTGATGAAGGAAAAGGGATACCGGAACCTGGTAGTATCCTGTGTTACCTCCTTTGGCCTCTATTCCGAGATCCTGGATATGTGGCACCACAAGCCCGACCTGAAGGATAAGATTGCCGGTTTTCTGAGTGATGCCACCGGGAGGAGTTTTACCGAACCCGGCAATATGGTTCATGCCTCCGATATTCTCTATAAATACCGCGAAGAGATTGCCTCGATAGCGAAATTCCGGCTGGTTGACAGGGTCACGGGCCGGCCGTTGAAGGTGGTTGACCACATCGGCTGTCACTATGCCAAGACTTTTCCGGAGCGTGGAGTTGGCGGTGCCGAGTTTCCGCAGGTGCTTGCAGGGCTGGTAACGGCCTGGGGAGGGGAAACCGTTGACTATCCCGAGCGGCGTCACTGCTGCGGCTTTGGTTTTCGTAATTACCTGATGCCGCCCAACAGGGGCTATTCGATATCACAATCGAAAATTAAGCTGGAATCGATGCAGCCATGCCAGCCCGACCTGATCGTGGCGAACTGCCCGGGCTGCGCCATGTTCCTCGATCGCTGGCAATACGTACTGGAGGAATCGGAGGGCACCGTGTATGGACCGGAAGGAAGGAAGATCCCTGTTGTTACGCACGAGGAGCTGGCGGGGATTGTTCTTGGCTATGATCCCTGGGAAATTGGGTTGCAGACCCATCAGGTGCCTGTTGAATCGTTGCTTGATAAGATTGGGATACCCTATGATCCCGAAACTAAATATTCCGACCGTGATGGCCGGATAATTGGCGAACCAGAAATGTGTCAACCTTTTCATGATGCACAGCAACGATGATAAACCGGTAAGACGGTCACGGATTGCCGTGATCGGGGCCGGCCCCGCCGGGATTTCCGCAGCGCAGTCCGCCGCCGCCCTGGGGGCTCAGGTCGACTGGTACAACAGGGAGAAGCAAGCTGGCGGCAAGCTAAAGGAGTATCACCGTCTCTTTCCCGACAGGGATTTGGCGGAAAATGTGCTGGCTGAGTTCAACGTCGACGAACCTCGCGAGGAGATATCTCTGCATTTCGGTACTGCTGTCAGCGGAATCGAATCTGCCGACGGGGGATTCCGGCTCCTTTCGGGCAATGGGATTGCGGGAACAGCTGATTCGGTTATTGTGGCCACCGGCTTCGAATTCTTCGACGCAGGGCTCAAGGAAGAGTTCGGCTATGGCATCTACAAACAGGTGATCACTTCGCCCGATCTTGAGAGGATGTTCGCTGATGATCCCGGCAAGCTTCGCGCCGGCGGAAGCGATCCCTCAACCGTGGCTTTTGTGCACTGCGTTGGATCGCGCGATCAGCAGGTTGGCAACAATTATTGCAGCCGTCTCTGTTGCATAACGGGAATTAAGCAGGCGATTGAAATTCGCGAAGCATTCCCGGCGTGCAGGGTGATCAATTTTTATATCGATATGAGGGCATTCGGAAGCGGTTATGAGGAGCTCTTTCGCGAAGCACAGGAAAAGCACCACATTCAGTTTATACGAGGAAGGGTTTCCGAAGCCGCCGAAACGCATGATCACCGGATCGTGCTGAAGGCCGAGGACACACTAATGGCGCGTCCGCTTAAGGTTACAGCCGATTGGCTGGTGCTGCTCACCGGAATGGTGCCGTCTTCATGCCCGGTTGGCGTCGACGGTGCCAGGCCGGTGGTTGAGGAAACCGGTTTCATCAAATCAAACAATCCCTTTACCAGTCAAAGCGTGGCTGGTACAGACGGCATCTTTTATGCAGGAGCCTGCGGTGGTCCGGTTAGTATACCCGAAGCGGCCGCTTCCGGACGGAGCGCAGCAGCAGAGGCATTTACATGGTTAAGGAGGAAAAACGGGCATGGTCAAAACAAATAGATTTGGTCTCGACATCCGTGAAAGCCGGAGGATCAACCTCGACGAGGCGGATAACCGGCTGGCCGAAAGCCTTGATCAGGTAATTGGGGTCTGGAGGTCATGCATAAATTGCGGATCCTGTGTGGCAACCTGTCCGTCAGGGCAAAACAGCAGATTCAATTTCCGGCAACTCCACTATCGGATAAGGCAATCGATTGCGGCAGAAGAAGCTGATCAGCTATCGCTGCAATCATGCATGCTGTGCGGCAAATGTCAGCTTGCGTGCCCCCGCGGTATTCCTACCCGTTACCTCTCGATTCAGATTATGCAATTGAACCGGCAGCATGCAAAAGGTATTCCATCCATTTGATCCTTTTGTGGTGTTGTTCACCATTGGATTTACCTTTGCCGGTATATTCCTAATATTTAAGGTTATACGATGGATTGAGAAACTGTCGCCTGCCGATAAGGAGCTGTTGAACAGGGGAATGTTCACGGCTGTAACCTGGCGGGCAATACTGGAGGTGATACGGGAGTCTCTGCTTCACCGGAAAATATGGTTGTCCAACCGGCGGCTCGGGTATATGCACATGAGTCTTGCGTTTGGGTGGTTCATGCTGATTCTGATCGGCAATATCGAATCCGTCTATTATTCAGGGCGACTTTTCAAGCCGATTTATGTATCGGTATTCTGGCGGTTTTTCGATCCGGGCCAGCCATTTCCGCAAGCGGCCGGCTTTCCCGGGTTTGCTTTCTGGATGGATTTCTTTCTGCTCATGGTGCTCAGCGGCCTGGTCCTTGCCATTTGGAAACGACTTCATTCCCGCACCCTGGGGATGCGGCATACCACCCGTCAGCGTCCTGCAGACCGTATCGGACTGACAGCACTATGGCTGATTTTTCCGGTGCGGCTCCTGGCTGAAAGCGCCACCTGCGGGGCCAATGGAACAGGCAGTTTTCTTACGGGCACCCTGGGTCATCTTCTGGCCTCCGGTCTGAATCCATCGCTGCTTGTTTTGCCATTCTGGTGGACCTATTCATTTGTTCTGATGGTCTTCTTCATCAGCCTGCCATTCACCCGATATGCCCATATTCCTTCCGAGGCCGTACTGATTTTCCTGAGGAAGTACGGAATACGGGTTTCGAAAGCTTCGCCTGGTTTTACCGACCTTTCGCTTCATGCCTGCTCCGGCTGCGGTATTTGCATGGATGCCTGCCAGTTGACGGATGCATTGCCCGGCAGACGGATTCAAAGCAATTACTTTATCCGATCGGTGAGGTATGGCCGACAGTCGGATATCCAATGGGATTGCCTGCAGTGCGGCCGCTGTGAGGAGGCTTGTCCCGTTGGCCTCGACCTTATGCCGATAAGACACCTTTCACGCGAGGACGTGTTGTTAGGCACCCAGTGTGTGACCATGGGGCACGGCCGACAGAACAAACATACAGGAAGAGTGCTCTATTTTGCCGGTTGCATGACCCATCTGACACCCGGAATAATCCATTCGATGACCAGGATTTTCAGTGAAGCTGGTGCCGACTGGCAGTTTTACGATTCAGGCGGCAGGGCCTGCTGCGGGAGACCATTAAAGCTGGCCGGACAGGACGCCGGGGCGGCACGTATCCGGGAACAGCTCCAGGATGATTTTTTGTCGTCGGGGGCAGAACTGCTTATTACTTCGTGCCCGATCTGCTACCGCATGTTTCGCGAAGAGTATATATTGCCGGGGATGCGTGTCATGCATCATACCGAATACCTTTTGCAGCTGATGGACTGGAACCGGATACGACCTGTGCGTTCCGCGCTGAAAGCTGCGTATCATGAGCCTTGCGAGCTTGGCAGGGGTTCCGGGGTTGTCAGGGAGCCCCGTGAAATTATGGCCAGGCTTTTTGCTGCTGATGTCACTCCGGCTACCGGTGGACTTTGCTGTGGCAGCAGCCTGGGGGCTCCTTCACTTTCACTGGCCACCAGGCGAACAGTGGCCCGTACCGCCTTCGGTGAACTTGCTGCTGCTAATCCGGACCTGTTGGTTACCGCCTGCCCGCTATGCAAGAAAGCTTTTAGCCCGGTCGCAGATATTCCTGTTATGGATTTTGCAGAAGCCGTTGCCCTCGGCTTGGGGTGCGAATCAACGGATGACCTCAAACTTTTTAACCATCCTGGACTTGCCGCTGGCGGCAAGAACAAAATAGTTGCCGGCCGGCATGGTGCTGGCGTCGAACGTCGCATACTGGTCGCCTCCGATCCGGGTGAGTGAACGGGAGAGATCCTGCTGCAGCTGTCCGCTGATGCTGAAGACTCCAACAGTAAAGGATGCCTGTTCAGCGCCTGAGATTTTTACCGTTCCTTTTTCGGAAACCGGGTTAGGGTAAAATGAAACATTTATTGCCGGTCCGGGGGCATCCTCAACTCCTGCAAGAGCTGCTACAACAATCTTTCCTTTCATGCCGTACTCAACATGATCGATGCAGATGTACCAGATAGTATCCTGAGAAGCTACCGTCATAGTATAATTCTTTGTGGTTTTCATGAAACCTCCGGATAGTCCGGTTGTGCCATTGGCGTTCCATGTGGCTTTGCTCACCTGAAGAATCGGATGGCTCACTGAGGCCTGGATGGTTACCGTATCACCGACATGCACGGTAAGGGTGGCCGGGGAATAGTTGAACCCGCTGTAGGTAATTGTGTGCTTAACTGCATGAGCCTGAAAGACGATCAATGCAACGAAGGCGAACAGTGTAACTGTTTTTTTCATAATAAAGTGTTTGGATTCAAAACACCGGTTATCACAAATTGTTTGGCATTAACAGTTTTTTAGCATTCCGGGGCAGATGTATTCAGCCGGCTTTCTCCGACGCTTCATGGTTCCCCGGCATACATCAGCGCTGAACAATCCCTTTCTCCGGTTGTATGGTAGGAAATACTTTATGGCGTGAAACAACTTTTTTCAACTCTTTTCATGATGATGGCGGTAATCGCCGGTTTTTCCATTCAGGCCCAGACAACGGATGCCAATATCTTTGGCGATGTAAAGTCAAAAGGTGAGCATGTTCCTTTTGTAACGGTTTATCTCGAAGGCACTACGCTTGGTACCACCACCGACGTAACCGGCCACTACATGCTCATTAACCTGCCAACCGGCGACTATGATCTGGTTGCCCAGGCTCTCGGTTACCGGAAGCAGACGAAAAAAGTGAGCCTAGCCAAAGGGAAATCCATCGAAATAAACTTCGACCTCGAGGAAGAAATCATTTCCCTGGATGACGTGGTAATCACCGGAACGAAAACTTTCAAGCGCAGGACGGATTCGCCGGTTATTGTTAATGTGTTGGATGCCAAAACGATGGATCTGATCCAGGTGAATACGCTTTCGGAAGGTCTCGTCTTTCAGCCTGGCCTCCGTTTGGAAACGGATTGTCAGACCTGCAATTATACACAGTTACGAATGAATGGTTTGGGGGGGGCGTATTCTCAGATCCTTATAAACAGCCGGCCTGTCTTCAGCCCGCTGACGGGATTGTACGGGCTCGAGCAGATACCTTCGAACATGATTGAGCGCATCGAGGTGGTGCGGGGCGGGGGATCGGCGCTGTACGGTTCGAGCGCGATCGGCGGCACAGTAAACGTCATTACGCGAACACCCGACAAGAACTCCTATGAGTTCATGGTAAATCAGGGGCTGATTGGCAAGGGCGTGGGAGATAACCTCTTCAATGGCAACATTAATGTGCTTTCACAAAAGCGTAATGCCGGCCTGTCGATTTTTGCGTCGAGCCGCAATCGAAGCATGTACGATCACAACGGCGACGGATTCTCCGAACTGCCCCGGCTTAAGAACAACTCCTTCGGGTTAACCTCATTTATGAAACCGGGCCCCGGCCAAAAGCTCGAATTCAGCCTCAGCAGCATATACGAGTACCGCTATGGCGGGCAGATCACCGATCTGGCTGCTCATGAGGCACTGCAATCGGAAGAACGAACGCACAATCTTTTGATGGGTGGGATCGATTATGAGCTTGACTTCAACGGCGACAACAGCTCGTTCATTTTTTACGCGGCCGGGCAACGGAACAGCCGAAAACATTATACCGGTATCATACCGGATGATTCGGCCGGCATGATGCGGCATTACATGAATCCCCCGTATGGCAATACGCTCAACGGCACCATGCAGGCTGGAGTTCAGCTGAACCATCGCTGGAATGCCTTTCCGCTGGGTCCGAATATTATTACCGCAGGGGCGGAATTCCTGTCGGATGATGTCGATGACCGGATCAGGGCATATGATTATCATCTCGACCAGAGCACCCGGAACACCGGCATATTTCTGCAAAGCGACTGGCTCCCTTTCAAGGGATTCACCCTTCTGACCGGAGTCAGGGCCGACAAGCATAATTTTCTTTCGCAATGGATTTTTAATCCCAGGATTTCGGTCCTGTACAAATTTGCCAATTACCTTCAGCTGCGTTCCTCTTTTGCAACCGGCTTCCGGGCGCCGCAGGCCTTCGATTCCGACATGCATTTCAGTTTTGCCGGCGGAGGTGTTTCAAGGATCGTTCTCTCACCTGACCTTGGTCCCGAATATTCAACCACTTTCAACGGTTCCGTTAACTTCGACAGGCCAACGGAAAACTATGTGTACGGATTCACCTTCGAAGGCTTCCATACGCGATTACGAAACACCTTTGTACTGGAGGAGTCGGGAAGCGATTCGTTCGGACTGATCTACGAAAAACGCAATGCCGGAGGTTCGGCTGTTACCGGTGCCACGGCTGAAATCAGGGGCAACTACCGGCGAAAGGCCCAGCTCGAAGCCGGAATTACGGTTCAAAAGAGCCTGTATGACGCTCCCGTTGCCTGGTCGGAAGATCTTGAGCCTCTCAGTTACTACCTGAGGTCGCCGGATGTTTATGGCTATACCACCTTTACGCTGACACCAAACGGGCGGTTCAACGGATCCCTTACCGGTGTTTTCACCGGACCGATGACTCTGCTTCATGTGGCGGGTGCTCCGGAATTGCCGATCAAGGATACCTATCTGACTACCAACCCGTTCGCCGATGTAAGCGTGCGCTTGGCGTACTCATTTACGAGTTCTCACCTGGATACCGATCTGGAATTGTTTGCCGGGGTGAAAAACATACTAAACTCCTACCAGCGTGATTTTGATACCGGAAAGAACCGCGACAGCAACTTCATCTATGGACCATCTGCGCCACGAACCTTCTATATAGGCCTTAAAATAAAATCGTTGTAATCCTCCTGTCCTCCTGTCTGATGTCTTCCGTCTAATGTCTTCTGTCTTCTTCAGAACCGCTTTGTATAGGCGTGACAGTAGGGGGTGCCACCCTTCTTGTCGTAATAGGCCTGATGGTAATCTTCGGCAGGCCAGAATTTCGATGCCGGACGTACTTTTGTCACCACCTTGTAACCCTTTATTTTCAGCAGGGTGATCAGGTTGTCTGCCACGGATCGCTGGCTTTCATCTGCATAAAACAGCTCACTCAGGTACTGCGGGCCAATATCGGGCCCCTGGCCGTTAGCCTGGGTGGGATCATGGATCTCGAAGAAAAGCCGGGCCATGGTCTCATAGGATGTCTTTGAAGGATCGTAGGTTACCTCAATGGCTTCCACATGGCCTGTTGTGTGAGCGCAAACCTCCTTGTAGGTAGGATTCGCTTTGGTGCCTCCGGTATAACCGACCACGGTTTTCAACACCCCGGGTGCCATATCGAAATAGTGCTGCACGCCCCAGAAACAGCCTCCGGCAAAAATCGCGGTTTCGGTTTTATTCTGACTTTCCATTGCCTCAACGGGTTTAAAGTTTAAAGATATGCTGTTTACGCAGTGACGTGTGTTTTTCGAGGTAAAACCCTCTCCGGTGAATACATGGCCAAGATGTCCCCCGCAATTCGCGCAAACGATCTCGGTACGGCTGCCGTCTGGATCGGGATTCCGTTTTACGGCACCGGCTATTTCATCGTCGAAGGCTGGCCAGCCGCAATGAGCATCGAATTTGGAATCAGACCGGTACAAATCAGCATCGCACCATTTGCAGGTGTAGGTCCCCTTTTGTTCGAATTTTTCAAACTTGCCGGTAAACGGCCTTTCGGTCCCCTTGTTGATGATCACCCGCTTCTCTTCAGCGGTCAGTTCGTTCCGGTGATTTTTCGACTGGCCGTAGGTTGATGTCATTGCTGTTGTTATTATAAAACCAAATAGAAGTAAGTTTTTCATCTTAATTTGTTGTTTTTGGGTGTCGGGTATCGGGTACAAGGTATCGGGCGCTTCTGTGGAGGACCTGACACCCGAAACCTGATACCCGAAACCTGATACCCGAAACCCGAAACCTGATACCCGAAACCTGATACCACTAATAAAACCGTCTGTTCGGGAAAATGTTTATCTTCCCCTCACTAATACCTTTCCTATGAGTTCCATCCAGTTCCGGAACAAGATCGGCCTCGCGCTGGTGTCGTACATCGTGATCGGGTTCATGATCGGCGGCGGGATTTTTGTTTATACCGGTATCGTTTACCGGTACTGTGGCCAGGCACTGCCGCTCGCCTATGCCCTGGCAGTGATTCCCGTATTCATCAGTATGCTGCCGCTGGCACTGCTGGGGTCGGCCATGCCAGTATCCGGGGCTAACTATATGTATGCCAGCCGGATGGTTTCGCCCGGGCTCGCCTTTACCGGAGTCTGGGTATATGCACTGGCTTCATTTTTTGGCCAGATTCCGCTTTACCTTATTGGCTGTGCCCGATATATTCAGGCACTTTTGCCCGGCATTGAGATCATCCCTGTTGCGATTGCCATTTTAACATTCTTCTATCTGATAAACCTGCTCGGTGTTCGCATTGCTGCGCAGATTCAGGGGGTACTGGTTATCCTTTTGATCGGGGCGCTGGTGATTTTTATTGCCGGAGGCTCCGACCGGGTTGATCCCGGAAATTTCAAGCCTTTGCTGGAAAAGGGGCCAGGCAATCTTATTCTGGGTTTTGCCCTGCTCACCTTTACCTATTTCGGGGGCAACGGGATTATCGAGATCGGATCCGAGATCCGGAATCCGGGGAAGAACATCCCCAGGGCTTTTTTTATTGCGTTTCCGCTGGTGGCATTGCTCTATATCGGGGTTGCATGGGTTACGGTCGGTTCGGTGCCTGCTGCATCGCTTGCTGGTGCTGAAGAACCGCTGGTTGTGGCTGGAAAGGCTAACCTCTCATCCGGGGTATACATCTTTTTCATTCTTGGCGGAGCGGTTCTCGCGTTGCTCACAACACTTAACTCGCTGCTGATCATTGGTACCCGATCCTTGCTGATGATGGTGCAGGACAACATGCTTCCATTCTGGATGGGGCGGCTGACGGCCCGTCACCAGGTTCCGTGGGTGCTGCTGACCTTAATTTATGTTCTGTCGATATTGGGTGTAGTATCGGGTTTCTCGCTGAATACCTTTGCCTCCTATGCCTCATTGGGCGGGCTGGTTATTTTTCTGCCGATACTGCTGGCAGCCTGGAGGTTTCCGAAGAAGTATCCGGATGCATATGCAAGATCCGTATTCAGGTTGTCACCATTCTGGCTGAAAGTATCTGTTTCGGTGGGTCTCCTGATGGTTGTCTTTTTTGGACTGATCATTATTTATGATTTAAAGGCATGGTTAAAAATTCTGTTTTTCCTTTTATTTATCGTCTCCGGATATCTAATTTATATGATGCGTAAAAGAAGACTTGAAAAACTCGGCAGACCCTTGAAGAGCACGATGAGCATGCTCCCGGGTGCCGGACTGCTTGTATTGCTGCTGTTGACCGCCGGAGTTGCCGGGGCGCAGGAGAGGCCGCGATATGCCATCGCCATACACGGCGGGGCAGGTGTGATCCTTAAAGCGAATTTGCCGCCCGAGCTGGAAAAAGAGTTCCTGCACATGCTCGACTCCGCGCTGACGGTTGGCACCCGCATTCTTGCGACAGGCGGTACCTCGATGGATGCGGTTGAAAATGTAGTAAGGGTTATGGAGGATTGCCCGCTTTTTAATGCCGGAAAGGGCGCGGTCTTTTCCCATGAAGGCTATAACGAGCTTGATGCCTCAGTGATGGATGGATCCAACCTCATGGCAGGGGCCGTGGCCGGGGTGCGGAACGTTAAGAATCCGATTACGCTGGCCCGCAAGGTGATGACAGCATCGCCGCATGTTATGCTTTCGGGCGCCGGTGCCACACAGTTCGCAAGGGAGAACGGGCTCGAAATCGTCGACAGCACCTATTTCTATACCGAACGAAGATGGAAGGATCTTCAGCGGGCCATTGCCCGGGAGAAGGAAAACAAGTTTGGCACGGTTGGCTGTGTGGCGCTCGATTCAAACGGCAATCTCGCCGCAGGGACATCCACGGGGGGCATGACCAACAAGCGATGGAACCGGATCGGTGATACTCCTGTGATCGGTGCCGGCACCTACGCAAGCAATAAATCGTGTGCGGTTTCCGGAACAGGCCACGGTGAGTTCTTTATACGCTACACCGTTGCCCGGGAGATCGCCGCGCTTATGGAATACAAGGGGATGACTGTTCAGCAGGCGGCAGACGAGGTGATCATGAAGCGATTGAAGCCGGCCGGCGGAGAAGGTGGTATTATTGCGGTTGACAAGGACGGTAATATCGCCCTCGTATTCAATTCACCAGGTATGTACCGCGCTTGTGCCGACAGCCGGGGCAGGCATGAGGTGGCCATATATGGAGACCTGTAAAACGTGACACGTGACACGTGACGCGTGACGCGAAGGGCAGGTGAGGTGTGAAAATGCAGATCGATGAGAACAGTATTTATATCGGTTGGTTTTTTGATTTTGTTAATAGTGCCGCTTCGGGTTAACGGACAGAAACCGGAATTCAGCGGACAGCTGTCCACCCAGATCCTGGCAAAGCCGGGCATGTACTGGCACTTTCTTACTTCGGTGCGGTACATTCCGGAAATCAGGTGGAACAAACCGTTAGGCGACACCTGGAAATTCGGTCTGGAGGCATCGGCCAATCTTTACGGACAGGCGGGTGTTCAAAAGCACGACACTCTTTATACCGATGCGCTGCTGAAACCCTATCGTGTATGGGGCCGCATCTCGTCGGAGCGGTTCGAGGCCCGGCTCGGCCTTCAGAAGATCAGCTTTGGAAGTGCAACTATGCTGAGGCCGCTTATGTGGTTCGACAAAATGGACCCCCGCGATCCGCTGCAAATGACCGATGGGGTGTACGCTTTACTGGGCCGCTATTTTTTTCAGAACAATGCCAATCTCTGGATATGGGGCGTCTGGCCCGGGAAAAGCGTGAAAGGCTGGGAGTATTTCAACAGCGATCCGGGAATTCCGGAAATGGGCGGCAGATTGCAGGTGCCTGCCGGGAAGGGGGAGCTCGCCCTGTCGACTCACCTTCGTTGGCTCGGAACCGATCAGACGGGATCGGTATTTCCGGTTACGCTCGATAACCGTGCGCCGGAATTTCGATTGGGACTCGACGGCAAGTGGGATGTCGGGCCCGGAATCTGGTTCGAAGGAACCTATACCTGGCAGCAGCTGCCTATGCCGGAAATGAAACAAATCCGTATGCTAACCGTTGGAACCGATTATACGATTCCGGTTGGAAACGGCATGACCCTGGTCGCGGAACAGTTCATTTACCAAACCGGTCCATCGTTTTCGAAAACAGCTATGGAAACGGATTTTACCGCCATTTCGCTCGCATACCCGATAACGATGACCCATACGCTTTCTGCTATGGTTTTCTATAACTGGATGTCCAGCGACTGGTACCGCTTCATCAGCTGGAAAATCAGCCTCCGGAAGGTTAGCTTTTACCTGATGGCATTCTGGAACCCTGATAAATTCGACCTGTATCAAAACACGGGCAATACAAATTTGATGGGCGGCAAGGGCCTGCAGCTTCTTTTTATCTGGAATCATTAAATACCTTCATATACAACAACATGGAATCCAATAAGTGTGTTATTGAAATCCGGAACCTTGTGAAGAGTTTCCCGATGGGTAATCGGGAATTTACTGCGCTGAACGGCATCAATCTTAGATTTTATGGAGGGGAATTCTCCGGTTTGGTGGGGCCGAGCGGCTCGGGTAAAACCACTCTTCTCAACATCATGGGCTCGCTCGATATGCCTACCGAGGGGGAGGCGATCATTTTGGGCAGTTCGGTCGGCAAGCTCAATCAAAAGCAGGCTGCCCACCTGCGGAATATGAAAATCGGATTTATTTTTCAGACATTCAATCTGTTGCCTGTATACAGCGCTTACGAAAATGTGGAGTTCCCGCTGCTTCTCCAAAAGATGACAGGCGACCAGCGGAGGAAGTCGGTGCTTGACGCACTCGAATGGGTGGGGCTTGCCGATAAGGCGAAGTCGAGGCCCGCGCAAATGTCGGGCGGGGAATGCCAGCGTGTTGCCATCGCCAGGGCAGTGGTAAAGAAACCCGAAATAGTTCTTGCCGATGAACCCACGGCAAACCTGGATGCTGAAAATTCGCACCATATCCTGAAAACCATGGAGCAGATCAGCCGAAACCTCGGAACAACCTTTGTTTTCGCCACCCATGATGAAAAGGTAATCGGGTACCTCCGGAGGATCATTCGCCTGCTCGACGGTAAAGTTGCCGAAGATAAAACCGTTGCAAAGTAAGGAGGGACCAATATGCTGATAGTTAAACTCGCCATAAAGAACCTCCTGGGGGCCGGACTGCGGACGTGGCTCAACGTGCTGGTGTTGTCTCTTTCCTATGTGGTTATCATTTACATGCATGGCATGCTCGACGGGTGGAACATACAGGCAAAGTCCGACATGATCCACTGGGACACCGGTCAGGGCCAGCTCTGGAATACTAATTACGATCCTGTTGATCCGTTTACGCTCCAGAACAGTATTGCCCCTGTTCCGGACCTTTTGCGCGGTGATATAGAAAAGGGGAACCTGGCACCGGTTCTCATCACCATGGGGGCTTTCTATCCTGAAGGGAGAATACAAAGCATCCTTTTGAAAGGAATACCCGTAAATCAGAAGGTTCTCGACCTGCCAACCGCTTCCATGACGGGCGGGAATACCAGTATTCCGGCGATTATCGGGAAGCGGATGGCGGCGACCAACCGGTTGAAGGTTGGTGATGAAGTTACGGTACGCTGGCGCAACAGACTGGGAACTTTCGATGCCGCCGATGTGAAGATAACCGCGGTTTTCAGCTGTAATGTAGGCTCGGTTGATGCAGGCCAGATATGGATCCCTCTTGAAAGGTTGCAGCAGATGATGGGTGTTCCGGACGGTGCAACCCTGATCATCCGTGGTAAGGCCGGCTGGCCTGACGGTTTGCCTGCAGGATGGGTAACCAGGGACCAGAAAACACTTACCGAGGACGTTGACAAGGTTATTAAGGCAAAATCGTTTTCAACCGGTATCATGTATGTGATCCTTCTTTCCCTCGCCATGCTGGCCATTTTCGATACGCAGGTGCTGTCGATTTTCCGCCGCCAGCGTGAAATCGGAACGGAGATCGCCCTTGGTATGACCCGTGGGCAGGTGGTCCGTTTGTTTACCGTTGAAGGCGCCATGCATGCCGTTCTTGCCGCCCTGGTTGGAGCCGCCTATGGTATTCCCCTGCTGATCTCCTCAGCCAGAGGCGGGATACCTATGCCGGAAGGGACTGACAATATGGGCTTTGCCATTGCCGATAAGATATTTCCGGTATACGGACTTGGCTTGATCGCATTGACCATACTTATTGTTCTGGTCACCGCGACGATTGTGAGTTATATTCCGGCTCGCCGGATTTCCCGAATGAATCCAACTGAAGCAATAAAAGGAAAAATACAATGATAGTATTCCTGTTCAAAGGGTTGTGGCGTGATCGCCAGCGAAGCCTGCTTCCGGTTATTGTTGTTGTGATCGGGGTCTTTCTCACTGTATTCCTGCAGTGCCTGATGTCGGGTGTTCTTGGCGACCTGGTTGATTTCAATGCGCGTTTCTCCACCGGACATGTTAAGGTAACTACACGCTCCTTTGCCGAGCGGGTTGACCAGATGCCCAACGATCTCGCACTCTCGAATACGGCCGGGCTGATCGGTGAGTTAAACGCGGAATACCCGGATCTTGAGTGGATCCAGCGGATCCGGTTCGGCGGACTGATTGATGCACCGGACGAAAATGGAGAAACCCGGTCGCAGGGCCCTGCAATAGGATGGGGGATCGACCTGCTTTCACCCGGTTCGCGGGAAGCAGAACGGATGAGCATACCAAAGTCAATCGTTGCCGGACGGCTGCCCGAAAGGCCCGGTGAAGTGCTGTTGAGCGAGCAGTTTGCCAATAAGCTCAAGGTGGTGCCGGGCGACCGGATTACACTGGTTGGATCGACCATGTACGGGAGTATGTCGGTTTATAATTTCAGGGTGGCCGGTACGGTCCGGTTCGGCACATCCGTAATCGACCGGGGAGCCATAATCGCTGATCTGCGGGATGTTCAGGTTGCCCTCGACATGCAGGATGCTGCCAGTGAAGTGCTGGGTTACTTCCGGACCGGGGTGTTCAACAAGGAAGCAGCCGCTTCAGTTGTCGCGGGCTTTATGGAAAAGAGTAAGCCGGATAATCCTTTCACCCCTGTTATGCTCAGCCTTCGCGACCAGAACGGACTCAGCAGCATGGTTGATTACATGGATGTGGTTTCCGCTCTTTTTGTCGGGATTTTTGTACTGGCCATGTCACTCGTACTCTGGAATGCCGGTCTTCTTGGCGGACTCAGGCGGTATGGTGAAGTTGGTGTCCGGCTGGCTGTTGGCGAGACCAAGGGCCATGTTTACCGTTCGATGATTTCAGAATCGGTTTTTGTCGGGATCATCGGGTCGGTTATCGGGTCCGCAGGTGCGCTTTCGCTGGCCTGGTGGATGCAAAAAAATGGCCTCGACGTATCGTCGTTCATGGAGAATGCCTCCATGATGCTGCCATCTGTTTATCGCGCCGAAATTTCACCAACCTCTTTTTACATCGGTTTCATTCCCGGCCTGCTGGCAACGGTACTGGGTACTTCGCTTTCAGGGATCGGGATTTACAAAAGAAATACGGCACAACTTTTTAAGGAACTGGAATAATGAGAAAACTACTGATATCGATGGCCCTTCTTCCGGCACTGCTTGCCGGACAGGATCCGTCGGCCAGCCAGATTATTGAACAGATCGACAGGAATATGGCATCGAGCAGCCGGGTAATGACGGCCGCCATGGTGGTTCACAGCCCGCGGGGCGACCGTACCGTGGAAATGAAGGTGTGGTCGGAGGGAACGAAGAAGTCATTTACCGAATACCTGGCACCGGCACGCGAAAAAGGTACCAAGATGCTTAAACTGGATGACCAGCTCTGGATGTTCTCCCCGTCGGCCGACCGTATTATCCAGATTTCAGGGCACATGCTGCGGCAATCCGTGATGGGGTCGGATCTCTCTTATGAGGATATGATGGACGACCGGAAACTGACCGATATTTACAATGCTGAGGTCATCGGCCCCGATCAGGTAGACGGTCGCCCTTGCTGGGTGCTCGAGCTGCGGGCCAAATCCGAAGAAATAGCCTATTGGCGGATGAAGATATGGGTTGACCAGGAGCGCAGCATCCCGTTGCGCGAAGAGTGGTACGCCCGGGCAGGTAAACTCCTTAAACAGACCACACTCCACGACGTGAAAAGGGTTGACGGCCGCTGGTTCCCGATGCGGATGGTTTACCGGGACATGCTCAGGACGGGTGACGGGACGGAGTTCATCATCAGGGAGATATTGTTCAACAGCGGGATTCCGGAGGCGGTGTTCAGTAAGGCCTCGTTAAGGTGATAGTGACGAGTGACGAGGAAGAATCGTGACGCGTGACACGTGATGCGGGAGATTCGTGATGCGTGATGCGTGACGCGTGACACCTAAAGCTTGGGATTCGTGATACGTGACGCGTGTCACGATTCCTGCGCGTCACGCGTCACGCGTCACGAATTTATTTATCTTTCGCTGACCTAAATCCTACATGCATGAAAAAGATACTGCTCATCACGGGCTCTGTGCTCATCGTACTGCTTCTGGCCGGATTTATTTTTCTCAATAATCTGAAAACCAAGGCTCTGCCGGATTATGACAAAGATGTCAGGCTGGAGGGCCTTACTGCTGAAGTTACGGTCATCCGCGATTCATTGGCCATTCCGCACATTTATGCGGAGAATGAAAGGGATTTGTACATGGCTGTTGGCTATGTAATGGCGCAGGACCGGTTATGGCAGATGGATTTGCTGCGCCGGGTAACCCAGGGGCGTCTCTCCGAGATTTTTGGCAAGAACCTGGTAGAGGCTGATATGCTCTTCCGCGCGCTCCGTTTTTCTGAGAAATCAGAGCGGATGTTCAGCCGGATTGAACCGATGATGAATGAATGCCTGACAGCTTTTGCCAATGGTGTGAACCAATACATTGAGCAGGCTGGCAGCAGGCTCCCACCCGAATTTGCCATCCTCGGCTACCGGCCGGAGCCCTGGCAGCCCTATCAATCGCTTAACCTTATCGGCTACATGGCCTGGGACCTTTCAACCGGCTGGCCATACGATGTGCTGCTTGGGCAGATGATCAGCAAGCTGGGTCCCGAATTGGCTGCCTATATGGTGCCGGATATGGATTCTGTTCACCGGACTGCCGTTTTTCCTGATTACCAGATCGGTCAGGCAACCGCCGCTGCATTTTCAGCACTGGCCAAAACGGTTTCCATTGTGGATGAGCTCGGTCTCGACGTATTTCGGGGAAGCAACAACTGGGCTGTATCCGGTAAGAAGAGTGTAACCGGCAAGCCGCTGTTGGCCAATGATATGCATCTTGGATTGAATATTCCCGGGATCTGGTACCAGATGCACGAAGTGATTCCCGGAAAGCTTAATGTTACCGGCGTGGTACTTCCCGGTCAGCCCATGATCATTGCCGGTCATAACGACTCAATTGCCTGGGGTTTTACCAACGTGATGACCGATGATGCCGATTTCTACGAAGAGACCATCAATCCGGCAAACCCTAAACAGTACCGGTTCGATGGTGCCTGGCGGGAATTGAAAGAGGTTGAGGAAGTGATCCGTATCAAGGGGGGTGACAGTGTTATTCGTTTAAATCGTTTTACCCACCGGGGTCCGGTGGTATCCGAAATCAAGAAAGTTGAAGGCCAGGTTTTGTCGATGCACTGGCTTGGCAGTGAAGATAGTAACGAGGTGAAGGGCGTTTATTTGCTGAACCGTGCAAAAAACTGGACCGATTTCCGCGATGCCATGAGGCTTTTTGTAGCCGTCAACCAGAACGCCGTTTATGCGGACGTAAGTGGCAATATCGGCCTTCAGTCAGCCATCGGGATCCCCATCCGTCCGGGCGACCGTACGCTTGTTTATCCCGGCGACACGAGTCTGTACGACTGGAAAGGGCTTGTGCCTTTTGAAGAGTTGCCATACAGTTATAATCCGGAATGCGGGTATGTTTCATCGGCCAACTGCAAGACGGCTCCAAACGATTATCCCTATTACATAAGCGATTGGTACGTTTTGCCATACCGAATGGACCGGATAGGGGAGATGCTCACGGCGAAGGAGAAATTGTCGGCGCTGGATTTCATAGAGATGCAGGGTGACCAGAAGTCGAAGCTTGCCGGGAAATTCAACAGCTATTTTGTTACCCGCATGAAGGCCAGTGGCGGCCTGACTGAAGAGGAGAAGGAGGTTTATGAATTGATGCGGCACTGGGACTTTGTTTTGCTGAAGGAGCGTCCGGAAGCGTTAATTTTTGAAAAGTGGTATTATCTCACCGGGTTAAACCTTGTTAAGGACCAGATGGATTCCACCATACTGGCCGGTTTCATCGACGAGAAGAGCTTTTTTCAGAATTTCATGGAAAACATGCTGGTGGCCCCCAGCGATGCCTGGATTGATGATGTTTCCACGGCCGGGGTGAAGGAGACTTTCGGTGACATCATCGGAGCCAGCTTCAGGCAGGCCATCGGTCAGTTGAAAGCCAGCCACGGAAGCGATGCGGCTTCATGGCGATGGGGTGATGCCCATACCATTACCCTTGAGCATCCTATGGCGAGTGTAAAGCTGCTGGAAAAGGTATTCAAGCTGAACCGTGGTCCTTACCAGGTAGGGGGCAGCTTCCACACAGTAGGGCCCTACTCGAATCCGCTGGATGAGAATTCAAAAGTAAACCACGGGGCTTCGGAGCGTCACATTTTCGATACGGGCGACTGGGATCGTTCGCTTACCGTGATTCCTACCGGGACATCCGGCATACCTGCCAGCAAGCATTACTGCGATCAGACGCAGATGTACGTGACGAACGGTTATCATACCGATTACGTCAGCCGGAACAAGGTGGAGGGGAAGGCGCTCTACAGGATGAAATTTCTGGGCAAGTGAGAGCAATCGTGACGCGTAACACGTGACGCGTAACACGAGGCATCGTGTTACGATTTTTCCGTGTCACGTGTCACGCGTCACGTGTCACGCGTTACGATTGTTTTCACTCAAGTTATTGCCGATAATAGAAGAATGCCCCCGCGGGCACAGCCTCAGCATTTCCGCCACCCGTTTTCCAGGTAAGCTGCAGGCTGTTGCCGCCAGCTTTTTCGAAGTAGGAGATCCGGATGGCGTGAAGGCCTTTCCCAAGCGCCAGTGTTGATGATTTCATGGTTGCGCCATGGAGGCCGTCGTGGTTGACGGCAATATTTTCACCAATATAGAGGAGGCTGCCGTCATCGGAAGAGAGGCCAAAGGTATAAATGCCATCTTCGGGTATGCTGATGAAACCCTGGTAATCGATGGCAAAATTTTCATCTGCCGGCTTGTTCGCCAGACTGAAATCGGTGGCGATACCGGAGAGGTTTGGTTTCATGCCGTTGAAATCGGGCACTTTGTCCCACTCGCCGCGGTAGAGTTTGAACAGAAGGCCGGCAGCCGCCTGGGGGAGTGCTCTGCCGGGCTTAGGGATCACTTTAGTCACCGTATCACAGGCAGTTCCCGACATTGCCTGGCCATCCCTGAAGCAGGCGGCCTTGATGATGGTGGTTCCGGTGATTGTGAGCGGAGCCGAGTACACGGGAGAGGATGGTGTCGGTTCAGTTCCGTCGGTTGTAAACCGGATTTCGGACAGTGACTCCTGTTTGGTTATGGTGACAGCTGCCTGGCTTGTGAAAATGCCGGGGCCGGCTTCGATCAACGGGGTGTCGAAAACGGCGGGGTCGCCCTCGATGTCGAGTACAATAACACTGTTAACTGTGCCGGGGGCAGAGATGGGTACATCGATGGTGATGCCTCCCGGTACCGGGTTGGCCGGGATCTCTTCCTGGCCGGGATCGGACAGCAGGTAGGCACGGATTACCTTGCTGCCAAGGCCCGGAACCATCAGCTTTCCATCGGTTGGCCAATCGAAAACATGCAGGTAGAGGCGCGTGCTGCCGGTCATCTTTTTCTGCGTGCATCGGCCCCATGGCAGGTTTTTGAAAGGGCTGGCCTGTGTACCATAGATGGCTTCGCCATTTATGCGCATCCAGTTACCGATCTCCTTCAAGCGGTCGATGCTCTCCTGCGGAAACACTCCGTCGGCTGTGGGCCCGATATTGAGAAGGTAATTGCCGCCTTTTGAAGCTATATCTGCCAGCATGTGAAGCATTTCAGCAGATGATTTGAAGTTTTTGTCGTTTCTATTGTACCCCCAGTGGTCGTTCATTGTCATGCAGGATTCCCAGTCGGCGCCCGGAATCCCGGTTGCAGGGATCTCCTGCTCGGGGGTGCCGAAATCGCCGGTAAACTCTTCGCCTTCCGTCATGCCTGCCATGCCGGAGCGGCCAACGGTTACGCGGTTGTTGACAATGATAGAGGGTTGCAGGTTGCGGACATGGTTGTAGAGGTCTTTGCCGTACTCACTGGTCCAGGTGTTTTCCCACTCGCCGTCGAACCAGAGAACGCCGATTTTGCCGTATCCGGTGAGCAGCTCCTTGAGCTGTGCCTTCATGTAGGTGCGGTACCTGTCGAAATCGGCCCCGTCGGCGCTGCGTGTTTTTTCCCAGCTGCGGCGCGGCAGATAGTCGGGATGGTTCCAGTCCATGATGGAATGGTAGAAGCAGAACGTCATATTCTGTTTCTGACAGGCTTTTGAGAGTTCCTTGAGGATGTCCCTTTTAAACGGAGTCGACAGTATATCGAATTCGGTTTGCCGGGAGTTGTACAAGCCAAATCCATCGTGGTGCTTTGATGTAATAACGATGTATTTCATGCCTGCATCACTGGCCATTTTTACCCATTCGTCGGCGTTGAATTTCACCGGATTGAACTGCCCGACGAACTTGTCGTACTCCTCAAGCGGGATCTGGGCTGATTCACGGATCCACTCGGCGTGGTTGGTCTGGCTTTTCCACTCTCCTGCCGGAACGGCATAGAGGCCCCAGTGGATGAACATGCCGAAACGGGCTTCGCGCCACCATTCCATGCGGGCATCTTTGTCGGCTTTGGTTTCCACCAGGTAATCAACCGGCACAGGTTTGCAACCGGTGAACAATATCACAATCAGTAAATAGGTCAGGAGCCTGTATTTCATAACGGGAGATTTTTTATGTCCTTAAATATCAAAATTAGCCATTTCTTTGCAGGTGTCAGGCTATTTGTTCAAATTAGAAAAGAAAAAGGTACCTAAAATCCATGCCCCAGCCACACGGTTCCATCCTGTTTTCTCGCAATTTCATAAACCTCACCCTGTCAGTATTCCTGATGTCGACGGCGTTTTATATCCTGATGCCGACCTTACCGGTTTATTTGCAGGAGGTTTTGCATTCGAGCAAGCGGCAGGTGGGTATCATTATAGGGACCTACACCCTTGCGGCGCTTCTGGTTCGACCGGTATCGGGTTATCTGCTGGATTCGTTTGGCCGGAAAATGATATTTCTCTTCTCCGTCATGGTATTTTCGATGTTGTTTTTCCTTTATCCATTCGCCGTGGCTGTTGCACCGCTAATTCTGCTGCGGTTCATGCAGGGCCTCAACTGGGGAGCGGCCACCACCGCCGGCTTTACGCTGGTTGTTGATCTGGTCCCCTATGAGAAGCGGGGCAGGGGGATCAGCTATTTTGGCCTTTCGTTCACTGTGGGCATGTCGATAGGGCCGCTGATCGGCCTTAATGTGATGGGTAACGATCATTTTACCAACCTTTTCCTTACGGCTGGGCTGGTATCCATTGCGGGTATCCTGCTGGCGGCACTGATCCGCTACCCCAGGTTTTATCCGCCCCAAAACACGAAGTTCAGTTTGAAAATGCTCATTTCCAAGCCTGCTTTACCGGTGTCTGTTAATATCCTGATTATTGCAGCCGCCTATGGCGGGGTTATTACTTTCATAACCCTGTATGCCAGGGAGAATAATCTCAGCAGCGAAACGGGATGGTTCTTTACCGTAATGGCCATCGGTACTGCACTCACCCGGGTTTTTTCGGGGCACCTGTTTGACCGGTATGGCCCCACATGGATCTCGGTTCTGTCGATCCTGTCGGTATCCGCCGGGCTTCTCATCCTCTCGCAGGCGCCGGTTGTCCTTACGCTGCTGGCTTCGGGTTTCCTTATCGGAACCGGCTTCGGCATCCTCTTTCCAACCTTGCAGACCATGGCCAACAACCTTGTGACACCCGAAAGGCGCGGTGCCGCAAATTCAACCTTTCTTACCGGCCTCGATCTCGGAATAGGCATTGGTTCGGTGGTGACCGGCATGCTGGCCGCACCGATCGGGCTCTCCCGCACCTATATGGCAGGCGCCATTCTTACGCTGGCCGGACTGCTTTTTTTTCTGCTGGTTAGTTTGCCACATTACCAGAAGAACCTGGGTGAAGGGTGAAAGGAATCATTATCTTTGATAAATGTATTCCATACACTAATTAACAAACCATGAAACGCATCCTCCTTTCCGCTTTGGCCATCTGCCTGGCCGCCGGGCTGATTGCCCAGGACAACAACAAGCTCACCATTGATGCCTCGAAGGGCACCGCTCAGATCAGCAAGCACATCTACGGTCACTTCGCAGAACATCTTGGCCGCTGCATTTATGACGGCATCTGGGTGGGGCCCGATTCGAAGATCCCCAATATCAACGGTTACCGGACCGATATCGTGAATGCGCTCAAGGAGATGAAAATCCCTGTTCTGAGATGGCCAGGCGGCTGTTTTGCGGATACTTACCACTGGATGGATGGTATCGGGCCGGTGAGTCAGCGTCCGAAAATGATGAATTACCACTGGGGCGGTGTGGTGGAGGACAACACCTTCGGCACCCATGAGTTTCTGAACCTTTGCGAGATGCTGGGCTGCGAACCCTATATTTCGGCAAACGTCGGCAGCGGATCCGTGGTGGAGATGACCAAATGGATCGAATACATGAATTCCGACAAGGATGTTCCGATGGCCAATCTTCGCCGCCAGAACGGTAGGGAGAAGCCATGGAACGTCAAGTTTTTCGGCATCGGTAACGAAAGCTGGGGATGCGGGGGATCAATGACCCCCGACTACTATGTGAACCTGCTCCGCAACTATTCCGAAATGGCAGGGATCTATGGTCAGTGGAAGCTGCAGCAGATTGGCTGTGGCGCTAATGGTGCCGATTACAACTGGACCGATGTGGTGATGAAACAGCGCCCGGGAGCCATGAGCGGTCTTTCACTGCACTATTACACCATCGCCGGCGCCAGCTGGGGGGATAAATCCCCGGCTACCGGATTCGAGAAGAAATATTATTTCTCGGGACTTGAAAAGGCGCTGAAAATCAATGAGCTGGTTGAGAAGCACTCCGACATCATGGACAAATATGACCCGCGCAAGCAGGTAGGCCTTATGGTTGATGAGTGGGGAATATGGACAGATGTGGAGCCCGGCACAAATGAGGGGTTTCTGTTTCAGCAGAATTCCATCCGCGATGCCCTGATCGCCGCACTTACCTTGAATATTTTCAACACCCATGCCGATCGGGTGAAGATGGCCAATATTGCCCAGACAATCAATGTCCTGCAGGCGGTTATACTCACCGAAGGTGACCGGATGGTGCTTACCCCGACTTATCATGTTTTCAAAATGTTTTCGGTGCACCAGGATGCAAAGCTGCTGCCGGGCTACCTGATCTGCGAAGATTACGAAATGGACGGAAAGAAGATCCCCGCACTCACCAGCTCGGTTTCAGAGGATAAAGACGGAAAAATTCATATAACACTCACCAACCTGAATCCCGACAAAGAGATATCCCTGACCGTGCAGCTTGCCGGCAAAAACTTCGGGAATGTGAAAACCGCCTCGGTACTCACGGCACCGGAGTATAACTCATTCAACTCATTTGACAAGCCAAATGTTGTTAAACCGATTGATTTTAAGGGTTATAAGAAGACCACCGACGGAACATTCCTGGTAACCATGCCCTCAAAATCCGTTGTGGTGCTCGAACTCTGATTCTGACGGCGATCATTTTGCGGGATTGGCTCAGGCGTGAAGAGCCGGCAGAACCAGTGTAAAGGTGCTTCCTTTTCCGGGTTCACTGTCGATCATTATGCTGCGCAATCGAAAAAACTGCAACCACTCTGCCATTCTGCAAGCCTATTAAATTTGCCCGGATTTCCGCTGCTGATAAACCGATCAGGCTCAGCGCAAATGTAAAACGACCTTCCCCGACAGTTTCCGGCCGCCGGTTCTGATCCTTCCGTCGGTATGGGGCGTGCCATAAAACGGTTCGCTTCCGTTGTTGGTGTAATCGGCAATCAGCCACTGGATATGCCCATCCTGGAACCAACTCCGGGAGTGCTGCTGTCCGTTGGAGGTAACCGTTACGGAATTCCCCTCCCGGTCGTTGAGCGATGCATGAACTATAAATCGTTTGGTTGACCTGAAGTCATTGCTTCCCAGATCATTGGCATCGTCCTTCCAGTCGCCTGCGGGTTTTTCGCCCGGTACTTCCACCCCGGCCATATGGCGTGCGTTCAGCAATGTTGTGCCCTCGGTCCTGCCAATGTCGTTAGCAGGATAGATGCTGAACTCTCCGTTTCGCT
The DNA here is from genome assembly GCA_964457845.1 of uncultured Porphyromonadaceae bacterium. Classification (GTDB taxonomy): domain Bacteria; phylum Bacteroidota; class Bacteroidia; order Bacteroidales; family UBA12481; genus UBA12481. The sequence goes on along the minus strand of CAYWHP010000003.1, from coordinate 25,658 downwards.
TCCAGGTGAGACGCTCCATCGCGGCAGGCAGCTCCAGCAGAAATCCGTATTGGTAGGGAACCGAGTCGGCTCCGCTGTATTGCACTTCGTATCCGGCAATCAGCCTGCCGTCGGGCGTAAACAGGTAGCTTTGCCTGCCCTTTCCGTCGGTATAGCTGAGATCCATATCGATGGAGATGCCCTCCTCACTGCGTGTGGTTGCCATCCTGGAGGCATAAAGGGTGTACAACGGATAATTTTTGAGCGGGTAAATGTTATTCTGATAGGTTTCTCCGGCAACGTTTGGTTTCCCGCCGTTGTCGCTGTTCATGGGCACCAGGCAGAACACCGGGCCGCGGGTAAGCATGGGTTTTCCGGCTTTTGAAGCGCTGGTTATAATGCCGGTGAGTTTGCTTACCGTGTACATGATTTCACCTTGCCTGACAAAAACCGCCGACTCGTTCTCGGACATGGACAATTCGGTTTTTACCACCCCGACGCCTGTTTCACCATCAAACCTATAGCGTTCTTCGGCCGCGGCAAACCCCCGGGGATCATGAAAGGTGACCAGAACTTCAGGTGCCACCGGTTCCACCGGAATCTGTATGGTACCCTTTCCGTGAGGCGGAACCGAGGCCTCCACAGGAAGCTTCATGCTGTTTGATTCGGCGGTAATCCTGATCTCGCTCAGTGAGGTAAAATCGTATCGGTTTTCAACGGTAAGCGTGATATAGCCCATACTTTTGCCGGAAAAATCGGCTGAGAGCACCCTTACCGGTGAGTACGCCTTTTTCATTCCCCACCATTCGGGTTTTTGCCGCCGCCACCCGTCAACCGGGCCCCACGGACCATATCCCACGATCTGGCCGTCTGGCATATGAAAGATGTCGTCGACCCCGCTCCAGATGGCTGCTCCAAGGCAACCGCCATAATAGTAGATGCTGTCATAGAACTGCACCAGGGGAGGTCCGTACGCGCTCCGGATGCCGGGATCGGTGAGCAGTTCACGGCGGTTGTAGCAGGAGAGGTGAGCATATTCGCCGAAAAGCACCGGACGTTTGCCGGTATCCGCTGCTGCCGGTCCGTTCAGGCCGGGATAGTGATAAACCGCTATGTCGGCCGTGCTCCAGGCGTTATTGTACCCGCCCCAGCATTGGTCGTGGAAGGTGGTGGGCCGCGATGGGTCGAGCGCCCTGACCGTTTCGAGAACCTTTGCCCAAAGCGGGCTCCAGCGGCTCTCGTTTCCCAGCGACCAGATGATCACCGACGGGTGATTCCGGCCGTTAAGGATATTGTCCATGTTTGCCCGCACCATATAGGGCAGGTATTTGTCATCCAGATAGTTCCATAGTTTCCATATCGGCGCCGCGCCGTGCTGGATCCAGCACAGCGATGCCTCGCTCTCAACAAAAAGACCAAGCTCATCGGCGGCGTCGAGTAACTCTTCCGACGGCGGGTAGTGCGACGTACGGATGTAGTTGCAATTGCCCTCCCGAAACAGTTCGGCATCCCGCCTGTCGAGCTCCGGGCTTATACTCCTCCCGGTGAGCGGGTACACCGAGTGGCGGTTCACGCCGTGCAGTTTCACCGGCTTTCCGTTGACCATCAGTATGTTGCCACGGATGTCCACCTGCCGGAATCCGACCTTATTGGTGTACGAACCGATAACCTTTCCGTCCATCAGGATTCGGGTTAGTAATGTATACAGATAGGGGTGCTCAGGATTCCATTGTTCCGGCCGTTTAACCGGAACCGTCGCTGTTGCACGGCCTTCCGGCTTGGCGGGATTAACGTTTACGGCTGCGGATTTGATTTCCTTGCCGGTTGCATCGACAAGGCTATACCGTATTTCTGCTTTAACGCCCGGCGGATTGACAATTGCCGATGTCACCGTAAGCACCCCGTCGCGGAAAGCCTTGTCGAACTTCGTATTCATAACGATTTCCGACAGGTGAACCGGTGGGGTGGTAAACAGGGTAACCTTCCTCAGTATTCCGCCAACCGTATGGCAGGCATACTGCGACGTGCAGGCCAGCCGGTCGCTGATGGTGAGTGCCTGTACCTCAACCTCCAGCAGGTCATCCGCGAAGTTCAGCGCACCGCCGATCTCGGTGCTGAAGGGTGCAAAACTCCCTTCATGCTGCGCCACCTCCCTGCCATTTACCAGAACACGTGCGTGCGAACTCACCGCATCGAACCGCACATATACCGGTTTTCCCTTCCAGTCGGCAGGTATCGCTAGCCGGCGGGTGTAAACGGCCGTCTCCCCTTCAGTAACGGAAAACCCCTGCATCTCCCATTCGCCGGGTACCAGAATGGGGCGCTCGGCGCCTCCCTTATCCTTAATCCTGAAGGTCCACTCGCCGTTCAGCGATTGCACGGGTTTTTCAACTCCGGCAACCTTCAGCGGTACCGGCGTCAGGTCGGGTACCCGGAATCCCTGGATATCCTGCGATTGAGTGTTGGTAAAAATGATTGATAATAAGGCGATTGCGATGAGAGTTCTTTTTGGCATCGGAAATGGTATTGGTTCAGCGTTCCTAAAAATAGGAAAAATAACGCTTTGCCGGCAGTTCGTGCAAGGGTAGCGATCCCCGCCTGCGCGGGGATGACAGCGGTGCAACGACGCATCGCGCATCACGCGTCACGATTCCCCCGCGTCACGCGTCACGCGTCACGTGTCACGATTCCCCCGCGTCACGCGTCACGTGTCACGATTCCCCCGCGTCACGCGTCACGCGTCACGATTCCCCCGCGTCACGCATCACGCGTCACGATTCCCCCGCGTCACTCGTCACTTTTCAAGATTCTTATTAATTTAGAACCATAAAGCAACCCAACTATGACACCCAAATACCAGGTGCGCGACATACCGCGCCGGAAATTCCTCGAAATGAGCATCAAGGGCGGGATGGTCCTCGCGGCAACTTCCCCCTTGCTCAGCCAGTTTCTTACGTCCTGTTCGCCGGGGGCAGCGCCTGCATCGGCAAATGTCATCGACAAGGCACTTCTGAACCGGGTGATTGCCCGGGCGCTCGCCAAAGGCGGGGACTTCGCCGAAGTGTATGTCGAGAACCGTGCCTCCCGCCAGATCGTGATGGAACAGTCGATGTTCAAGAGCGGCCTCTACGGGATCAGTCAGGGCGCCGGCGTGCGAGTATTATCCGGCAATAAAACGGGATATGCCTACACCGAGGAGATAACCGAGGAGAAGCTGATGCGTGCTGCCGAAGTGGCCTCCTATGTGGCTCAAAGCGGCGCCAAAATCACACCGGTTGCGATTACGGAAGCACAGATGCCGTCCTTTATAACTGTTGGCCGGCCGTTGGGCGACATCGCCGATGAAAAGCGCATCGAAATCATGAAACGGGCCGACCAGGCCGCCATGGATTACGATAAACGGATCAAAATGGCCATGGTGAATTATTACGATGAGGTGCGCGGCAGGATCATCGCCAACAGCGAAGGGGTTTATCTGCAGGATGAGCTGCCGCTGATGTTTTTCATTGTTCAGACGATGAGCGACAACGGTAAGGCCAGACACATGGCGCGCGAACGGCTAAGCAGGCACATGGGATTCGAAATGTTCGACACCTCTACGCCCGAAATGGTGGCAGAGCGCGCCGCCCGGGAGGCCATCGCCATGCTGGATGCCACTGATGCACCGGCGGGCATGATGGATGTGGTGATGCAGAACGGATGGGGCGGGGTGCTCGTGCATGAGGCCGTTGGCCATCCGCTGGAAGCCGATACCATCGCCAAAAAGATCGGTGCCTTCACCGGGAAGGTCGGTCAGAAAGTGGCATCGGATGTGTTTACCATGGTCGACGACGGTACCATTTCCAACGCCCGCGGAACAATCAATTTCGATGATGAAGGTACGCCGGCAAAACGGAATGTGCTGATTGAGAAAGGATACCTGAAAGGGTATATGAACGATATCCTCAGCGCCAGGCAACTCGGCATGGAACGCACCGGCAACGGGCGGCGCGAGTCGTTCCGCTACATTCCGATCCCCCGGATGACCAACACGTTCATCGATCGCGGCGAAAGTGATCCGGCCGATATCCTCGCTTCAACAAAAAAAGGGCTATATGTGCAGAGCCTGAGCGGCGGCAGCGTGGATGCCGTGAGCGGTGTGTTCAATTTCACCTGCCGTGAGGCCTATCTTATTGAGAACGGTAAAAAAACCGTACCGGTAAAGGGCGCCACACTGATCGGCTCCTGTCTTGGGGTTATTGCCGGTATCGACGCGGTTGGAACCGATCTGGATTTCGGTCCGGGGATTTGCGGGAAAGGCCAGAGTGCCGAAGTGGATGCCGGTATGCCCACCGTCCGCATCAGGGGTATAAACGTTGGGGGATCAAGGGTTTGACAAGCAACTAATTAAATCAGAAATTACCATGGACTACATAAAGCTTACAGAATCACTGGTTGGGAAAGCGAAGAAATTCGGCGCCGATGCCGCCGAGGTGTATCTCGAAACAGGCCGGAACCTTTCTATCCAGGTGCAGGATGGTGAAATCGAGACCATCGAGGAGGCCTCATCAACCGGCGTCGGCTTCCGGGTCATTGTGGGTGGCAGGCTGGGCTTCAGCTTCTGCAACGACCTGAACGAAGCGGCACTGGAAGATACGCTGAAGCGGGCCATCGCCTTCGCGCAGCTCACTTCACCCGACGAAAGCAATCAGCTTCCTGCCAGCATGGAATCGCCCGATATTGAAGGGTTGTATGATCCTGCCATTGCCGGTGTGCCGATGGAGACGAAGATCCGGATGGCCATCGACCTGGAAAAGCTTGCGATGAGCGACCCGAAGATCACCAAAAGCTCCGGCGCCGGCTGGTCGGAAGGGGAGGGGGAGGTTTTTATCGCAAATTCAAACGGCCTGTCGAAGCATTACAAAGCCTCTGAATGTGGCATCGGTGTATATGTGGTAGCCGAAAAGGGCGAGCAAAAAAATCCCGGCGGTGAATCCTGCGCACGGCGCTTTTTTGCCGATCTGAAACCGCTGGAGGAGATCGCTGTGGCAGCCTCCCGCAAGGCCTGGGAGCTGCTCGATCCGATGATGATCCCTACCCAGCGCGCCGCGGTGATCTTTCATCCGGATGTGGCAGGTTCGCTGCTCGGCGGGGTTATCGCCGCACTCAACGGGGAGAGCGTGAGCAAGGGAGCAAGCTTCCTTAAGGATTACATGGATAAGCCGTTCGCCTCACCGCTGCTGACCATCACCGACGACGGAACACGACCGAAGGGAATGGGCAGCGCCCCATTCGACGGTGAAGGCGTACCGGTTGGTAAACAGGTACTTGTTGAAAAGGGTGTTGTGCGAGGATTTATTTACAATACGATAGCCGCTGCCAGGGCAAAAACCAAAGCTACAGGGAACGCTTCGAGGAGTGGGTTTACAAGCCTGCCCGGTATCGGAACACATAACCTGATCGTTGAAGCGGGCAGCCAGACCCCTGAAGATATCATCAAATTAACCGACAAGGGCTTGCTGCTCAAGGAGGTAACCGGCTACGGAATCGACCCTGTCACCGGCAATTTCAGCGGGGGCGCTGCAGGATTCTGGATTGAAAAGGGCGAAATCAGGCATCCTGTGCAGGGTGTCACCATCGCCGGCAATGCCTTCGATATCCTTGGTAATATCGACATGATCGGCAATGATATCGACTACAACAGGGGATTCGCCTCACCAACAATCCGAGTTAAAGAAATGCAGATAGGAGGTCGGTA
>CAYWHP010000003.1:16247-19842 GCA_964457845.1 uncultured Porphyromonadaceae bacterium | reverse complement strand
GGTGACCTTGCCGGGCGAGAAATTCTGGTGGGCATACTGGTAACCGGTTTCCGCCATGTTGAAACGGTATATTTCGTCGGTGAGGATCTTTTCGATTCCCTGGGCGATCGCCTCGGCTTCCTTTGGGTTCACGTAAACCGACATGGGGCCGCCGGCTTCGTGCATCGATGAGTTGTCACCGGTGATCACCGGGGTCCGGCTCAGCAGTGCTTCCACAACAGGAAGCCCGAATCCTTCATAGAAAGATGGGTAAATCAGGGCTTGCGCACCCTGGTAAATCGATTGCAGATGATCGGCGCTCTCGAGCCGGTCGAGCCAGAACAGGTAACGCTCGATGCCCGACTGGCGGGCAAAGGCACGCACTTCTTTCCGGTATTTACCGCCCTTGCCGACAATCACCAGCGGAATCTGAAGGTCGCGGCGGAGCCATGCCAGCGCCTCGATGGTCTTTTTCAGGTTCTTCCGGGGCTCCACGCTCCCAACGGCGAGCAGATAGGTGGATGGCAGGTTGTAGTGGCGGAGCACCAGATCGGTGTCGTGCTTGGGCCGCAGTTTGTAAAAAACCGGATTGCATGCCTGGTATACCACATCGATGCGATCGGGATCGGTTCCGTAAAACCGGATAATATCCTCTTTCGTATTATGGCTGATTGCCACGATCCTGTCGGCATGTGCACAGGCATATTTCGATTTTATATCGTAAATCCGCCGGTCGATGGCAGAATAGTTTTTCGGTAAAACCTTGAATATCAGGTCGTGAATGGTAACAACGCTCTTGATGCCTGTTTTCCTGATCCCAAAAGGGATCTCGTTGCTCAACCCATGGTAGAGCTTTATCTTGTCGGTGAGCAGCCGATCCTTGATGCCAAAACTCCTCCAGTAACTCTTTGAGCGTGGTTCGGGCATTACGGTGAGAAAGGCCGGGTCCTCAACAAACCCGATTGTCTCATCTGTCTTGACAATGTCAGTGGTATACAGAAAATACATGTGATCCGGGTAGAACTCATCGAGGTTCCTTAACAGGGTCCTGCTGTAATTTCCCAGCCCGGTGAAATTGCAGTAAAGCCGCTTTGCATCGTACCCGATTTTCATACCACGAAATTAACTGAGTTTTCGGTTTATAAAGGTATGACGACCACATCAATCAAACAACCTTCAACCACCGGCTCTTTCGCGTCACGCATCACGCATCACGCGTCACGAATTTTCTTAGTTTTAGACCTTTGAAATATCCAAAACTATGGGCATTAAGTTCCGTCTTGTCATCATGAATTTCCTCCAGTTCTTTGTCTGGGGGTGTTGGCTGATCACCATCGGTGCCTGGTGGTTCCAGACAAAGCAGTGGTCGGGAGCCGAATTCGGGGCGATCTTTTCAACGATGGGGATTGCTTCCATTTTCATGCCGGCGATTGCCGGGATCATTGCCGACCGGTGGATCAATGCTGAAAAACTTCACGGTATCTTCCACCTGCTCGGTGCCTGCGTTCTGGTGATGATTCCCCGTATCGGCAACCCGGATACCATGTTCTGGGTGATGCTCCTCAATATGTTTTTCTATATGCCGACCATATCCCTGGCCATCACGGTTTCCTATACGAGCATGAAAAATTCCGGCATGGACATCATCCGGGAGTATCCTCCGGTTAGGGTTTGGGGAACTATCGGGTTTATTGTTGCCCTTTGGGTCATCAGTCTGTCGGGGCTCGAAAAATCATCGGCCCAGTTTTATATTGCTTCGGCCTTTTCGCTTGTTCTCGGGCTCTATTCCTTTACGCTGCCCAAATGCCCGCCGCTGAGCCGGGGCCATAAAAAGTCATTCGTTTCTTCCCTCGGCCTGAATGCCTTCGCCCTCTTTAAATCGCCCAAGATGGCGGTGTTCTTTCTTTTCGCCATGATGCTGGGCGCTGCCTTGCAGCTGACCAATGCCTATGGCGACACCTATCTCCATGATTTCGCAAAGGTTGACGCCTACAAGGACCTGCTCGCCGTGAAGTTTCCCGCTATAATCATGTCGATCAGCCAGATGTCGGAGACACTGTTTATCCTTACCATACCATTCTTTCTCAGGCGTTTCGGGATTAAAAAGGTAATGCTGATGAGCATGATCGCCTGGGTGCTCCGATTCGGCCTGTTTGCTTACGGGGACCCGGCCGGTGGCCTGTGGATGATCATCCTCTCCTGCATTATTTATGGCATGGCATTCGATTTTTTCAATATTTCGGGATCCATGTTCGTTGAAACCCAGATCGATCCGCGCATCAGGGCCAGTGCCCAGGGGCTGTTTATGATGATGGCCAATGGCATTGGGGCGTTTCTCGGCAGCAGGATCAGCGGCATCGCAATCGACCGGTTCTATAAAATTGGTTCCGAATACGACTGGCCGAGGATCTGGATTGCCTTTGCCATTTATGCTTTGGTGGTTGCCGTTCTTTTTGCAATATTCTTCCGTCACAAACACGACCCCAAGGCTAATCCGGCCTTGCCGATCTGACGAAATTCACCTGCTTCATGCGGTTCCATGAGTTGGATTCGCTTGCCGCGGTGAGGTTGAAAATTATTTCCCAGCTGTTTTTGCCGGATTTGCGGCCGTAGATGCAGCCGTCTGTAATCCGGAAGTATCCGGCATCCATGCAGAAGCAGAAACGCCCGAATACAGCACCTGCCGCGCGAAGGTCCCCGGTTTCAATCAGGAATGAATCCCCGTCGGGTTTCACCTCGAACCATACGGATTCGGAATACCCTGCATCCATGATCAGCGGCTCATTGTACCTTGTATATTCAAAATGAAAGACCAGGTTGCCGCCATCTTTCAATTCATACTGAACGCCATACTCCCCGTCGGTAGTGTTCAGGCTGCTTTTTTCATAATAATTGAACACGCAGCTCCCATGGCCGGGGCAGTTTTCGGGTTCAAACCCGGCGGCGGGGGTCAGGCAGGAGGGCAATTCAACGGGTTGGTGCTCGCAGGCCGCCACAACCAGCAGCATGACCAAAGCAGGCAGAATCATTCTTTTCATGGGGGACTAAATTATGGAAAACCCTTCGATCGTTCAAATTTCATAAATTTGGGAACAATTGTCCGGTTATGAAGTATTTATTACTGATCGTCCTCTCTGTACTGACAGGTTCTGCCTCTTTTGCCGGATCTCCCTTTTTCAAGGATATCCGTGTTAAACAGGCGGAAAAGCTGATGCTGGAACACAACGGCAAGGGAACGCTGGTTATTCTGGACGTGCGCAGTGGTGGCGAATTCAGGAAGGGCTGGATAGAGGGCGCCGTCAATATCAATTTCTGGGGGAATGATTTTGCCGATTCGGTTTCCCTGCTCGACCACAATCAGGCGTACCTTGTTTATTGCACGAGCGGTGTTCGCAGCACCGGGGCCATGAAAAAGATGAAGGAGCTAGGTTTTACCCGGATTTACAACATGAAAGGAGGGATGATGGCCTGGCGGGCGGCAAGGAAGAAGATCGTTAAGGGGGACGCATGAAATTTCCTCTTGCGAGGTGCGGTGTAAGGGACGGGGTCCCGGCTTTCGCCGGGATGACAACGCTTCTGGCATCCTAACGCCGCCCTCCCCCGATGCCGTGTCCTC
>CAYWHP010000003.1:13068-16237 GCA_964457845.1 uncultured Porphyromonadaceae bacterium | reverse complement strand
GGAGGCTGGCCCGGGGGGGGGAAAGGAAGTGGCTCCCTAAGCCCGGGGCTTGCCGGTGCGTTGTCAGCCCGGCGAAAGCCGGGACCCCGTCCCCTACACCGCACTCGCATCAGCTTTCTTGCAGTTGCAACCCGGCATCTCCTTCTTTTCGTAGTCCCACCAGTGAAGGCCATTGCCGCCGCAATAGCGGTACTCACTGCATTTTGCACAGGCTCCGGTCCGTGTCCATTCGCGGTTACGGAAAGGAAGGAAGCGTTCCTCCCATACCTGCATGAATTCATCGGAATATATATTCCCCTGAACCAGGGTTCGGTCGATATTGGGGCAGGCCGATATTCCGCCGTCCGCCAGTATCGAGCCGATGTGGATTCCGGCCCTGCAGAAGAAAAACCCGTCGCGCGCCCTGCCTTCAAAGCTGCCCAGATAGGATTCACAGCTGAATGAGGGTTCCGGTTTGATCCCGCCCGTGCGGGCTTTCGTTATGAAATCGAGCATCCGACTCACCTCCGTACCGGAAAGGAGGAGATCTTCATTGCCGGCTGCCCTGCCAATGGGTGTTATGGTGAACAGCCGCCATTTCCGGATCCCTGTTCCGGCAAGGATCGTGTGGATCTCCGGCAATGATCCGATATTCCGGTGATTTACGCAGGTTACTACATCTGCCTGGAGCCGCCGGTGCGACGCAGCCAGCCGGATGGCTTCGATGGCCCTGTTGTAGCTTTCGGGATGGTTCCGCAGCCAGTTGTGATCGGCCGGCAGGCCATCGAGGCTGATGGTAATGGCACCCAGTCCTGCATTTAGCAGAGAGTTTAACCGGCTGGAGTCGAGCAGGTAGCCGTTGGTAACGAGGCTCCAGCGGAAGCCCTGCTGCCTGAGCCTTCTGCCGGTTTCGGCGATGTCGGGCCTCAGAAGGGGCTCCCCGCCGGTAAGAACCACCGTTATGCCCGAAGGATCGGTTTTGCGGGCGATTTGTTCAGTAGCTTTCAGGAAATCCTCCGCAGGCATATCGGGCTGGCCGGGGTGCGTGGTGCAGTCGGAACCGCAATGCAGACAGGAGAGGTTGCAGCGTAAAGTGCACTCCCAGAAGAGGTATTGAAGTGTGTGAAGCCGGGCTTCGTTTCTGCGGAACCGGCTGAATAGTTCCAGAAGGAATCGCTGCCTGATCGATAGCGTGCCGGCCAAAGGGGTTACAATTCGATGTTTATAACAAGCTGTTCCGAACCCTCTGGCAGGTTCACCGTGGTGTCCCTGCTCAGGGCGGTTCCTGCCTGTCCGAAGCGGAGGCGGTATCCGGGCATGGTTTCGCAATGGAGGCTGAAGGTTCCGTCACTGCCCGTTTCGGTGTATTGCCCGATTTCGTCCACTGCAACCAGGAGGCCTGCGATTGGTTTGTGGCTTGTTGCCGAAGTGACCGATCCGCTGATCAGGACATCCAGGCCAAAGTCCTGCGGGGTGCCATAGCACGCCTGGAAGGCGAACAGGATACCGGAGAGGCTGAAGACCCTGAAGGCTGTCTGGAAAACCTTCCGGCGCCGCTGAAAGCGCTTTTCATCGGATTTTTTCATGGTATCGGATTTTGATTCGTCTTATCAAAGTTACGGCAGAAATCGACCTTTTCAGTGAAATTCCACCATCTTTTTTGCGGCATCATCGGGCCCGGTTTAGGCCCTCAAGTTAGGAAAAATTGCCTGATGAGCTGTTTGTCACCGCGCCGCCTGGCCTGCAACGGCTCTGATTTCCAAAGAAGGAAATGACGGACAACTGCTGTAAAGATTGAGTTGAACATCCGGCTCAGACGGGAGTTCTTATTCCGCAGCAGCCGGTAATAGTCTTCAAGTGTATCTTGTTGAAAATGAAGAATATCCTGTAGCTTTCCGGCATCGGAATAATAGCCGCAATGAAAGTTTTGCTCCGCAAAGGCTTGTTCCGGCAGGTTGATGCGGCCGAGCCCGATGTCGCTGAATACCCTGTTAAGAAATTCCCTGTAGGTTGTCCTGCAATTAGGCCCTCCGGAAAGATTGAAAGTCTTTCCCCTGATTTCATCGGTGTGGTGGATAGCCTCAACCAGTGCAAAGCCGGTATCACTTGCCGTTGCTATTTCCAGGCTTGTGTCGAGCGGCATGTGGAAAAAGAGAGGATTCATGCGGGTTTGCGGGCCCATTATTGCCGATAGCCTGAAGATCGACCAGTTCAAGCCGCTTTTCCGCAGGATCTTTTCTGCCTGAATCTTGGTTTCCGCATAGGAATCGCCCAAACTGGGCAGCAGCGGATCGTCAACCGTAATCAGCGGGGAGCGCACCCGGTCACCGTAAACCGATATCGAGGAACTGTACAGGAAAAAGGCTCCGGGAGAGTACCGCCTCACCGCATCGACAAGCATGGAGGTGCCCTTAACATTCACTCGCTCAGCAAGATCTGGATATTTGTCGGCCAGCGGCGGGATAACAGCCGCGAGGTGAATGACAAAATCAATGTCCGAAGCGGCACGCATCAGTACATCAGGATCGCAGATGTCGCCCGTGATGATCTCGAAATCCTTTCTGAAATCCTTCAACTTCTTCAATACCGGAGCCAGATTCTGCTCGAGCACCTTCACCTTGTACCACCTCCCGTGCTGCTGAAGCTCGCGGAGAACTTCCGTTCCAACCGACCCTGCACCGCCGGTTACGAGCACCCTCGTTACTTTATCTGTACTGTCCATTTTAGTAATTTATTGTTTTTCAATGTAGGCCAGGGTGAAAAAGTCTTCACTGACCGATGGATTGTATTTCATCCCCGACATGGTCATTTTGCTGAATCGGCCGCTTCGGAGGTTCTTCACCTGCATTTCCGTTATGAAATATTTGCCGGCTTTGGCATCAATCAGTTTGATTCCGGAAAATGTCATCTCCTTCCACGCTTCGCCCTTATTGTCATACACAATCGTTTTCCTGGGCATGAAGTCTTTCTGGCAAATCCAGGTGGTTTTTGATGACATGGCGTATTCACCGGCAATCTTTTCATTGATCGGGGTCACTTTGATTTTCCAGCAGGGCTGGTCGCCTATGGTTTCGGTTCCCTCCGCCTGGTAAGTGAAGTCTCCGATGCTTTCTGCCGACAGGTCGGCGTTGGAAAACTCCGATCCCATAAAGTTTTTGCTCTTCTCCGAAGAGACGATTTTACGTGATTT
>CAYWHP010000003.1:3188-12968 GCA_964457845.1 uncultured Porphyromonadaceae bacterium | reverse complement strand
ACGGTTGATTGAAAGGAATTTCGGCTTCACCACCAGCGTTACCGCCGGTATCACAATCAGCGCCCCCACGAGGCAGGCAAAAATGGAAACGACCATCATGATCCCAAAAAAGCGGATCGGGCTGAATGTGCTGAAAATCAGTGGGGCGAAGCCGACCATTACGGCTAATGCATTAAAGCTTATGGCCTTGCCGGTAGTATAAAGTGTTTTGACCACCGCACGTCCGGGCGACAAGCCTGCCATCGTTTCTTCACGCAGGCGCCAGAGGAACTGAACCGTATAGTCGACACCGCATCCCAGCATCACCGAGGTGATCATGGTTGTGGCGGGGTCGAAGGGTATATGGCCCCAGCCCATGATGCCGAAGAGGATGAAGCAGGCCATTCCGAGCGGCACAAGTACGATGAAGGATGCCGATCCGCGCCTGAAGATCAGGCCTACCAGCAGGCATACAATCAGCAGTGACAGCAGGGTAGAGCGCCACTGGCCGGTTACCAGACTGTTGGTGAGCTCGGCGGAAATAAGACCAACGCCGCCGATGCGGGCTATGGCCGGATCATCGCTGGTCATCGTGCGTATTTTATCAGCCAGCTTCAGTACATTGTTGCTTGATGCATCGCTGATGCGGACAAGAACCTGCGCGTTTTCGTAATTGAAATCAACCAGCTGCTCAAAGTCTGACGGATCGCCGCTCAGGTTATACAATTCGAGGTACTGCGCCACCCCTTCACGGGTTGCGGGAATTGAATCATACCCCGGATCACCCGGTTCGAGTATCGACCGGCTCATGAGCCGGATGACAGAGGCTACCGAAACCACCTGTCCTACCCCGGATTCCTTTTTGATGGATTCTTCGTACCAGAGCATGCGGTTCAGCATCACCGGATCCATTATGTCGCCATTAAACTGGATCGATATGGACTGGGAGCCGCCAAAGTGCTTGTCGATCAGTTCGGATGTTGATCTGACAGGATCTTCAGGCTTGAAAAACTTGATTGTATCCCCCTCAACGGTGAGTTTTGCCATGCCAATGCCGAAGACTATTGTTACTATTCCGGCAACGAGGAGCACTGTTTTAGGCTTCCGCGAAATCATCACGCCAATGCGAAAGAGGAGGTCTTCGAGCGGGGTGATGTGTGGTTTTTTATTCAGCCCTACTGGTTTCGACCGTGGCAATACCGCCAGCAGCGCCGGGATGTAGGTGAGGCTGAGGATAAGCGCCCAGGCGATGCCGATTGCTGCGAGGAGGCCGACTTCCCGCGCGGGCAATATAATATGGGTAAGTAAAGCAAGGACACCGGCTATCGTGGTGAGTGCGCAAAGCATGATGGGCCACGTAAGGGCATCTGAAAGCACGGTCATGAGGCGGTTGGTAGGGATATCCGGCTCCCGTTTCAGAATCTCCTGGTATCTGTTAACCAGGTATATGCCATAGTTGTTGCCGATGGCGATCATCATGATCGGGAGCAGGACTGTTACCAGAGCGAATTTCCAGCCGAGCAGCGGAATCAGGCCAACGCTGAGGACTGTCGCCAGCAGAACAACCGAAAGCGGAAGCAGTACCCCTTTTAGATCACGGAACGAGAGCCATAGTATGACCAGCATGAGTACTATGGCCATCGGCATCAGGTATTTAAGATCCTTGAGGATATTATCCGTGATGGATTGCTTAACCACCGGGAATCCTCCATAATGAATCGTTTCACTTCCCGGAAAGGCTGCAACGATGGCTTTGATCGATTCCATCAGGATTTTATTGTCGGCCCCGTTCCGTATGGTTCCAATGATAGCCGCGAGTCTGAAATCGGAGGAAACAGCCGTTCCGATGACGAGATCATTGCCGGCGAGTTCCTTTTTGAGTGCCGCCCGTTCGTCTGCTGTCTGGGGAATTTCCGTTATGGCCGGTGTCACAACCATGTTGCCGCTGTCGCCCGAGATCGATTTCAGGCTGAAGAGGGAAAGCGTGCGGTCGATGTCGGGAAGTTGCCTGAACCCCTCATCAATCTGCTGAAGCCTTTTCAGGGAAGATTCGGCGAGTATGTCACCGGCCTCCATGATAACCATGATCATATCGCTTCCTCCAAAAATCTCATCGATTTTGTCGGTGTTTATTTTGGTCGGCATGTTTGACGGGATAAGTGCCTTTACATCCGGGTCGATACGTATCGATGGTATGGCAAAAGCAAAGCCGATGGATATGGCCCAGGCCAGGATGATGACGGGCCAGCGGAAGCGGTATATGAAGCTTGAAAAGTTCATTAGTTTTTGTATCTGGTAATGAGGTCGATATGGTTGAATCCCGGCAATAGTTGAATCAGAACCTGACTATAATCGGGCCTTTTGAGAAACGGTTTGAAATTGTTGGCAAAGGCAAATCCTTCTTTTGGAATGCCCAGCAGGTTGTTCTCCATTACGCCTGAATTGTTTTCGTCGTCGAGCATGCAAAGCCCGTATGTTCCGGGCTTGAGGTCATCTATTGCAGCATGAAGGAAGGTCTTGTCGAGTGAATCTTTTTTGATGGTGTAGGTTCGCCAGGGCTTGTAGGGATATTGTTCCGGTGCGGTGTAAACTGACAGGCGGACAACCCCTTTGCTGCTCCGGATATCAGAAATCCGTATGTCGAGAACGGTTTTCTGCAGGCTGAAAGCCGAGAACAGGCAGAGAGCAACAATGGATACGGCGGCTTTCATCGGTCAGAAGTTAAGTCTGAATTCGACAAAGGGGCCGTTGAAAGCATGCTTTATCCAGCTGAACCGGGTGAGTTCATCGCCATGGTAGAGCTGATAGCCGGCAATGGCCCTGAGCCCGTCGGTAACCTGCCAGCTGATCTTTGGATAGGTCAGGTATTCACCGGTTGTAAAACAGTACAACAGCGAGAACTCCAGGTCGAGGCTTTCGTGAAAGAGCGACACCGACGGTCGGAACAGGATGCTGTGGCTCCATTCGTGGGTCTGGTCGTACAGTATGCGGTTGTAATAAGCAATCTGGCCTGTCAGCATCGGGCCGAGCATCGGCCAGACGGCGGGGTTGGCCAGCATCGACGGGTCGAATGCCTGCGGCGGGTCGGCGGGAACAAAGTCCTGTACGTATTTGCCCATATATCCTGCGATGATGCGGAAGGGTCCCAGCTCGCGGTCGAGGCTAAGGACAAACTGGATTTCCGGATTTGGCAGAAGCGGATCGATGGAGTCACCCTGTTCAGGCGTCTCCCATGCTACTTCACCGCGGATGCCTGTACCCAGAAGGACGGCTGCAAAGTCGGCCCCAAAGGTTTGCTGGCGGAAGGGGACCTGCAGCAGTTCCATGGCAAAGGGGTTGAAGGGCGGGGCGGGCAGTGTTCCGGGTTTTAGTGCAGGCAGCGGGTCATATCCCTTGAACCAGGATACTGATCCTTCAATGGATGGGAAAATAAAATCGATTTTAGCGGCGACCGATGATTTATCCCACTGGAATCCCGGATCAGATGCCGGGGCAATGGTTACAAAATCCGGCATTCCCACCAGGTCGAAACGGTATACCGATGGTGTGAAGAGCGGTACCAGGTCGGCTTCGATTCTGAGCCAGCCGGCAGGATTCAGTATGCCCCGCAACCGGTAGCTTCCCAGCCGCATGTCGTCATATTCGGGCGAACGCACAAAGTAGTCTGCCGGTGTGAGGTTGTCGGTTGGGTTAAGGCCGTCGGCCCTGCCCCAGGGGGATATCTGCTTGCCGGCACGTATCTCCAGCTTTCCAAAGATCAGATCGAGATAAGCCTCGCGGATATCCAGACTGGAAAACTTTTTACCGAATTCGTTACCTGTTTTGAAACGGATGTCGGTATACGCCTGTCCCCGTGTGCCTGTGCGAGCCTTTATTTTCAACGAGGTTTCACTGTAGAGGCTTTTCAGCGACAATGGATCCTTATCAATGACCCCGAGGTAGGCATCCGTGCGGGTGTAGCCCGAAAAGGACACCGGATCCTGAGCCTGAACCTGCATGCAGCAGGCGATTGCGATCAGTGTAATGAATTTCTTCATGGCCCTCAAATTTTCATCAAAATTACGAGGGGTTTGAGGAGCAATCGCCCGGATGGTGCGGGCTCACGTATCAGGACGTACAGGTTAACGGGGATGTACCTTCAACAGGTTGGAGATCAATCGGGACGGCCAAGCGACTGCAAATACTCCGAAGGGGTGAAACCGGTGATCCGCTTGAAGACCGAATTGAAGGTGGATTTGGAGTTGAAGCCGCATTCGAATGCAATGGCAAGAAACGTATAATCCTTATAGCGTTTGTCGGCGACCATCTCCATGAATTTCTTCACCCGGAGTTCATTAATATAGGCATAAAAGTTTTTGCCCAGCTCGGTATTCATGGCCTGTGTGAGGTGGTGCCGGGGTATTTTCAGGCTCTCCGAAACCTCCTCGAGGGAGAGTTCCGGTTTCAGGTAAAGCTTTTTCTGTTCCATAAGATGGTCCATCTCATCGAGCATCCTGCGAAGTTCGCCGGTATGGAGATTGGATTTGGCATACTTAGCCTGATTTCCCGTTTCCTCGGGGCTGGTGACTGCCGGCACCGCCTTGGGATGATATATGCTCGCCTGCCGGTGACCGTAGAAGCTGAATGCAAACGAGAAGAGTGTCAACCCGGTGAAACTGAATATTTTGGGATCGAAGGGCAGCCGTATCACCAGCATCTGTATTCCGGCCGAAAGGAAGGTGAGCAGGTAGGAGGCGTAGACGGTGATGGATACAAAAAGGAGCCATGTGAGGGTGATGCGCGAAGAACTGAAGGAGAACTCTTCACGGATGGCCTTTCGGTGCCGGGTCAGCAGCACATACACGATAATGCTGTAGATGGTGAATGATGAGAATACCAGAAGCTCATAAATGATTTTTGCAATCCGGCTCGGGTGTGCCCATACCGGCAGCGCCACTCCGTCGTCGGGGCCACGCTTGAAGAGAAAGGCAAGGCCGAGAAACAGGAAGAAGGGGGCAAAATGCAGGAGATCGGTCCAGGTCCATTTGGGATTCTCCGATATGAGGGTCCTTACGTAGAGGAACAGCAGCGGGCCGTACACCAGCGGAAGCACCAGGAAGGGGATCTCGTAAGGCAGGTGTTCGAGCCAGGTGAGCTTAACCATCGCGAGGATCATCTCGAGCGCAATAACAAAAAGCCAGGTGGCCAGGTAGCGGTCGGCCAGCTGCTGGGGCCTTCGTGTGGCGATTACGATGCCAGCAAAAAGCGATTGGGCGATTCCGATGTAAAGGACTGGCTCGAGCATGGATTGGTGGTTCTTCAGACTCTTGCAAAGTTACTTTTTTGAAACCAACCTAAAGAGTATATTTAGGCAAACATAAAACCCGGCGAACCCCATGACGCAAACCAATAACTATCCGAAAACCCGCGACATCATTTATCCGCTGATCCTGGTAAACTTCGTGTTTTTCATGCTGGGCTTCATCTGGAACATCAACAATGTGCTGATCGCCCTCTTCAAGGAAAAGTTTGATCTCAACAACGTGGAAACCACCATGCTGACCTCGGTTTCCTTCTTTGCCTTTTTTGTGCTCTCGTATCCTGCCAAATTCATAATCGACAAGCTCAAAACAGCCGATTCGATCGTCCTGGGTGCGGTTATCGCCGGCATAGGCCTGCTGCTCTTCATTCCGGCAGCACTTCTCCTGTCATTCCCGCTGTTCCTCGTGGGTACCTTTGTAACCTTTTCCGGAGTCACTTTCCTCCAGATAACCTGCAATCCGTATGTGCGGGCCCTGGGGGTTCCATCGCGGGCTGCCAGCCGGATAAACCTTTCACAGGGACTCGGCGCAGTAGGGGCATTTCTTACCGCCTACATTGCAGGAGGCTTCATCCTCAAGCTTTTCGGAGATGACCCCTTCAGGGGGATCGTATGGTTTTATCTCATCATGGGCGGGCTCTTCCTGCTCCTGGCCCTGCTGGTGAAAACGGCTTCCATGCCTGCCAACCCCACCGACGAGGCCAACCATGGCGAGGCCGAAGGAGCCTTTACAGATGGCAAAACCAGCGTTTGGGGCTTCCGCCACTTCCGGGTCGGGTTCATCGTACTGCTGCTCTATATGGGTGCCGAAGCCATCCTTTACCAGCTGATGACCCCCTATTTCATGCAGGAAGTGGAGATGACCAAAGCCCGTGCCGTGGATATTTCGGGCCTGATGTTTCTCGGACTGATGATCGGGCGCCTTCTTGGTGCGGGAATACTATTAAGGGTTAATGCCGGCCGCCTGGTAGGGATTTTCGCTTCCATGGCCGGGCTCGGAATAATTATTTCGATGTTGTCACACGGCTATGTGGCCATCTATTCGATCATCTCAACCGGTTTGTTCATTTCGGTGATGTTCGCCACGATATTCTCACTGGCCATCGAAGGATTGGGCAAGTTCACGAATGAAGCCTCGTCGTTCCTGATACTGGCTATTTCCGGAGGTTTCTTCATTCCGCTGCTTTTCGGTCTGGCAAACGATTTTGTCAGCCTGAAAACTTCGTTGCTGGTGGTGCTGCTCCCCCTGTTGCTGGCGGCATGGTATGGATTTTTTGGCGCAAGGCGCAAATCCACAACCCCATGATTTTGTCCCGCAGATGCGGGTAGAGACGCATAATCATGCGTCTCTACAACCCGATGTGGCTCAATAAGCGGATGTCCTTCAGGTTCTTGTAATCGTATTGATAGAGTCCCCCGTCGCCGATCATGATGAGGAGACCGTTAACCGGGATTACGTCGAAGGCCTGAATCTCGGGGTAACGCACAATCAGGTTTTTATTGATTGACAGGGGATCGGTGACATCATATACCTTGAGACCGGCATCTCCATCACAAATAAACAGCGTTTTTCCGTCGATGCCCAGACCGTAGGGGCCTTCCATCGCATAGGTTTTGAGCTCAATCGGTTTGGTGATCTCTTCGATGGATACCACAACCAGCTGATTTACATTATTGCCGCAGTTGTTGCCGCCCCGCAGGGTGATGTAGGCATAGTTTCCGCTCACTACCACCGGGTCACAACCCGTAAGGTGCCAGAAATCGGCCAGGTACATCGGTGAATTGGGTATGGAAATATCATATATCCGCATCCCGGTCTGTGATCCGAGGAACATCTTGTCTCCCACGGTGAACAGGGTCTCAATTCCCCAGCCGGCATTGAAGTCTTTCTTGAAAACAGGAGTGGAAGGAACGGCAATGGAAAAGATATGAAGTGTTGTCTGGTCGATGGCGAAGAGCGTGTTTTCATAGATGCCGAACCGGGCCATTGATCCGCCGACACCCACACCGTTCGACGATACGCCTCCGCTGTTGGTTCCGGCTGATACATCTTTGTTGAAGCCGTCCTCCGCCCAGTAAATTGGGTAGTAATTGGTCATGATTTCCTGCCTGACCTCTTTCACTTCCCAGCCGGTAACCACGCCCTTTGATTCATCGATCCTGGCGAGGGGATACTTTGTGTCGAACGGCGGAATTGAATAGGGCAGCACTTTTTCCACGCGACCTACCTCTTTTACTGCAGACAGATCGGAGACATCAATAGCAACCATGTCGATGTAACTGTCGGCATAAAGGATGTTTCCCTTAATGGCGATGTCGGCATTTCCGGGCACCTCGATGAACGTTTTGTTCACCGGATCCGACGGGTTGCTGTTGTCGAAAACGTGGATTCCCTTCATCTCCTCGACGATGAAGATGTAATTGTCCTTGAAGTAAATCTTGCCCGGATTTACCAGGTTGCTTGCGGCCGACTGCTTAACTGCTTTGCGGAGGTCGGTGTAATTCATATACACCGGGCTGTTGGCGGTAAAAATCTCCGTGAACTTATCCCGGCAGCTGCCTGCAACCATCACGAGGAACAGGCCTATTATTATCTTATTGGTTTTCATTGGATTGCAAATTTGCTGATGATTACCTGAATGTTATCCCGATTTTTATTGAAAGCCGGTTGTAATCGACGATCATGCGGCGGGTATCGCCGGAAGTATAATACAACCGCTGGAACCGGTATCCTGCACCGAAGAGGATCCCGAAGTTTTCACCGAACATGTGCCGGACCCCGAACCCGGGATTCAGCAGCCAGCCTCCCTGGGCCTGATACGGTTCATAATTCTGGTACGGCCAGTAAGCATCGGTTGCATAATAGGAGTGTCCGGAACCGTCGTCATCAAGAGGGACCAGGCCACCGGCGCTCAGGCTGAAGAACGGAGAAAAGGCTGTTTTCCTGATATAATAGCGTGCGTCGAGTACAATCGGCATATAGGTGCCGGAAGGGAATTCGACACCAACACCAACCCCGGCGGAAAACTGTTTGGTGATGTGCCAGCCGTTGGTTGTCATAAAGGCAAACGGTGCGGGGTGCCGGCTTGACGGGGAACCGATGAGGAGGCCCATATCGGTGATGTTGAAATAGCCCTTGAATGCCTTGCCTCCCTTCTCCTGTGTGGCAGAGATCGAGATGGATTGCCCGGAAACCGTTACGATGGCTGTGAGCAAAAGGATGAAAGTAAGTGCTTTTTTCATGGTCAGGATTTTAATTGGGGTGGGGGTGACCCAGCCTTTACTGATGATCAAAAATTAAGCCAAAGCTCAGGAAAATTCTACTCACTTATCGGCCCGGAGCCGATAAGTTCGTCCCCGTTGTGCCAGACGGCAAACTGACCGGGAACGACTGCCCGCTGGGGCTCATCGAAAAGGAGGTACATGCCTTCGGGGGCACTGATGGCTTTCGCCGGCTGCAAAGGCTGCCTGTAACGTATGCGGGCCAGGCAAGCTATCTCATCACCGGGTGCCATGATTTTATCCGGTCTGATCCAATGCACCTCCTGGTTCCGGACAAAGAGCGCTTTTCGGAACAGCAGCGGGTGCTCCTGTCCCTGACCGACATAGATGATGTTGTTCACCACATCGGTGCCGAGAATGAAGAGCGGTTCCAGCTTTCCACCGATATTGAGGCCTTTGCGCTGGCCGATCGTATAGAAATGGGCGCCATTGTGCTCACCGATCACGGTTCCCATTTCGGGAGTGAGGAGCGGAGGCCTGGCCAGTTCTGCAACCGGTTTGCCGGTGAAAGATGGCATGGTTCCCTTGGGGATCTCGATGATCCGCCCCTTTTTCGCCTCAAGTTTCTGTTGAAGGAAAACAGGCAGATCGACCTTGCCAACGAAGCAGATCCCCTGTGAGTCTTTTCTTTCCGCATTTGCAAGAGACTGTGCCCTTGCTATTTCGCGCACCTCTGGTTTGGTGAGGTCCCCAAGCGGGAACATGGCCCGGCTTAGCTGCTTCTGGCTGAGCTGGCAGAGGAAGTAGCTCTGGTCCTTGTTGCCGTCGAGCCCGCCCAGGAGCCTGTACACCTTGCCGCCCGGCGTTTCGATGGAATCAACCCTGGCATAATGGCCGGTAGCCACCTTATCGGCACCGAGTTTCAGTGCCTCCTCCACGAAGGCGTCAAATTTGATTTCGCGGTTGCAAAGTACATCAGGATTCGGGGTCCGCCCGGCCTCATATTCACGGAACAGGTAATCCACCACCCGCGACCGGTACTGTTCGCTGAGGTCGACCTGATGGAACGGGATGCCGATCTTGCTGGCAACCATTTCGGCAAACAGTACATCGTCCTCGTATGAGCAGCTGCCTGAAATCAGGCCGGTTGTGTCGTTCCAGTTGCGCATGAAGAGGCCGACCACGTCATGGCCCTGCTGCTTCAGCAACCAGGCTGCGACGCCGGAATCCACCCCGCCCGAAATGCCGACAACGATGCGCTGTTTCATGGTGCAAATATA
>CAYWHP010000003.1:0-3088 GCA_964457845.1 uncultured Porphyromonadaceae bacterium | reverse complement strand
GGCGTGTCACCACATCCCGCATGTGGTCGCTGTCCCAGGCATGGTCGCCCTCGGTTGGATTGAAATCCAGGTCGGTGGTAAGGAGAACCTCCTGACGGGCAATCTCCTCCCTGACCTGCGAGATATAGCTTTTTTTGTCGTGACGCATTCCCGCCAGCACCGGCAGGGCTTCCTCGTCGTACCTTATGAAGTTTTGTCCGGCACGAGTTGCGGTATAGGCGCGGAATCCGAGTTTCTTCAGCACATTTACGCCCATCCTCACCGAGGTATCCAGGTGCTCACGGTAAACGTTATTGATGCCGTTGCCGATCAACTCGTAGGCTGAGTTCCTGTTGCGGGTCCTGACCATCAGTTCCAGGCCGGGAAAATGTTTCTGCGCAATTTCCGACAAGGTAACCGCGGTTTCCTGCGAATCGATCGCCACAATAAGCAGGCTTGCCTCGGCGGCACCAGCCGATTCGAGCAGGTCCACACGGGTTGCATCGCCGTAGTATACCCGGAACCCCATCTTGCGCAGCAGGTCGACCCGGTCGGAATCGTTGTCAAGAATGGTGGCCTCCACACCGTTGGCCCGCAGAAAGCGGCCAATGGTGCTGCCAAAATGGGAGAATCCGGCAATTATAACCTTGTTTTTTAAATCGATTTTGTCCGCGTCGCGGGTTGCTGCTTCCTTTGTCCCGAAACGCGGCTCAATCAGCCGCTCATTAAGGATCAGCAGCAGGGGTGTCAGTGTCATGCTGATCGCTGTGACGCCCATCATCATGCCGGTTTGGTCTTCGGTAAGAATACGTGTCTGGCCGATAAAGGCGAACAGCACGAAAGCAAACTCACCCACCTGAGAAAGTCCCAGTGCAAAGAGGATATTCTGGTCACCGGAGGTTTTGAATATTTTGCCAACGAGCAGGATTACCAGTGTTTTAACGGTAACCACGGCAAGGGTAAGTGCGATTATGGTTCCGGGTTGGCTGGCGATCAGGCTGAAATTTATGGATGCACCTACGGCCATGAAGAAGAGTCCGAGCAAGAGCCCCTTGAAGGGGTCGAGATCGCTTTCCAGCTCATGCTTGAATTCGCTGTTGGCAAGAATGACGCCGGCGAGGAAGGTACCCAGCGCCGGGCTCAGGCCGACCAGGTTCATCAGGTAGGCGATTCCCACCACGATGAGCAGGGCCGATGCGGTGAACAGTTCGCGGAGCCGGGTGCGGGCTATCAGCCGGAGCAGCGGTACGATGGCGTATCTGCCGATAATGACCACGGCAGCTACTGCCCCCAGCACCGAAGCCGTTTGAAGCCAGCCGGGAAGACCTTTCAGCGGTCCTTCCGCCACCGCCGATCCGGCAGCCGGATCAAAAACCAGCAGGGGGATGAGCGAGAGCACCGGGATTACCGAAAGGTCCTGGAAAAGAAGTACGGCAAAGGAGTTCCTTCCGGCAGTTGTGTTGCTAAGGCCTTTCTCTTTAAGGGTTTGCATCACGATGGCCGTTGATGACATGGACAGTGCAAGCGAACCGGCCAGCGCACTCTGCCAGGGCAGCCCAAGGAGAAGGCCTGCTACGAAGAAGGTTCCGGTGGTGAGACCCAGCTGCATCCCTCCGAGACCGAATATCAGTTTTCGGATTTTCCATAATCGGGCCGGTTCGAGTTCAAGCCCGATGAGAAAGAGCATCATAACCACACCAAATTCGGCAAAGTGCATGATGTCTTTGCCCTCCTCACCGATCAGGCCAAGGATGAATGGGCCGATAACCATTCCGGCTACGAGATAGCCGAGTACGGAGCCCAGACCGAGACGCTTGGCAAGCGGAACGCAGATGACTGCAGCACCGAGGTAAATGATTGACTGAAGCAGGAAGCCTGTTTCCATAGTGTGCTGATTTATTGATTGTAAACCCCGTCGACCATATCCCGGAGCATCTGTGCATAGCGGAGCGCATGGGCCTCCACCTCGGCATCGGTGAGCCGGTGAGTTCCCTGTACGGAAAAGGGCGGGAGATAATTCATGCGGCAGAGACGGGCGGTCTGGTTAAAGGGCAGGAGGAATTCATCCAGTGTAAAATGGTTCCGTCCTTCGTGTGTGTACGTTTCGGTCGGCCCGCCTGTGGTGACGGCATTGAAGGCAGATTTGCCTTCGAGTTGAGTGCCGCCAGGCCCGTAGGCCCAGCCGAGCTCGAGCACCATGTCGATCCACTGTTTCATCAGCGGAGGGCAGCTGTACCAGTAAAACGGATGATGCCAGATGAGGATGTCGTGCTCAAGCAACAGGTTTTTCTCTGCCTCCACATCGATATTGAAATCGGGATAGCGCTCGTAAAGATCGTGAAGGGTGACCGGCAGATCCTGCGGGATCAGCTCGAGCATCCGCCGGTTGATCCGGGACTTTTCGAGCCGGGGATGGGCAAAGAGAATGAGGATTTTGTTCATCGGGATAGGGTTATGGATCGTATAACAAACAAAACGGGATTTTGTCAAATTGGGTAGAGACGCATTATCATGCGTCTCTACGGGCCATTGGCGTAATGTTGGCGGAGACGCATTATCATGCGTCTCTACCTGTCCCTGATCCGGACGTAGCGGTGCTCGTCAACAATCTTGCCGTTCTTGATGACCGAATTACGGTGAATGGCCTCAAGCTGAAAGCCGCATTTGATCAGAACCGCTGCAGATCCCGGATTGTAAGCGAAAAGATCAGCATAGATCCGGTGTACTTCGGGGTAGTGCGCAAAGACGTGGTTAACCAGCATGCCGACGCCGGTTGAAACGATTCCCCTTCGCCAGTACTGTTCGGAGAGCCAGTAACCGATTTCTGCATTGATCCGGTAAACATCGTCCTTGAAATTGACACCGATCCCTCCGACTGCTTCTCCTTCGATGTCGATGGCGAGAAAAAGGTTGGTGTCTTCGGCCATTGCCGTCAGCAACCATCCGCGCCCGGCCTCTTCTGTATAGGGCCGCGGGAAACCGTCGCGCAGGTTGATCCAGATATTGAAATTATCGGCATGCCTTACCAGCGAGGTGAGGTCGCTTGCGAGCCAGGGCCGAAGAGTGACGCCGTTATTCGAGGTAAGTGTAACCATACAGGCCCGACCGG
>CAYWHP010000002.1:136631-143315 GCA_964457845.1 uncultured Porphyromonadaceae bacterium | reverse complement strand
AGGCAGGTATCGTTACAATTAAAAAAAGATCCGGATCCGGTTCGGGAAGCCCCGCCACCGTCCCGGATCCATATCGATGTAGGTAAAGGTCCGCGAAACCGGCTTTACTTGGATAAGGTCTTCTGATAGTTCTCATTCAGGCGGTCGAGCACTTGCCTGGTTATGTTCATATAATTGTCGGCATAAAGCAGCCCTCCTCCAAAAGTGTTGCTCAGCACCAGATTATAGCCCAGTTTGCTATTTACAGCATTGACGACGGCAATAACCGAATCATGGAGCTGTATTGTTACGGCCTGTTCTTCCTGAGCAAGGCGGTCCTGCATATCATTCTGGAGATTGACAAGCACCTGCTGCTGTTCAGTCAGTTGCTTCTGACGGGCTTCGGCATCCCAAGATGTAATCAGCTTTTTATCGATCTTGTACTGGAATTCAGCAACATCCTTCTTAAAGGATTCCCCTTTGCCTGTTAGTTCCTTTTCCAATGTGGACTTTTTTGACATAAGCCTGTCAGTCAGCACTTTATAGTACTCATAGTTGGCCAGTACGGAATCCACGAACACATAAGCAACTTTAACGCTTCCGGTGCTTCCGGTGATAATGCCCGACTGGGGCTGCTCAATGTCGGCAGCTTTCTCGTCCTTGTCTGAAAAATGAAGAACAAACAGCACAACCACAGCTATTAAGGTGACTACGCTGATGATACGGGTTGAATTTTCCTTAAACATCTATCAATCTGATTTTTATATTTTTTCGAACCACAAAAGTACATATTTTTTACTTTCGGCAAACCATTTTTACGGTATCCGAATGGTGCAGCATATCATATTCGCTCCTGATAAACATCATATAAGTTACCACCGCCCCCTCCTATTTTTGGCAATTATCTTACCTGAAGCCACATGTTCAAAATATCGGAGCATCCCATACTGGATATTGGAAACCGCGAAACAAGTGAATTTATTTATGAAGGGGGCATAGTCACCGGTGATATTGGCCTGACCATTGCCGCTGCCCTCCATCAGGCAGGCTACCCTGTTCACAGCCATAGCCTGAGCGGCAGAAACAGAAGCCTTGAATGCGGAATCGGCAAGTGCGGTGCATGCGAGATGCTTGTCGACGGGAAGATCAGAAGGATTTGCATTACACGGATAGACGGCGTTAAGGAAGTGAGTGAGGTTCCCAAAGATTATCGTCCCGTTCAGTCTCCTGTCGACAAATCCACACCTACCCATGTTTACAGGACTACCGTTGCCATTATTGGTGCCGGACCCGCCGGACTCGCCACCCGTGAGGTTCTTAACAGGCATGGCATTGATAATCTGGTGATCGACAACAATGACCGGATTGGAGGCCAGTTTATCATGCAGACACACCAGTTTTTCTTTTTCGAAAAGGAAAAGAAATTCGGGGGGATGCGTGGCTTCGACATCGCCCGTACCATTGCGGGGGAAAGCCATGATGGTATTTTTCTAAATTCGACTGTTTGGGATATCCTTGAAGGAAAGCGACTTGCAATAAAGAACATCAGTACGCAGGAGATTTACTATGTGGATACAGAGTACCTGGTGATAGCTACCGGGGCGGTTCCATTTATGCCGGCTTTTGAGAACGATGATGTGCCCGGGGTTTATACGGCAGCGGTTGTTCAAAAAATGATGAACAATGAATTCACGTTGCTGGGTAGAAATGTTTTGACGGTTGGGGCAGGTAATATAGGTTACCTCACATCGTATCAGCTGATGCAGGCAGGAGCGAATGTGAAGGCAATCGTGGAGGCGATGCCGCGTGAGGGCGGGTTCCCGGTTCAAGCCAACCGGGTAAGGCGACTTGGCATTCCGGTAATATTGAATCATCTTCTGATAAAAGCCATTCCAAACGAAGACCGCACCGGTATCATTGGCGCTGTCATTGCCGAATCGGAGAATTTCCAGCCTGTTCCCGGTACTGAAAAGATAATTGAAGGAATTGATGCCATAAACATTTGCACCGGTCTTGTGCCGGATGACCAACTCCTTATCAAAGGAAAGGAAGTTTTTGGCAGGAGGGTTTATGGGGCCGGCGATGCCATCAGGATTGGTGAGGGAACCAGCGCGGTGCTGAGGGGCAAGCAGGTAGCATTCGAGCTGCTCGAGGAGATGGGAGAACGCTTTAACTATGACGAGTACCTGGCAGTATCCAAGGAATATATCGACAGTCAGCAGCATCCCGTCAAAATCATTGAAAAGCCGTTCCTCCCCTCCAAGGAACGAATGAATGAAAAAGGGTTTGTTCAGATCGACTGCCTTTACGGATTTGCCTGCAACCCCTGTGAATTTGCTTGCAAGCAGGGGGCAATCACCAAAACATCGACCAGTACCGTTCCCATGATCGATTTCGATAAATGTACCGGTTGTATGGACTGTGTTTATCAATGCCCGGGATTGGCCATCTTCGGCTACAACATCAAAAAAGACTGGCTTTTCATGCCTGTCGAGTATTATGCAGAAACCGGAGCTGAAGTTTTTCTCGTTGATAACGACGGAAAGAAACTTGGGAAAGGCATCATCGAGAAAATCATTAAAAAGCCCAACAAAACAGATATTGCCCGTGTCAGGGCGCTGGATATTCACGGCGAAGAGCTTTCTTCAGTACGCGGGTTCATCATCCTCGATCAGTATCCCGAACCCGTCATGATGCGCCCGATTGAAATGAAAGTGGAGAATCCGGTTTACGTGTGCCATTGCGATGATGTCACCTACGACGAGATTCTCAACAGAATCGGCGATCGTAAGTTCATATCGGTGGATGAGATCAAGCATACTACCCGCCTGGGCATGGGTGCCTGCAGGGGAAAGCGGTGCATCAGGCGTCTTAAAACCTCGCTCCATAGCAAGGGTATACAGATTGTTGGTGATGCCACACCGCGCGGCCCGCTTTCGAATCAGATCGAGATGGGGGAACTTTTCCCGAAAAGTACGCCTGAAGTGGTACAGTTCGCGTCAAAAGGGATCGCTGCCCGCAAGGTAAAAGTTCCCGCTGTGGTCATTGGCGGCGGGATCGGCGGTTCAGCCCTGTTCCGCTATCTGGCTGAGGCAGGTCAGGAGCCCGTTCTGGTCAACTTCGGCAGGGGGGCATCCTGGAGGAATATTGCAGGCGGCCGTCCTAATTTCAGCGTTCCCGAGCTTTCCGATATTGCGAGAAAAAATCTGGAGATATTCAAGGAGCTGCAAACCCTGAAAAACATCGATTTCAGGGCCATCGACTATGTGACATTTGCCCACGATAACGCAATGTATCAAGCTCTTGAGGCCTCGATGGCATGGTCGGATGCCGAAATGATCAGCCCTGCCGATTACCGGAAAAGGATTTCCCCCTTTATCAACGGTAATCTGGCCAGTGATTACCAGGCCGCGCTTATCACTCATGATTGCTGGCAAGCAACACCGGGTCGCGTTATCGACCTGATACGGCGCCTCGGAATCGAAAAGGGAGGCACCATTCTGGAGGATTGCCGGCTCATTGAAGCCAGGAAAGAGGGAACCGGCTATTCCGTTTTGGTACAAAACCACGATAAGGAATATATTGAATTCCAGACGCCGCTTTTCGTTAATGCAATGGGACCGGAAGGTCATCTGACAGCCAGGAGCATGGGTATTGAAACAGGATTATATCCGGTAAGGCACCAGGCCTTTATTACGCGCAGATTACCCATGCTCGGGATCGGGGGCAAGCCCCTTCCAATGGTTATTGATCGCCGGCGCTACAAGGGTTTCTCAGCAGTTTACGGGCAGCAGCTCGGCGAAACAGGCCAGGTAATTGGCTGTGCTTCACCAATAACCGACGCACAGGAAGCAGGCCAGAACCTGAAAATCAATTCACAGGAATTCCTCGAAATTGCTTCTGAAGTGTTTGTAAACTGGATTCCCGAATTATCTTCCGTCGGATTCCAGGCCGTTTGGGCTGGTTACTATGTTGAACCCCGCATGGTTATTGATCCGGAACTTGGGCTCTTCCTTGGCCTTAGAGGACAGGGATTCATGCTTGGACAATATCTTGCAAAACTATACGTGGATGCCCTGACAGGAAAACAGGTCCCGTCCTATTTCAAGCAATTGTCGATAGATGGAGACGGATTATTGGAAAAAGCCTTTAAGTAACTCCAACATTATTGCTGCTTGGTTGTTTTAACATCAAATGAAAACAACCAAGTCATGAAAAAAAGGGTATTTCTTCGTAACACTTTAATATTGCTTGTTGCTCTCACCGGCAACGCAAATTTTCTTTTCAGCCGTACGGCCGATAACCGGCCTTCGGGTACCTTGCCTGTTTCGGCCACTGCAGGCAAATTCGTCCTGCCAACACTCCCCTACGCATACAATGCGCTGGAGCCCTACATTGATGCACGCACCATGGAGATACATCTGACCAAACACCATGCCGCCTACACCAATAACCTCAATACGCTCATCGCCGGCACCGAAGCCGAGAACCTTTCCATTGAGCAAATCATGTCTCAAATATCCAAATACCCTGCCGGTGTAAGAAACAACGGCGGAGGTTATTACAACCATAACCTTTTTTGGACGCTACTTTCGCCCAACGGCGGTGGGAAACCGACCGGCGCGTTATTAAGTGCCATCGAAAAGGATTTTGGTTCATTTGATGCCTTTAAAGAGAAATTCTCTGCTGCTGCCACTTCCCGTTTCGGTTCAGGCTGGGCATGGCTTGTCCTTTCAGAAGGCAAACTGGTGGTTACATCCACCGCCAATCAGGATAATCCGCTCATGGACATAGCTGAAGTCAAGGGCGCCGCAATCCTAGCACTGGATGTCTGGGAACATGCCTATTATCTTAATTATCAAAATAAAAGAGCAGACTATATTGCCGCCTTCTGGAATATCGTCAACTGGAATCAGGCTGCTGAGAATTTTTCGAAGGCCGGGAAATAGTATTGATAAAGGGGCAAAAAAAAAGGCGGTTGGGAGCCGCCTTTTTACCAACATCACTTGTCATGTCCCCACAATCAAGAACCACCTTACAGATAAGAAGAAGTTGAGATAAAGAATTTCACAACTATGCCTATAATCCCTTTGTCTAAACCCTGGAAAATCTCGTAAACCTTCCCTTATCTAACCTTTTGCATCCGAAAGATACGTTGCATTATCAGAACGGACAAATCTTTTTTGATGAAAGGATCGTTGTTTTATCAACTTTTCTATTAACACGCATATCATACTGATTTTCAATCGAAATGCGTTTTCTGCTTTACAACATATCAGGAAGGATAAGTATATCTTCAAGCGAACGCTTCGGCACATGATGCGTTCTGGCTGAATCCCTCCAATAACGGACATCTCCGGTACATGACTCAATAACAACCTGTTCTATTGGTTTACCCAGAGCAATTACCAGAAGGATTTCCAAATGGTCGGGAATACGGAAATGAATCCGCAGATCTTCCTTTCTTATCGAACCAATCATACATCCGCCGAATCCCCGTTCGGCAGCACCAAGCAGTATGGTTTGGGCACAAATGCCAAGATCAATGTCAAATTTGGATCCCAGCCAGGTGTCACCCAAAACTACAATGTAGGCTGTCGGGCGCTCTGCCTCAACCGGCCCGTGCCAATCTTTAAGATACCCGGCCCACGCAAGCATGGGAAATAGCATTTCACAAGCTGACCTTTGATTAACAATAAAGAATTTCAGGGCCTGCTGGTTTCTGCTGGAAGGACACAATGCTGTCAGACCGACAAGATATTCCAAAGTTCCTTCAGGCAGATCGGCTGTTCCGTCAAACCTTCGGTAACTGCGGTTTTTTAAGACTAATTCCGGTAACATATATGTTTTGGATTTATATATTTGTGATCATTCAAAAATTCGACCAAAATGAACCCCGAAGAATTGCTTGCTAAGATCGCGAAATGTGTTGAAAGAGGTAAAGTTAACAAAACATCGCCGTATCCTCCGGATCTGAAAGAGCAGGATGGTGCCGATGAGCTGAGTGCACTGGCTTTGGCTGAAGGCATTCCCGCGGATCAGGTACTGGCATTGGGGCTCGTTCCCGGCATGCAGATCGTTGGGGTAAAGTTCCGCGAAAACAAAGTGTTCGTGCCCGAAGTGCTGATGGCGGCCAAAGCCATGAGCGCCGGGATGAAACATCTGAAACCATATTTCCAGTCGGGTGCGGTTAAGCGTAAAGGCGTGTTCATCATTGGCACCGTCATGGGTGACCTTCATGATATCGGTAAAAACCTCCTGGGTATGATCGTAGAAGGTGCAGGTTGGCAAGTGGT
Organism: uncultured Porphyromonadaceae bacterium; assembly: GCA_964457845.1. Classification (GTDB taxonomy): domain Bacteria; phylum Bacteroidota; class Bacteroidia; order Bacteroidales; family UBA12481; genus UBA12481. Next base: position 137,040 of record CAYWHP010000002.1, on the reverse strand, counting down.
TGACCTGGGCATCGACGTGCCGGCCACCAAATTCATCGCCGCCATAGACGAGTATCCCGGTGCCTTTGTCGGCCTTAGCTGTCTGCTCACAACCACCATGCTGAACATGGAAAAAATCGTCACAGAAATCAAAGCAACCCGGCCTGACACCAAGATCCTGATTGGCGGCGCACCGGTTACGGATGATTTCCGCAAGCGGATCGGCGCCGATTGGTATTCTCCGGATCCCCAAGGTGCTGTTGAATATCTGAATAAATAAGGGTCGATGCACCTTTCGCCCAGGGACAACCTGTTAAAGGCGGCACGCCGGCAGGGGTTTGAATGGATCCCTCTTGATATTTTGCTTTGCGAATCACAGGAGAAGGCATTTCTCGAAAAATTCGACGGCGCCGATTACTTCGACTGGTTT
>CAYWHP010000002.1:0-136621 GCA_964457845.1 uncultured Porphyromonadaceae bacterium | reverse complement strand
CACCCTTATGGAACATCAGGGCTTTAGCGACGGGAGAGCCCTTTACAAAAGGGAGGTACTTCCGGCTGATACGGAGATCGACGTCCTCGGCGTCGGGCACTCTAAAGGTTCCGAAGCTGCTTTTCACATGACCCGAATGCACCATCCGCTTCAGGGTTGCGAATCTATTGACGAAATTGCTGCATATCCCCTGCCCTCCTTTACCCGATTGGAAAATCAACCGCTGTTCGAGCGCGTTGAACAGCTGCATCGACAGGGCCTGGCGGCCATGTGCGCCATGCAGATGACAATCTGGGAGGCCGCCTGGTATATCCGCTCAATGCCCGACCTATTAATGGATATGATGCTCGGCGATGAAAAGGCAACCTTGCTTCTGGATAAAATAACCGACTATGCCATTCGACGCGCGCGGCTTTATGCAGAAGCCGGCGTCGATATCATCTCAACAGGAGACGATGTCGGAATGCAGAGCGGACCGATGATGAGTGTCGAGCTTTGGGAGCAATGGATCAAGCCCCGTTTTAAAAGTGTTGTAGATGCCGCACGGGAGATCAATCCCGAAGTGCTTATCTTTTACCATTCCTGCGGTGATGCAACTGCATTCATAGATGGCCTCATCGACTGCGGTGTGGACATCCTCAACCCAATCCAGCCGGAATGCATGAACTTCAACGAAGTACATCAGAAATACGGCGACCGGCTTTCCTTCTGGGGTACCCTGGGAACGCAACAACTGCTTCCATTCGGCACTCCGGATGAGGTGCGGGAGGTCACTCTCGACCGTATCCGCATGGCAGGCGACAAGGGCGGACTGATCCTCGGACCCACCCATCTGGTTGAACCCGAGGTTCCATTTGAAAATCTGGCGGCCATGAAAAGTGCCATCCGTGAACTTTATCCGAGAATCTGATATGAAAGGAAAAAATCTTGTTCTGCACGCCATCAGGGGCGGGCACTGTACCACCATTCCGTGGGTCCCGTTCGTTGGTGTTCATGGAGGTTACCTGATCGGCAAAACAGCAGGCGAATACCTCCGCTCATCCGAATTAATGGTCGATGGCATCAGTAAGGCCGTTGAAATGTACGATCCTGACGGCATTCCTGTTTGTTTCGACCTGCAGATCGAAGCGGAAGCCCTCGGCTGTAAATTGGGCTGGGCGGATGAAAATCCACCGGCGGTATTGTCACATCCGCTTGCAGGGCAGGAAATACCCGGCAACATTAAACCACTGTCCCCGGATATGGGCCGCATACCGGCGGTTCTTGATGCCACCCGTGAACTGAGGCGGAAATTCCCGGACCTTGCCCTTTACGGTCTTGTCACCGGACCATTCACACTGGCTCTCCACCTTCTGGGAACCGAAATCTTTATGAAGATGTTTGAAGATCCGGCTTCAATAAACAGGCTGCTGAACTTCACTTCTGAAGTAACTAAATCGATGTCAAGGTATTACATGGAAGCCGGTTGCGATATAATTGCCGTAGTCGATCCCATGACATCACAAATTGGTCCCGACCAGTTCACGGAATTTATTCACCAACCGGTGAAGGCCGTTTTTGATGAAATCAGGGGACAGGGGAAATATAGCTCGTTCTTCGTGTGCGGGCACGCCCAGCAGAATATTGAAGTTATGTGCCAGACAGGGCCGGACAATATCTCGATTGATGAAAATATCCCGCTCGATTATGTGCGAAAAGTATGCAGCAGTCATGGAATCAGCTTCGGAGGGAACCTCCAGCTGACGCTGGTCATGTTAATGGGCTCACCTTCAGATTGCCAGAAGAATGCTGTAGACTGCATGGATACTGCCGGCAACAGCGGATTCATTCTCGCACCGGGTTGCGACCTGCCAATGAAAACCCCGCCGGAAAACCTGAAGGCCGTTAGCCAGGTTGTCCGCGATAGCTACCAGCAGGATGTGATCCGGACCCTGGAACACAAAGCAGGTACAACAAACATCCTGAATCTTGATGAATATGGTAAAAGCGATCGTGTTATTGTCGATATCATTACGCTCGATTCGGAATCCTGCGCGCCTTGCCAATACATGGTAGAGGCCGTCCGCGAGGTTGCCCCGCATTTCGAGGGGTTGGTTGAGTGGCGCGAACATTCGATAAAAAACCTCGAGGGGGTTACTTTCATGTCCTCCCTTTTTGTCAAAAACATACCCACAATCTGTATCGACGGAAAAATCAAGTTTGTCTCACAGATTCCTCCGAGAAATGAACTTATCAGGGCCATCCAGGCTCGAATAAACGAGAAGCTGAAGACAAGGTTGCGTGTAAAACAGGGTGAGATCCTTCTGCTCGGAAAATCAGCGGAAGAGATTGCTCCGCTCCGCGAGAAAACCCGTAAGGCAATTGCCGAACTCGGTGTCAGCATTGAGATCCGTGAGGAGACTGATCCCGACATCATTCAATCACTTGGTGTTGCCCAAACCCCGGCATGGGTTTCAGTAAAATACAAGATCCGCAGTGAAGCAGGTCAGCCGGGTAACGAGGTGATCAAGGAATGGATCAAGGAAATCATCTGAAAAAGGTACCTTTTATCCTGGTGACCGGCTTTTTGGGCAGCGGGAAAACCTCCCTTTTAGCTGATATGATATTCCGCTATTCTGACCAGATCAGGATGGCTGTCGTCCAGAATGAGTTCTCCCCCGGTCATATCGACGGGGTTACCCTTAAACAATCGGGTAAGCCGTTCGACCTGCTGGAAATCAATAATGGAAGTGTATTCTGCGCCTGCCTGCTGGGTGATTTCATTGCAAGGCTCGGCCCTTTTATCACCCAAACCAATCCCGATATTATCATGCTGGAGGCAACAGGTCTTGCTGATCCTGTTTCCCTGGGTCAGGTGCTTCAGGCTCCCGAACTCTCCGAAAAGATCTATCTGGCTGGCTCCTGGTGCCTGGTAGATGCCCTCCATTTTGAAAAGATCATCTCCCTTTCACGCGCCCGCCATCAGGTACGAATCGCCGATATCGTCTGGCTCAACAAAACAGACCTCCTTAGCGATACAACCGGCATCCGGAGCAGAATCTCGGAGCTCAATCCATTCGCACAGATCATCGAAACCACACATGGTTCAACTGAATCCCTGAATTTGACGCTGCAACTGCTGCCCGAAGTTGTGTCTTCTGCATCTCCCGGCCCGGATTCGGCCAGCTTCAACAACGTTACAAACTCGCAAAATCGCCCCGATATCGGATCCTGCGTAGTAAGGTCCAATCGGTTTTTTCACGAAAATCAGATAAGAGATTTTATCAACGATCAATCCGGACAGCTGCACCGTATAAAAGGCTATATTCGTATGGATGAATCGGTAACCCTGGCTATTCAGACCGTTTTTACCGATATTTCCATAAAAAAAGTTGCCGGTTATGAAGGCCCCTCCGAATTGATCGCAATTGGCCCTGGTCTTAATAACCGCGAATTTTCAAAAGAACTCCTGTCACTGCAAAAAAAATGAAAACCACAATTACCGGCAGATTAAAGAACGGCGAAATCATCATAACCGACGGTGCGCTTGGCACGATGCTTCAGGCAGCAGGGCTTGAACCCGGCGTATGCCCGGAATCCTGGAACATCGACTACCCCGAACGTGTTGAAGCCATCGCCAGGGCTTATGCCGAGGCGGGATCAACCGCTGTGGAAACCAATACATTCGGGGGCAGCCGATTTAAACTGGTTCACTATGGCTTTGAAAACCGGGTAACGGAATTCAACCGGGCGGCCGTTGAAATCACGCGCAGGGCGGTCGGGCCCGACGGAATCGTTCTCGGTTCGGTGGGCCCCACAGGGGTCCTGCTGATGATGGGAGATGTTACGGAAGAAGAATTGTACGAAGGATTTAAGGAACAGTGCATGGCATTGGCCGAAGCAGGTGCGGATGCGATCTGCATCGAGACAATGACCGCCCTCGATGAGGCAACCATCGCTGTGAGGGCCGCAAAAGAGAACACCTCTGTAGAAGTTATTTGCACCATGACGTTCGACAAAACCATCCAGGGCGATTTCCGCACCATGATGGGCGTTTCACCGGAAGAGATGACGCAGGCCCTGAAGGCTGCAGGTGCCGACATTATAGGAACCAACTGCGGCAACGGTATGGAAAACATGATATCCATCGTTGAACAGATACGGCTCGCTGACCCCGGCATACCGATCCTGGTTCATGCCAATGCCGGAAGGCCCCACTACCACGACGGGAAAAACGTTTTCGATGAAACTCCGGAAATAACCGCCTCCTATGTTCCCGCGCTGATCAGGGCAGGCGCTGTCTGTATTGGTGGCTGCTGCGGCACTACTCCCGACCATATCAGGATGATCAGGGACGCGGCTATCCGCCATGCTTAAGGGATTATTCCATCCATCATAAAACCATTTCCCATGAAATCAGCAGCAGCCATTCTGGCCTCCTTGTTGTTGACTTTTTCAACTTCGCTGTTTTCACAGCAGGCATCCATCGGCCCCGATGCGCTTCTTCGTCTGGACTTGCTGCCCCAATTGAAAACGCAGGTGTTCACCGGTATGTTTTCCAGCTACGACAGAACCGGCGGCAATGATGACGGTTTCAGCGGTAAATACTCCTATCTCAGAAAGGAGGGCGATAACCTGGTTATAGCGGAAATGAATGGTCCAGGAGTCATTTACCGGATGCATATGCCGGGACCGCAGCCTGGAATTATCGAGTTCTATTTTGATGGCGAGAAAAATCCACGGATCAGCATGCCTGTTGCTGACATGGTGGATGGCAAACATGCACCCTTCCTCGCTCCCCTTACCGGCGGTGGTGTCGGCGGCAGATACGTTTACACTCCCCTGCCTTACCGGATTTCCTGCAAGATCGTGATAAAGGCACCGGTTTTTTGCTTTTACGACATAAACTACGCAACCTATCCTAAGGATTCTGGTATTGAAACCTTTGTAAACCCTCCGGCACCGGAATGGTCAGTGAAGATGAAGAAGATCGCCGGGACTGTCGACGCTGCCGGATCAAACATCTCCAGTCTGATGGCAGGCGAGGGCATCAGGCAGGAAACCGTTAAAACAGATAAAACACTCACCGCAGGAAAAGCTACCGAAATATTCAGGACCACAAAACCGGGCAGAATAACAGGTATGCGAATCGGTCCGGCCGGAGTTTTTGCAGGCAAAGAGAAAGACATCATTCTTAACATTTATTGGGACAATGATCCAAATCCGGCGATTTCATGCCCCGTCGGCGATTTCTTTGGCTACAGCTTCGGTGAGCCGGCTACGCGGTCGCTCTTTTCCGGAACGGATGGAAATACAAACTATTTCTACCTTCCGATGCCTTTCGCGCAAGCGGCCCGTGTTGAACTGGTAAATGAACGGATCGGTGGTGAGCCTCCTCTGATACATACTGAAATCGATGTGGCACCTCAAGGGAAGAAACCTGATGAAGGCCATTTTTATGCATGGTGGCACCGTGAAAATCCGTGCACTCCCGGCAAACCTTACACCTACCTGAATACCGGAGGGAACGGTCATGTGGTTGGCGTTTTCCTCCAGTCGCAAGGAAAAAATCCAGGCGGAACACCTTTTTTTGAAGGCGATGATGTGGTTGTCCTTGACGGAAACATGTCGATTCACGGAACCGGTTCCGAAGACTCGTTTAACGGAGGCTGGTACGATGTTCCCGCCCGATGGGAGGAAAGGACTTCTTTCCCCTTCAGCGGATGCCTCGACTATAAAAAATACCTGGGCCGCACAGGCGGATACCGGTGGATGATTGGCGATGCCTATGTTTTCAGGAAAAACATCGACTATACCATCGAACACGGACCGGAAGGCAACCTGGAGAATACCGACTATACCAGCGTAACCTTCTTCTATTCCGCAGTCCGTCCCGATACCGACCTTACGCTCGCGGACGTGAAAACCCGCCTGATTACCGATCCGGAAAGGGTTGTTTTTGTTCCGGGATGGAATGTGCCGATTCATTCCTCTCCGCTCAAAAACGGCGTAATTGAAAAAAAGGCTGAATCTGTCGGAGGTGCCTGGGTCAGGTACTTCTCCTTAAAAACTTCCGGGCCGGATGAGTTCGGCCCCCACCACGTCTCCTTCATCTTTGACATTCCCGCATCGGGAAAGTACCGGGTAAACCTTAAAGCAGTAAAAGGGCCCGATCAGGGCATCATTCAGCTCTTCAGGCATGACAGCCCGGTTGGAGAGCCCATTGACCTCTATGCTCCGGAGCAAAAAACAAGCGAACCCATGACTTTGGGTTCGCTTGAATTGACTGAAGGTGACAATACCCTCTATTTCAAACTTATCGGCCAAAACGCAAATTCAACCGGCCTTAACATGAAGCTTGTCGAAATAATTTTCGAGAAACTCCACTGAGTGCATCAAGAGTTGAATAAACGCTCGGCTTCCGTCCAGTTCACCAGGTTCCAGAATGCGGCAACATAATCAGGCCTGCGATTCTGGTAATTCAGGTAATAGGCATGCTCCCACACATCCAGGGCAAGAAGCGGTACTCCCTTCACCTCAGCAATATCCATCAGTGGATTATCCTGATTGGCTGTTGAGGTGACCACAAGCTTCCCTTCTGATTTAACCAGCCAGGCCCATCCCGATCCAAACCGGGTTGCCGCAGCTGTCGAAAATTTCTCCCGGAATGCCTCGAACGAGCCGAAATCGGTTTCAATGGCTTTCAGGAGATCTCCCGCAGGCTTGCCGCCTCCATGAGGTGAAAGGAACTTCCAGAAAAGATTGTGGTTGTAAAAACCTCCACCATTATTGCGAACCCCGACAGGGAATTTAGAAACCTCGGAAAGGATTTTCTCGATGGTCAGGGCTTCTGCTTCGGTTCCGGCAACCAGGTTGTTAAGGTTATTGGTGTAAGCAGCATGATGTTTGGTGTGGTGAATCTCCATGGTCCTTGCGTCAATGTAAGGCTCCAGTGCGTCGTAGGCATACGGCAAATCAGGCAGGGTGAAAGGCATACTCTTTTGTATTTGTTAATTAGAATTATTCTAAATAACAACGCACCTGAAGTTTTGTTTAACCCTTACTTTAACAATATGTCCAGTATTTGAAATGATCGACCCCGGCTGCACCCCCTACTTTACTTCAGGCTTCTGGCTTTCAAAGAGGTGTAATACCGCACAAGGAAGTCATAGACTATCAATTCCTGCATCCGGTGCCGGGTACGGAATGCCCGATTGAGGCTCATATGAACTAGGGAAGGAATAAACTCCGACTCATACATTGATTCCCTGCCGGGGAAGCTATCTATCATTCTTCGAATGCAGTCGGCCGATTCTGCGGTCCGCACCACCCATTGTTGCCCATTCTCACTGGCCGGTTCCGAAAGTATGGACAGCAGCTCGACTGCGGTCCTCCGATACTTCTCATCAAGCTGAGCCCGCATCGGTCGTGTTACTCCGAGCATGGTGACAACCGAATCCCGCATCCGTACCATTAATTTCAGGCGCGAGTCGCTATCCGCACCGAAATCATTCATGATGACATCAACAGACCTCACAGCACTCTTCCAGATATCGGTATCTCCGGCAGCTGCAAGCCGACCGTTTTCTGCGAGCCAGGCCAGCGAATCCGCATGAAACCAGCGCTCAACCGGGTCCATCCTTTCAGAGCCATAGCGTTCATATTCGGGCTCATACGTACCGGCTTCGATTTTCCAGGCAAGGTCCTCCTCCAGCATCGATTCACAAGATGAGCTGATTTCTGTCATAAGCCGGCCGGCAATTGACGGATCGGCAAGAAAGAAACGAAGGCGGAGATGATAATGCGGATCCAGATAATGAATATAATGGAAGCGGGCAACCATTCCTTGCTCCAGCCAGGTACCCAGCATCCTGTAAAATGGTCCGATCAGCCAATCATCCAGTGCCTGGGGACCTCCGTACAGACGCAGATAAAGCCAGGAACTTCCCGGCGGATACTTAATAATCCGGGCATTCATGTCCTTTTATAACAAAAGATTAACTGGTTGGCATGGCTTCCATCGGTTCCCGTCACAGGTGTACCGGCACTCATATAGTAGGGCCTTACCCTTATCCGTTTAAGGTGCTTCACGGAATCCCACAAAGCCAATACCAGGTTTATGTTGCTCCATCTGAAGAAAAGCTCCTGATCAGCAGCCACCCAAACCATATCATCGGGCATCTTCCATCCCTTACGATAAGTCTCTATTCGCGCTGTATCCGCAGTTTGTCCGCCATCCAGGATGACGGAAAGGTCGGAGCAGCGCAGGGTCCATTGCGGGGCTGACAAGATGAGTCTATTGAAGCGGATACCCGGGATGAATGGCGCTAAACCGGCAGCATCCCCCCAATCGGGATGAAAGCTGAGTTCTTCCTCCTGGATACCGATCAGGTGAAGGAGCTTATAAAGTGAGAGGTGGCCAAGCTGGTGATTATACGCATTCGTCATGCGCGGAACAATCCTTTTGCCTGATGCAGCGGAGGAGAGGACCACTCTCCTTCCTTCAACACCAACCATGAGATCAGTTAAAGGAATCCTGTACTCCGGACCTTTCACGGAGCCGGCCAGGTAAGGAATCTCGTATTCCAGGAATGACGGGCGCTGCAGAACATTTCCCGTTCGGTCTTCCGGAAGATGGACCACCTCTGCGAAAATCACATCCTGATCGGCACTCGTCTCATCATCTACCAGTTGCCTTATCCAGGAGCCGGCAGAGGCCGGATCTGCAAATCCGAACCTGCCCAGTAAAAAAGCCGGACTGCCCCATGCCCCGTGAACCAGGTGAATAGAGGGTTCACCACTGCACGGATCATCAAAAAGTTCAACAATTGCTGTCATTTGAAATGGCCACCGGCCTTCATGAATGGCCATCGAATTAAAATCTGCCGACTCCAATTCAAGATAGTGTGAATCTCTTCCGTAGGTTTCATGCCACCGTGATGATAGCCATGGATTCCCGCCATTAGTCTCCGAACTTTTCACCGGTTGCGGCGGCCCCCATGGCAGGTCATCGATCCAGGGAACGGGATCCGACCAGTATCCGGCTGCCGTACCGTCATGCCCGATGCCGGTTTCGGGATCAAGGACTTTAACCAACTGAACAGTACGGTCGCCATATCGGGTAAAAAAAGAATCCCTGAACTCCTTAAGCGGATCATACCTGCCTGGCGATGACAGGGATTTTAATAACCTGAGGCCCAGCAAAACCTGGGAACTGACACGCTGATCCACAATCAAAGAACTAAAATTCAGCATCATATCAACCTGAACCAGATGATTTCGGTTGGTACAATCCGGCAGGTTGGCCAAAACGGGCTCAAGTTCGTGTGAACTGTTCAGGAAATCGGCTGGCTTCACGATGCGATCGAAAAATACCTTGAGCGGATTGAGGCTGTTCCGGACCGGGAGATCCCCCAGCCTCGATGCTGCAAAATCCGAAAGATAGGTGAGGTATTCCGGACCGCATACAATAGGCTGGAGTTCAGAAACCAGCACCTGTGCGGCGACCAGCGAATCAAAATAATCATGTATTTCTTCCTCCTGCCATCCTCCGGTTGCCAGGTGGTCCATAATCGCTGCCGCTCTGCGACCGTCGGCACAGAACACCAGCAATCCCGCGATTACGCCCGAATCATCGATGGTAACAATGTCATACTTCTTACCCGGTTTGCCCTCATCCATGTTCACCTCGATATAATGCCAGCGGGAACCGACCCGGTATAATGTGGAATTTGGCCTGTATAGGAGCCTTTCGGATACAGCAGGATCTTTCTCGAGCCTGCGTGCGATGCGCATCAGATATTCCATATCGGGCCGGGCATGAAGATGGTGAGCCGATTTCCTGTCCAGGGCGATCCGGGTTTCCGTTCCAAGGTTACCGGTTGCAAACCCCGCGAAAATTCCGAACGGGGTGCAACGGGTAGAAAACCGGCAAAGGTAACGCAGCAGGGAATGAAGAATCCCAGGGTCGGCTCCCTCACCGGAAGAGTTTGAAAAGGCTGCATCAACCTGTTCGAAGAAGTAAGGACTGGCTAGGCAGAGGCCCTCTCGAACAAGCGGATCCTGCCATAACTCTTTCAGCCACGCATGAAGTCCGTGAGTTTCGTTGGGTATACTCTCGGTGAGTTGCACCGGAAGCAACGGCGACCGTATAAAGAAACGGTCATAGGCAGCATAATCCGTTCGCTTTCCCATGCAGCGGTATCAGCTCACATAATAGTCAACCGGTTCATCATTTATCAAACCGGCCTCAAGCGACTTGTCAATCAGTATGCTGATTGCTCTCCTGCCTTCCTCCCCGAGATCCAGGCTGTATTCGTTCACAAAGGTTTCCAGATGCGAATCCAGGACCTCCTGATCCATCGATTGGGCATACTTTCTCATATAGGCTACAGTTCCCATGGGATCCGCAAAAGCCTGCTCAAGGCTCTTCCGGATGAGCCGCTCAACTTTTACAGCCGTTTTCTGGTCAAGCTGCCGGTTAACCATGATCCCGCCTAACGGTATCGGAGAGTGCGTGATTTCGTCCCAGTATTCCCCCAGGTCGCGCAGGAGGACCAGACCCTTTTTTCGGTAGGTAAAACGGTTTTCATGAATCAGCACCCCCGCATCAACCTGATCACTGAGTACAGCCTCCTCGATATCCGAAAAGACAAAAGTCCTCTTCTCCTGGATATTCGGATAGGCCATCCGCAGCAGCAGGTTAGCTGTGGTATACTCACCGGGAATCGCCACCCGAAGGCTCAGGTACCTCGGATCGAGGCATTCGTTTCGGGCAACCAGAACCGGCCCGTGCCCCTTCCCCATTGCGCTCCCGGCATTAAGAATCCGGTACGTTCGCCATACGTGGAGCCATGCATGGTATGAAATTTTTGTCACATCGAGCTCCCCCTTGAATGCAAGCAGGTTAAGGTCCTCGACATCCGTCAGGTAAGGTTCGAACTCCAGCCCTTCGGTATCGATCTTGCCGTTAACCAGGGCATCGAAAATGAATGTATCATTCGGGCAGGTACTGTATCCCAGGCTTATTTTCATATTAATCCGGATATTACTTTAGTTAAGGCCGTGATAGCTTCTTCCGTTTTCCAGCTGAACCTGTCACGAACGCCGACATAATTGGAAATGGCCCGTATCTGGATGGCCGGGATATCTTCCCTGCCACACACATATAATACGGCGGCCCCCTCCATGCTTTCCAGCTGTGGGTTGAATTTCTCGGCCAATCGCGCCTTGCGTTCCGGTCCGGCTGTCACAAGGTCAACAGTTATTCCGCTTACCGTTTCAAGTCTGAGGCTTTTCTCTTCCGGTACCTCAATCCAACCGTGGCGAAACGGCTTTTCCTCCGGGTTCCAAAGCTTTTCATGGAATATCCAGCGAAAAATCCCGCCATGGTCGATTCCTACATCAACAAAGGTATCCCGCACTACCTGAACCACCTCACCGGGTTGAAGCGGGAGAAAGTAACTCCCGGCAATTCCCCCGTGGATCACCCTGTCATAACGGTTTCGGGAGAAATGACGGGTCAGGTTATAAATCACCGGAACGATCCCGATACCGGCAATAAGAAGGTGTGTTTCAGTTCCCGGGATTTCAAAGTATCCGGCCTCAGCGATTTGCCGGAATCCGGCGGTTTCAATAAGTGGAGTTGCCTCGGTAAGGGTGGGAATAACAAACAGCTGGCTCATGCCTCGATCGGGTTTGATTCCCGAAGGTAATCTTTCTCATCAAAAATTGTACTTTCTTTGTTGATTGATTGACCCAAAAAATGCATCATGGAATTCAATTTGTACGAAAACAACGAAAACGGCTACCAGAAAATCGAGCGTTATGATGATGAGAAAACCCAGGAACTGGCTCAGCACTACGGAAGGATACTCGACCTTATCGGTGAGAATTCACAGCGCGAAGGACTTCTGAAAACCCCGCTGCGGGTAGCCAAATCCATGCAGTTCTTTACACAGGGATACAATCTCGACCCGGTCGATATGCTGAAATCAGCAACTTTCCACGAAGACTACCGCCAGATGGTTCTGGTAAAAAACATTGAACTTTATAGCCTTTGCGAACACCATCTGCTGCCATTTTTTGGCAAGGCCCACGTGGCCTATATACCAAACGGACATGTTACGGGGCTGAGCAAAATAGCAAGGGTTGTTGATGCATATGCCCGCCGGCTGCAGGTACAGGAGCGACTGACCACTCAGATCCGTGATTGCATCCAGGACACTCTCCAGCCGCTGGGTGTGGCCGTGGTTATTGAGGCCCAGCATATGTGCATGCAGATGAGGGGCATACAAAAACAGAATTCTGTAACCACCACCTCAGATTTTACCGGTGCCTTCCTGCGCACGGCAACACGCGAAGAGTTCATCCACCTGATAACCGCACGTCTCCATTAATTATTGATATATGAAGAAAGCCTATGTTTTTCCCGGACAGGGAGCCCAGTTTCCCGGTATGGGAAAAGATTTGTATGACCATTCTGAAATCGCCAGGGAGCTTTTCCATAAAGCTGATGATATCCTTGGTTTCGGCATCACCGACATCATGTTCAACGGTTCAGAGGAAGACCTTCGGCAGACGAAGGTAACTCAGCCGGCCATTTTCCTCCATTCTGTTATCCTGGCAAAAGTTCTGGGCGACAATTTCCGTCCTGATATGGTTGCCGGCCATAGCCTTGGTGAGTTTTCGGCGCTTACGGCAGCCGGTGCCCTCAGCTTCGAGGACGGGTTGAAACTTGTTTCGAAACGAGCCCTGGCCATGCAGAAAGCCTGTGAAATGAATCCTTCAACAATGGCCGCCATTCTGGGTGCTGACAATGAGCTGGTCGAGAAAATCTGCTCCGATATTACCGAAGTGGTTGTTCCGGCAAATTATAATACCATCGGACAGATCGTAATTTCCGGCAGTCACGAAGGGATCGATGCCGCCATTGCCAAACTCCAGGAAGCGGGCGCGAAAAGAGCGATTAAACTGTCTGTTGGAGGTGCATTCCACTCCCCGCTCATGGAACCTGCCCGCGCAGAACTGGCGCAGGCTATCGAGGATGCCCCTATTGTGGCTCCGGTTTGCCCGATCTACCAAAACGTGGATGCCAGGCCGACAACCGATCCGGCAGTCATTCGCAAAAACCTCGTTGCCCAGCTGACAAGCCCTGTGCGCTGGACACAAACAGCTCAAAACATGATCGCCGACGGTGCCACCCATTTCACCGAAGTGGGTCCTGGTACCGTTCTTCAGGGATTGGTTAAAAAGGTTGACAGAAGCGTCGAAACAGTTAGTGCCGGCCTTTTGTAGAGACGCATAATTGCGTCTCACTCAAAAAAAAACGCGCGTTCCGATGAACGCGCGTTTTTTTTATTTCTGATCAATTTTCAGATGACTCCCTGATCCACCATGGCTGTTGCAACCTTGATGAATCCGGCCACATTGGCACCTTTTACATAGTCGACATATCCATCAGCCTGTTTGCCATTGATCACACACTGCTGGTGAATGTCCTTCATGATCTGATGCAGGCGGGCATCCACCTCTTCGGTGGACCAGCTGAGTTTCATCGAATTCTGCGACATCTCGAGGCCCGAGGTAGCCACACCACCGGCGTTGGCCGCCTTACCGGGAGCAAAAAGAATTCTTGCCTCATGAAACACCTGAATAGCTTCAGGAGTGGATGGCATATTTGCACCTTCGCTGACGCACATACAACCATTCTTCACCAGGTTAAGGGCGTCCTCTTTATTGAGTTCATTCTGCGTTGCACACGGAAGAGCTATATCACATTTCACTTCCCATGGATGCTTACCGGCAACAAATTTGGCACCGAACTCCTCAGCATAAGGCTGAACCACATCGTTATTGGAGGCCCGCAGCTCGAGCATGTACTCAATTTTTTCACCCTGGATACCATCGGCATCATAAATATAGCCGTCAGGTCCGGAAATTGTTACCACCTTGGCGCCCAGTTCTGTAGCCTTTAGGGCAGCACCCCAGGCAACATTACCGAAACCGGAAATGCATACTGTTTTGCCTGCAAAACCTTCACCCTTTGTTTTCAGCATTTCGTTGGCAAAATATACGTTGCCATACCCTGTGGCTTCCGGACGAATCAGCGAACCGCCCCATGCGCGGCCCTTGCCTGTCAGCACACCGGTATTCTCCCTGGCGAGTTTGCGATACATGCCATACAGGAAGCCGATCTCACGACCACCGACACCAATGTCACCTGCAGGTACATCGGTTTCCGGTCCGATCAGTTTCCAAAGCTCAAGCATGAAACTCTGGCAGAAACGCATTACTTCACCGTCCGACTTGCCTTTCGGGTTGAAATCCGATCCTCCCTTGGCACCGCCCATCGGGAGAGTGGTGAGGGCATTCTTGAAAATCTGCTCGAAACCGAGGAATTTCAGGATGCTTAGGTTCACACTGGGGTGAAAGCGCAATCCACCTTTGTAAGGCCCGATAGCGTTGTTGAACTGGATCCTGTAGCCAAGATTGACCTGAACTTTCCCGTGATCGTCAACCCAGGGAACTTTGAAGGTGAGGATCCTGTCGGGCTCAACCAATCGCTCGATTATGCTTGCTGTTTCAAACTGCGGGTTCTGGTTATAGGCTTCCTCAATGGATTCCAGAACTTCACGCACGGCCTGAAGGTATTCCACCTCACCCGGGTGCTTCTTCTCCAGATCGATCAATATTTTTTCAACGTTCATAAAAAGAATTATTAGGCGTTAAATTACTGATATCAAAAATACCGTTTGCGGCGGTTTATTCACACAGTATTTATCAGGTATTAATATGATTTTACTCAATATTAAACGCAAACTGATCAGGCTATTCCGTCTCTTCCTCACGGGGTACCCGCTTGCCGTCGAACCCTGGTTTATAGATCACGCCCCTGTTCTGGGCTCCGTCAATCTTGATGTGAAGCGGCTCTTCAAACTGGATGTGGCGAAGATATTCATCCTCGTAAACGCAATCCTGCATCGAGAGGTAATCCAGATTGTAAAAACCATCCTTAATATAAGGGTTTATCGTCAGGTAACCAACACGAAAGGAAGTGAGATTCTGAAAAAAATGGGTGCCCTGACTGGGATCTATGCGGTATTCGGGCAATCCTGATTCAACAATCACCCGGGCAGCGGAAATCTGCGACCATTTTACCGGAATACCAAGCCACGGATCACTGGTTCCCCAGCGGCCCGGACCAACCAGAACATAATTGCCACCCTTCTCAATAAACAAATCGTTAAGGCGCTCTATCCGGGATGCGATGATGTTGCTGTCTGAAGCCCGGAAACATTCGGGCTTTACATAAATAAAATCCCGGATGTTCCTGATCAGGCCGTTACCAAGCGCAGAAACGGAATAGATAATAGTGGTGGGAACATCCACTTCCTCCAGGCGAAAACTCAATTCATCGGTATTTTCCACTACCGGTCGTATCTGAAGAAAATTAAAGATCTTCGGGCTTCCGGGTGGTACATCAAGGTTTACCGCAAACTCCATCTCAATCGGGTTGTTCATCTCGGTTTCACCAACCTTCATAAGCGTCGACAAAATATCGGAAAGCGGAAAAGTATTATGTTTCAGAATATTATTGAACGTGACCACCCGTTTACCCTTCTCAGCGAAGCTATCCCGGATCACATGATTTTCCATATCATAGGTCGATGCAACAAAGCGAAGGGGAGGATCCTGTTCGGCATCCCGTATCTTTTGCTTGAGAATATTTACGCCATCATCAGTTGATGCATGAAAATGCTCAGCCTGAAGGTCCAGCGAATAAAACTCCCGCTGGGTCTCCTTAAGTGCACTGTCGGTTGACGAAAGCTGGAGAATTTTCGATGGATATTTTGGTGAAAACCGCAAACCGGCGCCGCCTTCAACGATGAGTTTACCCAGACCGTAGGCAATATTGGCAATGCCATCTTCCGGCTTTTCCAACCCAACCGGATAAAAGTTGATCGACCGCGCAACTCCTGAAATTGTTGGATAAAACCGGTTGTTATACTGGGTTCCGCATACCTCCTGGAGAATAATCGCCATACGTTCTGCATCAATAACATTCTGGGTTGCTGCCAGGTACGTCTTTGAACTCTTGAAATAAACAGAAGCATACACCGACTTAATGGCATCGGAAAGCATAGTCACCATTTGCTGCTTGTCGGAATCAACCTTTGGTAACATGAACGTTGAATAAATCCCGGCAAAAGGCTGATAATGACTGTCCTCGAGCATGCTCGAAGAGCGAACTGCAATAGGGTTCTTCACGACCCTTGCAAAGGCTTCCAGATCTTTGTAAACGCGAACAGGAAGTGTGGAATTAACAAAACCCTGAAGGATCTGCTCGTCGGACTGTTTCGATGTAGCCACCTTCCAAAGGTTATTGAGATCCATAAACTCCTCAAATACCTCGGTAGAAATAACCACTGTCCGTGGAATCGTCACCAGTACTCCTTCCCACCTGTTGCTCAGGTCGTACTGCTTAATAAAAGAATCGATGAATGCCAATCCCCGGGCCTTGCCCCCAAGGGAGCCCTCACCGATCCTGGAAAACAGCATGTATTCATCAAACCGTGTGCGGTCGAAAGTGGAAATAACTCCCCGGGCCTTCGACAATCGATAGGTGGAGATTATATTGAAAATGTATTGCCTTCCGGCTTCAACCGTTCCGAAATCATCCAGTGTTTTGTGTTTCAGATGACGCCCGATCTGAAAAAAGGCCCTCGCATTGAACCACTTCGAAAAATCATTGTTATTAAAATGGTATTGCAGCGAATGCGAGGGAATCTTCATGATGATGTCCTGCATCTCTTTGAGATTGGAAGCTCTCGCGATCTCCTCCCTCGTTTCCGGTTCACGAAAAATAAAATCCCCGAAATTCATGTAGCGAACCATGAAATTCCGCAGTTCGATGTCAAGTGTTTTGGAATACTTGTGCAAAAAACTGGCATTCAAACTCAAAGCTGCCGTTTGGTTGCCAAGTTCCGAAGACTGGAGCAGAAAGGGTACATAGGGATCCTCCTCACGCACCGTTTTGCAAAACTTCAGGCCAGCCTGCTGGTCCTTTTTGCCATTTCGCTTGTACGAAATATCAGAAATAATCCCCAGTGTGCTGTCACGGTATTGATGAAACAGCTCGATGGCCTCTTCATAGTTGGTGGCCAGAAGAATCTTCGGCCGTCCGCGCATGCGCAGCATCTTCCGGTGCTCATTGAGCCCTTCAAGCATGAATGATTTCGATTGCTTGAAAACAATCTTATAGATTGATGGCAGAAATGAGGAGTAATACCTCACCGAATCCTCAACAAGAATGATCGTTTGCACCCCAACTTCATTCACATCGTAGTTCAGATTCATCCGGTCCTCAAGCAGCTTGATGATCGCCAAAAGCAGATCGGCATTTCCAAGCCATGAAAAAACATAGTCGATCGCGCTGAGATCCTCTTTCTCAAGCTTGATCGATACTTCACGGCTAAAATGGGTGAGCACCACAATCGGTATATGGGGATACTCACTCTTTATCTTTTTTGAAAGTTCGAAAGGATCCATCTCTCCAACACTAAGCATCGAAATAACCAGGTCGATGTGCTCCCGCTCGAGTTGATCAAATGCCTTTCTGGCGGTATTTGCCTGAATGAAAACGGGCGGATACCGGAGATTCAGGGATACATATTCATTAAAAATTTGTTCATCAATTCGGCCATCCTCCTCCAGCATGAAAAAATCATAATTACTGCAGATGATTAAAACTTTGTTGATGCGTCTCTGCATCAGAAACTTAAACTCCGTTTCACCAAAATCTGCGTCCGGCCGGCCATTCTCAAAAAAGTCTTCCATATACAAAACTGGGTAGTAGTCTATGCCGAAGATAACAACATTAGCAGAAGTATCCGAACCCCGCTTTAAATACTAACGGAAAGGCCGTGATAACCGGGATAACCCTTGCATCACAGAAATAGCGAAGCCATATTTTTTCTGTGATGCAAGGGTTATCCCGGTTATCACGGCCTTAACCTTACGTAATTATATACAATACTACTTAACCTCCCAGGTGGAGCCTGAGTAAAGCAGGTCGTGCATCGAATGAATTTTGGCCTTCTCCTGCACCGCACCGATCTGATCTTCCATTTTCTGATCATAGGAACGGGAGGATTCACATGCCCGGATCACACCGAGGGCAACCGGGTAATTCGGATAATCCATGTTGGCAAGCAGCAGATGGATACCGGCGAACTCGGTGTGTGCATCATGAACGAGCAGGTCGCCGATGCCAATACCGTTGAGCCCCAGCTGCACCACATGAAGTTCATTATCCTTCATCATGAGTCCCTTGTCCTGGTTTTTGCCGAATATCATGGGCTCACCGTGCTTAAGCATGATGATCCGATCGTCGCGATTGTCCCGGTCGGTAATATCCCCGAATGTCAAATCATTGTATATCACACAATTCTGAAGCACCTCGGTAATGGAGGTCCCTTTGTGCTTTGCTGCTTCAAGTAAGATTTCCGTCGAAACCTTTGGCATGGAATCGATTGTCCGTGCGAAAAAAGTTCCGTTGGCACCAATTGTTATTCCACCGGGTTTGAAAGGATGCTCGATGGTCCCGAAAGGCGATGTCTTGGTGACAGATCCCTGATTTGAAGTAGGAGAATACTGCCCCTTGGTCAGACCATATATCCGGTTATTGAACAGGATAAGGTTCACATCAATATCCCGGCGGACAAGATGAATAAAATGGTTTCCTCCAATGGCCAGCCCGTCACCGTCGCCGGTTATCACCCAAACACTAAGATTTGGATTGGAGGTTTTAACCCCGCTGGCAACTGCCATTGCCCGGCCGTGGATTCCGTGGAAACCATAGGTATTCACATAATAGGGAAAGCGCGAGGAACATCCTATGCCAGATACGAATACAACATCTTCATGCTTGTAGCCGATCTGGGGAAGCGCCTTCAGCACCGAACTCAGAATGGCGTGATCGCCGCATCCCGCGCACCAGCGAACCATCTGGTCGCTCTTGAAATCTTCAGCTTTTAATACTTGTACGTCCATTCTTTAGTCCTCCAGGTTTTTAAGTATAGCTTCTGTCAGGTCCTTAACGGTAAACGGCAACCCCATAATCTTATTGAATTTCCTGTATGGGTATTCCGGATGCTGCATCCTCAGGTAATTGGCAAACTGTCCAAGATTGATTTCACAAACCAGCAGTTTCTTAAAGCGGCCTAGGATTTCGCTTGTATTTGAAGGCAGAGGATAAATGTAGTTAAAGTGTGCTAGAGCTACCTTGCGGCCTTCGCGACGAACCTCAGTCAGAGCCGTCACCAGGTGACCATAGGTTCCTCCCCAGCCGATGATAAGCAAATCAGCATCTTCGTCGCCGATGATCTCCAGCGGAGGAATGTCATTTGCAACCTTCTGGATTTTGGTGTCGCGGATATGGCTCATCAGCTCATGGTTTTCCGGAACATACGATACGGTTCCCGTGATGTTCATCTTTTCGAGGCTGCCGAGGCGATGCTCCATGCCCGGAGTCCCGGGAACGGCCCAGGTCCGAACCATGGTTTCAGCATCCCTGGCATAGGGCTGCCAGTTCGGTGTGTTCGGGGCAACTCTGGGTACCTTGATTCCGGGAAACTCATTCAGGTCGGGGATTTTCCAGGGTTCTGACCCGTTAGCCAAAAAACCGTCGGTAAGAAGAATGACGGGTGTCATGTGCTCAACGGCTATCTTACATGCCATATAGGCATAATCAAAGCAGTTTGAAGGTGTTGATGATGCGATGACCACAACCGGGCTCTCCCCGTTGCGGCCATAGAGTGCCTGCATAAGGTCGGACTGTTCGGTTTTGGTAGGCAGACCCGTTGAGGGACCTCCGCGCTGAACATCAACAATGACCAGTGGCAGTTCGGTCATCACAGCGAGGCCGATGGCTTCACCCTTGAGAGCAAGGCCGGGACCCGAGGTAGTCGTAACAGCCAGAGAACCGGCAAAGCTTGCTCCGATAGCGGTGCATATGCCGGCAATTTCATCTTCCGCCTGAAATGTCTTTACCTTAAGGTCTTTGCGGGCAGCAAGTTCCTCCAGTATCCCCGTGGCCGGGGTTATGGGATAGGAACCGCAGAAAAGCTGCAAATCCGCTTTCTCGGCGGCAGCCATCATGCCCCAGGCAACCGCCTGATTTCCGTTGATGCTACGATAGGTGCCCTTTTCAATGTCCGCAGGTTTAACCTTGAAATTGGAAGTGAAGGCTTCTATGGTTTCAGCGTAATAGTAACCGTCGTAAAGCACTTTTGTATTCGCCTCAATAAGAATCGGTTTCTTGGCAAATTTGGTATTAAAGAATTGTACAGCATGCTCGAGCGGGCGATCATAAAGCCAGCTTACAATACCCAGTGCGAACATATTCTTGCACCTGAGAATTGACTTCTGATCGAGACCGATATCTTTCAGGCTCTCCTTCGTCAGGCTGCTGATCGGAGCCGATATCAATTGTATGCCGGTAACATCTTCCTCCAGAAACGGATCTCCCTTGTACCCGGCTTTCTCGATATTCTTATCATCAAACTGGTCAGCATCAAAGATGATGATGCCATCCGGTTTCACCCACCTGAAATTGGCCTTCAATGCTGCCGGGTTCATTGCAACCAGAATATCGCAGTAGTCACCCGGAGTGTTGATCTGAGTGTGACCGAAGTGTACCTGAAAACCGGAAACCCCGCCCACAGTTCCCTGCGGTGCACGAATCTCAGCCGGGTAATCCGGAAAGGTGGAAACATCATTGCCGAAAAGCGCCGAAGTATCGGAGAACAGGGTTCCGGTCAGCTGCATGCCGTCGCCCGAATCACCCGAAAACCGAATGGCTACTTCCTCGATCTCGATGACTTTTGCCTGTTTACTCATGACAGAATTGATATAGTTAGGATAATAGGGTGCAAAAGTAATCAGATTTATCTTGTGATTAAAATGTATTTTTCATCCTACTTTTGCACTTCCGGATTTTGAAATAAACCTATTGAAATGGCTCTGATCAAATCAGTACGAGGATTTACCCCTCTCTTTGGAAATGGATGCTATCTTGCTGAAACAGCAGTAGTTATTGGCGATGTAATCATGGGCGACGAATGCAGCATCTGGTTCGGCGCAGTGCTTCGCGGCGACGTCAATTCCATCCGGATCGGCAATAAGGTCAACATCCAGGATGGTGCTGTTCTGCATACGCTCTACAAAAAATCCGTTATTGAGATCGGTGACCTGGTGACTGTTGGTCATAACGCCGTGATTCATGGTGCAAAGATCAGCAACCGGGTCCTTATCGGGATAGGTTCTATCATTTTGGATAATGCCGTTATCGGGGAAAACTCAATCATTGCCGCCGGAGCACTTGTGAAGGATTCAGCCATTGTGGAACCAAACAGCGTTTATGCCGGGGTTCCTGCAAAAAAAGTAAAGGAGATCGATCCTGCACAAACCCGTGAAATGATCGACAAGATCGCCAATAACTACCTCTTCTACTCAGGGTGGTATACAGAAGAGAAAACCTAAACGGCCGTATCGATCATTTTTTCAACCGGATACGTTGATCCCATGAGATGGGTGATTGTCAGGCTGAGAGCTTGCGGATTACCGCTGGTGTAAAACCGATAAACCGGCTGTGCGAAATCATCCTGACATCCGTTAGCAGCACGAAGAACCCTAAGAGTCTGCCGTGCCACGGCAGGTGAAGGGTCGATAATGCGGACGTGGTCCGGCACAATATCACGGATCTCAGGAATAAGGAACGGATAGTGCGTGCAACCCAGCACCAGTTGGTCAATCCCCTTCTCCACCATAGGAAGCAGATATTTCCGGAGTAATTGCCGGGTCTCCTCCGAATTCGTTTTTCCTGCTTCGATCAGCTCCACCAGGCCGGTTCCGGCCTGAACATGCAGCTCTACAGACCCCGCATACAGTTTGATAGCCCTCCGGAAATGCTCGCCCTTGAAAGTCTGCGAAGTGGCAAGTATTCCGATGTGCCCGGTTGACGAATCGATGGCCGCAGGCTTGACGGCAGGCTCTACTCCGATAAAGCTGACATCAAACTCCTTGCGCAGGACCGAGATTGCCGCCCCCGTGGCAGTGTTACACGCCACCACGATGACTTTAGCGCCCTCGCTGAGAAGAAAACGCGTAATGGCCCTCGACCGGTTGCGGATAAAATTCCGGGACTTGGTGCCATACGGGGCATTGGCGGAATCTGCAACATAGATGAACGATTCATTCGGCAGTTGTCCGACCAGCTCCTTCAAAACACTGAGGCCGCCGACTCCCGAATCGAATACTCCTATCGATGCAGATTTATCCATAAAAAAAATCCCTGCCGGAAGGCAAGGATTCAATATAGCATTTACAACCTTATTTCAGGCCGAGCTTGGCTTTTACCAGGGGAAGAAGATTCAACGATTCATCCGCAGGAAGATACCACAGACCACTCATCTGGGTATCAATCACGTAGGTAAATTTGTTGGATTCAGCTACCTCTTTGATGGCTTTCTTCATCTTTTCAACAATCGGGGCCATGAGGTCCTGCTGCTTTTTGTCTAGCTCCTGCTGGGCTACTTCCCTGAAATTCTGAATTTTACCCTGCATATCAACCAGTTCTGCTTCTTTTGCCTGCTGTATGAATGAAGACAAGGAGTCCCTTTGCTTTGTGAAGACATCTACCATGTTTCTGTAGTTGACGGTCATTTCTTCATAATTCCTCGTGATCTCGTTATTGAACTTATCAAAGACCTTAGAGGCACTGTCCCTTTCAGGCATAAGTTTCAGCACTTCCTGCGTATCAATATGACCGATCTTCTGCTGAGCGAAAGTTACGGTACTGCTGCCTAAGAAAAATAGTGCACAAGCGGCAAGGGTCAAAACTGTTTTTTTCATTGTGAACAAAAAATGGTTAGTATAGAACAATCTAATAATGTGTCACTTAAAACGGTCGACAAAGATAGAAATTAATTTTGAATTCCCATCTTTTTGAGGATGTCGTCACTCTTGTCGAATTTCGGGTCCGTAAAGAGCATGGTAGGTCCGGCAGAAACATCAAAAATAATTGAGTACCCGCCCTCTGCTGCCAGGTCTTTTACAGCGGTAAAAATATCATCCTGAATCGGTTTCACAAGTTCGGTACGCTTTTTATAGAGCATGCCTTCCGGGGCAAAATACTTCTTCTGCAACTCCTTAACATCCTTCTCACGTGTCACGATTTCCTCCTCGCGCTTGGTTCTCATCTCTTCAGTCAGCAAAACACGCTCAGCCTGGTAATCCTTGTAAAGCTTTTCGATATCCCCCCGTTTCGCCTCTATCTCCTTCTGCCATTCTTCCGAAAACTTGTCAAGCTGCTTTTGGGCAGCATCATAAGCAGGTATCCTGCCGAGGATGTAATCTGTATTCACATAGGCAAATTTCTGCCCGAAACCCGTTGTCACTCCAATCATTACCAGTGCGACAGCAAACAATATCCTTTTCATTTCCGTTGTATTTTTACGATTTATATCAATTTCCATACCAATACCTGCAACTGCGGTTAACAGAGACGGATCATGATCTGTCTCTACAAGGTGATTCTACATCTGCGGTCCCAAAACAAAGTGGAACTGACTGTGATTTTTACCGGTAGTACCGGGAATATCATCAAAGCCGTACCCCCAGTCGACCCCCATCAAGCCGAACATCGGCAGATATATCCTCACTCCCACACCGGCGGCACGCTTCATGTTAAACGGGTTGAACTCTTTAAACTCATACCATGCATTACCCGCCTCGAAGAACAGAAGGGCGAACAGCGTGGCATTCGGATTCAGGGAAATCGGGAAGCGCATTTCCGTAGTGAACTTTGTATACAGGTTGGCTCCGTTTGCAGGAGTCAGCGAGCCGTTGGCGTACCCCCTCATGGAAATAATGTCCCTGCCATAGTAACTGTACCCCATCATGCCATCGCCCCCCACTTCAAAATTCTCAAATGGTGAACGGGCAAATTTATTATAGAATCCAAGGTATCCGAATTCGGCTTTGGTAGCCAGTACGAAATCCCTGGTTTCACCCTCATCCGCTCCGCCGATCGACCAGAGTTTCGTATACCACGATGACTTAAATGTCCATTTATGGTATTCGATCCATTTGTAGCGTTCAGCTTCAACCAGCTTGCTGTAATCCTTCTTGTTGAAGGTGGAATATGGTGGTGTCAGCTGAAGGTTCATGGAGAAAGTGGATCCCATCCTGGGATAGATAATCTGATCGGTGGAACTTCTGCCGAAGGTTGTGGTAAAGCTGAAGTTGTTACTAACGCCGTTCTTGATGACAAAATAGGACCAATCGTCCAGGAGGTATCGCTGGAATGAGAGTTGATTGAACAGGGTAAAATAGTCATCCGGCCAGCTCAGCCGCCTGCCAATTCCAACCGATGCTCCGGAGATCTTCATCGATTGGTTCAGCGGGTCGCTGGTCTGCCTTCCGTTGGTTTGAACCGTATGGTAGAGCGACACGGATAGCGAGTTTGGCTTGCGGCCACCCAGCCAGGGTTCAACGAAAGATGCGCTGTATGACTGGTAGTATTTTCCGTTCGACTGGGCACGGATACTCAGGTTTTGCCCGTCACCCGATGGCAGGGGCCGCCAGGCATCCTTTTTAAAGAAATTCCTGGCAGAGAAATTACCAAACCGAACACCCAGAGTTCCAATAACCATACCGGCACCCCACCCTCCGGATATCTCTATCTGGTCATTGGCACGCTCCACCAGCTTGTATTCAATATCAACAGTTCCGTCGAGTGCGTTTGGTATCGGCAGGGGTTGAATTTTTTCAGGGTCAAAAAATCCAAGTTGCGAAAGCTCCCTCACCGAACGGATTACGGCCGAACGATTGAACAGGTCACCGGGCTTGGTGCGGATCTCCCGACGGATCACATGTTCATTCGTCCTGTCGTTACCGGTAATAATGACCTTGTTGATTCTGGCAATCTGCCCTTCATGAATAACAATTTGAAGATCGATGGAATCGTTTTCAACATTAACCTCCTGAGCTTCTGCATCATAAAAGAGGTAGCCGAAATCCATATATGCATTTCCAACGGCATCCGGATCATTCCGAAGCCTGTTTTCCAAAACACCCTGATCGTATACTTCACCCTTCTTGATTCTCAAAAAGGTTGAAAGCTGATCGCTGGTATACTTAATGTTACCAGCCCATGAAATATTGCGGAAGAAATATTGCTTGCCCTCTTCCATCCTGATCATCAGGCCAACCGTTCCATCGGGATTGTGATAGAGTGAATCTTTCAAAATCCGGGCATCCCGGTAACCAAGTGTATTGTACTTTGCGATTACCTTTTCTTTGTCATCGGCAAAGTTGCTTTCCAGATACTTCGATGCCTTGAAAATATTGTACCAAGTCTTCTGCTTGGTCTCTTTCATGGCGCGTCGGAGCTTTTTTTCGGGAAGCACCGTGGCACCTTCGAAAATGATTCTATCGATCTTAACCTTGCTCTTTTTATCAACCCTTATATCGAGGACGGTAGAATTCTGAAGCAAAGAATCAGACCGTTGCATGATCGTAGCTTCGCAATTGAGGTACCCCTTTTCGATAAAATGTTCTTTAACCAGAAATTCTGTTCTGGAAAGCGTATAAGGGGTAACCAGATTACCACGAACCAGCTTCACTTTTTCTTTAAGGTCATCCGCCTCCTGCTTGCTAACACCGGAAAAAGAAAACCGCGCCAGCCGGGGCATCTCCTGAAGAAAAATATCGAGAAAGATTAAATCGCCTTCAATCCGTGTTGCGGTAATACGTACATCCGAAAAAAGCTGCTGGTCCCACAGTTTCTGGATAGCCGCCGGGATGGCTTCACCGGGTACTGTTATGACTTTTCCAACATCGAGTCCCGAGAATTGAAGCAGAACGTTCTGAGTGATGTATTTCTGCCCGGATGTGGTCACCCCGCCTATTTGGTAATCCTTCGGTGTTCTGGAATAATCTATCACAGCCGGCGCTGACTTTGTGACAACCTGATTGTACGCGCTGATGGTTGTCAAAGCAAGGAACGCTGCTACTAGGGTTCTTTTGATCATACTGGTGTTCAGGTATTATAATTGCTGGCTCGTTTTGCCGAACCGCCGCTCGCGGGTTTGGTAATCTATCAACGCTTCATAGAAATCCTCGGCACAGAAATCAGGCCAGAGTTTCGATGTAAAATACAATTCGGTGTAGGCCAGTTGGTAAAGCAAAAAATTGCTCAATCGGTACTCCCCGCTGGTACGGATAAGGAGGTCAGGATCCGGAATACCTGAAGTCTGAAGGTATTGCTCAAACAAAGCACAATTCATGTCATCGGGGACTATCTTTCCTTCTGCTGCATCCCGGATTATCTGTTTGGCAGCGAGGATCAATTCATAGCGTGAACTGTACGACAAGGCCAATACGAGAACCAGCCCTGTATTTTGGGCTGTGGCGTCGATCATTTTTATCAGCTCCCGTCTTGTGTTTTCGGGAAGTTTATACAGGTCGCCGACGCTCTTGAGCCGGATGTTGTTATCCAGCAATTTCTTTTTTTCTCTCTTTAATGTCGATACAAGAAGGCCCATCAGCGCATCAATCTCCTCCATCGGACGATTCCAGTTTTCTGTACTGAAAGCATAAAGAGTCAGGTATTTGATTCCAAGCTCAGCACTGGCCTGAACAACTTCATCTACAGGCGTTACGCCATGCTGGTGCCCAAAAATCCTTGCTGCCCCCTTGCGGACGGCCCACCTTCCGTTTCCGTCCATAATGATCGCAACATGGCCCGGTAATTTTTCGCGGATAATCTTGTCCTTCAGGCTCATTTTAGTTTCTTTCGTTCATTATCGTAAAACGGACAGGTTTTGCAATAGTTACTTACCATATATCCGACAGTAATCCCCACATGCGACTTCCAGTTCGACAACAGTGGATTATACCTGTCGATGAGCGGATTAAGATCTTTTTCATATCCCTTCCGTAAAGCCCATTCAACACCCACAGTCAGGCTCGGAGTAGCATTCCAGCGTACGCCAACGTTGAAGGGCACCCTAACTTTGAAGTTCTTCTGAGCAAAGGGGATTGAATCCAGATAGGCCAAACCAACAGCAACATAGGAGGTCAACTTCTTCTTATCCCTTTTAGGGCTGAGCGGATGAAAGTTAAACTCAAACAATCCGAAAGCATCGAACATGTTTGGCATAAAGTTGGTCCTGTCGAAACCAAGATTTACCCCACCCCGCAAAGAATACCGTGAATTCAGACTATACCGGTAATAGCCGCCGGCACTGTAATCGAGCCCGTTTATATCCGGAACGGGAAGTATGGAATAACGGTGACTCTGGGTCGTCCCCAGAAACAGTCCGTAATCATAACTTCGCTGAGCGTATGTGCCCATTACTGCCAGACAGAATCCGATTGTCAAAAGTCCTTTTTTCATCTCAATGGTATTGTGGGCGTCACCTTACCGGCAACCTCCTACAATAACTGCCAAACCGCAAATATAGTATAAAATGGAAAGGTTTTCGGGTATACCCGGGGGAAGGCCGATTTGTGTACTATGACCGCTTAATTCCGTCTGTCGGCTCCCCACATGAGCTTGGTTCGGAGCGTGTGATAAAAATTATGATCGCTAAGGCGGATCGTTTGAATACAGAAGGGGGCCTTCGAAATTGTAAGTTCAATCCGGTCATCAATCACGGTTGAACGGGAGTCCGCCGATACCATAAAAGTTCCGCTCCGTGTTTCAACGTGGAGCCTGAGAGTCATGCTGTCGTTATAAACAAGGGGACGCACGGTAAGGTTATGTGGTGCGATTGGTGACACTACGAAATTCCTGGAGTCAGGCAAAACCAGGGGACCTCCCACACTTAACGAGTACGCAGTTGACCCGGTTGGCGTTGCTACGATCAGACCGTCAGCCCAATAGGTATTCAGGAACTGTTCATCAAGAAAGGCGCTGATTTTGATCATTGATGACACGTCTCGCTTATGCACCGTCACCTCATTGAGCGCGAAATTAAAATCTCCGAAAACAGGCTGATCTCCCGCAATCCTTAACAAGGCCCTTTCATCCAAACCAGCTCTGCCTTGCATAATTTCATCAACTGCACTATAAATCTCATCCCTTGAAATATCAGCCAGAAATCCCAGCCGGCCGCTGTTTATCCCGGCGATGGGTACCGGCTGCTCCCGCACGAAAGTAACCGCTTCAAGAAAAGATCCGTCACCACCTATACTGAAAAGAATACTGTCGCTACCCCGGATCTCGCTGTAGGAATAAAAAACCGGATAACCTTCAAGACCGGTCAGCACCAGGCCGGCAGCAAAATCACGAAATGGCTTAAACAACAAAACCTCAACCTCGTAAGCATTCAGTCTATCAAGCAGTTGGAGAAATGGGGCCCTGAAACCCTCGTCGAATTCCCGTCCGAAAATATACACACGACGTATTCCTGCTGTGCTCGCCATTCTGCTATATATTCATGTAATTCATAAACTCCTCATATCGTGTCCGATAAAAATCATCCAACTGATTATCGGCAAGGAAGTGTGTCTTAACCGGAAAACCATATCTATCGAAAGTCCTTATTATAGAACTGGTTTCCTGCGTGTTGATCTTGATAGTTACCGTGATATCCTTACCATTTGGATCGGGAACCGCAAAGAGGCTGATGATCTTGGCATTGTTCTCCTCAATAATCCTTGCCAACATGGCGGGAGAATAATCCTGTAGTGCCAGTAAAAGCACCATAATCGCCCCATGCTCACCTGCAGAAGTGATGGTTCCAACCTGTTTCAGAAGCCCCGGAAGCAGGATGCTCCCCTGATATTCGCCGGATTCCGTTACAACAGGCAGTAGCGAAAGATTGTGCCTTGACACGGCATCGATAACTTCATAAATGTGCTGGGTTCCGGAAACGGATACCGGCAGATAAGCGACCTTGCTGCTTCCGACTGTTTCGTCCGTCAAAACTGCGGTTTCAATTTCCTGACGGGTTACGAGGCCGGCATAGCGGGACTCAATAGAGACCGGAAGTTGTGAAACCAAAAGTGTACTCATACGGTTGAGCACCGCCTGAACTGTATCCGTTTCTGAAACGGCTGCAATCGTATCGGTTATCAGATCGGCCGCAAGCATCTCATAGGATATTTGTAAATTAGCGCTCAGTTAAATACCCGGCCTAATGACCAGATTAAGTGTAAATATAAATAAAATTGCCACACTCCGGAATGCCCGGGGAGCCAATGTCCCCAACCTGCTGACTGTAGCGCTGGATTGCGAACGGTTCGGGGCGCAGGGTATAACCGTTCATCCCAGGCCCGATGAGCGGCATATCCGTTATCAGGATGTTTTCGCCCTTAAACCTTTGGTAACAACGGAATTCAATATCGAAGGCTACCCTTCTGAATCATTTATTCAACTGGTTACAAAGGTCCTTCCAGAACAAGTTACCCTGGTACCCGATGCAGCGGATGCGGTTACCTCAAATGCAGGATGGGATACTGTGAAAAATCAGCGTTTTCTCCGGGATGTTGTTGGAAGATTCCATGAAAAGGGGATACGCGTTTCCCTATTCGTGGATGCAAATACCGAAATGATCCGCTTCGCCGCAAAAACTGGTGCCGAACGGGTGGAATTGTACACAGAACCCTATGCACTGGGGTACCCGTCAGACCCCGCGGCTGCCATCGCACCGTTTATGCTTGCAGCGAAAACAGCTGTGGATTTGGGACTGGGTTTAAATGCCGGCCATGATCTCAGTCTGCAAAACCTGAAATACTTCGCCAGTCATATCGATGAACTGCTTGAAGTTAGTATCGGGCATGCCTTGATATCCGATGCCCTTTACCTCGGCCTCGAAAACACGATACGACTTTACAGGCGCCAGCTTGAACGGGATTAGCTGTAAATCTGCCATGGAACTCAATTATCGAAAACTGGGGGCAGGCCATCCCCTGATTATTCTTCATGGATTGTATGGCAGCGGCGACAACTGGCTGACCATCGCGCATGCCCTTGCCGGAATATGCGAGGTTATCCTGGTCGATCAGCGGAATCACGGCTCTTCGCCGCATTCGGAAGTACTCAACTACAAGGTGCTCGCAGAAGATTTGGGCAACCTGATGGACGACCTGGGATTGCAAAAAGCAACGATTCTCGGACACTCAATGGGAGGCAAAGCTGCTCTTTGGTTTGCCACAACAAATCCCGGCCGTGTAAGCAGCCTGATCATTGCCGACATCGGTCCAAGGTCCTATCTCAACGACACGGGCCCTTCAAATCACATGAATGAACACAAGGAGATACTCGCTGCCCTTGCCGCAGCCGATGTTTCAACTGCCAATACCATCGGGGAAGTTGACCAAAGACTCGAAACCAGCCTGCCGGGGAAACGATTACGCCAGTTTTTATTGAAGAACCTCAGAAAAACGGTTTCCGGGTCTTACGAATGGAAGATTAACCTGGAAGCCATCGGGAACAACCTGAATAGCCTGGCCGGTGGCCTCGATCCGGATTCTACAATCGGTAAATCCTTTACCAATTTCCCGGTTATTTTTATCAGGGGAGAGAAATCACCCTATATTCTGGAACCGGATGTAATGCTCATCATGCAACTTTTTCCAACAGCACAGATTGTAACCATCAAAAACGCCGGGCACTGGCTCCATGCCGAGCAGCCTGAAATTTTCACGGGCATCGTCAGAAGGTTCATCCTTCACTAAGGTATTGGCGAATCAGCGAGGTGAGCATCCGGATCCCCACCTTGTTCTCCCCACCCTGAGGAATTATCAAGTCGGCATACCTTTTTGAAGGTTCAATAAAATCAAGGTGCATGGGCTTTACTGTTAGCGAGTACCTGTGAAGGACAGCTTCCGCTGACCGCCCCCGTTCCTGAATGTCGCGGCGGATAACCCGGGAGAGCCGATCATCGGCATCAGTATCAACAAACACCTTTATATCAAGAAGATCCCTGATCTCCTTTTGGGTTAAAATTAATATCCCTTCAACAATGATTACATGCAGTGGCTGTACCGGTATCGTTTCAGGCAGCCGCGTACAGGTTAAATAGGAATATACCGGCTGCAATATCTCTTCCCCGCTCCGCAATGACTTCAGGTGTTCCGTCAGAAGAGGCCACTCTATGGAATCGGGATGATCGAAATTCAACTTCTGACGCTCCGCGAGCGGAAGAAAACTGTTGTCTTTATAGTACGAGTCCTGAGGCAGCAGAGCAACCTCACCCCTTGAAAAACTGTCCATTACCTTTTTAACCACGGTGGTCTTTCCACTTCCGGTCCCCCCGGCTATACCGACTATCAACATAATTTGTTTAAGATTCAGGAGGTAATTGTATATTTACCGAATCACTGTTCCAATCCATGATCCGGTGACTAGTCCTGTTCAAAATAACGGATTTTTTGTCAGAATCCGAAAGAAGCTTGCCCTGGCCCTGGAAAAAGTGATACTGTAGGAAACCGAACCAAATTGTAAACATATGCTGTATCCTCTACGCTTTAAGCCTGTTTACCAGTACCGTTTATGGGGTGGAAACAAACTCAGGGATATACTTGGGAAAAAGGATGCTCCGGATATGACCGGTGAAAGCTGGGAAATCTCTTGTGTCGAAGGAAACGTCTCCGTCGTAAAGGAGGGGTTTCTCGAGGGAAACGACTTGCAGGAACTTATTGAAGTCTATATGGGTGATCTGGTCGGCGATTCCGTATATGAAAAACACGGAACTGAATTTCCATTGCTCATTAAGCTTATTGATGCCCATGATGTATTGTCGGTACAAGTCCACCCCGATGATGTACTTGCTGCCGAAAGACACCAAGCTTATGGCAAAACTGAACTTTGGCATGTCATCCAGGCCGATCCCGGCGCCGTAATCTATACGGGTTTCAACCGTGAAATCAACCGTGAACAATTTCTGGAAAAAGTTGAACAAAAAAATATCCAGGATATTCTGAATATTGAAACTGTAAATTCCGGCGATACCTTTTTTATTCCGGCAGGCCGGGTCCACGCAACCGGGGCAGGAATTCTCTTTGCCGAAATTCAGCAGACCAGTGATATCACCTATCGCATATTTGACTGGAACAGGCTCGAAAAAAACGGCCGGCCAAGAACGCTGCACACTGACTTAGCTGTTGATGCAATAGACTTCAAACACTATCCGTCTTACAGGACGGAATACAAGGCTTGCAGCAACCGACCCTGCCCGGTTGTCGCCTGCGATTATTTCACAACCAACCTGATTTGGTTCAACCGCACTGTCGAGCGTGACTACCTCGAGATCGATTCGTTCATAATATATATATGTATCCAGGGATCCTTTCTTCTCCATACCGGAGAGGAAAACCCAACGCTGGTAAAAACCGGCCATTCCGTGTTGCTACCGGCCATCTTCAAAGATGTGACCCTTGAGCCACGCGAAGAAACCAGGGTGCTGGAAGTATATATCGACAATAAACCGGCTGTTCCAAATTCCTGAAGTGAAATCCGATTCCCTTATTAAATCTGTCAGTTTTCTGACCGCAGCTGCCGACCCGTCATCCTGCCCTGCCCCTGTATATCCGGAATATGCCCTCATTGGCCGATCGAACGTAGGCAAATCAAGCCTCCTCAACATGATCACTGGAAGACGAAGCCTCGCAAGGATCTCGGTGTCACCCGGAAAAACCCAGACCATCAACCATTACCTGGTAAATGATTCCTGGTACCTTGTCGATCTGCCTGGATACGGTTATGCTAAGGTTTCGAAAACCATGCGCGAAAAATGGATGGGCTTCACCAGCAAATACCTGATCGGACGTGAAAACCTGATGTGTCTCTTTCAGCTGATCGACAGCCGGATCGAGCCTCAGGCGATTGATATTGAGTTTTCAAACTTCCTGGGAGCGGAAAAAATTCCATTCGTGCTGGCCTTTACCAAGTCCGACAAGGTAACCCCGAATATTGTCAACAAGAATATCGCAGCCTATGGAAGAGCCATGTCGAAAACATGGGAAAACCTTCCACGTCAATTCGTTACATCTGCACATAATAAAAAGGGACGCGAAGAACTCCTCGGGTTTATTCAACAAACCAACCTACTTTTCAACCGTTGAGGTAAGAGCCCTCAATATTTATTTACCTTTGGCGCTTAGCTTGCCTATCACCCATTTTAAAATCGAACCTATGCAGCCAAATAGTCCGATTAAGCTCTTCTCCGGTACGGCATCACGCTACCTTGCCGAGAAAATAGCTGCCGAATACGGCACCGAATTGGGTCGGGTATCCGTGCTGAGATTCAGTGACGGTGAATTCCAGCCCTGTTATGAGGAGACCGTCCGCGGTGATTTCGTTTTCATTATTCAATCGACCTTCTCGCCGGCAGAAAATCTGCTTGAACTGCTAATGATGATTGATGCCGCAAACCGCTCATCAGCTTATAAGATTGTTGCTGTGATCCCCTATTTCGGTTTTGCCCGCCAGGACCGTAAGGACAGGCCCAGGGTATCTATTGCTGCAAAACTGATGTCCAATCTGCTTGTTGCCGCCGGTGTCGACCGGGTAATTACGATGGATCTGCATGCTGATCAGATACAGGGTTTCTTCGACATTCCAGTAGACCATTTGTATGCATCGTCTGTTTTCATAGAGGATATACGCAGGCAAAAAATTGAGGATCTTGTTATTGCATCGCCGGATACAGGGGGCACCAAACGGGCAAACTCCTATTCGAAATACCTCGACTGCCCGATGGTCATTTGCCATAAAACCCGCAAGGCTGCCAATGTGGTGGGAGAAATGACCATTATTGGCGATGTGAGGGATAAAAACGTAATTCTTGTCGACGACATGATCGACACAGCGGGCACTATCGCTAAGGCAGCCAACCTTATCAAGGAAAGCGGAGCCAAATCAGTGCGATGTATTGCTACCCATGCCCTCCTTACCGGACCGGCTTATGAAAGGATCGAACAGTCGGCCCTGCTTGAAGTAGTCGTTACCGATTCCATTCCGCTCAGAAAACCCGGCCCGAAGATCCGGGTCATTTCCATAGCCGGCCTATTCTCGGATATTATTAAAAAAGCATATAATAATCAGTCAATCAGTAGTACTTTCCTCTTTTAATTACTACATTTGCACCCTTATTTTAGCCGGATCATAATTTAAGTGTAATGGGGGGCTGATTCTGCAATCATCCGGCTAAAAGCAGATCAGTCCTGAGTAGCACAATTATTGCAAATGAAAACATTCGATCTTAAAGGCACCCTCCGCAAGGAGTTGGGCAAAAAAGCGACCAAAGCGGTCCGCAACAGTGAATCTGTTCCCTGCGTTCTCTATGGTGAAGGTGAACCCATCCATTTCACCGGTAATGAAAAGGAATATGGCCAGGTAATTTACACCCCCAGCTCCTATCAGATTAACCTTGAAATCGATGGTACGGTTTACCCGGCCATCATGCAGGACACGCAGTTTCATCCGGTTTCTGACCGCCTTCTCCACATTGATTTCCTGAAAATTGCAAATGACAAACCGGTTAGCGTCGGAATTCCCGTTCGCCTCGAAGGTTTTGCAAAAGGTGTTCAGCAGGGTGGTAAACTGAAAATGGAAATGCGTCGGGTAACCGTTCGTGGTCTCATTAATGAGCTCCCCGACGAACTGCTTATCGATGTCACCTCACTCGAGGTTGGCCAGTCGCTGAAGGTTCGCGATCTTAGTCCGGCAAATTTCACCATTCTCGATCCGCGAAATGCAGTGCTCGCTTCCGTGAAAACCACACGTGCAGCCAAAGGCGCAGCTGATGCCGCTCCTGAGAAATAATCAGGTCATAATCTCAAAAATCGCCTGGTGAAATATCTGATCACCGGTCTCGGAAATATTGGCCAGGAATATACCAATACCCGGCATAATATCGGATTTTCAATATTGGACGCCTTTTCTGAGGCGTCCAATGTTGTTTTTAAGCCCGGCAGGTATGGTGATGTAGCCGAATTCCGATATAAGGCTCGCACCCTGATCTTACTGAAACCTTCAACCTATGTTAACCTCAGCGGTAATGCTGTTCGGTATTGGCTGCAGAAGGAGGAAATCGAAGACCAGAACCTTCTCGTTGTCTTAGATGATCTGGCTTTGCCATTCGGGCAGCTTCGCCTTCGTAAAAAGGGAGGTGATGGCGGTCACAATGGCCTTAAGCACATCAATCAGGTGATGGGCCACGAAGATTACGCCAGGCTGCGGTTCGGAATCGGAAGCCAGGGAAAGAATTATAACCAGGTCGATTACGTTTTGGGGGAGTGGCTCCAGGAAGAAAAGTCCCTTTTGCCGGAAAAACTAAAAACCGCCGGTGAGATCATTAAGAGCTTCGTCTTCACGGGTATCGACCGGACAATGAATATTTACAATACCAGGCCCTGACCTTCTGTCACCTGACGGTTCCCTGCTGTTAAAATCCTGTTAACAAAGGATAAGCATCGAACGCTTACTCTATCTTTGGTCAAAATTCGTCTATATGAAAAGGATTACGATACGCTGGATCATACTCGCCTCGGCCATCTCACTGATCGGGTTGATCGTAACCCAGCTTTTTTGGATTAATAATGCACTGAAACTTGGTGAAGAACAGTTCAACAGCCGTGTGACAATTGCCCTTCAAGGCTCTCTGGATGAATATGTTCAAAAGCATCAGGGAAAACCCTGCGATGTTACCTGCGGCTGCATGAGCGTGCCCGTCAATGCCGATAGCATGTTCATTAATCTGGAACCGGCCAGCATGGACTCTTTACTGAGGGTCCACTTCGATTACCATGGCCTGGATACCATATTTGAGTTTAAAGTGATCAATTGCTCAAGCGGAAAAGTCCTGTTCGAGAAAACCGGCAAACTCAGGTCAAAACACCCAAGCTCGTCGCACAAGATAAGCCTCTCATGCCTGCACCACAAGGAAAGCCACCGCATGGAGGTCCGATTCAACCAACCGCGTCAACTAATAATAAAGGATATGATCATATGGCTTCTTGCCTCAGTGGTCTTTCTCCTCGTGGTAATCATGTGCTTTGCCTATATCGTTTTAACCATCGTCCGGCAAAAAAAGGTGACGGAAATGCGTAACGACTTCATCAACAACATGACACATGAATTCAAAACCCCTATATCAAATATCTCTCTGGCATGTGAAGTGCTGAAACGCCCGAGCATAAATGAAAATCCGGACAGGCTGCACCGATACATTGATATCATCAGTCAGGAGAACAGAAGAATGAGATCGCAGGTTGACCGGATACTCCAGGTGGCTGTCAGAAACCGCGAAGACATGAAAATCGAACGGCAGCTCACCGATATTCATGAGCTGGTAAAGGATGCCGTCGACACCATCTGTCTCGAGGAATGCCGCGAAGGAGCCATTGTTGAAATGGATTTCAAAGCCGAAAGGTCAGAGTTGTTTATCGATCCGATCCACTTCACCAATATCATTCACAACCTTATCGATAACGCTCAGAAATATTCCGCAGCCGAACCTCGAATCACTATCTCGACCGAAATACGTGAAAACAGTTTTGTGATTGAATTCCGCGACAATGGTATTGGAATCACCGCAGAAGCCCAAAAGCATATTTTCGAGAAGTTCTATCGCGTTCCAACCGGGAATCTTCATAACGTGAAAGGGACCGGGATCGGATTGTATTATGTAAAAACCATGATCGAAGCTCACAGCGGACATATCACGGTAAAAAGCGAACCCGGGAACGGATCACGGTTTATAATAACTTTACCGGTATGAAAACAATAAAGGCCGAAATTCTGCTTGTTGAGGATGATTTCAACCTGGGTTTTATGCTTCAGGATTTCCTCGACCTCGAGGGCTTCAGGGTGACATGGGAGAAAAATGGAATGACAGGCCTCAATGCATTCAAAACCAAAACATTCGACCTATGCATTCTCGATATCATGCTGCCGCTTAAGGACGGTTTTACATTAGCGGAAAACATTCAGCAGATCAAACCGGGTACCCCGTTTCTGTTTCTGACGGCACGCGGGCTCGAAGCCGACCGCATCCGTGGTTTGAAAATGGGAGCCGACGACTACATAACCAAACCATTCAGCACGGAAGAGCTCAAACTCAGAATCGATATAATACTTCGTCGACTCGGCAAAGCAACCGATGCCATCAAAAAGGATATCTTTACTATCGGCTCTGTCATTTTTGATTTCCCAAACCAACTTCTCCAGCTTCATGGCGATGAGCGAAGGCTTACAAAAAAAGAAGCCATGGTACTACAAATGCTTTGTCAGAATGTCAACGAGCTGGTCAGACGCGAGCAAATTCTTTTAAATATTTGGGGTTCTGATGATTACTTTATGGGTAGAAGTATGGATGTCTATATCGCCAAACTTCGCAGCTACCTGAAATCAGATCCGGCGATCAATATCGTCAATATACATGGTACAGGATTTAAGCTTGAAATTAAGGAAAAGTGAGCGAAGGGGTCAGAATTGATAAGTGGCTCTGGGCAGTAAGGATTTTTAAATCCCGAAGTCTGGCAACCGACTTCTGCAAACGTGGCCGGGTACAGATACAGGAGGAATCCGTCAAACCGAGCCGTACCATTCGCATCGGCGATATTATTGTGGTTCGCAAACCTCCGCTTTCATTGACTTACAAGGTGACTGGCCTCCTCGAGAAAAGAGGTTCGGCAGTAATCGCCGCTCAGAATGCCGTCAACCTTACACCACCGGAAGAGATGGAAAAGGTAAGGCAGTCACTGGAAAGTGCCTTCTACGTAAGAGACCGTGGAACGGGCCGTCCAACAAAGAAAGACCGACGCGACCTGGAGAGCTATGAGTTCCCTGATTTTTCAGAATAACCGTTTCAACTATGATTGTTTCCCAACAAAAAAGAGCCGAGAATATTGCCGAATACATATTATATATGTGGCAGATAGAAGACCTGATCAGGGCATTTGATTTTAACAGGGAGAGGATCAGGAAGGAACTGGCCGACCAATATATTGCTGAACCGGAAATCAGGAATGATATTCAGCTTTGGTACGATGGATTAATCGATTCGATGAAATCCGAACAAATTACCGTTACGGGCCATCTGGCATTTCTGGTTGGTCTTCTCGAAGACTTGAATGATTTCCATTTCCGCCTGATCGACAGCCCCCATCACTCCGACTACCGTGTTCTGTACGAGGATGCCGTTTACAACATCGGTGATTTCAGGAAAAAGATGGTAAACAAAGATAAAATCGGAGACATAGAGGTATGCCTGACTGTTTTATACGGGTTGATGCTGATGAAGATGAAGAAACGTCCAGTATCTGCTGATACGGCCGAAGCCATGGAAACACTGCGTGTCATGATCGCGATGCTATCATCAAAATACAAGGACTTCGAAGAAGGCACTATCGAGCTTTAACCTTCAAAACAAGAATCCCTGCGAATACCCGCTGCCCCGAATCTCGGGATAATCAACAGGATCCAGCATTGAAGGAGATCCTCCGCCAATCCCTTTATCGGTTATCTTCCGCGTAACTGTCCACGCTTCCATTATTTGCTCATCCAAGGGGATAAGCAATGCATCGGCCTGGCTGCCTGTTACCAACCAATCACGCTCCATTTGTACCGGCAGTATGGCCGGCATACGCTTCTTGCGGTTATGGATCATCTCCATTAATGGATTTGCGGCAGTTGTGATAATGGAAAACCCATACAGCTCATTACCGGAATCAGGATCAACCCATTGGTCATATAGTCCGGCCATGGCAAAAGGAGCCCCCCCCTTTAACCGGATATAATAGGGAAACTTCGCTCCCTCAACCTCGCGAAACTCAAAGAAACCATCTGCCAGAACCAGGCAATGCTTTGCTTCAGCAGCAACCCGAAAAGCCGGCTTTTCATGGATCGTTTCAGCCCTTGCATTGACCGTATTGGCCCGAAACTTCAGCGCCGATTCCCGATCTTTCATCCAACCAGGGATTAGGCCCCAATTCATCAACCTTATGTTTTGCGGATTAATCCCGGTTATAACCGGCCATTTTGGAAATTCAAAAGCATTTTGCACATACTTCGGGCCGAAACTCTCCTCCTCAACAAGAGTGGCATCAAACCGCTTTTCCAGTTTCGCCTTGTCGGCCCGAAGTGATGTGAAAACACACATATTCTATTTCTCCGTATACTTCCAGTACCAGGTTTCGCTTCCTTTCTTATCTACCGCACTTACTCCTTTAGTCATCCACAGAGGCGCCGGTGCGCCCTTCAGATAATGGTCAAAAAACTGCATCATCCTAACCGACCAGTCCTTCTTGTCGGCCAATCTTGACAAATTATGCGGCTGACCGTTGTAATTCACAAGCCATGCAGGTTTTCCGAGGCGCCTCAGGGCAACAAAGAGTTGTACTCCTTCAGCAAACGGAACTGCCCCGTCAGCATCATCATGACGTATCAGACAAGGTGTTGTAATGCGGTCAGCATAAAAGAGCGGACTGTTTTCAATGAAATACTCAGGCTTTTCCCATAATGTTCCACCAATCCGGCTTTGGGTTTTCTCGTATTGGAACTGGCGTACCATACCACTTTCGGTACGGATACCCCCATAAGCCGATGTCATGTTGCTGACCGGTGCACCCGGCGAGGCCGCCGCGAAAATACCCGTTTGGGTAATCATGTAGGCGGTACCGTACCCGCCCCAGCTTTGACCCTGAATACCCAGATGCTTCATGTCGATGTACGGACGCTTACCCAGTTCAAGAATTCCGCTCATGATCGCATTATAAAATGATTTGCCCGGCAATCCTGTCTTGAAAAGTATATCCGGCATAAATACCAGATATCCGTTTGAAGCATACTCCAGCGGGTTAACTGTGCTTGCACTCGCCCTCGGGCCATAATAAGTGTGCAATCCATCCGAATGGCGTTCGTAGAAATAAACGATCATTGGGTATTTCTTTGAAACATCAAGGTTTTCGGGTATATACAGCAGCCCCTGATGGGTGATTCCATCAAGGTCGATCCAATCAACCAATTCAGCAGCTGCCCATAAGTATTGGGATTGTTCCGGATTTGTGTTGCTTATTTTTCTGCCTTCCCGGAATTCAGCATCGCTGGTCCAGAAGTCGGGATATTCACTCACCGTGCTGCGGGTCCATAAGAGTTTTTCAGCATTCTTTGCCTTGGTAACCCGACCATAGGAACAATCCTCCAGCTTGATCATCCTGATTTCCGGCCTGTTGAGCGAAAACCGGCAAAAGCCCGACTTCTTCGTTAGTGTCTGTCTGACACTGAAAAGATAATCCTTCTTCGGATCAAGGTATTTTTCTTCGATATCCACTGATTGGTACCGGATCGAAATGTCGTTCTTCCTTCCATAGCCTCCCGTTAAACAAATCGGATCCTTTTTGCCATCCGGATCAAGCTTCCATATATCGTATTTATCATACAGGAAATAATTCTCATCATTGTCGGTCCACCCCATGGCTCCGTAACTTCCCGGCTCATCGGGTGTAT
This sequence comes from uncultured Porphyromonadaceae bacterium, assembly GCA_964457845.1. Lineage (GTDB taxonomy): Bacteria > Bacteroidota > Bacteroidia > Bacteroidales > UBA12481 > UBA12481. The sequence continues at coordinate 96,117 of CAYWHP010000002.1, read as the reverse complement.
CATGCGTATCCAGCGTAAAATCCACCGGCAATCCGCGGGTAAGGTTCTTAAGTGTTTTATCCTTAATCTGATAACAGTACCAGGAACTGTCGGCCGGCTGCCACCAGTAGAGATATTTGCCAAGTGGTGAAAGTTGAGGGCTCACTTCTATCCGGTCGAAGATTTTAACCACCCCCCCGTTGTTGAGATCAAGCAAATAAACATCCTTGGTACTTGCGGAGTTTAGGGAATTGTTCAGGCGGTAGGGCTTGTCGAAAACCCCAAGTGCCATGTCGGAATCGCCCTGCTTAACAAGCCGGTAATTTTCAATAAACAGAGAATCCCCGAGTTGCAGGACCTGATTCTTCCTGATCGTATAAACAGCCTGATAAGATTGTTTTCTGTCCTGATCAGCCTGTTTTATCTGGACACTTTGCAAAACATCTTCCTGCCAGTGCCAGATATCAACCGAAACCTTGTCGTCTGCCGTAAGTGTGTCTTTCTCCTCCTTTTTGCTGACAACCCGCGCAGCTGTTGAAAAGAAGAGCCGTTGTCCGTTTGGTGAAAAGCTCAGCCGGCCATTCTCACTGACTACCCTGCCCTCACGCATTCCCTGCGTTCCGGACCCAACTGCGAGACGAGGCTGGTTATCCTTCTCCGCCCAATAATAGAGATCATAATTCTTTTGTTTGGCAGTATCGGTGGAAAACAAAAAAGCCAATTGCCCGCCTGCCTCGTCTGCAAGAATCGATTTGACAACCCCTTTCTGAGTCCAGATATCTCTGGCGCTACCGGTCCGGGTATCAAAAACAGTTACTGTTGATACCTTAAGGGAATCTTCCTTTATACTAACCATATAGAGCCAGTTACCGTGCTTGGAAAAAGCGTATTCGGTAACATATTGAAAATTCTGCGAATCGCGTGTCAACGGGTTCATCACGATTAACGGCTGTCCATTGAATTCCGGTTTCTTCTTCTGCTTCTCATCCTTTTTCCCGGCTGCTGATGAGTCCTTCTTTTCAGGCTTTGCTTCAGGCTTTGCCTCCTCAGTTTGGAAAGCGATCCACGGCGTTGCCTCTTCGGCTACCTTAAAGGATTTGATATTCGCATATTTCAGCAACTGATCTGTTTTCAGGATAAAGATTCCGAGGGTATCCTTGGGCATCTTTTCAGGTTTCACCTTGTTGAGCTTTGCCTTGCGTACCGTGTCGGCCTGAGGATTGATCCGGAAAGCAATAAATTCAGAATTGGGTGCGAAATTTGGCTGGCTGCCCCTGACAAACACCTTCTTATCCGTTGGAGTACCCCAGGCAGATAAAAAAAGCGTCCCGTCACCTTCCAGCGGACTAATGGTCCATGCAAGCCAATTGCCGTCATCCGACACCTGTTGCCCCGACAATGATTTCCAGCTGTCATACAGGGTGAAGTCGACAGGCTTTTTCGTGATCTGAGCAAAACTAAAGGAGGCTATCACTAAAGTAACCGCCGAAATGAATAATCTCTTTTTCATAATAAAATAATCCGTTATCATATTGTTGAAGATACCCTTACAATTGCTTTTACACATTTTTTACTAAAAGCCGCGGTTCCATCATATCCAAAATGGCATATTTAACGCCTTCCCTGCCAAAGCCGGATTGCTTTACTCCCCCGTAGGGCATGTGATCAACCCGGAAGGTGGGCACATCGTTTACAATTACCCCTCCAACTTCAAGCCGGGAGAAAGCCTCGTTCATTTCATCTATTCTGTTGGTAAAAACACCGGCCTGAAGGCCATAAACGGAATCATTAACACGGGATATACCCTCGGAGAAATCCCGAACCGGTTCGATACAAACCACAGGACCAAAAACTTCAAGGTCATTCACTTTCATCCCCCCGGCCGTTCCGGTTATAACAGTGGGTTCAAACCAGGTGCCGGATCGCTTTCCACCGGATAAAACCCTCGCTCCTCCCAGAACAGCTTCACCGATCCATTCTTCCACACGGCAGGCATTGCTTTCATCAATCATCGAAGAAATGTCTGTTTCAGGATCCATCGGGTCTCCCATTCTGAGCTTGCCCGATGCCGCGATAAACTGATCGGTGAATGCTGTAAATAACGCTTCAGCAACAAATATCCGTTGAACATGGATACAGACCTGGCCCGAATAGGCGAACCCCCCTGCAACACATTTCTTAACTGCCAGCTCCAGGTCAGCACTGTCCGAAACTACTACTCCGGCATTACCACCAAGTTCCAGAACGATTCGTTTCCGCCCGCATTCCTGCTTCATCTTCCAGCCAACTTCCGGCGATCCGGTGAAGGTAATCAGCCGGATGCGCGGATCGGTTACAAGCTGGCTTCCAACCTCACGGGTCATGGGCAGGATCGACAAGGCCCCTTCGGGAAGTCCGCATTCATCTATTATGGCAGCCAGTTCCAACACAGTAACCGGTGTTTGGGAGGCCGGCTTCAGGATGACAGGGTTTCCGGCTGCTATGGCAGGTGCCAGCTTATGACACGAAAGGTTCAAGGGAAAATTGAAAGGGGAGATTGCAGCCGTCAGCCCGATTGGAAAATACCTGACCAGTCCCTCTTTGCCGTGACCGGCTGCTGTCCAGTCAATCGACAAGTACTCACCGGGAATTCTCCGGGCCTCCTCCGCTGCAACACGGAACACCTGTATGGCACGGTCAACCTCGGCAACCGAAAATTTCCAGGGCTTACCGGCTTCCTGACAGAGGGTAGACGCCAGCAAGGATCTTTTTACGGTCATTCCTTCCGCAATTTTTAACAGTATTGCGCTCCTTTTATAGGCTGGCAAAGCCTTCATTTCCTCAGTCGCATTAATGGCCTTAACGATTGCCATATCAAGTATTTCCCTGCTTGCAATTCCTGTCTGCGCGAATACCTTGCCATCCCATGGACGCCGCACCTCCAAAGTATGTTCTGTATCAGTGAATCGGCCGGCGGCATAGATTTTGTACTTTTCCATATCAAAGGTTGAAGTCTTTAAAAGTAAATAAAGTAATTTTGAATTTATGCGCTGTATAATCATAGCATTCCTCAGCTTCTTCCTCGTTTCGGAAGGAAATGCACAGAACGACTCTGTAAAGCGGGTTAAGTATACACCCGAATTCCAGTTCTCAGCTGGCTTATACCTGGATTTCAATCAGGTGCGGGATAATAATCCGATTCCTTCGGTCAGGATAGTTTCGAAGGACGACCCCCTCGATTTCAGCTTTTACAAGAACCTCGTAAAGAACAAAACCATTGCATATTTCGATGAATTCGGCGCTCAGCAGGAAATCAACACCTCAGGCATCTGGGGTTATTGTCAGGATGGCAAAATCTTTATCCAGTACAACGGAGAGTTTAACCGGATTCCAATCATTGGCAAAGTCTGCCATTTCATTGCTGATGTGACGGTACTTGATACAAGATATGATCCATACTATAACGACTATTATTCCGGCTACTATTCCGGCTACTATTCGAGTCCGTACTATTCAAGACCCTATTCCCGGACAACGAAAACAAAGGAAATGCGACAGTATCTTCTTGATTTTGAAACGGGAAAGGTCCTTGACTTTAATAAACAATCCGTACAGGTTATACTGATGCAGGACCCGGAATTATATGATGAATTCATGAAGGTTAAAAAACGGCAGCAAAATGATCTGCTGTTCTTCTTTATGCGTCGGTTCAATGAGAAATATCCGGTAACAATACCGGTAAGGTGAAGTCAAACAACTCATCTATAAAACAATACACCCATTATTTTCGTAATCGCCAGAAAATCTGCATCTTTGCAGCACTAACCTGATACTCATACAACAAAACAGGAGGCCCCTCGTTTTGATTTGTAAAGAACCCGGCACCATGACCATAAGGCACTTCATAACAATAATACTTTTTGTAGCTATGCCAGGCTTACTGCCTGCGCCTGCACTGCCACCTGATGGCAACCCTTTCCTGCTTCTCAATTCGATGAGAAGTGAAACAGTTAGTAATGACAGGATCCAGTATCAGTTAAAATACCACCGATTTAAAAAGACACTTGCCAAACATGAATCCAACAATAACTGGAAAGAATACAACCGTTATGGATACATCGGCAAGTATCAGTTTGGAAGAAGTGCGCTGGCGGCTACCGGCTACCGGAACGTTACACTGGAATCCTTTAAGATAAACCCTTCCTCATTTTCAGAGCGCGAACAGGAAAAGGCAATGGACAAACTGCTGAAAATAAACGAATCCATCATGCATGGTTCGATCACACAGTTTGTTGGCATGACCATGCTCGACACGATTCGCATAACACGAATGGGCATCCTGGCAGCAGCGCACCTCGCAGGACCCGCCAATGTTAAGGAGTTCCTTGAATCGTTTGGCCAGAAAAATGTCAGGGACAGGATGGGAACTTACATTTCGGATTACGTATATCTCTTTTCCAGGTAGGTCAGTTGCTTCCGGCCTGCGCGGGTCCCGATTTTATGCTATTTTTGCGTCCAACCGGGACTAATTATGAGCCAGAAACCTTCAATTCCAAAAGGGACCCGCGACTTCGGCCCCGTGCCGATGATGCGGAGAAACTACCTGTTTAATACCATCCGATCCGTATTCCAGCTATATGGTTACCTGCCGATTGAGACCCCGGCCATGGAAACCCTCGAAACGCTCATGGGTAAATACGGAGAGGAAGGCGACAAACTTATATTTAAGGTTCTCAATTCCGGCAACTTCGCGGGTGATATTAAGTCTGACCTGATCGACAGGTTGGTTTCCCAACCGGACGACTCTCCCTCGATCAGCAGGACAATGGCCCTGCAGATAGCTGAAAAAGCGTTGCGCTATGATCTCACCGTGCCTTTCGCCAGGTTCGTCGTACAGCACAGGGATGAAATCACTTTCCCTTTCAAACGCTATCAGATTCAACCTGTTTGGAGGGCCGATCGCCCGCAGAAAGGGCGATATCGGGAATTTTATCAGTGTGATGTTGATGTGATCGGAAGTGATTCCCTCCTCAATGAGGCGGAACTGTTTAAGATCATCGATGAGGTTTTCAACCGGCTTGGACTGAATATCATCATAAAGCTGAATAACCGAAAAATTTTGGCAGGCCTTGCGGAGGTATCCGGCCTCGGTTCCAGCCTGACTGATTTTACAGTTGCACTCGACAAAATCGATAAAATCGGATTCGATCAGGTGCGAATCGAATGGCTCGCTAAAGGAATTTCCGAAGAATCGATCCAGAAGCTGTCTCCGATCATTAGCCTGGCAGGATCGGAATCAGAAAAACTCTCCGCACTTGCGCTCTATCTGGAACCGTCAAAAACCGGTACCGCCGGCGTACAGGAAGTGGAAAATTTGCTTAAGCTGATCGCCGGATTCAACCTTAAGGCTGCTGTTGAATTGGACCTCACACTGGCAAGGGGGCTCAATTATTACACAGGTGCAATCATTGAGGTTAAGTCATTGGATATTCAGATAGGCTCCATCTGCGGAGGCGGCAGGTACGACGACCTGACAGGTATTTTCGGCATGCCGGGAGTCTCAGGCGTTGGCGTATCATTTGGAGCCGACAGGATTTACGATGTTTTGGATCAAGCCGGCGGTTTTCCCGCACTCGCACAATCAGGCACTGAAGTCCTCTTCCTGAATTTTGGGCCGGAAGAAACAGCAGTTTGCCAGCCACTTGCAGATACACTGAGGAAGGCCGGTATACGGTGTGAACTTTATCCGGACCAGGCCAAGATTAAAAAGCAACTGCAATATGCGGATCAGAACAAGATCCCGCTTGTTGTAATGATCGGAGAAACCGAACGAAAAGCCGGTCAGGCATCCTTAAAAAACATGACCTCCGGGGAACAGGTAATTGCTGCTTTTGAAGATATTCTGAACGAAATCAGGAAAATAATCTGACCAAATGAAGACCCATACGATCAGCCCCAAAAGGCTGACCTTACAAATAATACGTGAAATACTAACTGAACCTTGCAGGTTGGCACTGTCGGATCAGGCACGGAAACAAATTGTGTGGTGCAGGGAATTTCTTGATCGAAAGATTGCTGATGGATCCGATCCTATTTACGGAGTTACAACCGGCTTCGGTGCCCTGCATAACAAGATCATTCCCGTTAAGGATATTCAAAAGCTTCAGTTAAATCTTGTCCGGTCACATGCCTGTGGCACAGGTGATCCGATTCCCAGGGACATTGTGAGGCTCATGCTGCTGCTTAAGATACAATCACTCTCCTATGGCCATTCCGGCGTTCAGCTCATTACGGTGATGCGCCTGATCGACTTCTTTAATAATGACATACTTCCGGTAGTTTATGAGCAGGGCTCGCTGGGTGCGTCAGGTGATCTTGCCCCGCTGGCTCATCTATCCCTGCCATTGATCGGTGAGGGAGAGGTCTGGCTTGGGGAAAAAATGGTTCCGGCAGCCGATGCGCTTCGCAAATTCAACCTTGATCCTGTCGAGTTGCAGGCTAAGGAAGGGCTGGCTTTGTTGAATGGAACGCAATTCATGAGTGCCTATGGTATATGGTGTCTTCTAAAAGGGTTTCACCTCCACGCCTGGGCAAATACCATCGGGGCACTCTCAATTGATGCCTTTGATGGCAGAATTGAACCGTTCGACGCTATGATACAGGAAATCCGGCCTCATCCCGGCCAGATCAGCACAGCCAGGATGATCAGAGACCTCCTTGCGGGAAGCGAAATCATCAGCGGTCATAAAACACAGGTTCAGGATCCCTATTCCTTTCGATGCATACCACAGGTGCATGGAGCAACCGGTGATGCGCTGGAATTTGCCTCGTCGGTATTTTCCAGGGAAATCAACGCGGTTACTGACAATCCAACCATCTTTCCTGAACAGGATCTTGTAATTTCTGCCGGGAACTTTCATGGACAACCACTTGCCATCGCCTTCGATCTTCTTGGTATTGCTATGGCTGAAATAGGAAATATTTCGGAAAGAAGAACCTACCAGTTATTATCCGGGTCAAGAAACCTGCCGCCATTTTTGGTTGCCGAGCCCGGGTTGAATTCCGGAATGATGATTCCCCAATATACTGCTGCATCGCTGGTCAGCCAGAATAAACAACTGGCTACGCCGGCCAGTGTCGACTCCATCGAATCGTCCAACGGCCAGGAGGATCACGTCAGCATGGGTGCAAATGCAGCCACAAAGACATTCCGGATTCTACGTAATCTGGAAACAATTCTGGCTATTGAATTGATGAATGCCTCGCAGGCGCTGGAATTTCGCCGCCCCGCACGAACATCTCCAAGGCTTGAAAAACTACTTGATTGTTACCGGGTTAAAGTTCCCTTTGTTCAAAGCGATGTTGTCCTTTATCCACTGATAAGGGAGTCCGCAACATTTATTCGGGAAAATGGTCCCGAGAATTTTTAAATTCTTCCCTGCGCCCGCTCTTTGAATCTCCAGGATTTCGATTATCCCGGATTTGGTTAAGCATATGATTCATAAACTCCTGTTCAACCCGATGAAGCTTCAGCACCTTTTGGATAGGCAAAACTGTTTTAATCAGGAGAAAATAGTCCTTTTTCAACTGGGCCAGCTTAACCTCCTGCTCAAGCAAACCGTTTAACATATTGCTCAACTCTTCTTCCGACATTTGGCCCGGATCGAAATCTCTCGGCATTCTTTGGCGCTTGCCCCACATGAGCTCTTCTCTTTTCGACAGGTATTCGTTGTAGACTGGCCAGAATTTTTCCGCCTCGTCTGCCGACAGACTAAGCTTCTCCGTCAGGAAGGAAACGCGCTCCGCTTTCATCCTCGCCATTGCCTCCTGAAACTTCGGAGGTTCATTCTGGCCAATGGCCATCCCCGCGAAAATCAGCAGGCATACGGTTATAAAACTTCTTATTTTCATAGCTGTTTTCATTAATATCCAACCGATTCGTAAATATACTCTTCGGCCATGTCCGGTTCAATCTGTATCACTTGCATCATATCCGCAGCTCCCTGCCCTAACACTTCAATCCTGTTGTCTTCAAAGTAGCCTGCGAGTTCACCTTCATGCAGTTCTTCGCCATAGTAGTCAACCATCAGGGCAATGCTTTCCTGAAAACGATTTTCCTGTAATGGCATCCAATAATAGTTACGAATCCCCATCCAACCAACAATAATAAGTGCTGCGGCACCGGATACCCAAGCCATCCACGGCCTGAAAAGCCGGACGTTCCGCTCTTGTATGGGGGCCTCGTCCTTAAGCCGTTCCATTACCTTCCCGGCAAAATCCGCAAAATAGCCTTCCGGAACCCGGTATGGATCTTTACGGAACCCCTCCTTCTCCCATATATACTTTTCTTCATCCATTACTTTACTCTCCACATTTTTAGACTGTAATGAGTCGCCGCGGTTTAATCACTATTCTCAAATGATGCCTGAATCTTTCTAACTGCATGAAAATAGGAAGCTTTCAAAGCCCCAACCGAGGTTTCGAGGATCTTGGCCATATCCTCATAGGTCATTTCATCGAAATACTTCATCTGAAAAACCCTTTTCTGTTTGGGAGGCAATTGTTCGATAGCCAAAAGCAGCTTCCTGAATAGTTCATCTCCATCGAAGAAGGGATCCGATTTGAGCCGGTCCTTGATATAGTCATCCGGATCATCTGCTATCATCGCCCGATCTTTTTGACGGGCTTTCAGGAATGTTATGGCCTCGTTGGTCGCTATCCGATACATCCAGGTAAATAACCCGGATGTTTCACGAAAGCCCGGAAGGCCCTTCCATATCTTAATGAAAGTATTTTGCAGAACATCATCCGTGTCTTCATGAACCACCACCATTCGACGAATATGCCAATAGAGCTTTTCCTGATATTTCTCAAGAATAAGCCGGAAAGCACGGTCACGCTGGCCAGGATCCCGGAATTGACGGATCAGTTCCGCCTCATTGGTTCGATCCATTCAATCCCTTGAGTAGGGCCAGAACTTGCCTGACCACATTTCCGGCGGTAAAGCCGAATTTATCGTCCAGTATTTCGGCCGGTGCCGAATAACCAAAGTGGTCTAATCCCCATACCGCTCCTTTACTGCCGGCAAGCCCCTGCAGCGTCGCCGGAATTCCCGCGGTCAGTCCGAAAACAGGCAGTCCGGGAGGTAATACCTCCTGCCTGTATGCCGGCTTCTGCTGCAGGAACAATCCTTCCGACGGAACGGATACAATCTGGCTCTCAATACGATGCCTTTTTTCAAGAATACCAGCCGCCTCCACAAGAGTGGCAACCTCAGAACCATTTCCCAGGAGAACAACCTGTGGGTGATCCCCGGTCTTTAAGAGAATGTATGCTCCTGCGTCACAACTACCGGCCGCTGTGATTCGCGCAACGCCTGATTGCGACGGAAGATCCTGAATATTCTGCCTTGAAAGAAGCAATGCTGTTGGACGATGCTTATTGGCAAGTGCCATCTTCCACGAAACAATTGCTTCTGAAGTGTCAGCTGGTCGCAAAACAAGCATCGAAGGTTTCCCGGAATGGTTATGGAGCTTCTCCATCAGCCTGATCTGGGCCTCCTGTTCAACAGGCTGATGGGTTGGCCCATCTTCACCGACCCTGAAGGCATCATGTGTCCAGACATAAATTACCTGTAGCTCCATCAGGCATGCAAGCCTGACTGCAGGTTTCATATAATCCGAGAAAACAAAGAAAGTACCGCAGATCGGAATTATCCCTCCGTGGAGTGCAACCCCGTTGGCGATAGATGCCATCGTCAGCTCCGACACCCCGGCATGGAGGAATGATCCGCTGAATTGATGATGGCTAAGCGCCGTGGTGTTCTTTAAGAACAGATCCGTTTTATCGGAATTTGCCAGATCCGCTGACATCACCAGCAGATTTTCGATCTTACTGCCAAGATGAGCAAGTACAGCACCGGAAGATTCACGGGTAGCTACGTTTGGCTTAATCTTGATCCGATCCCAGCCTATAGAGGTAATCTTTTTGCCGAGCCATGTATCCAACCGCTTTTTCATTTCAGGATTGGCATTTTGCCATGCCTGCTCTGCCGCTTTACGTTCAGCTACTTTGTCGGTCTTGGCACGCAGTACCGTTCTGTAGTATTCCTTTACCTCATCAAAAATGGTAAACGGATCATCCGGATTGCCTCCAAGATTGTGAATTGTTGCACCGAAAGAGGCTCCTGCCTTGCTGATTGGCTGGCCATGCGTGGAGCACTTTCCCTCAAACGGTTTGCCGGCAGCGTCGAGGCATCCTTTTCCCATCACTGTTCTGCCTATGATAAGTACCGGCTTCTCATCTTCAGCGATGGCTTCACTAAGAGCCCTGCGAATTTCATCCTGGCTGTTACCATTGATTGTCATTACCCTCCATCCCCAGGCCTTATATTTCAAACCGGTATCCTCAACAGTAACAGCTGAAGTTGAGGTAGATAACTGAATATCGTTCGAATCAAAAAACATGATCAGGTTTTTCAATCCCAGGTATCCTGCTATCCTGCCAGCACCCTGAGAAATCTCCTCCTGCACGCCTCCGTCAGAAATATATGCATATGTTTTGTGTGCTGACCATTCGCCGAAGCGGTCTGCAAGGATGCGCTCGGCTATAGCCGCCCCTACTGCCATAGTATGGCCCTGGCCAAGCGGACCACTGGTATTCTCAATCCCACGACCAGGATCTGTTTCAGGATGTCCGGGAGTTATGCTCTTCCACTGCCGGAAATTCTTCAGGTCCTCCATCGAAAAGAACCCGCAAAGCGAGAGAGCGGAATAGAGCATGGGAGACATATGCCCGGGGTCCAGAAAAAACCGGTCACGGAAAGGCCAGCGCATATCACCCGGATCAAAAGTCAGAAATTCAGAAAAGAGAACCTGAATGAAATCAGCCCCGCCCATGGCACCTCCGGGATGACCGGATTTGGCTTTCTCTACCATCGCTGCCGATAAAATCCGGATATTGTCGGCAGCCATTTCTGCAACCTGCTTGTTCATATTGATAGCTCTTCAGTGTTGATAAAGGGAAATGACGAAAATAGCAATTTTTTTACCTTTGCAGACTAACAACATCACTCATGGGACTAAAATGCGGCATCATCGGGATCACCAATACCGGAAAAACAACACTCTTCAATTGCGTATCGGAGACCAGGGTAGCTACCAGCAATTTTGCTTTCAGCACCAATAAATCGAACCTCGGTCAGGTAAAGGTTCCCGACGAACGGCTGCTCATGCTCGATTCTCTTATCCATTCCGCCAGGGTGATGCCCACAACGGTGGACATAGTTGATATCCCCGGCCTGACTAAAGGTTCTTCAAAAGGGGAAGGTGTAGGAAACAGCTTCCTGGCAGACATACGCAACTGCGATGCGCTGATTCACGTGGTCCGCTGTTTTGATGACCCTAACCTGCCGCATATTGATACCACCGTCAATCCAGTCAGGGATCGGGAAACGATTGATCTGGAACTTCAGGTAAAAGACCTCGATTCTATCGACAAGCGGTTGGCGAAACTTGAAAAGGTGGCTAAAACCGGGGACAAGACAGCCAAGCACGGTTTTGAAGTCGTATCCGCCATCAAAGCCCATCTCGAGGATTTCAAGAATGTCCGGACAATGAGCCTGACATTCGAGGAAGAAGAACATGTGGCAGATCTCTGTTTGCTTACCGCAAAACCTGTCATCTTTGTTTGTAATGTTGATGAAAAATCGGCCGTCACCGGCAACCAGTATTCAAATCAGTTTATCAACTCTGTTCAGGAAGAAAAAGCTGAAATTCTGATCATTGCGGCAAAAGCTGAATCGGATATCGCCGAACTTGAGGATAAGGCAGACCGCGATGCATTTCTCGAGGAACTTAATCTGGTTGAACCAGGTGTAAACAAGCTTATACGGTCTGCCTTTTCAATCCTGAAGCTTGATGTTTTCTTTACTGCCGGGCCGAAGGAAGTCAGGGCATGGACCATTCATCGTGGTGCCACTGCTCCTGAGGCTGCCGGTGTTATCCATTCCGATCTGCAGCGTGGGTTTATAAGGGCTGAAGTGATAAAATACAAGGATTACATTCGCTATAAAACCGAATCAGCCTGCCGCGATGCCGGGAAATTGCTGATTGAGGGAAAAAATTACATCGTTGAAGACGGAGATGTGCTGCACATACGTTTTAATGTCTGATAACACGCAGCCAATGAATCGCCGATTTCTCTGTTTAATTGCCCTACTATTCCTAATCCGGCTCTGGATACCGGGACAAACCCGTGCACAGGCCCTCGCCGAACACCCGCCGCTCGTGGTTGCCATTGTGGTGGACGGAATGAATTACGATTGGATAGAGCGATACTGGAACCTCTTCGGAGAAGGCGGCATCAAAAAACTGATGAAACAGGGCACCAATTTCACCGATGCTTCTTCCCCATATCTATTGGCCGATATCGGATCCTCCCATGCCTCCATCTCGACTGGTGCCCCACCCGCAATCCATGGCATCGTATCGGAAAACTGGTACAATCGCCTCCGGCAGGAGCAGGTTAACTGCACAAAGGATTTCCTTGTGAAGCCCGTCGGAAGCACCAATTCCAATGGAAACGGCAGGCACTCTGCGAGCCAGCTGATGGCAAATACCATTGGCGACCAACTCATTCTTGCCTCCAATTACAAAGGGAAAGTCGTTTCAGTATCCTTCCGCGCCGAACCGGCCGTCCTTCTTGAAGGTCATATCCCCGGCTCCGCATACTGGTTCGACAGCCCATCCGGCTTTTGGATAACCAGTTCCCAATTTGCCAATACGCTGCCCGACTGGGTCAGCCGGTTCAATGCCCGGCGTTCGGCCGACCATTACATGAGCCGGGATTGGGAGCTACTGCTGGCCGAAAACATGTATTCCGGATGCCCGCCGGATGACAATGGCCTTGAAACAGGGTACTATAACCAATTCAAGACCTTTCCCTATAAACTCAACCGGATCCGCAAAGAGAGCCTGGGGCAGGATAATGAAATCCTTGGAATGATGCCGTATGGGAATACGCTTACAACAGATTTCGCGATAACTGCAATGATCGAAGAAGGACTTGGCAAAGATCCGGCCACAGATCTTCTCTGGATAAGCTATACCGCCCTTTATCAGATCACACGGCTTTTCGGCCCGGATTCAAGGGAGGTGGCCGATGCACTCCTCCGGCTCGACATGGATTTACAGAGACTGCTTTACCAGATTGAAGAAACCGTTGGAAAGGACAAAGCCCTGATTGTTCTTACCTCAACACACGGATCCTGCATGGATCCTGATTACAGCAGGGCACTCAATCTCCCCGGTGGCTCCTTTCGCTACCGGAATGCTATGACACTGTTGAATTCCTATTTGAGTGCCATTTACGGAGAAGGGGCCTGGGTGGAAAACTATGTAAACCACCAGGTATATCTTAATGAAACACTGATCGACCAGCAAAAGATAAACTTTACGCTCATTCAGGACCAGGCATCCCGATTCCTTACCCATTTCGATGGTGTTGCCAGAGCTGTTTCGTCCGACCGGCTGATGACCGGCCAGGTTACCAGTCCATGGGGGGAGATGGTGCAGAATTCCTACCATCCCGACAGAACCGGTGACCTGCTGCTCATCCTGCAACCCGGTTGGATTGAAGAGGAAAACTCGGACAGTGATTCCCGCTCTCCTTATACCTATGATACGCACGTCCCGATGGTATGGTATGGTTGGAAAACTCCCCGGCAAACCATTAACCGTCCCGTAACCCTCCTTGATATTGCCCCTACGATTGCCCATTTCATAAGCATATCGCCACCAGCTGGCGCCACGGGAAAGCTCCTCTTCGAGCTTGTCAAATAGTTGCCAATGGTTTCCAAGAGGCATAATAGGCACCATGTAATGAACAAGATCCTCGTTATAATAGCCGGGTTGTTCATGGTTTTCAGCTTTGATGACAACAGAAACAATAAGACAAACCAGATTTGGGATGCTCAGATTGCTAATCTTCAGGGTAAGAGCTTTATAGAAAAAGGGATTACCGGGAAGGGCATTCGGATTGCCGTGTTAGATGGCGGCTTTCCTGGTGTGCAAAGCCATCCCGCTTTCAGAGCCCTGATTGCCAATAACCGGATAAAGGCCACCTGGAACTTTGTAAAAAACAAGGAGGATGTATATTCAGGAGTCTCTCATGGCACCGAGGTTCTTGCCTGTATTGCCGGGGTTTTGGATGGCAGGAACATGGGACTCGCCACAGATGCTGAATTCCTTCTGGCCCTCACCGAGCAGGCTGGTGAGCCACTCAGTGAGGAGATCAACTGGGCTAAAGCCGTTGACTGGGCTATTGAAAACGGAGCAAACATCATCCAATCATCGTTAGGTTATACCTACCAGCGCTACTTTCCTGAAGACCTCGACGGTAATCATAGCATTGCCGCCCGCGCGGCCGCACGAGCCGCAGCCAGGGGAATCCTGGTCGTTAATTGCAATGGGAATGAAGGAACCACCAAATGGAATACGCTGGTGACTCCTGCTGATGCAGATTCGATACTGAGTGTCGGGGCGATTGATCCCGCCACCGGATTGACGGCTTCATTCAGTTCAGTGGGACCTACTTCTGACAGCCGCCTCAAACCAAATGTTACTGCCCCGGGAATAGTTGTCGTGCCATACGGTAAAAATGGCACCCGTATCGTGGAAGGAACTTCCTTTTCTTCTCCTCTGGTTGCCGGATTCGCGGCGTGTGTCTGGCAGCTATACCCAACGCTCAATGCCCAGGAAATCATTGGTCTGATTCAAAAATCAGGAAATCTTTATCCATTTTACGATTACAGCCATGGCTTCGGGATTCCGAAGGCAACTCGTATACTTCGCACCGGTGATGAGCCAACAGGGCAGGCGATCGGCATCGTTGAAGGAAATGGTTCACTCACGATTGATCTTCCCAGTCGGGGTGAAAAAGGCAATGAACCATTTCCCGAAAACTACCTGTATTATCATTTCAGTAAACCTTCGGGACGATTGATCAGATATGGCGTATACAGGGTAAATGATTTGATCCGGATTGATATAAGCAGCGATGGAATCAGCCCGGGCGATATTTTCCGCTGCAGTTATAAAAGTATTACAGCCGAATGGACACTAAACCAATAGCCAGGCTGGCCTTGCTGCTGCTTATCTTGATGCCGGGTTTATTGCCTGCGCAAGAATTGATATTTGAAAGACAGGTTGCCCCTGAGAACAAGGTTTCGAACTTTGGTCCAAACCGGCGAACTTTTGTCCACCCGTTTTTGTCGGCTTCCTTAATCATGTCCGCTCCGGATGAAGCAATTAAGATTAATATGCCCGGATCCATCAGCCTCGCAGGTGGGCTGCGGTATAAGCTCAGATTGGCAAAGCCTTTAGCCTTTGTTGCAGATGGCAGTATATGGAGTATGAATTACCGGATCCGTGAACATGAAACTACCCCCAATTGGGATTCGCTTTCCAATCCCTCCAGCTCAATAAAGATCCATGGTTTATCGGGTACCATCGGCCTTCGGTTTAGGTTTGGCCAGAAAGGCAATTATCTGGGAAACTACCTCGAAGTTGGGTTGTCCACCCAACTGCCTGTTACTGGCTCATTCATTACCCGGTATGGCCCCGGTGATCCCCAGCAGGATGGAGTTTATTCCGAAATTACATCAAGGTCAACCCTGCGTGATTACCACCCTGTACTCTGGCAGGCTATTGGCAGGCTTGGTTTTGATAAATTCAGTATGGTCGTAGCGTACAGATTATCTGATATGCTCAAGCCTATATGGATGTATGATCTTCCGCGCCTGACCGTCGGCCTCGAGTTTTCGCTTGTCAAGTATTAAAACTGTCGCGTACAGCAACCAGTTGCCCCAGATCGAAAAGACCAGCTTCGGCGGCATTTCCGACAACCACTGCGTCAGCACCGGCGGCATAAGCCTCCCTGATATCCGACGGCGTTCGTAATCCTCCCCCTATTATCAGTGGAATACTGATTTCTGAAGCCACCGCTTCAATCATTTTTGGCGGGATTCGATTGATGGCACCACTTCCGGCGTCCATGTACAAAACCTTCAGGCCGAGCATCTCACCGGCCATTGCTGTGGCTACTGCGATATCTGGTTTATCTGCAGGAATTGGCCGGCTGTTGCTCATATAGGAAACCGACGTTTCGCATCCGCCGTCTACCAGAATATAACCTGTCGGGATGATCTTCAGGCCTGAACCCTTTATGAACGGCGCGGCGATCACGTGGTTGCCGATCAGGTATTCTGCATTTCTGCCAGATATAAGCGATAACAAAAGAATGCCGTCGGCATGCCGGCTAAGCTGAAGAGGAGACCCTGGAAACAGAACGACCGGGATATCCGTCAGCTCCTTAATCCTTAGTATGATCGAATCAAGTGAATGGTATACCAAACTACCACCCGTAAAGACAAGATCAACACCAACCCTGTCTGCGAGCAAAGTTTGGGACTCCAGGTGGCAAGCTGGGCATTTATCAGGATCTACAAGCCAAATGAATGCCTTCCTGCCTCCCTTAATGGTTGTTAGTTGATTAAGAATCATGTTTTAAAGTTTTCCAGCGTAGAGTTTGCACCAGCCTGATAATATCCTTACGAAGGAACTCCTGCACTGGAGCCAGGGAGTCTTTATTGGGCTCACAATCAAAATATAGGGCGCCTCTCAGGAAATTCGCAGTACTATCAGTGGCATAGAACTGTATGGATGACGCAGTATTTCCTTTAATATCAAAAAGTACCCCGTATACTGCGGATAAACTATCCCGGTATTCCGATTGAACTATGGCATCCGCTTTTACACTATGCTTGTATGCAAAGGTGTGGGCATCATCAACCATCCTGGCAAGGTTGCCGTGAATCGCCTTATAAGTCAAATGAATACGGCTCCTGAACAAAGGCAGCTCAATATTGATCCAATAACCTGATGTATCGGTTTTCTCCCACATCCCTTTGTAGGCATTGATCGTAGCATATTTGGGATACTGAAATGTATATGGGTATTCCCCTTCCAGCAACTGATATTCCGTTTCCGGAAGATCAATCCGGTAATATCCGCGGGGCTTGGGGGTAAAATCCGGGCTGCAGGCAAAGAAAAAAAATACCCCGATGCAAACAGTACAAATCAAGTTAACATGCTTCATGCTGACTTCTCCATTCTTTTTGATCCCCATTTGGCAAGCACTCGCTGAGTTGAAAAATGTCAGGTCCAAAGGTGGAAGGTGACATTCGCAGAATGATCTTCATTTCATCGGTTATAAAAATCCCTCGCTTTGCCCCTCCATGACCATCGGGAGCAAGTGGGAAAAAGGCAGCTTCTGCTCCGGGATGCGATGCAGAAGCTGCCGACAGCATCAGTTTGACAATTATCAAAATGACAAGAGTGAGGTTAAAACCCTATCAACTTAAAAGCTAAAATGGCAGGTCATCGCCATCAACGGCAGGTTCCGAGGCATCAGGTTGTGCCGGCGGAGGGACCGAAGGATTTCTTGTTTCAGGCGGAACAGGCGGCGGTGTGTAAGTGTCGTCTTTACGCCCGAGTAAACGAATAGTATCGGCAACAATCTCATTGGTATAATGCTTAACCCCTTCCTTGTCATCATACTGCCGGTTGGTGATCCTTCCTTCAACGTAAAGCTGACTGCCCTTGCGGATATACTTCTCTGCGAGATCGGAAAGCTGACGCCATGCCACAATATTGTGCCACTCGGTAGTTTTAACCAACTCACCGGCCTTGTTACGGTAGGTTTCCGAAGTGGCCAGCGTAAAACGCGCGAGCGAAACGCCCCCTTCAAGATGCCGGATCTCAGGATCCTTGCCTACATTTCCCACCAGAATTGCTTTATTTACAGACATTTGATTAAAGATTAATTGGTTATAAAAATACTAACTATTCCCAAGTTACAAAACGCTCTGCGCCCGGCGGCCGTCCGAATCGCATTACACCATATATATATGCATGTTTGACAGGCCAATGGAAAAAAAAGAAAAAATATTTTTCAATCGAAACAAATTATCAGAAAAAGATATATATTTGCGAGCGATTGTAATTAGTTGATAATTAAAGTATTTATAGCGATGACTAAAGCAGACATTGTAAACGAAATCAGCAAGAACACAGGTATTGAAAAAGTTGCTGTCCAGAAGACGGTTGAAGCCTTTATGGGTACTGTGAAAACCTCCCTGGTAAATGGTAATAACGTATATCTGAGGGGATTTGGTAGTTTTATCGTTAAGAAAAGGGCCGAAAAAACTGCCCGGAACATTTCAAAGAATACTACCATTATTATTCCGCAGCATTTTATCCCTGCATTCAAACCGGCCAAAACATTTGTTGCCAAGGTTAAGGATCAGGTTAGAAAGAAGAAGTAGTTCCATATCCATAAATTGAGTTTATCATGCCAAGCGGAAAAAAACGCAAAAGACATAAGATGGCAACGCACAAGCGCAAAAAGCGCTTGCGCAAAAACCGCCATAAGAAAAAGAAATAGTCTTTCAATGATTTTATCTAGCATAAACCTAAGGAGCATCTCTTTAGGTTTATGCTGTTTATTGCAAAGGCATTATTTACATTTACGCCTCTCCCCAAAGTCCTAAAGAGTTGTGAGTAATGAATTGATTATCGATGCCAGCACAAGCGAAATAGCTATCGCTCTTCTGGAAGAAAAAAAGCTGGTCGAACTAAACAAGGAGAAATCAAACATACAGTTTTCGGTAGGAGACATCTATCTTGGTAAGGTTAAGAAGATCATGCCGGGACTGAATGCTGCTTTCGTAGATGTAGGTTACGAGAAGGATGCCTTTCTGCATTATCTTGACCTGGGCCCCCAGTTCCAATCTCTTAATAAATATCTGGACCAGGCTCTGAATCGTAAAACCAGGGTCCCTATCCTTGATAAGTTTAAAACGGATCCGGATATCGATAAGCATGGGAAAATTGCCAACCTGATGAAGGCCGGGCAGATTATCCTTGTGCAGGTGGCAAAAGAACCGATCGCTTCAAAAGGACCCCGCTTAACCAGTGAGATTTCCCTCGCCGGACGAAACCTTGTTCTCCTGCCTTTTTCCGACAAGGTATCTGTGTCTACCAAAATCAAGTCTGAAGAAGAGCGCGACAGATTGAAGAGGCTTATCCTGTCCATCAAGCCTAAAAATTACGGTGTCATCGTTCGTACCGTTGCCAAGGAACGTAAAGTTGCTGTTCTTGATGCTGAATTGAAGTCCCTTGTAGAAAGATGGGAATCCATTTTTCAGGATATCAAATCAGTGGAGCCGCCATCGCTGGTCCTTGGTGAATTAAACCGGACTTCGGCAATCCTTCGAGACATTCTCAATCCATCATTCAACAGTATCTCTGTTAATGATCAATCCCTTTTCAGGGAGATTCGTGACTTTATTGTAACCATCGCCCCAGAGAAGCAAAAGATCGTTAAGTATTATTCCGGTAATACGCCGATATTTGAACACTTCGGCATCGATAAGCAGATAAAGTCGCTATTCGGAAAGACCGTCTCCTACAAAAGCGGTGCCTATCTGATCATCGAGCATACAGAAGCTCTTCATGTCATCGATGTCAACAGTGGCAACCGGTCGCAATCCGCCAATGACCAGGAAACCAATGCGCTGGATGTTAACTTATCAGCAGCCGATGAAATCGCCAGACAATTACGGCTAAGGGATATGGGCGGCATTATTGTGGTCGACTTTATTGATATGGTGAAGGCCGATAACCGTCAAAAGGTTTTCGACAGGATGAAAGAAGCGATGAAGGCAGATCGGGCAAAGCATCACATTTTACCAATCAGCAAGTTCGGCCTTATTCAGATTACGCGCCAGCGCGTCAGACCTGAAATGGATGTTCAGATCATGGAAACATGCCCAACCTGCAGCGGAACCGGCGAAGTTACCCCAAGCATACTATTGCTCGATCAGGTCCTGAATCAGTTCCTTTATATTCTTGACAAGTTTCCGAAACAGAAGTTGACACTGAAAGCCCATCCGTACCTTGCAGCATACTTGCTCCATGGTTTTCCTTCGATACGGATGAAATGGTCGTTCAAGAACAAGAACTGGCTAAAAATCAAGGCTGATCCCAATCTGGGAATCCTTAACTACGAATTCCTCGACCAGGCCGGTGAGAAATTCGTCATTTAATCACTCATATTTATAGATTATGTTTAAGCAGAAGAACTTTCTCTTTCCAGTGTTAGTGCTTTTGATGGTGGTAGGATTTCCTGTTTCCACCAAAGCCCAGATGGTTGATCCCGTTAGTTGGACCTACTCTGTAAAACAAATCAATGACAGCATATACGAATTAAATTTTGATGCCACGATCGAGCCAACCTGGCATATGTACAGTCAGATCGATCTAAAGGCAGGTAACAATCCAGCTTCATTCAAATTCGAACAATCGTCAGATTTTCTGCGATTGGACACCGTAATCGAAATAACCAAGGCCACTGAGGAATTGGACGCAATGTTCGGAAAGAATGTTGCCTTCTTTGCCCTGGATGCTAAATTCATGCAACGGATAAAAGTCCTTAAAAAAGAATCAGTAGTAGTATCCGGAACGATTGATTATCAATTATGTAACGATCATGAATGCACCTTGGGTGATGAAGAATTTAGTTTTACTATCAACCAGTCCGGGGAACCGGTTGTGGCTGTCACCCCTGTTCCGGCAGCAGCCGAACAAACCGAATCCAATGGATCGAAGGGCCTATGGGGTCTTTTCTGGCTGGCCTTCGGCAGCGGACTTATAGCTCTGCTCACCCCCTGTGTTTTCCCAATGATCCCAATGACCGTCTCTTTCTTTATGCACGGGGAAAAGAGCAGGCGAAAATCCTTGTTTGAAGCACTGTTCTTCGGCACTTCCATTGTTGCCATTTTTGCAGTTATAGGCACTATAGTTGCCGTTGTATTCGGGCCGGGCATCGCCAACTTTATGAGTACGCACTGGATTCCGAATGTCCTGTTCTTCCTGATATTTCTGTTTTTTGCAGCCTGGTTCTTCGGGATGTTCGAGATTACGCTTCCCAACTGGATGATCAGCAAATCGGATCAACGCGCCGACAAAGGCGGACTTGGCGGTCCCTTCTTCATGGCATTTACTACTGTGCTTGTATCCTTCTCCTGCACAGGCCCGATCGTCGGTACTGTTTTGGTGCAATCTGCCGGAGGTGAAGTTCTTCGCCCTATTGTCGGAATGGTCGGTTTCGGACTTGCCTTTGCATTGCCATTTACCCTTTTTGCCATTTTCCCATCCTGGCTCACCTCGCTGCCAAAGTCAGGCGGATGGCTCAATTCGGTTAAGGTTATCCTCGGTTTTGTTGAACTTGCACTTGGTCTTAAATTCCTGAGTATCGCTGACCAAACATACCACTGGGGAATCCTTGACAGGGAAATCTATCTGGCTTTCTGGATTGTAATCTTTACGCTGATGGGTTTCTATCTCATTGGAAAACTAAGGTTCAAGCACGACAGCGAGGTAACTCATGTCGGAGTACCGCGGCTTTTTCTGGCCATAGTTACTTTTACATTTGTGGTTTATATGATCCCCGGAATGATTGGGGCACCTCTGAAAGCTCTTGCCGGATATCTTCCGCCCGAAACATCCCATGATTTCGACCTTACCCGTATTGTTAGGGAAAATGCCGGAACAATGAAACAATCGGATGAAGAGAATCAGACTCTATGTGAGAAACCACATTATGGAGACAGGCTGGAACTTCCCCATGGGCTTAAAGGCTATTTTGACTACGATCAAGCGCTCGCCTGTGCAAAGGCTTCCAACAAGCCGGTTTTCATCGACTTTACCGGCCATGGGTGTGTAAATTGCCGGGAGATGGAAGCTCGCGTTTGGGCTGATCCACGTGTATTGAAGAGGTTACGGGAAAGCTATATTGTCGTTGCCCTTTATGTAGATGATAAGGTGATCAAACTCCCGGAATCGGAATGGGTAACCTCAGCCTATGACGGAAAGGTGAAAAAAACCCTCGGAAAAAAGTACCAGGATTTTCAGATAACCCGGTTTAGACAAAACACTCAGCCACAATATGCATTACTCGATACCAACGGAGAGTTGCTGGTCCCTACCCGATCATACAATCTCGATGTTGATGCCTTTATCGATTTTCTTGATGGCGGACTTCAGGAGTTTCAAAAAAAGCAATAGAAAAGGTTCGACCTGCCCCTGGCTTCAACCTTCGACACTTATCTTGTCACTCCCTCACTGCTCCCGGCCGGTAGTAACCAGGATAGCTATGTGACCTGGATTGGAGGAATTTCCCAACACCATATTGGTCCCACTTCTCATCAACGACAGCTACTGTCTTTGGATCCATAATAACAGGATTTGGCCATGGACGCGGGAAATTATCGAGCGCTAACGTTTTCACTGTTGCATCGATGAACATCATACCTGCTGGTTCACTATGCATAGCAGGACATATTCTGACGTCAACCCCTATTTCGACATTGCTGCCTGTTATCCAGACAACCTGATGCGCATCGTTGATGTTGACCCATTCATCAAAGAACAACCACAGCCGCACAGAGCGGAAAGAATCAACCATCCTGATTTCATTCTCAAGCTCCCTTACTGCACTCTCGTGGATTTTTTGCATTGAAACCAAACCAACAGAAATCCCTTCTTTAACCCAATCGATGTTAATTGATTTGACATGAGGGTGTTGTGACCTGAATGCGATGGCCTCCTGCTTAACTGCATCAAAGGAGAAACCGGAGCCGGCAGCAATGACCGGGCCAGTAGCATCAATACCCAGCTTACCTCCAAAAGCGGGTTGCCGCGAGGCATGATCGAGAACATCGAGTGGCCCCGAAGCGGTTTCCGAATGCACAGACGGATCAACACGAGCCGATACATGCCGTGCAAAGGCAATATAATCTGTCAGACCTGGACCATCAGCCGATACAATTAAAAACTTGGTAAACATCATTTGGCCGGCTCCCCATAAGGTATGAAGCACCTTGCGACCCTGGCCGGGATAAGCGGCACTAATTCCTGCCAGCACAAGGTTATGGGCAACCCCTTCAACAGGGATATGGAAATCAGTCATTTCAGGCACCATTGCCATTTTTATCATAGGACGAAATAGCCGTTCTGTAACCCAGGCAAGCCAGCCATCTTCCTGCGGTGGGATGCCTACAATGGTGGCAGGATAAACAGCATCTTTCCGATGCGTTACCGCGGTAAGGTGAAAAACCGGGTATTGGTCCTCAAGGGAATAAAACCCGGTATGATCTCCAAATGGTCCTTCACACCGAAGCGGCTCCTGCGGATCCACGTATCCTTCAAGAATAATGTCACAGTCGTCAGGAACCCACAAATCCTGAGTAAGACACTTGACAAGATTGACTGCCTTGTCACGAATAAAGCCAGCCAGAAGGTACTCATCGATGCCATCCGGCAGCGGTGCAGTAGCACAATAGGTATAGATAGGATCCCCGCCAAGCGCGACAGCCACCGGCATCCTTTTGCCAAGTCTCTGGTATTCCCTATAATGTCGGGCTCCGGTTTTATGCATATGCCAGTGCATGCCGGTAGTATCTTTACCGAATATCTGCATCCTGTACATACCTAGATTAGGCGCTTCAGACACCGGATCTTTTGTATGTACAAGAGGCAGTGTAATGAATGGTCCGCCATCCGAAGGCCAACAGGTTAATACAGGCAACCTCTTCAGATCGAAAGACATGTCAACAATTTCCTGAGAAGGCCCCCTACCCCGTTTGCGCCTCGGCATCCAACGGGATGCCTTTCCAAGTAACGGAAGCAGTTTCAACTTGCCTGACAAACCGGAATTTCCGCCGGTCATTACTCCGATCATTGAATTCAGCTGACCTGCCAGGTCATCCGGAGATCGGCCACCCAAGGCCGTCATTATGCGGGCTTCTGAACCAAAAGCATTAATCAGGACAGGGAAAGCGGTTCCGGTGTTCTCGAAGAGAAGCGCCTTACCTCCATCTGGCTGCGCTGAAAAGCGATCTGCAATTTCGGCAATTTCAAGCTTTGGGGATACCTCCTGTGAAATCCTGATCAGTTCACCTGCCTTTTCGAGTTTTTTTAGAAACGCGCGAAGATCCATATCAATGAATTTTTCATACAAGATAAAAAAACCCGGGTAATGATTACCCGGGTTCCTTATTTCCGATTCAAAACCGGAATTATTCCTTATTTTCTTGTGCTTCAGCAGCAGGACTTTCTTCTGCCGTCTCGTCAGCAACTTCTTCAGCAGCTGCTGCTGCAACAGGAGCAGCCTCTTCAGCTTTTTCCACCTTCTTTTTTGCACTTTTGGCAGCCGGTTTCTTTTCATCAGTGGCAACCGATTCCCCGGCTGGCTTAGTTGATTTACGCGAACGGCGGGTAGCCTTTGCTTTAACATCAGCCTTGGCAGCCAGCATGCTCTCATTAAAATCAACCAGTTCAATAATGCACATCTCTGCGCTATCGCCAAGCCGCGTTCCAGTTTTCAGGATACGGGTATAACCACCCGGACGATCGCCGATTTTCTGGGCTACTTCACGAAACAAGACAGTTACTGCATCCTTATCACTCAGATAGCTGAAAACAGATCTGCGTGAATGGGTTGTGTCATCCTTTGCCTTGGTAATAAGAGGCTCAACAAATTTCCGTAAGGCTTTTGCCTTGGCAACCGTGGTACTAATCCTCTTGTGCTTGATCAAAGAACTGGCCATGTTGCCCAACATTGCATCGCGATGAGCACTTTTCCTGCCTAAATTATTCTGTTTATCTCCGTGTCTCATTGTACTATTCCTTATCTAACTTGTATTTTGCTACATCCATTCCGAAATTGAGGTTCATGATCTTCAGCAAATCCTCCAACTCTGTCAGAGACTTTTTGCCAAAGTTTCTAAACTTCAAAAGATCATTCTTATTATAGGCAACTAATTCACCAAGGGTTTCAACGTCAGCTGCCTTCAGGCAGTTGAGAGCCCTGACCGAAAGATCAAGATCGGTCAGTTTGGTTTTAAGCTGTTGCCTCATGTGAAGCACCTCTTCATCAAACTCTTCGCTATCCATTTTTTCATCCGATTCCAGGGTGATCTTATCATCCGAGAAAAGCATAAAATGATGGATAAGAATCTTGGCTGCTTCTTTGAGCGCATCTTTCGGGTTGATTGAACCATCGGTCCTGATCTCGAGAATTAACTTCTCATAGTCGGTTTTCTGTTCAACCCTGAAATTCTCAACCATATATTTCACATTACGGATCGGGGTAAATACAGAATCAAGCGCTATTATGCCGATTTCTGCCTCTTCCGATTTGTTCTCATCCGAAGGAACATATCCCCGTCCCTTATTGACAGTTACCGTCATCTGAAATTTAACAGCGGGATCCATGTGGCAGATCACCAACTCAGGATTGAGAATTTTAAAGCCGCTCAGGAAATTGTTGAGATCCCCGGCCTTTACCTGCTCCTGTCCCGTAATACTAATGGTAACACGCTCATCTTCAACACCTTCGATTTGTTGCTTAAACCGAACTTGTTTCAAATTGAGTATTATCTCCGAAACATCCTCAATGACACCCTTGATGGTGGAGAACTCGTGGTCCACTCCTTCAATCTTCACGGTGGTGATAGCGAATCCTTCGAGCGAACTCAACAGGATGCGGCGCAGGGAGTTACCAATAGTAATCCCGTAGCCCGGTTCAAGTGGCCGGAATTCGAACTTACCATAATTGGAGTCCGATTCAAGCAGGATAACCTTATCAGGTTTCTGAAATGATAGAATGGCCATTGATCAGGGTTTTACGTTACTTGGAATATAATTCAACTATGAGCTGTTCCTTGATGTTTTCAGGAATAGAATCCCGTTCCGGAATATTCAGGAATTTACCCGACATCTGGCTGTGATCCCATTCCAGCCAGGAGAACCTGGACCTGGAAGTAGAGGCAAGGGAGTTAATAATAACTTCCAGTGTCTTTGATTTTTCACGCACTCCGATAACATCACCGGCACGAACCAGGTAGGAAGGAATATCCAACACCTCACCATTAACAGTGATATGACGGTGATTCACCAACTGCCGGGCAGCAGCACGCGTGTGCGCAATGCCGAGGCGGAATACAACATTATCAAGCCTGCTTTCCAAAAGCTGAAGCAAAACCTCACCGGTGATCCCTTTGGTTCGCTGGGCTTTATGAAACAGGTTTGCAAACTGCTTCTCAAGAATGCCATATGTATATTTGGCCTTCTGTTTCTCTTTCAACTGAATGCCGTATTCAGAGAGCTTTTTTCTCCTCCTCGAAGGGCCATGGAATCCGGGGGGATAATTCCTTTTATCAAAATACTTGTCCGGTCCGTAAATGGATTCCCCAAACTTTCTTGCGATTCTGGTCTTTGGTCCAGTATACTTAGCCATCTAACTCTTATTTATCGTTTGTTAATACAATTTCCTTATACTCTTCTCCGCTTCGGAGGACGACAGCCGTTATGCGGCAGCGGAGTCACGTCGACGATTTCGATTACCTCGATACCGCTGTTGTGAATGGTACGAATCGCAGACTCGCGACCGTTACCTGGTCCCTTTACAAAAACCTTTACTTTCCTCAGGCCTAAATCGTAAGCAACCTTTGAAGCATCCTGTGCAGCAATCTGGGCCGCATAGGGAGTATTCTTTTTCGATCCGCGAAAACCATTCTTTCCGCTGGATGACCAAGAAATAACCTGACCGGTATTATTGGTGAGGGAAACAATAATATTGTTGAATGAAGAGTGAATGTGTGCCTGACCCAGAGGCTCAACCACCACTACCCGCTTCTTCGCTACTTTTACTTTCTTCTTTGCCATAGTTCAACGGTTATTTAGTCGCTTTCTTTTTGTTTGCAACGGTTTTCCGGCGTCCTTTCCGGGTCCGGGCGTTGTTTTTGGTACTCTGACCACGCACCGGCAAGCCGAGACGATGACGTATGCCCCTGTAGGAACCGATGTCCATCAGGCGTTTGATGTTCAACTGAGTTTCTGACCGAAGTTCACCTTCGATTTTGAAATTTTCATTGATCACGTTACGGATTGAAGCGCTCTGGTCGTCATTCCAGTCCTGAACTTTCCGATCCTTGTCGACCCCGGCTTCCGCCAGAATTCTACGGGATGTGCTTCTGCCTATTCCGTAAATGTAAGTGAGTGCGATTTCGCCCCTCTTGTTGTTTGGTATGTCTACCCCAACGATACGTGCCATAAAAGATATTCCTTATGAATTATTTCAAAATACCGGTTATCCCTGACGTTGCTTGAACTTGGGATTCTTCTTGTTAATTACGTATAACTTTCCTTTCCGACGTACGATCTTACATTCGGCGGAACGCTTTTTAATAGATGCTCTAACCTTCATGATGCTTTTTTATCAATTTTTGTAACGGTACGCAATTCGTCCTTTTGTTAAATCATATGGCGACATTTCAACCCGAACTTTATCGCCAGGCAGGATTTTAATATAATGCATGCGCATCTTCCCGGAGATGTGAGCCGTAATAACGTGCCCATTCTCCAATTCCACGCGGAACATCGCATTGGACAAAGCCTCAATGATTGTTCCGTCCTGTTCTATAGAAGGCTGCTTCGGCATATATTAAACTTTTAAAACTGCTTCCTCAATTATTGTAAAGTCAGACATTATATCTGCCACATTGTCCCTTACCACAACACTGTGCTCAAAATGAGCTGATGGCTTGCGGTCACTCGTCCGGATGGTCCAGCCATCCTTATCCTGGCTGATATGTCTTTTCCCCAGGTTAATCATTGGTTCGATCGCAATTGCCAGGCCGTTCTGCAACCTCTCACCCGTACCCGGCTTACCATAGTTTGGTACCTCCGGAGGTTCATGCAGCCGGCGTCCGACTCCGTGACCAACCATCTCCCTGACAACTGAAAAGCCATTCTTCTCCGCATGAACCTGAACTGCATTTCCGATATCTCCGATCCTTTTTCCGGCAACTGCCTGGGCAATTCCCAGTAAAAGGCACTCCTTCGTGATTTTCATCAGATTGAGAACATCCGGTTTAACGGTCCCTACAGCGAAGGTATAAGCCGAATCACCATTAAAACCGTTCATCAACACTCCGCAGTCAACAGAAACAATATCTCCATCCTTCAAAAACCGCTGTGAAGGAATCCCGTGAACAACTTCATCATTGACCGAAATACAGAGTGTCGCAGGATAACCCTGGTACCCTTTGAATCCCGGAACACCGCCATGATCACGAATAAACTCCTCTGCTACCCGGTCAATTTCCGAGGTGGTAATACCCGGTTTCATTAAACCAGCGACAGCAGCCAGTGTTGCAGAGACTAGCAGGTTGCTTTGCCGAAGCAATTCAACCTCTTCGTCTGTCTTTAATTGAAACATACAAAGAACGCGATAGCAAACTAAATTGAAGCCGAACTGCCTGTACGACCCTTAATCCGACCTGATTTCATCAGACCGTCATAGTGACGCATCAGCAAATGGCTTTCAATCTGTTGCAATGTATCCAAAACAACCCCTACTAAAATCAGCAGGGAGGTGCCTCCAAAAAAGGCTGCAAACTGACTGTTTACTCCGATCAAACTTGCAAACGCAGGTAAAATCGCAATAATGGCAAGGAAGATAGACCCGGGGAGTGTAATTCTTGACATAACCGAATCAAGAAAATCAACTGTCTTTCTTCCGGGTTTTACACCTGGAATAAAGCCACCGTTTCTTTTCATATCCTCTGCCATCTGAGTCGGATTGACAGTTACAGCAGTGTAAAAATACGTAAAAGCAATAATCAATATGGCGAAGGTAAAATTATACCAAAAGCCACTGTAGTTTCCGAAAGTCTGAACAAAATTGCTGGCGGCTTCGGTATTGAATTTCCCAACCATCATCGGGATAAACATAAAAGCCTGGGCAAAAATGATCGGCATAACTCCGGCAGCATTAATCTTCAGAGGAATATACTGACGTACACCACCATATTGTTTGTTACCAACGATCCGCTTGGCATATTGAACAGGAACGCGTCTCGTTGCCTGAACGAGTGCAATTGCTCCCATTATTACTATGACCAACAGAATAATTTCAACCAGAATCATGACAAGACCACCACCCTTTTGTTCAAGCTTGGTAGCAACCTCACCAAGGAGGGCAAATGGCAACCTTGCAATAATCCCGATCATAATGATTAAAGAAATACCATTGCCAACACCTTTGTCGGTAATACGCTCGCCCAGCCACATAACAAACAACGTACCCGCTGTTAGTATGATAACTGATGAGACAGTGAAAAAAGTTCCGGGAATGATGAAAGCGGATTCCGGTAACTGTGCATTCAGGTTGTAAATGTAACTCGGGCCCTGTGCTGCAGTAATAAGAACTGTCAGCCAACGGGTTATTTGATTCATTTTTTTACGGCCACTCTCACCCTCTTTCTGTAAACGCTGAAAGTACGGAATCGCAATTGTCATCAGCTGCACAACAATGGAGGCAGAGATATACGGCATGATCCCCAAAGCAAAAATGGATGCATTGGAGAAGGCGCCACCGGAAAACATGTCGAGAAGTCCTTCCAGCCCACCGGCAGTCTGTGTCTTCAATGCGCCAAGCTGAGTTGGGTCGATGCCCGGTAGAGTGACAAAACTGCCGAGGCGATAAACAAGTATCAGACCTAGAGTAGTCAGGAGCCTTGCCCGGAGGTCTTCAATCCTCCAGATGTTCTTCAGAGTTTCGATAAATCTCTTCATCCGGTTATAGTTTTACTACGGTTCCTTTTTGAGCTTCAATTGCCTTCACCGCAGAGTCCGAAAATGCATGGGCTTTAACTTCAACTTTCGAAGTAAGTGTACCATTCCCAAGAATTTTCACCTTGTCATTTTTGCGGGCCAACCCTACCGATACAAGTGTATCAACATCCACCACACTGATGTTCATTTTCTCAGCCACCATCTGGATGGTTCCGATATTGATTCCTTTAAACTCCTTACGGTTGATGTTGGTAAAACCAAATTTCGGAAGACGACGATGAATAGGCATCTGACCGCCTTCAAAACCAACTTTCTTTGAGTAACCGGAGCGTGATTTTGCACCTTTGTGTCCACGGGTAGATGTTCCGCCATGGCCTGAGCCTTGTCCGCGACCTATCCTTTTTTCACGGTGTGTTGATCCTTCAGCTGGTTTAAGATTATGTAAATCCATTGGGTTAAAATCTTACAAATTAATTACTTAATTGATTCAGTTGTCACCAGGTGCTTAACTTTCGCCACCATACCCATAATCTGGGGGGTGCCTTCAACGATGACACATGCGTGCATCTTCCTTAATCCTAAGGCCTCAAGCGTCCGTTTCTGCCTTTCGGTTGTGTGGATCTTGCTTGTAGTTTGGGTTATCTTAATCTTAGCCATGGTTCCAATTTCCATTATCCGTTAAACACTTTATCAAGAGTAACACCACGGTGCTGTGCAACCGTGATGGCATCCCTCATTTCCACCAATGCGGCCATGGTTGCCTTAACCAGGTTGTGCGGGTTGGAGGAGCCTTTCGATTTCGCGAGCACATTGCGCACCCCGACACTCTCCAGAACGGCACGCATAGCACCGCCTGCTTTTACGCCCGTACCACCGGATGCAGGTTTCAGCCAAACAGTAGCTCCGCCGTATTTTGCAATCTGCTCATGGGGTATAGTTCCATTAATGATCGGAACCTTAATAAGGTTTTTCTTTGCGGCCTCAACACCCTTTGCAATAGCAGTTGTTACTTCATTTGCTTTACCAAGACCGCATCCTACGACGCCATCCTCATTACCAACAACGACAATTGCTGAGAAGCTGAAATTACGCCCCCCTTTGGTCACCTTTGTTACCCTGTTGATCGCAACCAACCGGTCCTTCAGTTCCAAATCACTTGTTTTTACCTTACGTACGCTAGTAGCCATAGTTTCTTAGAATTTAAGCCCGCCTTCACGAGCTGCATCTGCCAATGATTTTACTCTGCCATGATATAAATACCCGTTACGGTCGAAAACAACCTGACTGATTCCGCTGGCGATTGCTTTCTGCGCAATCAAAGTGCCAACCAACTTCGCCTGATCAATTTTCTTAACGCTGGGTTTCGAGGATATCTCCTTTTCCAGGGATGAGGCCGAAACCAGTGTCTGCCCGGTAAGGTCATTGATTACCTGAACAGAAATCTGACGATTGCTGCGGAAAACTGAGAGCCGGGGTAATTCCGCCGACCCGGATATGCTTTTCCGGATCCTGCCCTTAATACTTATTCTGCGTTCGCGCTTAGAAACAGCCATTTCTTATAAATTTTATCTTTTATTTTTCCGATTAAGAACATCCATCAGCTACCAGCTGCCTTTCCGGATTTCCTCCGAAGAACTTCATTAACAAACTTGATACCTTTGCCCTTATAGGGTTCCGGCGGCCTGAGTGACCGAATCTTGGCAGCAATCTGTCCGATCAGCTGCTTGTCGATACTTTTCAGGGTAATGATGGGGTTATTACGTCTTTCAGTAACGGCTTCAACGGAAACCTCTGCGGGTAACTGAAGGACGAATGGGTGGGAATAGCCAAGATGCAATTCAAGCAGCTGTCCGTCGGCGGTCGCTTTGTAGCCAACACCGACTAATTCCTGCTTGATAACATATCCAGTGGATACTCCGGTCACCATGTTCTGGATCAGTGAGCGGTACAAGCCATGCATGGCACGGTGACGTTTCTGATCAGTTGGCCGGGTAACGGTAACAACTCCTGCTTCAACGCTGACCTGAATATCAGGATCAA
The DNA here is from genome assembly GCA_964457845.1 of uncultured Porphyromonadaceae bacterium. Lineage (GTDB taxonomy): Bacteria > Bacteroidota > Bacteroidia > Bacteroidales > UBA12481 > UBA12481. The sequence continues at coordinate 64,357 of CAYWHP010000002.1, read as the reverse complement.
CCTGCTGCTTAAGAGTGCCAAGCGGTCCACCGACTTCAACCAGGTTATCGGCATGAACATTCACCGTTACACCTGATGGCAATGTTATGGGTAATTTTCCAACTCGTGACATCGTACTGTTTTTTAATATACGTAACAAATAACCTCACCACCCACATTCTCCCTGCGGGCTTCCTTTTCCGTCATCAATCCGTGGGACGTGGAAAGTATGGCGATTCCCATACCATTCAAAACCCTGGGCAGATTGTCTACGTCACTATACTTCCGGAGTCCTGGCCGGCTTACGCGCTTCAGGCTTTTGATAGCCGACACCTTCGAGATCGGATGATATTTCAGCGCGATCTTGATGATACCCTGCTTGTCGTCATCTTCAAACTTATAGCTCAGGATATATCCTTTGTCGAAGAGGATTTTTGTAATCTCCCTCTTAAGCTTGGATGCAGGAATCTCTACCACTCTATGCTTGGCCATAATCGCATTACGGACGCGCGTCAGGTAATCTGCAATAGGATCAGTCATTTTTATCTAAATATAATTGTTACCAACTTGCTTTTTTAATACCGGGTATCAGTCCATTGGAAGCCATTTCACGGAACTGGATACGGCTGATCCCAAACTGGCGCATGTAACCCTTTGGCCTTCCGGTCAATTTACAACGGTTGTGCAGCCTTACTTTGGATGAATTCTTCGGAAGTTGACTCAAACCGATAAAATCACCTTCAGCTTTGAGTTTAGCACGCTTCTCGGCATATTTCTCAACCATTTTCTGCCGCTTTACTTCGCGGGCCTTCATGGATTCTTTTGCCATCCCTATTTCTTATTAGTTGATTTAAACGGTATTCCAAATTCCTTGAGAAGAGCAAATCCCTCTTCATCAGACTTTGCAGTTGTTACAAAACTGATTTCCATGCCGATCATCGAGTGAATCTTATCAATTTCAATCTCGGGAAATATGATCTGCTCGGTAATGCCCAAGGTATAGTTTCCACGTCCGTCAAACTTGGCGGAAACACCATTGAAGTCACGAATACGGGGAAGGGCAACTGCAATCAGCCTTTCGAGGAATTCGTACATTTTTTCACGACGCAATGTAACCTTAACGCCAATAGGCATTTTCTGCCGGAGCTTGAAATTGGAAATATCCTTTTTCGACAGAGTTTGAACAGCTTTCTGTCCGGTAATGGACGAGAGTTCTTCCTGAGCTACTTCAATCAGCTTCTTATCGGCTACAGCCTTCCCAACTCCGCGGTTCACAACGATTTTTTCCAGTCGCGGAACCTGCATTACCGTTTTGTACTCGAACTCCTTTTTCAGGGCAGGAATAATCTCTGCCTGGTATTTGGTCTTAAGACTCGGAACGTATTTCATTACTTGATCTCCTCTCCTGATTTTTTCGCATAACGAACCAGCTTTCCATCAGCACCCTCACGGCGACCGATGCGGGTAGGTTTTCCTGTTGTGGGATCCAGAAGCATCAGGTTCGAAACATGTACCGATCCTTCTCTCTTGATGATACCACCCTGCGGAGCGTTTTTATCTGCCTTAGTGTGTTTTGAAAGCATATTAACCCCCTCAACAATAGCCCTGTCATTCTTCCGGATGACTTCGAGCACGCGGCCCTGTTGACCTTTTGAGTTACCGGCAATAACGACAACGGTATCTCCCTTCTTTATGTTCATTTTCTTCTGCATGGTCTGTGCTTTATAAATTATAACACTTCGGGGGCCAGGGATACGATCTTCATATAGCTCTCGCGCAGTTCACGGGCAACGGGTCCGAAGATGCGGGTACCGCGAATCTCGCCTGCCGCATTAAGGAGCACACATGCGTTGTCATCGAACCGGATATAGGATCCGTCATTTCTCCTGATCTCTTTGGTTGTCCGAACAATCACGGCTTTGGACACAGTACCTTTCTTAAGGTCGCCTCCAGGTAAAGCCGATTTAACTGTTACCACTACCTTATCACCCACGGTAGCATATTTCTTGCCGGTTCCGCCTAATACACGGATGCACAAAACTTCTTTGGCACCGCTGTTATCGGCCACGATCATTCTACTTTCTTGCTGTATCATGGTTACTTGGCTCTTTCAATGATTTCCACTAATCTCCAGTTTTTCCGTTTGCTCAGCGGCCGGGTTTCCATGATCCGGACAAGATCCCCTTCATTACAGGTGTTCTCTTCGTCGTGAACAACGAATTTCGTGGTTTTGTTAACAAACTTCCCGTATATGGGATGTTTTACCTTTCTTTTAACTGCAACAACTATGGTCTTATCCATCTTATTGCTGACGACCGAACCGGTACGTTCCTTACGCAAGTTTCTGTCTTCCATGGATTATAGGCTTTTCATATTTTCATTAACCTGACGCTTGCGCAATTCCGACATAAGCTGTGCAACCAGTCGTCTGGTTTCACGAATATGGTGGGGATGGTCAAGCGGAGAAACTGCATGGTTCATTTTCATACGAACCAGGTTTGCTTTCTCGGTATCGATCCTTTCGTTAAGCTCCTTGGCAGTCAGTTCGCGAATCTCTACGTTTTTCATTATTCATTATTTGAGTCTTCAACAAAATCACGCCTGATTATAAACTTCGTTTTTACCGGAAGTTTTTGAGCTGCGAGCCGCAAAGCCTCCTGGGCAAGTGCCAGGGGTACACCTTCGGCTTCGAAGAGTATACGGCCGGGTGTTACCCTGGCAACGAAACCTTCCGGAGCACCTTTACCTTTACCCATACGAACCTCAGCAGGTTTCTTAGTGATGGGTTTATCGGGGAAAACCCGAATCCAGATCTGGCCCTGGCGTTGCATGTGCCTTGTAACGGCAACACGGGCAGCTTCTAGTTGACGGCCGGTCATCCAGCACGTTTCCAGAGCTTTGATACCAAATGATCCAAAAGCCAACTGGTGACCTCTCTGGGCGTTCCCCTTCATCCGGCCCTTTTGCTGCCTTCTGTATTTTGTCTTCTTAGGTTGTAACATGACAATCTTTATTTTTCAGGCGATATTAACCTCTTCTCTTCTTAAATCCTTTTCTCGGTGCTTTAGCTCCAATGTTCGGTGACAGGTCGCGTTTGCCGAAAATTTCACCTTTGCATATCCAGACCTTGATCCCGGTGGTACCAACTTTGGTATGTGCCTCACCGAGTGCATAGTCGATATCTGCGCGGAGTGTATGGAGTGGAATTCTACCCTCCTTATATGTTTCGGACCGAGCCATTTCAGCACCATTTAACCTGCCGGAAATCTGAATCTTGATCCCTTCGGCGCCCATGCGTATCGTTGAAGCAATTGCCATTTTAATAGCACGCCTGTAGGCAATCTTACCTTCGAGCTGGCGAGCCACATTGGCAGCAACAATTACAGCATCCATTTCAGGGCGTTTGATCTCAAAAATATTGATCTGGACTTCCTTGCTGGTAATTTTCCGCAATTCTTCTTTCAGCGTATCAACCTCTTTACCTGCCTTACCGATAATAATACCCGGACGGGCAGTATTAACCGTAATGGTAATCAGCTTTAAAGTACGCTCGATAATAATTTTAGACACGCTTGCCTTGGCAAGACGGGCATTAAGGTATTCGCGGATCTTGTAGTCCTCAACCAGTTTCTCGGAAAAATCATTTCCGCCGTACCAATTGGAATCCCATCCTTTGATGATGCCCAGGCGATTGCTAATCGGGTTAACTTTTTGTCCCATCTATGCGTCCGTTTTTTCAACTTGTTTACGACTATCCAGATAAATTGTCACATGATTGGAGCGTTTCTTGATCCTGTGACCACGACCCTGAGGAGCGGGACGTAACCTTTTCAGGATACGTGCCGAATCCACAAATACTTGTTTAACATACAATTGACTGTCTTCAATACGTGCTCCTTCGTTCTTAGCCTGCCAGTTTGATATGGCTGACATCAGGAGTTTCTCTAATTTCCGGGAAGCCTCCTTTGGGTTAAAACGCAGTACGTCCAAAGCCCTTTTTACTTCCATTCCCCGGATCATATCGGCTACCAGCCGCATCTTGCGAGGCGAGGTCGGATTATTGTTCAGAGCAGCCAGAAATAGTGATTTCCGTTCCTCTTTTCTCCGATTTGCCGTTTCTTGCTTTCTGGATCCCATGTTTTCAGAATTATTATCGTCTCAGTTGTGATAAATCAATTTATTTCTTCCGGTTTCCGGCATGCCCCCTGAAAATCCTTGTCGGGGCGAATTCACCAAGCTTATGCCCTACCATATTTTCCGTAATGTACACCGGAATAAACTTGTTACCGTTGTGAACGGCAACAGTATGTCCAACAAAATCAGGAGATATGATGCTCCTTCTGGCCCAGGTTTTCACAACCGACTTTTTGGAAGCTGAATTTAAAGCGAGGATTTTCTTCTCCAGGCTAAATTCGATAAAGGGACCCTTTTTTAATGATCGGCTCATACAATGCTTATTATCAGTTACTTTTTACGTCTTTCAAGAATAAACTTTGAAGAAGATTTCTTCGGATGGCGAGTCTTGTACCCTTTTGCGAGCAGGCCTTTACGCGACCGCGGATGTCCGCCGGAAGCACGACCTTCGCCACCACCCATCGGGTGATCAACCGGGTTCATAACAACGCCCCTTACACGCGGTCTGCGCCCCTGCCATCTTTCACGACCGGCTTTACCATCACTTTCCAGACCATGGTCGGAATTCGAAACGGTTCCGATTGTTGCCCGGCAAGCCACCAAAACCAGACGGGTTTCGCTTGATGGCATCTTAACGATAGCGTAGCGACCTTCCCTGGATACGATTTGTGCATACGAACCGGCGCCACGAGCAATCGATCCACCCTGTCCCGGGCGAAGTTCGATGTTGTGTACAATAGTTCCCAGAGGTATTTCACCAAGTGGCAAACTGTTCCCCACTTCAGGGGCAATACCGGATCCCGACATCACATTCGTGCCAACTGTCAGACCGTTCGGTGCAATGATGTACCTTTTTTCTCCGTCGGCATAAACCAATAACGCAATACGGGCAGTACGGTTAGGATCATACTCAATCGATGATACTTTTGCCGGTATACCGTCCTTATCTCTCTTAAAATCGATAATACGGTACATCTGCTTGTGACCGCCACCCATGTACCTCATGGTCATTCGGCCGCTATTGTTACGTCCACCAGATCTTTTGGCCGGCTTCAGCAAAGATTTCTCGGGTGTACCTTTGGTAATCTCCTCAAATGTCCCGATGATCTTCTTTCTCTGTCCCGGTGTTACGGGATTAAAACTGCGAACTGCCATTGCTTATTAAATATTGCTGTAAAAATCTATGACATCACCTTCATGCAGGGAAACAATAGCCTTTTTAAAGGCAGCGTTCTTTCCACGGACCACCCCGGCGCGGGTAAATCTCGATTTTTCCTTACCACCATAACGCATGGTGTTAACAGAAACAACAGAAACACCATACATATCCTGTACAGCTTTCTTGATCTGATTTTTATTGGCCCTCTTGTCGACGATAAAACCGTACAATTTAAGATCTTCGGTCTGTCCCGTCATTTTTTCAGTTACTATCGGCTTGATCAGAATATCCATGGCTCCCTTTAATTATTGTACGAAATTTGCATTCAAAGCTTCAATGGAACTCTCTAAAAAGGCTACCGACGAAGCGTTCAATATATCGTAAGTGTTTAAATCTGAGACCATTACAACTTTTATTCCCTGTAAATTTCGAGAGGACAAATATATGTTTTTATTCGGTTCATTTAAAACCAATAACACTTTTTTATTCTCAGATTTCAGGTTTTCTCTGATCTCGATCATTGCCTTAGTCTTTGGCACCTCGATGTTGAAGTCTTCAACGACGACAATCTGGGCATCCAGAGCCTTGTAGCTCAGTGCAGATTTTCGCGCGAGGATTTTAACCTTCTTGTTCAGTTTGAAGCTGTAATCACGCGGTACAGGTCCGAAAACCCGACCACCGCCTCGGAACAGCGGCGACTTGATGTTCCCTGCGCGGGCTCCGCCTGTTCCTTTTTGCTTTTTAATCTTTTTGGAACTACCGCTAATTTCATTCCGCTCCTTTGATTTGTGCGTTCCCTGGCGCTTATTGGCCATAAACTGCTTTACATCAAGGTAGATTGCGTGATCATTCGGACTGATGGCAAAAATATCATCACGCAGTTCCACGCTCCGGCCGGTATCTTCACCGGTTGTTTTGTATACTGCTAGTTTCATTACTTCTCAATTATTACGTATGAACCTTTGGCACCGGGGACTGAACCCTTAACGATCATAAGGTTATGCTCCGGAACGATTTTCAGGATCTGCAGACTCAGCAACTTAACGCTTTTTGCCCCGGTATGCCCGGCCATGCGCATTCCCTTGAATACGCGGCTAGGATAGGAGGAAGCGCCCAAAGAGCCAGGAGCCCTGAGGCGGTTGTGCTGTCCGTGCGTACTGTCACCTACACCGCTGAAACCATGACGTTTGATAACGCCCTGGAATCCCTTACCCTTCGACACTCCGGTTACATCGACCCAACGGTCATTACTAAAGTTATCTACTGTTAGCACATCACCCAGCTTCACCATTTCACCATTGTCGGCCTGAAACTCCGCTACCTCACGTTTCGGTGTGGTATTGGCTTTCTTGAAATGACCCAGCATCGGTTTTGGGGTGTTCTTCTCCTTTTTATCGTCAAAGGCCACCTGCACAGCTTCATACCCATCTTTTTCGTGGGTTTTGATCTGGGTAACCACACAGGGACCCACTTCGATAACGGTGCATGGAACATTCTTTCCATCAGCAGCGAAAACAGAAGTCATCCCGATCTTTTTCCCGATTAAGCCTTGCATCTTATTAGCTCTTATAATTATACTTTAATTTCAACTTCAACTCCGCTCGGCAGTTCCAACTTCATCAGCGCATCGATAGTCTTTGCTGTGGAACCGTAAATGTCAATCAGCCTTTTGTATGAGCTCAGCTGAAATTGTTCTCTCGACTTTTTGTTCACGAAAGTTGACCTCAGTACAGTAAAAACCCTGGTGTGCGTAGGGAGCGGAATGGGACCACTCACAACGGCTCCGGTGCTCTTTACCGTCTTGACGATCTTCTCTGCTGACTTATCGGCCAGGTTGTGATCGTAAGACTTCAACTTAATTCTGATTTTCTGACTCATTCCTTTTAATATTTATCTACAATAAATCCACTCTTCCAAATACTTTTTGTAATGCTGAAACGGCGATTTCCCTGGGAACTTCCTCATAATGTGAAAACTCCATTGTTGAACTTGCCCGGCCTGAGGTTAGTGTGCGTAAAATTGTCACATAACCAAATTGCTCAGAAAGCGGTACGGTAGCTTTCACTACCCGACCGCCGGGTTTGTTTTCCATTCCGGAAACCTGTCCGCGTCGTTTGTTGAGATCGGCAATAACATCCCCTACATATTCATCAGGTGAAACAACCTCGAGGCTCATAATCGGTTCCATGAGAACCGGCCGCGATTTTTCACAGCCTTCCCTGAAGGCTTTCTGGGCTGCGATTTCAAAAGACAGGTCATCGGAATCAACAGGATGAAAAGATCCCCCGGTTAGGGTAACCTTAAGCCTGTTAAACGGAAATCCAGCCAGAACACCACTGTTCATGGCATTCTTGAATCCTCTCTCTACTGCAATGATATAGGATCGCGGAAGCTGATCAGGTTTTAATTCGGAAGTGAACTCGAGACCTTTTGTATTCGTTGCCGGTGATATTCTGACGAAAATTTCTGCGAACATATTCTTTCCGCCGGTATCTTTCCGGAATACCAGGTGAACTTCATTTTCCAGTCTGATGGATTCTTTGTAAGCCACCTGAGGCAAACCTCGATTGATATCCAGTTTGAACTCCCTTTTCAGGCGATCCACAATAATATCGAGATGCAGCTCGCCCATACCGCTTAAAACGGTTTGGCCGGATTCATCATCAATTCTAACTTTTAGGGTTGGATCTTCTTCTACCAGCTTCTGCAACGCGTCATTAAGGCGGGACATCTCATCCTGAGTCCTGGCCTCAACTGCGAGACCCAGAACAGGTTCAGGAAAAGTAATCGATTCGAGCAGGATTTTATGTTTGTCCTCACAAAGCGTATCGCCTGTGCGGATATCTTTAAAACCAACTGCTGCGCAGATGTCTCCGGCCTCTACCTGATCACGTGGATTCTGTTTATTAGCGTGCATTTGATATAATCGGGTAATCCTTTCTCGTTTTTCGGTACGCATGTTATGAACAGTGGCTCCCGACTGGATTGTCCCGGAATAAACCCTGAGGTAGGCCAATCGGCCGACAAAAGGGTCAGTAGCAATTTTAAAGGCGAGTGCTGCGAAAGGTGCGTCAGGATCAGGTTCCCTTGTCGCTGCGGCACCGGTTAGCGGGTCGAAACCCGGAACAGGTCCGATATCCAGCGGGCTGGGTAAAAAAGCAGCAATTGCATTAAGCAGAGGCTGCACGCCCTTATTTTTGAATGCTGATCCGCAAAGTACAGGAACCAAATCCCGGTTAAGGGTTGCTACCCGTATTGCAGCAATCAGCTCTTCGGGCTGGATAGTGTCCTTATCCTCGAAAAATTTTTCCAACAGACGATCATCCGTTTCACAAACGGATTCGACAAGAAGATTTCTCCACTCGTCTGCCTGTTCAATCATATCGTGAGGAATCGGAACAATCTCGGGGTGAGAACCCATTGAATCATCCAATGGCCATATCAAGGCTTCCTGAGTAATGAGGTCGATAACGCCGATGAATTTTTCTTCATTGCCAATGGGAATCTGAATCGCCAGAGGCTTAGCCCCTAATTTTTCTTTCATCTCATTCAGCACACCAACGAAATCAGAACCGGGCCTGTCCATCTTATTGACAAACGCGATTCTTGGAACCTTATACTTGTCGGCCTGATGCCATACCGTTTCGGATTGTGGTTCTACTCCGCTAACACCGCAAAAAACGGCAATCGCCCCGTCAAGGACGCGAAGTGACCTTTCCACCTCTACAGTAAAGTCGACATGACCGGGAGTATCAATAATATTGATTTTGTAGTTCTGCCCGTCAAATTTCCACCAGGTTGTCGTTGCGGCGGAAGTAATAGTTATCCCCCGTTCCTGTTCCTGGATCATCCAGTCCATAGTTGCAGCACCGTCATGAACTTCTCCCATCCGGTGATTAATTCCGGTGTAAAACAGAATGCGCTCGGTAGTAGTGGTTTTTCCCGCATCAATATGCGCCATTATACCGATGTTTCTGGTATAAGAGAGATCTAGTGCCATCCCAACATGTCAAAGAACAATTGTGCTCCGGTTAAAACCGGAAATGTGCGAATGCCCGGTTTGCTTCGGCCATCCTATGCGTATCTTCCTTTTTCTTGAAAGCTGCGCCTTCTTCATTAAAAGCTGCCACGATTTCAGCAGCGAGTTTCTCACTCATTGAACGTCCTGAACGCTTACGCGCAAAGGAGATCAGGTTCTTGTTGCCGATGGAAATCTTGCGGTCGGGCCTGATTTCCATTGGAACCTGGAAGGTTGCACCACCAACCCTGCGGCTTTTCACTTCGACCGCCGGGGTGATGTTTTCAAGTGCCCGCTTCCATACATCCAGTGCGGATACTCCGGTATCCTGCGTTTTTTTGCCTACCAGTTCCAATGCTTCATAGAAACTAGAAAAAGCAATGCTTTTCTTTCCGCTGTACATAAGGTCGTTAACAAAGCGGGTTACCCGAATATCACCGTACTTGGGATCCGGGAGTATAATACTTTTCTTGGCTCTCGCTTTTCTCATGGAAAAAACTGCTTACTGTGATAGACTATTTCTTTGGCCTTTTAGCACCATATTTCGACCTTCTCTGACGTCTGCCGTCGACGCCGGCTGCATCTAGTGTTCCCCGTACCATATGGTAGCGGACACCAGGCAGATCCTTTACCCTGCCGCCGCGCACCAGAACAATTGAGTGTTCCTGAAGATTGTGGCCTTCACCGGGGATATATACGTTAACTTCCTTTTGGTTGGTCAGGCGGACCCTCGCTACTTTCCGCATGGCGGAATTCGGTTTTTTCGGGGTAGTTGTATAAACCCTGACACAAACTCCGCGTCGTTGAGGGCATGAATCCAGAGCCGGAGCTTTGCTCTTGTCATTCCTGCTGATCCTTCCCTTTCTTACTAATTGCTGTATCGTCGGCATTATGAGCTGTTTTTAAACCTTTTGTTTTTTGACAAAATGGTGTGCAAAGGTAAAAGTTTTTTTCAGAAAAAAGAACCTGTCTGCAAAATTTCAAAAAAAAAGTCCCGGATGACCGGGACCTGTTAGAATTATCCTTGTAGCACCGTCATGGATACTTGACAATAAGAACTGTTTCTTCCGGGTCGACAGGGGCATCTGTTTGGGCCAGTTTCGATAATGCATTAAACGTGTTCAGATCATCCTCGCATGAACGGAAAACAAAATGTATCTCCAGATAAAAATCCTTACTGATCCGGTACCTGGACAGGTCAACTTTATACCAGCTTATCTCCCTCCCTTCATGAACTTCGGAAACACTTATAACATCAATAAGATTTCCCCGCCTGTCGAGTACATTTACATATACACTATAATCTTCAGGGTCCCCTCCTGACATTCCGAAGGTAACCATTTCCCAATACCGATCATCGTCAGTATTATAGACCGCCCCCTTGATTATTGTAATGTCGGTGGTCGATAATGACTGCTTGATCGGGGTTACAGTACTGAATCCCATCAGCGCAACTGCAAAAACGCCGATCGCCAGAACAGACAATCTCCTTTTCATGATATAAATATTTCAGTGAAACTAAACATACACTCTTGCCAATAACTTAATACCATTCCGGGGGTAAAGGTAACCCCACACATCGGCATTTTTTCATCAAAACAGGTCTTTTTGATAAAAATTAACAATTTTCCACAAAATGGACCAAGCGTATAATGTTATATATTTGCCACTTAAGTTTGCATACCATGCTAAGATTTCAAGCTTGTCTCTGCCTGGGTTTAATGTGCTTCATTTGGACGCATGGAAGCCTCGGTTGTGACAAGGTATCACAGCGAGTGCAAATCGATTCCACGGAGGTCATTGCCTTGATTTACAGAGGAAAAATAAAGGCCGTTGTCTCCTATTTGGAATCTTCATTGGCTAACCCCGGATTAAGTAAACCCGACCGATGCAGAAATTTGCTAACGCTGGCCATCTTTTACAGCTGGTCCGAAGAGTTCGCTAAAGGTGCCGCGGCCTTCGGCGATTATCTGGCCCAGGGTGCCGGGATACCGCCTTCCCGTAATGAAAAGCCGGATGTTTTGCTTTTCCATTCGCTACAACTCGCGGGGGAGGAGTTGTTTAATCAGGCTTCGGACAGCCTGATAGCTTCTGTTGCCGCAAGGCCAAAAAACGACCTGTTCAATCAGCTCCTGCTCGCAGACTCTTATGGGCAACTTGCCAGATTCTACAAGCGAACCGGCGATCATTTTGAGGCAGCCAGAAATTTCGAACGGTCGGTCAGCATGAACCGGAAACTTGGCAGAGCCGCGAAACTGGCAGAAGACCTTGCTGATATGAGTTCCGAATTATCCGTCATGGATCCGTTAAACCCGCAGGCAGATTCTGCACTTCTGGAATCCCTGGCTATCTACAGTTCAACCGGCAGCCGTCTTGAATTGGCTCAGGTATATCATGAATTTGGAATCTTGTTAAACCGGCGAGGGAGGATCCGGGAGTCGCTAACGAATTTCCAGAAGTCGCTTGCCGTAAAAAACTCGATACGTAACCTCGGCGATCAGGAGTTTATCGTAGTCATGAACAGTATCGGGACCTCTTATCAGGCAATGGGCAACAGCGACAGCGCCAGGCTCTTTTTCTCTCGGGCAATTGACTATGCGCTGAAGGCGGACAAAAGTCCGGCAGCCTACTACGCCAATCTTGGAGCCAATTTCGGGTTAACGGAAGACTACACAAAGGCATTGGTCTATTTTCAAAAGGCAATCAACAGCGCTGATAAAACCTGCAGTGCTTCAGATATTTCAGCCAATCCGGCCATCACCCATGTAACGCCTAAGCTTGCAGAATATACTGCCTTTAAGGGCCATACATTCCATCGAAGATATCATCAGACCAAGGATCCCGCCGACCTGGTCAACGGCATTGATGCCTTTATGGTTGCACTCGAAATGATAGACACGCTGCGTTTCACCTACTCATTCGAAAGCAAGCCTTACTTATCATCGTCGGCCAAGATCCATTTCTTTAATGCACTCGACATGGCTCTCGACCTTTTTAAACTTACCGGCAAAAAAACGTATCTCGATCAAGCTTTTGAATTATCGGAAAGAAATAAGTCAGCAACACTGAACGAATTCCTGCGAACCAATCAGGCCAGGGGGTTTATGCATAACAAGGCCCCCTGGATCCATCAGGAGGACAGTATAAAGATGCTTATCGACCGGATACAATCACGGTTAATAAACCTGAGTTCAGCGACGGGTGAGCGTACAGCGGACAAGGTTCCATTTGAAGAACGGCTTACAGACCTGGGAAATGAACTTAAGAGCATAAACACCCGGGCAAAAAGGGAAAATCCGGAATATTTCAACATCGTTTATTCAAGCAAAGGATACAAACCTCAGGAAATTCAGGATTTGATCCGGTCAGGCGAAGCCATCATAGACTACACTGTTGTTCACGACAGCAGGTTGAGCCTTGACTATATGGTTACCCTGGTGACCACGCATGACACCCTCTACAGTTTCCGCGACACGTTGCCAGCAAAGTTCCGTGAGGACATCCGGAAATTCCGGTCAACCATCACCTCATTCGTGGATGCCAAGGTCTTTCGGGATTTTACCAGGCTGTCCTATCTGATGTTTAGAACCTTCTTTGAGCCAATTGAAAAGTTCAAAAACATCAGCAAGCTTATCATTCTCCCTGATGAAGAACTTGGTTTTCTGCCCTTTGAGGTTTTCATTTCCGATACAGTCATGCCCAAAGGGTCGGACTTCAGCAGACTTAATTACTTAAACCGCAGGTATCAGATCTCCTACATTTCATCTCACGAACAGTTCTTCCAGTTCCGCAAAAACCCCAACCATTCAATGGTATCGAGGGTTTATGCATTTGCACCCTTTGCGCGGCAGGCTGCCAGAATGGACACTGTTGATCTGCTTCCGCTGGGGAATTCCGAAAATGAAGCCATGGCCATTTCAACGTATTTCCGAACCACGATTTTTGAAGGCAAGGAAGCCGGAGAACAGACCCTCAGAAGCGTGTTCGGGCAAAAGTCCGTTATATCGCTGTCAACCCATGGAATTATGAGCCTGCAGCGTCCTATGGAGTCGCGGCTTCTCCTGAATCCGTCGGAACCTGACGGAAGCCTTTACCTCTTTGAAATGCTTTCCCTCAAAATCAATTCTCCCCTTGTCATTCTGAATGCCTGCAATACCGGCATGGGTGAACTGCAGGTAGGCGAAGGCATTATGAGCATGGCCAGAGGATTCCAGTATGCGGGTGTTCCATCGGTTATCACCACCCTTTGGCCGATAGATGACCAGTCGTCCGCTACCGTAATGGGCTACTTTTTTATGAACATCAGCAAAGGGATGGAGCAAGGGGAAGCCCTCATGCAGGCCAGAAACAAGTATATTGATGAGGCATCGAAGGCTACTGCCGCACCCTATTTTTGGGCAGGCCAGGTGCTGATCGGTGACCCCGGAAGGCTGATAATCCGGGCCCGCCCGCTCCGGGTTATCTGGATCACAGTAATCGCTGTGGCAATAGTTTTGGCCGCGTTGTACTTATATTTTAAAAAGAGGCGCCGGGGCGGACAGCACTTGAATTTGATCAAAAAAAGAATAACTTTGCGAACCAAAATTAAATCGAACAAATTTTCTCATCAATTTACCAGTAATTAAGGGAGTTATGAAAGTTTACCAGACGAGTCAGATCCGAAACATTGCCCTTCTTGGCAATTCCGGTTCGGGAAAAACGACCCTGGCTGAATCGCTCTTATTCGAAGGGGGGGTCATCAGCCGACGGGGGGATGTAGCCAGCAAGAACACGGTTTCGGACAGCCAGGAGATCGAGCATGAGCGTGGCAACTCTGTTTATGCCACTGTTTTGTATACTGAATACAAAGATCACAAGATCAATTTCATCGATACGCCCGGGGCAGATGATTTTGTAGGTGCCACTATAGCTGCTCTTGGTGCAGTTGAATCGGGCCTGCTCCTGATCAATGGCCAGAATGGTGTAGAAACCGGTACCGAATCGCTGATGAGGTACACCAACAAGCATAACAAGCCTGTTATTATGGCGATTAATCAGCTTGACCATGAAAAATCGCATTTCGACAAGGCGGTTGATAGCGCCAGAGAGGCTTTCGGCCAAAAGGTTGCTGTAGTGCAATACCCCCTTAATGAAGGCCCGGCATTTGACACAATAATCGATGTGATCCGCAAAAAGGCCATTAAATTCCCAGTTGGCGGAGGTGCTCCGGTTGAGAGTGATATACCGGCGGCTGAAGCTGACAAAGCTGAGGAATACCTGGCCAGGCTTATCGAAGTTGCTGCTGAAGCTGACGAAGCACTCATGGAGCAGTTCTTCACCAATGATACACTGACAGATGAAGAGCTCCGCCAGGGTTTAAAAAAAGGCATAGCCGAACGCGGCATTTTCCCGGTTTTGTGCATGTCTGCCAAGAACGTTCAGGGGATCCAGAACCTTTGTGATTTCCTGGTCAAATATGCCCCCACCCCGGAAGAAGCTGTGTTCAAACAGAAAAACGGAACCGTCCTGAAGGTTGGTCAACCCGGCCCCAATCTCGCTTTTGTATTCAAAACGTATACCGAGCAGCACCTCGGCGAGATAAACTTTTTCAAGGTTATTACCGGAAAGTTTACTGAAGGAATAGATGTTCTTAACCTAAATACCAACGCCAAAGAACGCGTATCACAACTTTTTGCCGTATCCGGAAAGCTGCGCCAGAAAGTCGACACCATGTATCCTGGTGATATTGGAGGTACTGTAAAACTAAAAGACACCCGTACCTTCACAACGCTCGCCGACAAGTCGGTTGACTCCCCGATTGTTCCTATTGAGATGCCGGAACCAAAATTCAGGGCGGCCATCAAAGCTAAAGAAGAATCGGACGACGAGAAACTTGGCGAAGCCCTTCATCGTTTGCACGAGGAAGATCCCTCACTTCTCGTAGAGTATTCGAAGGAGCTCAAACAAATTATTCTTCACGGGCAAGGTGAATATCACCTCAACATCGTAAAATGGCTGCTCGACAACACCTATAAAATCCCGACCGAATACCTGGCTCCTAAGATCCCATACCGGGAAACCATCACCAAGGTTGCCCAGTCATCGTATCGACACAAGAAACAGTCAGGTGGGTCAGGCCAGTTCGGTGAGGTTCACATGATTATTGAACCCCACGAAGAATCGGCTCCCGAGCGAAACCTTTTCAAGGTAGAAGGTAAGGAAATGCAGCTTTCCATCCGTGGCAAGGAGGAGATTCCTCTTGACTGGGGCGGCAAACTGGTTTATTACAATTGCATCGTCGGGGGATCGATCGACGCACGTTTTATGCCTGCGATACAGAAAGGGATCATGGAGAAGCTGGAAAATGGTCCGCTCACCGGATCCTATGCCCGGGACATCAGAGTATATATATATGATGGCAAGATGCACCCGGTTGACTCCAACGAAATCTCTTTCCGGCTAGCCGGCGCCAAAGCATTTGCCGAGGCATTCCGCAAAGCAGGTCCGAAGATCCTGGAGCCGATTTATGATGTTGAAGTTTTAGTTCCCGGTGACCGCATGGGTGATGTTATGAGCGACTTGCAGGGAAGACGTGCCATGATCCAGGGCATGAATTCAGAAGGCCGTTATGAGCATCTCCGTGTTCGGGTTCCCATTGCCGAACTCAACAAGTATTCAACCACCCTGAGTTCGTTGACCAACGGAAGGGCAACCTACACAATGAAATTCAGTGAATACACGCTCTGTCCGCCGGATGTTCAGGAGAAACTGCAGTCAGCATACACTGCTGATGACGAAGAATAGATGGCCAATCCATCTTAACGAAATAAAAAAAGCCGGCTTTCACAAGCCGGCTTTTTTTATTCTTTATGCTCTATCGGATCAACGTTACAAATCCATAATACATTTTCTCATTTACCTTTCCCTCATACATTTTATCATCGTAACCGGTAGCTGATATAATATAATAGTATGTCCCTGTAGGAGCAATCGAACCATCATTCTGAACACGACCATTCCAGCCTTTCTCCAGTGTTTTGGGATCGGTCCACTCAAATACCACCCTGCCCCACCTGTTAAACACCCGACCCGAGAAACTCTTCAGCGACAAAGCCTTAACCTGAAAATAATCATTTAAACCATCTTCATTCGGTGTAAATACGTTGGGGATTTCAAGAAGGGATGAATCTACCTTGATAAACTCCTCGGAAACAAACCGGTAGGTGCATTGTAAATAGCTCGCCATCACTCTGGCTGTATATTCACCCGGCCGTTCCAGAATCATGGTCGGTTCGGTGCCTGTGAGCAGCTTGGAGGTATCACTGTTTTCGAAGAACTCCCAGTTATACCGGATAAGGGAAGCATCGGTTCCGTTTGAAGCTGAATCCACTTTCATTTCAACAGTGAGGGGTGCTTCACCTGTAACAGGCTCTGCGGTGAATCTTGCAAACAAACCATAAACAAGCAAGGTTGTATCATGATAGCAACCAAAATTATCCAATACTCGGAAAATATAACTCATATCTCCCTTATTGAGAGGAGGTTTTGTTCGGGCTATCCCGTTCCTGTCTGACTGTATCCCGATTCCGTCCCAGGCAAACTCCGACTGAGCAAATGAATTCTCAAACTGGAAGGTGTCTTTGGTCCAGGGAACAGGTGTCACGAATCCTGTTAGTCCGATCTCATTTCCGCTGCAGATAGAGGT
Organism: uncultured Porphyromonadaceae bacterium; assembly: GCA_964457845.1. Lineage (GTDB taxonomy): Bacteria > Bacteroidota > Bacteroidia > Bacteroidales > UBA12481 > UBA12481. Next base: position 47,383 of record CAYWHP010000002.1, on the reverse strand, counting down.
CTGATCGGCACGTGTTCCTTCAAAAGAAGGTCGCATACTTACAAAAACGTGTATCTCGGGTATATTCAGGGCGGAAGTACCGCCGGTCCGGCTTGTAACATATAATCGCAATATGTAATGTCCGCCGGCCGGATAGGTGAAAGTGACATTTGGACCGGTTGCTGTCATCGAGTTATAGCCAAAATCCCAGGTAAATGTAACCTGCGTTGGATCGAATGATGAAAAGTCGGCGTTTTGACCTTCTGCCATGAAGATTATACTTTTATCAGGGCAGGTTTTTAAGGTATCAACCACAGGTTGTTTAATTCTGACAGTATAATCAGCCTTCTGTGCCAGCAGATTTGCCGGGAGAATACAAATGAAGATCAGAATGGCCAGGAGGCCGGAATGGGATATCAAACGGTTTTTCATCAATAGCGGCGCTTACTGTTAAAGAGTTACAAAATTAGTAAAACTTAGCCACAAATAGCTATCCTACCGGGCATCCGAATTGGCCACAATTGCTATTTTTGGCCTTCAATCGGTTCCCAAATCCATTAACGTTATAACTTTCCATTCCGTATATTTAATTCTATGCCAGTGCGTGATATTTTACAAAACCTGAGCCCGATCCAGCAGGAAGCAGTCAGGCAAACTGACGGACCCGTCCTTGTTATTGCAGGTGCGGGATCGGGTAAAACCCGGGTTCTCACCTATAAAATTGCCTGGCTGCTCGAACAGGGCGTCAATGCCTACAACATACTTGCCCTCACCTTTACCAATAAAGCAGCGCGGGAGATGAAAGAGCGCATTGGCAAGATCATGAGCCAGGAGGTGGTTCGCTCACTGTGGATGGGAACCTTCCATTCCATCTTTTCAAGAATCCTCCGAAGGGAAGCGGAGGCGATAGGATATGGAAAAAATTTTACCATTTACGACACAGATGATACAAAAGGTTTGATTCGCAGCATTCTCCATGACTTGAAACTTGACGATGATGTCTATCCGCCAGGCGACGTACTCAGGAGGATCTCCGCGGCCAAGAATCAGCTCATAACCGCTGAAGGATACCAGGCGCGGAGCGAATGGAGATCGGAGGATGATTCAATGCGGAGGCCCGAGATGTACAGCATTTATATGGCCTATGCCCGCCGGTGCCGCAGTGCGGGTGCGATGGACTTTGACGATTTGCTGCTCAATACTTTTCTGCTTTTCCACAATCATCCCGAAATTCTGTCACGTTACCAGAACCAGTTCCGCTATTTGCTCGTAGACGAGTACCAGGACACCAATTCTGCGCAGTATACCATTGTTAATCAAATTGCGAAGGCACATCGCAATCTTTGTGTTGTTGGTGATGATTCACAGAGCATTTATTCATTCAGGGGTGCGCGGATAGAAAATATCCTGAATTTCAGGAATGACTATCCTGAATACCAGATATATAAACTCGAGCAGAATTACCGGTCGACGCAGAATATTGTAGAAGCAGCCAACAGTCTGATCCTGAAAAACCAAAGTAGGATTCCAAAAACCATTTGGTCGGCAAATGAACCCGGGGAGCTGGTAGAGGTATTTCAATCCCTGACCGACCAGGAGGAGGGTTTCTTCATCTCGAACCGCATCATGGATACCCATCTGAGGGAGCAGGCTGATTTCAGTGATTTTGCAGTCCTTTATCGTACCCATGCCCAATCCAGGATCATTGAAGATGCATGCAGAAAGCAAAATATACCATATAAAATTTACGGCAGCATATCCTTTTATCAACGAAAGGAGATCAAGGACATTCTCGCCTATTTCAGACTGATCCTAAATCACCGTGACGATGAATCCCTTAAAAGGATCATTAACTACCCGGCGAGGGGGATAGGAAAAACCACGGTTGACAGGCTCAGTGAAGCAGCTCAGCTGGGGCAATGCCCGATCTGGCACCTGCTGTCCGACCCCGCAACGAACATCCCTCAGATAAACAAAGGTACGGCGGAAAAGCTTATTCATTTCAGGAAGATAATTGAAGATTTTTCTGCACTGGCTGACACCTCCGATGCTTACGATCTGGCAATGAATGTATTGAGAAGCTCGGGCATAATGGAAGAATACCGGTTTGATCATACTCCGGAAGGACTTAGCAAATTTGAGAACATTGAGCAGCTGGTTAATAGTATTAAGGAATTTGTGGATAAAGGCAATGAAGAGGGTGAGGAACCGGAATTCGCCGGTCTGGATTTCTTCCTGCAAAACGTATCGCTGATGACTGATCAGGACAACGAAAAGCAGGAAGATAAAAACAAGGTCAGCCTGATGACCATTCATTCTGCCAAAGGGCTTGAATTCGGGTATGTCTTCATCGCCGGAGTTGAGGAGGAGCTTTTCCCCTCACAATATTCAAGTGGCACCGCCAAGGAACTTGAGGAGGAGCGTCGCCTGTTTTATGTAGCGATTACACGGGCAATGAAACGGGTAGTCATCACACTTGCAAAAACCCGTTATCGCTGGGGAAGTTTAATTGATTGCCGGCCAAGCAGGTTCATTCGCGAGATTGATCCAAAGTATCTGAAGCTGCCTGGGGAAAGAAGGCCAGCTGCGGGCAGAACGATTGCCGAAGAAGAAGAGGAGCAAAGCCCGAAACGGGCAGCTGCACCTCCCGTTCGGAGAATCATTCCCGTGAGCGCAAAACCGGGGCACAAACCCGTTTCAAATGAGGAATTTGAGCCGGATGATCCGGCAAAGATAGAGACCGGAATGAATGTCAGGCATCCCAGGTTCGGCGAAGGAAAGATTCTCCAGATTGAAGGCACGGGAGGAAACAGGATGGCTTCGGTTGCCTTCCGGGAGGCTGGAAACAAACAACTCCTCTTGAAATTCGCCCGTTTGAAGATAATTCCCTCCTGACGTTGTAAAAAAACATACCTTTGTACCTTACTAGCTTATATACATGGAATACAGCAAAAAAGAGAAAAGGCTCCGCATGCCTGAATACGGTCGGATCGTTCAGAACATGGTAGATCATGCTATCAAGATTCCTGACCGTGCTGAGCGCAATACAGCCATTCAGACTATCATAGATGTTATGGGAAACATCAACCCGACACTTAGGGACAATCGCGACTACAAGCATAAATTATGGGATCACCTTCATTTGATCGCTGATTTCCAGCTCGATATCGACTCACCGTTTGAAGTCCCCACAATGGATCACTTTCTTGGGAAGCCAGACAGGGTTCCCTATCCTGTTTCCAAAATCCGTTTCCGGCATTATGGGAAAATAGCCGAGCTGTTAATTGAAAAAGCACTTCTTATTCAGGATGAAGAGAAAAAATTCGAGTACACCAAGCAGATTGCCAACCACATGAAGGTGTCCTATCTTACCTGGAATAAGGATAATGTCACAGATGAGATCATTCTTATAGCACTGCGGGAGCTTTCCCGTGAAAGGCTATCCCTGCCTCCGGGAACGGTACTTGCCGATGTAAAGGACCTGCCTCCCAAAACGACGGCACCTCCAAAAAAGAAGTATCCGCCGAAGCAAAACCACGCATTCAAGAAAAGGTATTAACCTTTAATTCATGGCTGCTTTCGAGATTAAAGGGGGACATCAGCTTAAAGGCGTGCTTTCACCCCAGGGAGCCAAGAATGAAGCCCTTCAGGTTATTTGTGCCACCCTGCTGACCGATCAGACGGTTATCATTCATAATATCCCTGATATACTTGATGTCCAAAATCTTATTGGACTTCTTGGCGAAATTGGCGTAGAAACAAAAAGAATAGATCCGGCCACATGGTCATTTTGCGCCGCGGAAATCGACCAGGCCTATCTGGAGACCATTGAGTTCAGTAAGATGGCCACCAGGCTCCGGGGGTCAGTCATGCTGGTTGGACCACTTATTGCCAGATGCGGTAAAGCAATCATGCCGCAACCCGGTGGTGACAAAATCGGCCGGCGGCGGCTTGACACCCATTTCCACGGACTTGAAAGTCTAGGTGCACATATCGATTACGATCCGGTTCTTGAGCAATATGTGATTTCCGGTAAAAAAATGACTGGCTCCTATATTCTTCTTGAGGAGGCATCGGTAACCGGGACCGCGAATATAATCATGGCAGCCGTCCTCACCCCCGGAACGACGACTATCTTCAATGCCGCGTGTGAGCCTTATATTCAGCAGCTTTGCAGGATGCTGACCTCCATGGGGGCCAACATCAGCGGAACAGGATCAAACCTGTTATCCATTAAAGGTGTAGAGAGGCTTGGGGGCACTGTACATACGGTTTTGCCCGACATGATCGAGATCGGAAGTTTCATCGGTCTGGCCGCAATGACCCGTTCCGAAATCACCATTAAGCAGGTTTATCCGGAGCATCTCGGACTGATTCCACACGCCTTTTCCAGGCTGGGTATACATTTCGAGCAGCGTGGAACCGACCTATACATTCCCTCCCAAGACCACTATGAAATCGAGACCTTTATGGATGGCTCGATCATGACCATTGCCGATGCCCCATGGCCCGGACTCACACCCGATTTGCTTTCGGTTTTCCTGGTTGTGGCCACCCAAGCCCGCGGTTCGCTCCTCATCCATCAGAAAATGTTTGAAAGCCGGTTATTCTTTGTTGATAAACTAATCGATATGGGTGCCCGGATTATACTCTGTGATCCGCACAGGGCCACGGTTATCGGCCTCGACAGGCAGCACCCGCTGCGACCTGCAATTATGGTTTCGCCAGACATCCGGGCAGGAGTTGCCTTGCTGATTGCCGCGCTCAGTGCGGAAGGCACGAGTATAATCAACAATATTGAGCAGATCGACAGGGGATATCAGGACATTGACACTCGTCTTAATGCCATCGGAGCACACATCAAACGGATCTAACCGGTGTGATATCTGCCAATATGACCGGGATGGGATTTGGCAAATTATTTGAGGTTGCCGATCTGCTCGTTAAACAAAATAAAGCCCTATAAAGCCCATGGATGCAGAAGAATTTACCATGCCGGAAGCGGCAGAATCGCAGAATATGAAGGATTCCCAGAATACAGGTGCTGGTTCTGAAGCCGGAACACAGAGCTGGAAAAAGAGGAAGATCCCGATTGTCGGACATAAAAAGGAGGTGGAAGAGATGGGTAACAAGCTTATCGAAATGAATGATAAGTACTTGCGGTTATCTGCCGAATTCGATAATTACCGGAAGCGTACGCTTAAAGAAAAGATGGACCTTACACGGACAGGGGGTGAAACCGTTTTGGTAAAAATTCTGCCGGTAGTCGACAACCTGGAAAGAGCAATTCAATCGGTCAGGGAATCCAGCGACATCGAGGCGGTAAAACAGGGTATCGAACTGATATACAGCAATTTCAGAGAATTCTTGAAGCAAAACGGCGTTAAAGAGATCGAGTGTCTCAATGAGGAATTTAACAGCGACATTCATGAAGCACTGACAAAAATCCCGGTTGCTGATCCTGCACAGAAGGGAAAAGTAGTTGACATTATTGAAAAAGGGTATTATCTCCACGACCGAGTCATTCGGTTTGCAAAAGTGGTGGTGGGTGATTAAAGGCAATAAAGGAAAGCATGACAAAAAGAGATTATTACGAGATACTTGGCATTTCCAAGGGGGCAACTGCCGAAGAGATAAAGAAAGCGTACCGCCAGCAAGCCATGAAATGGCATCCTGATAAGAATCCCGGCAACAAAGAGGCAGAAGATAAATTTAAGGAAGCTGCTGAGGCCTATGAGGTTTTGTCGGATGCCGACAAAAAAGCCAGATATGACCAGTTCGGGCATGCCGGGTTGGGCAATGGTGGTGCCGGTTTCGGTTCGGGCAACATGAACATGGATGACATCTTCTCCCATTTCGGGGACATTTTCAGCGATATGGGATTCGGCGGCTTCGGCGGTTCCTCAAGAGGCCGTCAACGCCAGGTGAACCGTGGTTCGAATCTACGGGTCAAGGTTAAGCTCACGCTCGATGAAGTTGTAAAGGGTGCCGAGAAAAAAATCAAGGTCAGCAAATATGTTCCGTGTGAATCATGCAATGCCACCGGAGCTGAAAACGGGTCATCCTACAGCAGTTGCTCAACTTGCAACGGCAGGGGACAGGTTACACGGGTTGCCCACACCCTTTTAGGTCAGATGCAGACGACATCCGTTTGTCCTGCCTGTGGAGGTGAAGGAAAGATTATTACCCAAAAATGCACCTCTTGCTATGGGGAAGGTTTGATTAAAGGCGAAGAGGTAATAAAGATAAATATCCCGGCCGGCGTGCAGGAAGGCATGCAACTTTCGATGAGCGGAAAAGGGAATGCTGCCAGGCGCGGAGGCATGAACGGCGACCTGATCATCCTTGTTGAGGAGGCAGAGCACCCCGATCTCGTTCGTGACGGCAATGATTTGGTTTACAATCTTTTTGTATCTATATCGGATGCAGCACTGGGTTCCGCAGTAGAGATACCTACAGTCGATGGTAAAGTCAAGGTTAAAATAGAACCGGGCACTCAGCCAGGAAAAATACTCAGACTTCGGGGTAAGGGCATACCTGAACTGAATGGTTATGGCAAGGGTGACCTTCTGGTCAGAATCAGTGTTTGGATACCAAAAAGTTTATCGAAGGAAGAACGAAGGTTGGTCGAGGAGCTTGGCAAATCATCAAATTTTGCCCCAAACCCGACCGCAGCGGAAAAGGGAGTATTCCGCAAAATGAAGGAAATGTTCGACTGACAGGGATTGTAACAAATCCGGGCTTAATCTGTCTTAATGCCGTTTAGTTGGCTTTTGGAAAGTAATTATCTCAACACATGACAAATTTTCTACGTGCAGATAACGTAATCAAGCGGTTTTCAAACCACCTGGCTCTCGACCGGGTCTCCATCGATGTTCCCGAAGGAAGCATATTTGGCCTGCTTGGCCCCAACGGTGCAGGCAAAACCACCCTAATCCGGATTATAACCCAGATCACCGCACCTGATGAGGGTGAAATTATGTTTCACGGTAAACCGATCACACCGGAGGATATTCGCCACATAGGGTACCTACCGGAAGAACGTGGACTTTACAAAAAAATGAAGGTAGGAGAACAAGCGCTCTATCTTGTCCAGCTGAAGGGCATGTCGAAAACGGAAGGCTTGAAAAAACTCCGGTACTGGTTCGAGAAATTTGAGATCCAATCCTGGTGGGACAAAAAGGTTGAAGAGCTATCCAAAGGGATGGCTCAAAAGGTTCAGTTTATTGTTACCGTGTTGCACGATCCGAAACTTCTGATCTTTGACGAGCCATTTACAGGATTTGATCCGATCAATACCAATCTGGTGAAAAATGAAATTCTCAGATTGAGGGACAATGGCGCAACAATTGTGTTTTCCACGCATATCATGTCATCCGTGGAGGAGCTCTGTGATCATATCGCCCTAATAAATAAGGGTAAAAACATTCTTAGCGGGAATATTGACGAAGTCCGCACCCGGTTCAAACCAGATACCTATGAATTAAAATTCAAAGGAGATACAAACCTCCTTAAGGAAGCACTTACGGGGGCTTATGACTTTTCGGAAGAACCCACGCGAGGAGATGTCGGTCATATCGTAATTAAAAAGCTCAGCCAGAATCCGGCCAGAGAAATGATCTCGACAATCAACTCAACGGTTGATATTTTATCCTTCGAAGAAGTAATTCCCGGCATGAATGACATTTTCATACGTGCGGTTGAAGGTAACCAGACAATTCAATAATTCGAAAACCGACAGCCATGAATAAAATAAACCTCATCATTCAGCGAGAGTATACCAGCCGGGTCAGAAAAAAGTCATTCATCATAATGACCATTCTTACGCCGCTCCTGATGGCAGGCCTGATTTTCATACCGGGTTATCTGGCGACAAAGGAAGACAACCAGACCAAGGTTATAGCCGTCATCGACAAGACGAATATCACAGAAGGTGCCATTGAGGATACAGAATACATGAAATTCAGGTATATCTCGGGGACAGACGCGGAAACCATCAAGGACAATTTTGAAAAAAGCGGGTATTACGCCATTCTTTATATTCCCGAAAACATTCTGACATCCAGCAAGGTACAACTCTATTCGAACCAGCAGACAACAATTGGCGTCAACGACCACATTATTAAGGCCCTGGATTCTTTCTTTACCAACATCAAACTAAAAAATGAAAATGTGCCACTCGATATCCTGCGCCGGATATCGACCAACATCCGTGTTGACACCATACAAATGACCAGTACGGGCGAAGAAAAATCAGGGTCTGCCGAGATTGTACTGGTTATCGGTTATATCTCCGGATTTCTCATGTATATGTTTATTTTCATGTTTGGAGCTCAGGTTATGCGGGGAGTTATGGAGGAGAAATCGAACCGTATCGTTGAGGTTATCATCTCTTCGGTTAAACCGTTTCAGCTGATGATGGGCAAGGTTGTCGGGATTGCCCTGGTTGGTCTCACCCAATTTGTAATATGGATCGCACTTACTTTCGCAATATTCTTCGGAGTTAAGTCCCTCCTTCTCAGCCCGGCTGAAGGTAAAGCGGAAACCACCATTTCGACCAGTATAATGGACAAGGCCAATCCTGCACTTGCCGAGGCTGCAGCAACGGGTAAATACGATGCCATGTTCAAGGAAATTGCGAGTAAATTCTCAACGGTACCTTTTGCCCTGATCATCGGCAGTTTCCTGTTTTACTTCATCGGCGGCTACCTTCTGTACGCCTCCCTTTTTGCATCTGTGGGGTCAGCGGTTGACAATGATACCGACACCCAGCAATTCATGCTGCCCATTACAATTCCAATATTACTGGCTCTTTTTGTCATGATGAATGCCATGCGAGCGCCGGACAGCAGTATTGCCGTGATCTTCTCCATTATCCCGCTAACCTCACCGATTGTCATGATGGCCCGGGTTGCGTATGGAGTTCCATATTGGCAGCTTGGACTTTCGGCCGCCCTGCTGGTTATCACATTTATCGGCACCATCTGGATGGCAGGGAAGATCTATAGGACAGGCATTCTGATGTATGGCAAAAAGGCCAGTTATGGTGAATTATGGAAATGGATTAAATATAAAAACTGATGGCTGCCATACTTGTAATTGATGATGAGCGCAGTATCCGGAACACGCTTAAGGAGGTTCTCGAATACGAGGGTCATCAGATTGACCTTGCCGAAGATGGAATTGCTGGTCTCGAAATGATCCGGGATGGTCATTATGAAATCGTACTCTGCGATATCAAGATGCCAAAGATGGATGGTCTCGAGGTTTTGGAACGGGTTTTTCAGATTACCGGAGATGTGCAGGTTATCATGATTTCCGGCCACGGCACTGTTGATGCAGCCGTTGAAGCCATCAAGAAGGGGGCCTATGATTTTATTGAGAAGCCGCTTGACCTTAATCGCCTGCTGATCACTATCCGCAACGCGATGGACAAAACCAGCCTGATAACTGAAACAAAGACCTTAAAAAGAAAGGTTGCCAGGAATTATGAAATGATCGGGGAATCTGGTCCGATGGGAAAGATCCGCGAAATGATTGACCGTGTTGCACCCACGGATGCACGTGTCCTGATAACAGGTGGCAATGGAACGGGCAAAGAGCTGGTTGCCAGGCAGCTCCACGAACAGAGCAATCGGTGCAGCGGGCAATTCGTTGAAGTCAATTGCGCCGCTATACCATCTGAATTAATAGAAAGTGAACTTTTCGGACATGAAAAAGGTTCATTTACCTCGGCTATCAAGCAGCGCAAGGGGAAATTCGAATTGGCCGACAAGGGGACCCTTTTTCTGGATGAAATTGGTGACATGAGCCTTGCAGCACAGGCCAAGGTACTGAGGGCTTTGCAGGAAGGCAGGATAACCCGGGTAGGTGGAGACAAGGACATATCGGTAGACGTAAGGGTTATAGCCGCCACAAACAAAAATCTGAAGGAAGAAATTGCGGAGAATCGTTTCCGTGAGGACTTATATCACCGACTCGGAGTAATCATCATTCATGTTCCAGCCCTGAAGGACAGGAAGGACGATATCCCCATGCTGGCTGATCACTTCATTCGCCTTGTCTGTTCAGAAATGGGCATGCCTCCCAAGCTAATCGACCAGGAGGCGATCAACGAATTAAGAGAGTTGCCCTGGACCGGCAATATCAGGGAATTCAGAAACGTAATCGAGCGGTTGATCATATTAGGCGGACAGACGATTTCCGGTGAAGATGTCAAGGCGTTTGCCTAAGTTTCCGGCGTTTCCTACCTTTGCGTGAACAGCATATGATATATGTCAAAAACAGCCGTATTCCCAGGGTCTTTTGATCCTTTTACCAAAGGTCATGAGAATGTAATCAGCAGGGCACTTCCGCTTTTTGACATGCTCTACATTGCCATCGGGCACAATTCTGAGAAAAAGGGGTTTTTTTCGCTTGAGCAGAAAATTAAAATGATCGGCAGGCTCTACGATGGAAATCCCAAGATTCGTCTGGATTACTATGAAGGCCTGACTGTTGATTATTGCAGGAAAGCAGGAGCACAGTATATCCTGAGAGGATTACGGACAGCAGCGGATTTCGAGTACGAAAGAGCGATCGCTCAGATTAACAGAAAGATGAATCCGGAAGTTGAAACGGTTTTCATACTTACGATTCCGGAGTATACTCCCCTTAATTCATCGATTGTAAGGGAAATCCTTAGATATGGCGGTGACGCCAGCCAGTTTCTGCCGGATAATATGATTATCGAAGAGTGAGAAACAGGTTGGTCAGGTCGTCCAGTTTACATCGCCAATTAATTCAGCAATCGACCGATAAGAGTTTTCCAGGACGATATCGAAACGGGCTGGCACCATCCAAACGGCTTCTGTTATTCCTTCTTCAACCTGCGGCCTAGTTGGCAGGTTGCCGGAATAATCCATGGAAAACCACCAGGTACGTTTCAGAACCCTGTTTCCCTCCAGTTTATAAGTATGGAAAGTAGAAGGGAGCGACTGAATGATGGTGTGCCCTGAAATCCCGCACTCCTCATGCACTTCCCGAAGGGCAGCCATTTCGGGTGTTTCGCCTTTCTCGATCTTCCCTTTGGGAAGGTCCCATTTTCCAAATCGCTTAATAAACAAATACTTACCAGAACTATGCCTCACGATTCCACCAGCTGCTTCAATCACCTGATAGAAACTAAGAAGCGTATCGAAAAGCTGATCCGGATGGCTGGAGCACAGGCAATAACTTCGATTCCCGGAAGCCTCAAAACGGGATATGAATTCTCCAACCGATTTTCTGTCCGTATGATCCGCAAATTCTGAACAAACGCCGTTAGGAACCCCATCCGGCTTTGATATTGACAGCAGGCAGTCGTTGAAAAAAACTTTATACCTTTGAAACATGATGAACACCGAAAAGATGATTGCGTCGCTTTTATTGCAAATTAACGCAATAAAGCTGTCTCCGGCAACCCCGTTCACCTGGGCCTCCGGCTGGAAGTCTCCCATTTATTGCGACAACCGGAAAACGCTCTCTTTCCCATTGGTTCGCAACACGATACGTGATGAATTCGTTTTACGGATCCGGCAGGATTATCCTGATGTTGAGCTGATTGCCGGAGTTGCCACGGGAGCCATTGCTCACGGTGTTCTCGTAGCAGATGCGATGGGTCTTCCTTTCGTGTATGTCCGTTCTGAAGCCAAAGGGCATGGCCTTGGCAATCAGATTGAAGGTTCCTTTACTGAAGGTTTAAAGACGGTTATCATTGAAGACCTTATATCAACAGGAGGGAGCAGTTTATCCGCTTATAGGGCACTTTGCGAGGCCGGCTTACAGGTGTCAGGAATGCTGGCCATTTTCACCTACGGGTTCCCCGTTGCAGCGGAGAATTTCCGTAATGCAGGATGCCGGCTTGATACCCTCAGCAATTATGAAAGCCTCCTTGATCTTGCCATGCAAACCGGTGATATTGCGCAAGGGCAGGAAATTATGCTGAAGAAATGGCGGCAAGATCCGGCCGGCTGGCAGGGATAAGCAGCCCTAATTTCTGTTTTAGAAAGTTGCGCTGAAGCTCAATCGGTATCTCCAATTATGTACTCCAGTTCCTGGTAGTTAAATATCGAGGATGTTCCATCGTCTTTATCCAGGATAAGTTGTCCGAATTCCGTTATCCCTGAAATCCTGGCAACAACCACACTTGAACCAATTCGAAAAGACGCTGATTCACCAAACCGGTAAAGCTTATTTATGTATTCCCGGCTGATACGCTCAAATAATCCGGATTCCAGCATGCTGTAATGGGTTACAAAAGACTCGAGAAAAAGGTCCTCGATTTCCGGCAAATCGTAATGGAAACCCGTTATGGCCACAATAGATACCGGATTTGGCAGTCCGGAAGGAAAAAAGAGCTGATTAACATTAATACCTATACCTAAAATGGCATGATCAATCCGGTTGCCCATGATGGCTGTCTCGATCAGGATGCCACCAATCTTTTTATTCCGGTAATAAAGATCGTTTGGCCATTTGATCCTGATCTCATCCAGGTACAAACCCAGCAAGCCGGTTGCCGCCAGTGCAAACACCTGGGAAAGTGCGAATTGCTTTGCAGCATCAAAATTTTCCGGATAGATCACCAGAGTGCCCGTAATATTTTCACCCGGCATACTTTCCCATGTACGGGTACCTTGCCCCCTGCCCGCAAACTGTTCATCCGTCCTTATCCAGAATGGAGTTCTTTCACTACGATTTTTCACCTGCTCGGCTGCCAGCAAATTTGTGGAATTCAACCTATTATGAAAATACTTGATTGGTTGTTGCATAGAAGCCCGATTAACTGACTAAATTTACCCAAAATTATTTCAGCTGGCTGAACTGACAGAAAAAAAGGTCATAACAACCGGCGGCAAGCAACATATGAAGAAAAAATCAGAGGATCAGGATTATCTGGAGTTACTGGAGAGTATAGTTGAAGCGATTCGGTCGAAAAAGGGGGAAGGCATTACATTCTTAGACCTTACCCACCTGAATACCACCATAAGCAGAAGTTTTGTGATAGCCCAGGCAGGGTCCACCGTGCAGGTTAAGGCTATAGGTGAAGGCATTGAGGATCAAATTAAGGAGAGGTTCAGCAGAAAACCTTACCATCGTGAGGGTTACGACAATTCACAATGGGTTCTGCTGGATTTTGGCGATATAATCGTTCACATTTTTCAAAAGCCATTCCGGGATTTTTACAATCTCGAAGAATTATGGGCGGACGGTCATCGTAAAGACTATGCTTCCTGAACCTCACCGCAGATGGTACAATAATTGAAGAAACCTATCTTTATTATTAATTACCGTTAAGCGGCAACAAACTGTAAAAATGGCAGACGACAACAATACATTCAGACCAAGACAGTCACAGGGATTAAAGGGTAAACCGGGCGATCCGCTGAAAAAGAAACCCAGATTCAATATCATGTGGGTTTATGGGATTATCATTCTGGGGATTTTTGGAATCGCCACGCTCAACAAGGGTGGCAAAGCCAAGGAGGTTGATTTCCGTCAGTTCCGCGAGGAGATGCTCAAGACAGGTGCCGTTGAGAAGCTGGTGGTTGTCAACAACGAGACGGTTGAGATATTCATAAAGCAGGACCGCCTTGCAGATGAAAGCTTCCAGAAATTGTTCAAGGGACCGATCGGCACCATGCCTGAGCGGGGTCCGCAGTTTTTTTTCCGGATAAGCTCGATTGACATTTTCGACAAGAACCTGGAGAAATTGAATTCGGAGCTTCCGGTTGAACAGCGGGTTGAGTATTCAACCGTAAAAAGAACGGATGTTCTCATGCAGGTTTTAAGCTGGGTTCTGCCCTTTGCACTTTTGATCGGGTTTTACCTGTTCATGTTCAGAAGGATGAGTGGAGGAGCTGGCGGCGGTGGTGCCGGCAATATTTTCAGTGTCGGCAAGAGCAAGGCCAAGATATTCAACAAAGAAGAGGACAATATCAATGTAACCTTCAAGGATGTTGCCGGTTTGGCGGAGGCCAAAGTTGAGATTATGGAGATCGTTGATTTCCTGAAAACTCCGCTAAAATACACCCAATTAGGTGGAAAGATACCTAAAGGGGCGCTTCTTGTCGGTCCTCCGGGAACGGGGAAGACACTCCTTGCCAAAGCCGTAGCTGGTGAGGCGAATGTTCCATTTTTCTCCATGTCGGGTTCCGATTTTGTGGAAATGTTCGTTGGTGTCGGTGCATCGAGGGTAAGGGATCTTTTCAAACAGGCCAAAGAGAAGGCACCGTGCATTGTTTTTATTGATGAGATTGATGCCATTGGCCGTGCGAGGGGAAAGAATGTAAATTTCGGATCTAACGATGAACGGGAAAATACGCTGAACCAGCTTCTTACAGAGATGGATGGGTTCGCGTCAAACTCAGGAGTAATCCTTTTGGCAGCCACCAACCGTGCAGACATTCTGGATAAGGCCTTACTCCGTGCCGGCCGATTTGACAGGCAAATCCATGTTGAACTGCCTGATCTGAATGAACGCAAGGAAATCTTTCAAGTACATCTTCGGAATGTGAAGTATGACCCGGATCTTGACATCGACTTCTTTGCCAAGCAAACACCCGGATTCAGCGGTGCCGATATTGCGAACGTATGCAATGAGTCGGCCCTGATCGCAGCGCGGCGTGAACGGAAAATGGTTGAAAAACAAGATTTTCTGGATGCCGTCGACCGCATAATCGGCGGACTGGAGAAAAAGAATAAGATCATTTCAATTGATGAAAAGCGGGCGGTAGCCTATCATGAGGCCGGTCATGCAACCGTAAGCTGGCTCCTCGAATATGCCTATCCGCTTGTGAAGATTACCATTGTACCAAGGGGAAAAGCCCTTGGCGCGGCGTGGTATCTGCCTGATGAACGGCAGCTGACCACTTCGGAACAAATACTTGATGAAATGGCCTCAGCGCTTGCGGGCAGGGCAGCAGAGGAGTTGTGCATAGGCAAAATTTCCACAGGAGCCCTCAACGATCTGGAAAGGGTAACAAAACAGGCCTATGCCATGGTCACCTATTTTGGCATGAGCGAAAAGGTTGGAAAGATCAGCTTCTATGATTCTTCGGGCCAGTCGGAATATGCTTTCAGTAAGCCATACAGTGAAAAGACTGCCGAGCTTATTGATTCTGAAGCCAAGAAGATCATTGATGACGCTTACGAAAGAGCCAAACAGATCCTGACTGATCATCGCGAAGGGCATCGGGAGATTTCCGAGATGCTTCTTGAACGGGAAGTTCTGTTTGCAGAAGATATGGAGCGGGTCTTCGGTCCACGCAAGGGGCACAAACCGGAACTGTTTGAATCTTAACCAAGTATGGTGAACGGATGGAAGTAAAAGACCCGAGAAGGACAATCCTTGACAAAATCAAAGCTGTCCGAACTAACCAGGAGGACAGGGTCAAAACTTCCTACCCCAAATTTAAACTCAAT
The DNA here is from genome assembly GCA_964457845.1 of uncultured Porphyromonadaceae bacterium. Taxonomy (GTDB): domain Bacteria; phylum Bacteroidota; class Bacteroidia; order Bacteroidales; family UBA12481; genus UBA12481. The sequence continues at coordinate 31,960 of CAYWHP010000002.1, read as the reverse complement.
TCATCCCAATTTCTGGACACCCCGGATGATATTCCACAGATGGAATTTGCCCGGAACCTTGTACAAGTAAAAGGCAAATTCGTCTATTGTCCCAATCAGAAAGAGTTGGTTCTTGCACTACGCATCCTTTACCATGAGGAACAGTGGGAGCGGATTTACTGCTCTGAACCATCAATTATTGAATTCGTTGAACGGGCAGGGATTCCATACGTATCTACACCAGAATCAATTACTGAGATTGAAGCTTCCATAACCGGATGTGAGTACCTAATAGCAAGGACTGGCAGCGTATTGGTATCCTCTTCACAGGGTTCAGGCCGCAGACTGTTCGGATCCAGTCCGGTACATATCGTTATTGGGCGAACCACCCAGCTCGTTACAGAGATCGGTGAAGCGCTGTCGGGAATTAAAGGGAAATACAGCGAAATGCCATCGCAAATTTCCATGATAACGGGTCCCAGCCGGACAGCGGACATTGAAAAAACCCTTGTGTTGGGTGTACACGGGCCCCGCGATTTATATGTCTTTCTTTTAAACGATCGGTAACGTGAAGGAATTTCTAACGAGAGCGGTTTCCGGGTTGGTTTATGTGGTCATAATGATCGCATCGGTGATGATACATCCGCTTTTGTTCCTTGCTGTATTTCTCTTCATTCTGATTACCGGAATGCTCGAGTTCTACCGGTTTGCTCCCAAACCGCCGGCGACACCAATGATTTTAGCCGGTACGGCATCGGCAGTTATCCTATTCCTTGCCCTGTTTCTGAATCGCTACACAAACACTTCTGACTCCATTCTGCTTATTATACCGGCAGCATGCTTGTTGCTGCTTGTGATGCCGATGTTCCGCCAGGGAGCGGACCCCCTTCAATCGGCAGCATTCACTTTCCTCGGCATTGCCTATGTAGCTGTTCCGATCAGCATTTTTAACCTTCTTGTTTTTAACCCATACCATGAAGGATTTGACTATCAGGTGGTTTTGTTTATGTTTCTGATACTTTGGCTTAATGACACCGGAGCCTATATTACCGGAATGCTGATTGGAAGGCACAAGATGTTTCCGCGAATTTCGCCTAAGAAATCCTGGGAAGGAGTTGGCGGAGGACTGCTAATGGCCTTTCTTGTGACATTGCTTTCCAAACCGCTGTTCCCTGATATACCCATGCTTCATCTTTGGATTTTATGCCCGGTAATTGTTGTTGCAGGAACATTAGGAGACCTTGTTGAATCTGCATGGAAAAGATCGGCCGGGGTTAAGGATTCCGGTGCGATCATGCCCGGTCACGGGGGGATACTGGACCGTTTTGATAGTTTGATATTAGCTGCACCCGCAGTATATATTACCATAACCCTATTTTCATGAAAAAACCAATTCACAGGGAGGGATTTAAAACACTCGCCGCCATTGGGATATTTCTTGTAATCGCTGTTCTGCTGGTTTACATTGGCTTTGGCTATAAGCTCCTGTTTTGGATCACCTCGGCAGCCGCCATAATAATCCTTGGCTTTGTCGGGTGGTTCTTTCGCCAGCCCGAACGGCCGGTTCCTGAGGCAGACGGAGCTGTTATTGCACCCGCAGACGGGACGATAATCCATGTTGACGAATTTTACGTCGGCGAGTTTTTTGAAGATTACCGGACCCGGATCTCCATCTTCATGTCGGGAAACAATGTACATATCAATTGGATACCGCTCTCCGGGTTTGTACGGTACCAGCGGTACAATCCCGGGCGACATCTTTTTGCCCGGCATCCTAAATCCTCCGACAAAAACGAACGGAGCACTGTGATCATTGAAGATCAGGCAGGCCGGCAAGTAATGATGCGACAAATAGCGGGCATTATGGCACGGCGGGTTATCACCTATCCGTTACCCGGTAAAACTGTTCAGCAGGGGGATGAGCTGGGTTTCATCAAGTTTGGTTCGCGTGTGGATCTTTTTCTTCCAAAAGGCACCACAGTTTTAGTTAAACCGGGTGACAAGACAGTCGGCCGGGTGACAAAAGTGGCAGAATTAACCTGATACTGTTAAAATTATGCCAAGTTTTATTGTTTAACGTTTGTTTAACAACATTACAGCTGGTTTGTATGTTATCTTCGTATCAACTTAATTAATCAAAGTTCAAAATGAAAAAATTACTGGTCGCCCTTACATTGTTGGTTTTCGTAGGTGTTTACGCTGCTCCTGCTCTTACCATGTCGAATGAAAATGCTGCAAAAATTGTAGCTGTTGACAAAGACAAAAAAGACAAAAAAGCAACCAAAGCTGAAGTAAAAGCCGGCAAAACCGAAGCAAAAGGCGCTTGCTGCGAATCTGCTAAAAAAGAAGGTTGTGCAGCAACCTGCAAAGAAGCTTCTTCCTGCAAAGGTGAAGGCGCAAAAGCTGAAGAGAAGAAAAAATAAGGAATAGCTCCTTAACAAAAAAGAGGCTGTCTCAAAAGGACAGCCTCTTTTTTATGGACTAAAATGAAAATGCAGAAACATCGGCAAATCTGGAACGACTAGAGTGACAGACTTAATTAAGCTGGTACCTGAGCGAAATAAGGTTTGAATACTGAGCGAGCCCAACACTTCCGACGTTGGTTATTGCATAATCGATAAAAATGTTCCTGTATTGAATGCCCACGCCCAAATTTGGCTGCACAGTCAGGTTATCACGGCCTGATAAGCCGGGGATCAGCTGAAAGTTGCCTACACCTATTCTGGCATAGAGCCATGAAGAGAACCTGAGTTCTCCCCCTAAATAGGGATCCAGGCTGACCGGACCCAAAGGCACGAGAACATGCCGCCGTCCGTCGAATGTGAAATGCAAGTCGAGGGCAGGGGCGAGAATCAGCCGGTCATTGATCCTGAACGCTCGCGAAGCAGCAAGAATCAGCCTAGGTACCGTAACCTCCAGGCTATTTGAAGGAAGCTCATTGCCAGTTATTTCGAAGGCACCGGAAAGTAGCTCCTCATTAAAACTCCAGACATTAAAGGTCCCTGTAACATCCCGGGCCACAGCTGCAAGGTTCCATCCAGCGGACTTGTATGAAACGGAAGCATCGAGTCCGAACCCCCACGCCTTTGCAAAGTCCCCGGTATGTCTGTAAATCAACTTAACATTGGCACCTGCGCTCAGGCCCGGCACCTTGGTTTTCTTTGCGTAGGAAACCAGTATACCCATATCGGCAGCCGAGAAGGAGGATAGTCTGTCATATCGGATGTTTCCATCCTGATCTATGAGTTCAAGGGTATTGGGAATATCGTCTACAGCAAAACGGATCAGCGATATACCGATCGCGCTGGAAGCATCTGGCTTCCATGCGGCACCACCAAAATCGTACTTTGCAAGACCGGCAAAATACTCAGAATGCATCAGGCTGAAATCCATTTTCCCGGGGATTTCGGTCAACCTGGATGGATTCCAGTAGCCGGCTGTAGCATCGTCAATCATAGCCACACCGGCTCCCCCCATCCCCATGAGGCGGGCACCGGCCCCGACTGAAAGGAATTCATTTGAATACTTAACCTGTGCCGGAGCGACCGTAAAGATCATCATCCAGGTGGCTATCAAAAGATAGAGTTGCTTCATTGTCATCCGCGAATCAGTTACCAATATAAGTAAACTAACCTTTTTAACTACTTTTATGGTCGTTTATTGCTCAATTCATGAAACAGACATCCCGGAAAATCGTACAGCAGGTCCCGAATACCCTGACACTTCTCAATCTGCTTTGCGGATCCCTTGCCGTAATGATGGCATTCCGGGGATTTTTGGTTGCAGCCTCCCTTCTTGTTGCAATTGGTTTCTTTTTCGATCTCTTCGACGGGATCGCAGCCAGGCTGTTACATGCCCAATCCCCGATCGGCAAGGAACTCGATTCCCTTGCAGACCTAATCACCTTTGGGCTGGCACCGGCCGCACTTCTTTTTGGTATACAGGAACAGGCCGGCCAAGGCGGGCTTTTCACTCCTGACCTTCCGGCCGGAACCATAATATTGAGGTTACTTCCCTTTACCCTGCCTGTTTTTGCAGGACTGCGGCTTGCCAAATTCAACATCGACGAGAGGCAGTCGCATCAATTTATCGGTTTACCCACACCGGCCAACGGTCTGATGGTGCTGGCACTTCCGCTTGTCCTTCAATACCAGCCGGAGAGTTTCCTCACAGGGTGGTTGGGCAATGATCTGTTTGTGCCAATATATTCGGTAGTAGTTTCCTACCTGATGGTAAGCCCGATCCGTCTTTATTCGCTGAAAATAAAGGGATTTGGGTTAAAGGAAAACAGATACACACTCACGCTTGCCATTATTGCACTTGCGCTGATTGCACTGTTCAGGCACACCGGGCTGTTCCTGGTGATTCCGGCATACATCGCATATGCCGGAATCCTTGCCGCAATTACCAGGAAATGATTCAGTCGTCCTTTTGAGGAAGATTCGATTCAAATTTCTTTAAGGCGAACCTGATTACATAATAGGCTACTACGATCAGCAGCGGCCAGGTGAGGAACCAGAGAATTTCTTTTATATACATTGTTTAATCATTGACGGGTTAACAGATACGCTGACAATTAATAGAGATGGTCCTCCGTAGAAAGTTCTTCCTTGTCAAGTTTCTTTTTGTCCATCGACCTCCAGACATACCAGATGTAAGCAAGCACGAACGGCACCAACAGGGAAACATACGACATGGCGGTTAGCGTGAACCGGCTCGAAGAGGCATTCTCGATAGTAAGGGATGACTGAAGATCAAAGGTTGATGGATAAAATGCCGTATGGTTAAAGCCGGCAACCAGCAGAAGGCTGAAAACGGTAAGAACCGTACCTGCCCCTGCAAACCAGATTCCCTTTGTATATTTTGCCTTCAGCAAGGAAGCACCGACACCGAATAAAACGCCAACAACCCCTACGAGGAGAAGGGCCAGAACAACCGGCATCTGCAGGAAATTATGCAGGTATTTGAATTTCTCCATTGCCACAATCTTCGTAGTCGGATCATAGTTAAATCCATCGAGGAACAGCAGCCTGATCAGGAAGAACAGGAAGAACACCAGGAAAGGAACCGTATTGATCAGCAGGTGCCGTTTCGACCTGGTAAAGATGACTTCCTCATTGATATTGTTCATGAAATAGAGCGTGGCAAGTACCCTTGACAGGAAAAACACGGCAAGGCCGAGGGCGAGATTCTGAATATTGAGCGCTGCTTCAAGACCGCGGGCAGGACCTTCCCATGAAACCTGATTCATATTATTAAGGGAGAACTGTGAGCCCGTAAAGAAGGTTCCGACTGCGGCACCGATCAATATGGTCCCAAGCAGACCGTTAATGAACAAGAACATTTCGTATGTTTTCTGACCAAGGAAATTTCCTGCCTTCGTACGGAATTCATAGGATACTGCCTGAATAACGAATGCGAACAGGATAATAATCCAAACCCAGTAAGCCCCGCCGAAGCTGGACGCATAAAACAGCGGAAATGAAGCAAAAAATGCGCCACCAAAAGTGACCAGGGTTGTAAAAGTAAATTCCCATTTCCGCCCAATGGAATTGACGAGAATAGTTTTTTCGGATTCACTTTTTCCGAGATTGCGCAGCAGGGTTTGGCCCCCCTGCACAAACATCAGGAAAACCAGGAGGCTACCAAGCAGTGAAACGATTATCCACCAATACTGCTGTAAAACGAGATATGACAATGATTCAAACATTATTTGGTTCCTCCTTCATTTTTAGGTCCGTGTTTGATTGCTTTAAGCATGATACTAACTTCAGCGATAGCTAGAACGGTGAATGTTATGGCAAAAAGAAAGAACGTAACCATAACTGTTCCTGTGTCGAGCTTGCTGACGGCTGCCACTGTTGGCAAAAGATCCTGAATAGTCCAGGGCTGCCTGCCCAGTTCAGCAACAATCCATCCTGCCTGCGATGCGATATAGGCCAAAGGTATTATCCAGGGTGCAAGTTTAAGCCAGAATCTGCGGTTCTGTAATTCTCCCCTGGCGGTAAAGAACAACAGAAGTGCGAAAAACACCATGAACCCGAATCCAAGGATCACCATGATGTGGAAACTGTAGAAAGTAAGCGGCACATTGGGGATATAATAATCAACCTTGTCGGAGAAACCGTAACCGAAGTACTTGAAATTGTTATCCAGAAAAGCCTTATCACTAAAGATTGATTTAATGCTGTCGGCCTTAACCTGATTACCCGAGGATTTTGCATTTGAAAAATCGGCCAATGTTTGCCGGGCAACTTTTCCCCGTTCCATTTTTTCGGGTATCGACAATATGCCCTGACCAGGATTACCATTTTTAAAGTCGTTGACGCCCGCAACGAAACTGTTGGGGTCGCCATAGGAGAGCCATGATAAAAGTTTGGGCATTTCCAGCTTAAAGGCAAAAGGATCACCGGCTTCACGCTTTTCCTTGCTATTTAGGATCCCGATTGCCACGAGGCCTGCCTGGCTTTTGCCATCGTAAAGACCTTCCATTGCTGAGAGTTTCATTGGCTGAACAGCTGCTACCTGCTTGGCCGATCCGTCACCGGTAAGTGCCAGCATGACAGATGACAGAAGACCGAAAACCGCTGCAATTGTGATACTTCTGATCGCCATGCGGGATTCTCTTTTCTTCAGTAAAAACCAGGCGCTGATGCCGATTACGAAGATGGCAGCCAGCACCATACCAGAGGTAATGGTGTGGAGAAACTTATTAACGGCGACCGGTGAGAAAAGCACATCCCAGAATGAAGTCATTTCATTTCGGGCCGTCTGTGGGTTGAAAGCGGTACCTACCGGATATTGCATCCAGGCATTTGCCACCAGAATCCAAAGGGCAGATAAGTTAGCACCAATAGCGACCAGCCAGGTTGATACAAGGTGAAACTTTTTGCTCACCTTATTCCAACCAAAGAACATTACTGCGATAAATGTGGACTCCATGAAGAAGGCCATAATACCTTCAATCGCGAGAGGGGCCCCGAAAATATCGCCGACAAACCAGGAATAGTTTGACCAGTTAGTCCCGAATTCGAACTCCATGATGATACCGGTTGCCACGCCGATCGCAAAGTTGATCCCGAACAGCTTCATCCAGAATTTTGTCAGGCGTTTCCATTCCGGATCGCCGGTCCTGACATAAATGGTTTCCATCATGGCGATCATCCAGGTGATGCCAAGGGTAAGTGGAACGAACAGCCAATGGTACATTGCGGTTAACGCAAACTGTGCCCTTGACCAGTCCACTAGTGGAGACAAATCAATTGAATCTATCATATTCTATAGGTTAGGTGTTGTCAGGTTTTCGAGAACATGCATTGAACGTTCACTATCTGTTTTAAAGTTTTTTTTGAGGACGTCTGGCATCAGGAATAGCCGGATTACCGCGAAGAAGATAAACAGTTTTATCAGGATAATAATCCATACCTGCCTACCCCATTTTGAAAGGTCCTTAAAACCATCCAGATAGAATCTCCAGATTTTTACAACAAGGGATCGTTCGGACTTTTGAGGCATAGCTAGGTTTAAGCGCGTGAATTTAAAAATTTATCCGATATGTTTCAAACTCAAAATCTCTTTCCTTTTTCGTATTATTATTAAATCATCGTCTTGTTCAGTCGACGGTCAATTATTATCTTGCTGCGGTTTTAAAAAATACACGTCCTGTGAAACGAATCTGGCTCTATTTCATTCCCGGCCTTGCGATGGGCATCATAATCATTTTATTGGGTAATAAAGCTGCGGAAGCGACTTCCACAGATAAGTTCTGCGGCTCCTGCCATATCCATCCACAGGCCGAAATTTCATGGAAAAAATCGTTGCATTATGAAACTCAGAGTGGTTTCCGCGCCCATTGTGTTGATTGCCATCTCCCCCCGAAGGGCCAGGGCTACCTGCCGGAGAAAGCACGCACCGGCTTCCGCGATCTTTGGAGTTACTGGTTCAAGGACTCAGCTTCATTCAACTGGGAAGCAAAATCCAAGCTCGATTATGCCAAAGGGCATGTTTTTGAATCCACCTGTTTAAAGTGCCATCCGAACCTCTACCCTGCCAAGCTAACCAAAGAAGGTTCCGACGCGCATTTATACTATGATGCACAAGTCAAGAAGGGTGAAGATATCCGTTGCATCAACTGCCACTTGAATGCGGGGCACTACGATCCGAACTATTCTCACAAAGCCAACGAAGGATTTGGTAAAGAGACGGTTACAGGTGAAGTATATACAGAACCTGCGAAAGTTGACAAATTTGAATCCTTCACGGAAATGATTCCGAAAACCGGTGTGTCATTCCGCATGATTGCCATACCTGAAGGCAGTTTCAAGATGGGAAGTCCGGAGGATGAACCCTACAGAAAAGAGGATGAAGGGCCTGTTCGTCAGGTTACGATCAGCAAGCTATTTATGGCCGAGGTGGAAGTCAGCTGGAATGAATTCCTGGCATTCTATTCCCAGACGGCAAGGCAGGGTAAAACTGCCGTGAAGACGGATCTGAGTTCTGTTACCACAGTTGATGCCATAATCGGCGCCACCCCACCCTATGGTCAGCCCGACCAGAACTGGGGTAAAGGGAAGCGTCCGGTTATTTCGGCCAGTTACAATGCAGCCCTCACATACTGCAAATGGCTTTCTATTGTCACCGGCAAGAACTACAGGCTGCCAACCGAAGCGGAATGGGAGTATGCGGCCCGCGCAGGCAAAGAAACTCCTTACTTCTTTGAAGGTAATCCAAAGGATTTTGTAAAATCGAAATTCTTATCCAGGAAGAAGGATACTACCATGATAAACCGTTATGTGGCATATAAAGAGAACAGCCAGGCAAAGACACAGGAACCCGGTTTTGTGCTGCCAAACCCGTTCGGCCTGAAGAACATGCTCGGTAATGTTGCCGAATTCTGTTCCGACTGGTATGCAGCAGATGCATATAAATCCGGACAGGGCCAGGTAACTGATCCCAAAGGCCCGTCAAGTGGTACGGAACATGTGATCAGGGGTGGCAGTTATAAGAGCCAGGCCGATCAGGTCAGGTCAGCAGCGCGGGAAGCCACTCAATCGCAATTCTGGCTCCGGACCGACCCACAGTCACCAAAGAGCATCTGGTGGTATTCCGACTGCTTTTATGTAGGTTTCAGGGTTGTTTGTGAATATGATTCACTTACCGGGAACATCGGGCGATAGAGGAAGACGGAAGACGTTAGACAGAAGACATTAGACAGAAGACAGAAGACGGAAGAAATTACAAACTATATTTTAAAAGCCATGTCAAATAAGCCGAATCTTTCGAGAAGGAATTTCCTGGGACGGGCAGCTGCCGTTGGAGCAGTTGGTGCCATAAGTCCTGCTTTGATCACATCATGTGCACCCAAGGGAAAGAGCAAGGATGTTGAGTATACACTTTGCACAATGCTCGATAAGGCTCCCGATGGCCCCGAGCTGAAGGCAGGGTTGATCGGCTGCGGCGGACGCGGTCAGGGTGCAGCAATGAACTTCCTGAGTGCCGGTCCTAATTTACGGATTACGGCCCTGGCGGATGTGTTGCCAGACAGGCTGGCCGAAGCGAGGACAAAGTTGAAAAACGAGCGCAATCAGGATATCCCGGATGAAATGTGCTTTGTTGGATTCGATGCTTACGAAAAGCTGTTGCAGACAGATGTTGATATCGTATTGCTCGCTACCCCGCCATTTTTCCGTCCTATTCACTTCGAGGCTGCCGTGCAGGCAAAAAAGCATTGTTTCCTTGAGAAGCCGGTTGCAGTGGATCCGGCAGGAGCCCGATCAATTATGGCTTCCTCCAAGAAGGCAGCCGCCATGGAACTTTCGGTGATCTGCGGAACGCAGCGGAGGCACCAGAGGGACTATGTTGACACCTATAAGCAAGTTGCGGGGGGCGCAATCGGCGATGTTACAGGCAGTAATGTGTATTGGAACGGCGGTAAGCTGTGGCACGTTAATCCGCAGGCCGGATGGAGTGAGATGGAAGCAATGATACGGAACTGGGTAAACTGGACCTGGCTATCCGGAGATCATATTGTGGAACAGCACGTTCACAATATTGATGTCGGGATTTGGTTTATGGAAGCCCATCCCGTAAAGGCCCTCGGATTTGGCTCACGCCAGCGCAGGATCACCGGCGATCAGTTTGACAATTTCAGCGTTGACTATGTTTTCGAAGACGGAAGGCATATGCACAGCATGTGCAGGCAGATCAACGGTTGCGGCGGAGGTGTTTATGAAAGGATTCAAGGATCCACAGGTGCCGCGCTTCTGAACGGGAACAACATACGACTGGTTGACCTTGCCGGGAAAGATATCTGGACATACCCATATAATGTAGATTCACAGGGACAGAAGAGCCTGGCTCTGGGGCCATATGATCAGGAACATGTCGATCTGGTAACGGCTATCCGAACCAACAAACCGATCAATGAAGCTGAAAACAACGCCATATCAACAATGGTTGGCATCATGGGCCGGATCTCCGCCTATACCGGCCGTGAGGTAACCTATGATGAGATGATGAATTCCGACCTGAACCTGGCACCAAAAGCCTATGTTCTCGGACCGGTTGAAGGTATATCCAGAGAAGTACCCGTTCCGGGCGAAGCTGCAACTGAATAAGGTATGACTATGAACCAGCAAAAGAACAGCCGCAGGGGATTCTTACAGAAGGCAGCCGTAGCAGTTGCAGCAGCTGTAGCAGCCCCATCCGTGCTGAAAGCAGGTGAATCGAAAAAAGGGGAGCTCTCGTTTGAGAGCACCCCTTTCAAGTTAAAATATGCCCCTTCCATCGGCATGTTCCGGGCGAGTGCCGGCAGCAACGATCCGATTGACAACATCCGGTATTGTCATGAACAGGGATTCAGGGCAGTATTCGACAACGGGTTGATGGGCAGGCCGGTTGAGGAGCAGGAACGCATTGCTGCTGAGCTTGCACGCCTGGGAATGGACCTCGGACCTTTTGTCCTTTATGCTGATTTCGGGGTGACCTCGTTTGTCACCAATGACCCGGAAAAGCGCGCGATGCTATTGGCAAGGATGAAGGAAGGAGTTGAAGTCGCAAAACGTACGAACGCCAAGTGGGCGCTGGTTGTTCCTGGCAGGTATGATGAAAGCCTTCACTGGGATTACCAGACAGCCAATGTAGTGGATAACCTGCGTTATTGTGCGGAGATATTCGAACCGGCAGGACTAACCATGGTTCTGGAGCCGCTGAACACCCTCCATGACCACCCGGGACTTTTTCTCACCAGGGTGCCACAAGCTTATCAAATCTGCCGGGCAGTTAACAGCCAGCGTATTAAGATCATTAACGACCTTTACCACCAGCAGATCACCGAAGGAAACCTGATTCCCAACATTGAAGCATCCTACGATGAAATCGGGGCTTTCCACCTCGGAGATAATCCGGGACGAAACGAACCCACCACCGGGGAGATCAATTACAAGAACGTGTTCAAGTATCTATTCGAGAAAGGGTACAACGGCACGCTCTGTATGGAGCATGGAAAATCTCTCGATGGGGCCGCAGGGGATGCAAAGGTTATTGCCGCTTACCGCGAGATGGATTCATTTTAAAGGTTGAATTCTTCTGCTGGTCAATGATCTATCCAGGGTGATTACACTATAAGGGACAAACTGGCGACACAACGTATTAAGACTGAAGTTGATACTACTTAAACGCCGGATCAGTTGCGGTTTATCTCCTTTATAATTTCCTCGCCGATACCGATTTTATAACCTGATGAAAGGTAGGTAACTTTCCCATCAGCATGCATGCGTATAACAACCGGCAGATCACCCGTTAGTTTCTTCCCTGTTGCCTTTTCCAGTTCTTCAAGTGACTTCAGGTCCGGGATAATGGCAAAGCGCGAGCCGGCGGGCAGATTTTTCCATTGGTCAGGGTTAAAACCTGCCGGCAATTTGCTCTGCGGTACAAGGAACACGAAGTGGCACCCGAGCTTATCTATCTCCGGCTTAAGCTGGGCCAGATCCTGAAAAACATGCTTGGACGGCTCCTTGTCGGGCTCCATCCAAGCCACTATTGCCCGGTTGGTTTCCTGAACCAATTTCCAATCAAACGATTTGGAATCCATTGCTTTAACCGGCCATACAGGATTTAAAACAGCGAGCGTTTCGGGTTCCTGCTGGGATTTGCGGAGTGTTACGGATATTCTTTTTGTTTCGCCCTGACGAATATCAAAGAATTTCAGCTGGCTGAGCACTTTCCCTCCAGACACCCTGTTGCCGGTTACGAGCAGGTAGTAACCTGCCGGCAAGCTAAGCGGACCGGCCAGTGGATTCCCTAAATTATCATACCCATAGGCCAGTGTTTTGTATTTGCCATCATCGAAGCGCGCAAGAGTATAATGGGTTTCGTATTCCGGTTTCACCGGGTTAGCCGGATCTGCCGTCAGAATCAGGGTACCTTCAGCCTCAGGGCCCTTAGTATTGTCGCCGAAGTCAACGGTGTTCCAAACATCCGCGAACCAGTACTGAACCTCCAGCGTTCCGGGCTTTAGCCGGGCAGGAATCCCCAGCGTTCTCAGCGCAGCGACGGCAAATATCTTTCTCGAATCCTCGTCAGCTACTTTCAGGTTGAAGACCCCGACCGGTGTCAGCGGGGTTTTATAGTAGTTTTCGTCGGCGCTGATTTTTATTTCCTTCCGGATCCAGTCAATCAGCAGCCCGGGGTTGTTCCGTACTTTTTCCCGGAAGGTTTCTCCAAACTGGCTGAGAAGGTAGTGACGATAAGCCACCAGCATTTCATTGGCTACACGTGGGTTATAGGTTTCTTCGCGTGTTGGGGCGTCCGGTATGGAGGTAAGGGTTAAAAGGCCATCGGTTTTAACCGGTGCCATAACGACGAGGTGGTCAAGCAGGATTGCAGCTTTGGTATCGCGCAGGTCTTTTTCGCCGATAAATGAAAGCAGTTCCATGGCAAGGTCATGGTTTACGGGGTTCACGGCCTTTAGGAAATACTCGATTTCGAAGTAGTTTCCCCTGCTGCGGGAGATATAGGTCCACGTTCGTCCTGAATCAAGTCCGAGTGATGCCGCCAGGCTGCGCGCCTGTATCTCGGTGGGGAAAGTTTTCTCGTATGCCCCCCTGATGGAATCCTCGCGCTGAAGCAATGCGGCATTCCTGTCGCGGCAGTCGTTTGATACGGGCAGGGGTTCTCGCTGAATCGGCGGATCCATATCGATATCGATGAGTCGGTCGGAATAGGGTTGCTGATCGAGCACAAGTCTGAGTGTATCGGTATCTGCAACGGTAATCTTGCTGAATGCGAACCGGTCGCCCGACCTTGCCCAGATGACAAGGTCTCCGAATCCGGTGAGGAAATTGCACATTCCCTGCTTATCGGCTGCCTTGACGGATATCGGATAATACTCTGCATAATTATACAATTGAAACTCAATGACAGCACCGGCTGCGGGTGTTCCGTCGGCTGCGGTAACCCTGATATTGATTTCCTTTGTTGGAGCATAGGTCGACAGGGTATTGAGGAGCGCAAAGTTTGTTTCGTTGGTTTCAACCCGTTCCATTCCCTTATAATCTCCAAATGCCTTGGTATGGATGAGCATTGCCCTCCGGGCCGGTTCGGTGAACCAGCCCAGGTTGGGGACGCATTCGGGCTCGCACGCTCCGAGGTATTGCCACTTGCCGTCGGCCCAGAATTCGATCCAGGCATGGTTGTCATCTGAGTGAGCCCATCTCGGGGTATACACCTGACGGGCCGGAATGGCTACAGACCGGAGGGCGGTGACGGTAAATGTAGACTCTTCGCCGCAACGGCCGAAAGCCGTTCGCATGGATGCCAGCGGTGCCGATGTTCGGATATCGCTGCCACGGTAAGTTACCTTCTCATGGCACCAGTGATTGACTTCGAGTGCGGCATCGAGCATTGACATGCTTTTTATACGGTCTTTCAGTTCCTTGAAAAAGACAATCCTGGCCGTATCGAGGTTCTCATTATTAACCCGGTATGGCAGCACAAAATGACGAAAGATATCTTCGGGTATGGTCTGTCCCCATAGGAATGATTCACGGGCCATCAGGCTCCATTGCACCTGTTTCAGAAAGAAATCACCGTCATAATCTGCCAGATCGCTGAGTGGCATGTACGCATAGAGGAATTTCAGGCCTTCCGCTTCGGCATTGCTCAGTTTGCCATTCAAAACCGTAAAAAGTGCTGAATCGCGGTGGGCGGCCAGTGCTTTACGGTCGATGAATCTAGCCTCAACGCGCTGCTTGTACTGCTCGTCGGTATAAATATGAAAACGGTTACGGCTACAGGAGGTTAATACCAGCACAACCGTGAGGCCTGTCAGAATACATACTCTTTTCATTGCTTCAATTTTAAAGGTGCCGATGCCCGATAAGAGGCGTGAAATTAAGATTTTTCAGGTTTTTGTTTGATTATTCCGAATCGGTTTCTACTTTTGACCGTCAATTAATAATTATGCAGACGTTATCCGGTGGATATTACTTTTTCTTTTTCGGCTTTTACTTTAAAAGCATGACCGGGAACGCCACGATCAAATTGTAAATCATAACAAGATCAAAAATAGGCGAATCCCGGTTGAAAGACCGGGATTTTTGTTTTTACCGAACAGAATGAAGGACACAAAAAACATAAGGGCAGCCATACAAGGAATAGCGGGATCGTTCCACGACCAGGCTGCAAGAGAGTATTTTCCGGGCTGCCATGTTGAGCTTGTTCCCTGCCTGGCATTTGAAGACCTGTTTGAATCTGTCATTGCCGGCAAGGCGGATGTGGCTGTGATGGCTATTGAAAACACGGTAGCCGGATCGTTGCTGCCGAATTATGCTTTGCTTCAGGGTTCGCACTTCACCATATTCGGCGAGATATTCCTGCGGATCAGCCAGCACCTGATGGCGCTGCCGGGCCAGAAGATCGGGGATATTCGTGAGGCTTATTCCCATTACATGGCAATTGCCCAGACACGGGTCTTTTTCCGGTCGTATCCGGGCATACACCTGGTAGAATCGGACGACACCGCTGCGAGTGCCAAGGAGGTTGCCGACCGCGGATTGCCCGGCCTGGCTGCTATTGCGGGTGAACGTGCCGCCGGCATGTATGGATTAGAAATACTTGCGAGGGGAATTGAAACCAACAAGCGCAATTTCACAAGGTTCCTGTTGCTGTATAAGCCAAACGGGGAGAGACCCTTTCAGGTTGAAGAGCCCGACAAGGCGTCGCTCTCCTTCACCCTGCCCCACCAAACCGGGAGCCTTTCGCATGTACTTTCGGTCCTGTCATTCTATCGCATAAGCCTGACCAAGATTCAATCGATTCCGATACTCGGACAGGAATGGGAATACCATTTCCTCATCGACCTGACCTTTGATGATCCGGTTCGTTACGGTCAGGCACTTGATGCGATCAGGCCGTTAACACATGAATTGGTGATACTGGGTGAATACAAACAGGGGAGGCATATAGAATGAATAATCTGATTGAACCTGCCGTCAGGATATCCGGTCTGGAAGAGTATTATTTCTCCACCAAACTAAAGCAGATCAGGGAGATGAACATGACCGGCACCCCGGTCATCAATCTGGGGATCGGCAGTCCTGATCAGGCGCCCGGGCCCGAGGTAACCGCAGAGCTTTACCGGCAGAGCGAAGACAGCAAGGCCCACGGTTACCAGCCGTATCAGGGAATACCTGAGCTCCGCAAGGCTTTTGCCGGATGGTATTCACGGTCATACGGAGTGGAACTCAATCCGGATTCCGAGATCCTTCCGCTGTTTGGTTCCAAAGAGGGACTGATGCACATTGCGATGTCGTTTCTGAGTCCGGGTGACGCGGCACTGATCCCGGATCCCGGCTATCCGGCCTATCCGGCGGTAACACGCCTGGCAGGTGCCGATGTACTGACATACACGCTGCGTCCGGAAAACGGTTGGTTGCCCGACCTGGAAATGATTGAAAGGATGGATCTTGCCAAGGTTAAAGTTATGTGGGTTAATTATCCGCACATGCCTACCGGCAAGCGTGCGCCCAGGGCATTGTATACCCGGCTTGTTGAATTTGCCCTCCGGCACAGGATATTGCTGGTGAATGACAACCCGTACAGTTTTATCCTTAATCCGGAGCCCAACAGCCTGCTTTCCGTCCCCGGAGCCATGGAGACCTGCCTTGAGCTCAACAGTTTAAGCAAGTCGCACAATATGGCAGGCTGGCGTGTCGGAATGGTTGCCGGCCGCAGGGAATACCTCGATTACCTGATGCGTTTCAAAAGTCAGATGGATTCGGGCATGTTCAGGCCGATGCAGCAGGCGGCGGTAAAGGCACTCGAATCGGGACCGGAATGGTACACCAGTCTGAATGAAATTTATGCCCGGCGCAAGGTTACGGCACATCAGCTGCTTGATAACCTAGGCTGTATGTATGATAACGACCAGTCGGGATTATTCGTCTGGGCGCGGATTCCCGAAACGGAGGCATCGGGCCAGATTATGGCCGACCGGATCCTTCTCGAAAAGAGGGTATTCATTACACCAGGCTTCATATTCGGTTCACAGGGTGACCGGTACATCCGGGTCTCTCTTTGCCAGCCCCGGGAAGTTATAGAAAATGCGATCAAACGAATCAAAGGAGAAACGGCATGACAGTATGCATCATCGGTCTGGGCCTTATTGGCGGTTCAATCGGACTGGAGCTGAAGACCAAGCGGTTTGCCGAGCGTATTATCGGAGTTGAAAAAAACCCTGCTTATGCCAGGATTGCGCTTGAAAGGGGGTTGGTTGACGAAACTGCCAAGCTGGTTGACGGCATCAACCAATCGGACCTTATTATTCTGGCGATACCGGTTGATGCGATACTCAACCTGCTTCCCTTTGTGCTGGACTATGTTACTCACCAGGCGGTTACCGACGTAGGCTCGACCAAGCTCAGCATATCGGAGCTGGTAAAAGATCACCCGAAACGTTCGAATTATGTAGCCTCGCATCCGATGGCCGGAACCGAATTTTCCGGACCGGAAGCAGCGATATCGGGATTGTTCAATAAGAAAGTCGGCATTATCTGCGATATGGCCCAGAGCAACCCAAAGGCCCTTGAAACGATAACCAACCTGTATATGGCCTTAAATATGAGGTTGATATTCATGAATTCGCAAGAGCACGACCTGCACACCGCCTACATCTCACACATTTCTCACCTCACATCATTTGCCCTGGCGCTAACTGTTCTCGACAAGGAGCAAAATGAAAAAAACATTCTTAACCTTGCATCCGGGGGGTTCGACAGCACGGTCAGGCTCGCCGCTTCTTCTGCCGATATGTGGGTTCCGGTATTTGATCAGAACCGGGAAAATGTTGTGGAGGTTATGGAGACATACATCGAGAAGATGACCCAGTTCAAGGACCTGATTAAGGGAGGGGAAACAAAGAAAGTAAGAGATCTGATTAAGAAAGCAAACAGTATACAAAAAACACTAAAATCGAACCCATGGAATCAAAAATAGGATTGAGTGCGTTTGAAGGCTGGGGATTTGACAACGCCCGCCCGCTGATTATTGCCGGGCCCTGTTCAGCCGAAACCGAGGAGCAGGTTCTTGAAACCGCGAGGCGGCTGAAATCGACCCGGACGCAGATATTTCGCGCCGGAATCTGGAAGCCGCGGACCCGGCCGAACTCCTTCGAAGGAGTTGGTGTGAAGGGGCTTAAGTGGCTGAAGATGGTTAAAGAGGAGACAGGTTTACTAACTACCACTGAAGTTGCGAATGCCCAGCATGCCTACGAAGCCCTTAAATATGGTGTCGATATGCTGTGGATCGGTGCCAGGACAACCGTTAACCCATTTACGATCCAGGAGATTGCGGATGCACTGAGCGGAGTGGACATCCCGGTATTTGTCAAGAACCCGGTCAATCCCGATGTCGATCTGTGGATCGGGTCGATCGAGCGGTTGCAGAAGGTTGGCATTTCCAAAATTGCGGCCGTGCACAGGGGATTTTCGAGTTTCTCCGAGAACCGGTACCGCAACGCACCCAACTGGCAGATCCCTATTGAACTGAAACGGCTTCGGCCGGATCTGCCGCTCATCTGTGATCCCAGCCATATCAGCGGAAAGCGGGCCCTTTTGCAGGAAGTATCGCAGAAAGCCATGGACCTTAACTTCGACGGGCTGATGATTGAAACGCATCCGGATCCGGACAATGCATGGTCCGATGCCAAGCAGCAGATCACACCCGAGGAGTTGGGGGTACTGATCGACCATCTGGTGCTTCGGCGCACCGATCCCGGTTCAAACGGATTCATGCACAAGCTGGAAGAGCTCCGGGCGGAGATTGACCGACTTGACCAGGAGCTCATGAACATTCTGGAAGACAGGATGAAAGTTGCCGCCGGTATCGGTCAATGCAAGAAAGACAATGGTGTAACCATTCTGCAGCCCGCACGCTGGGATCAGATCATATCCAAATACATGCTTGTCGGACAGACGAAAGGATTTTCAGAAGAGTTTGTCAGAAAGCTTTTCATGGCCATTCACCAGGAGTCGATAAATACGCAAACGCGGATAATGAATGATGAGTGAGAAACGTTTGGAACCATAACCAATCATTATTCAATTTTTACCCATGAATCTGACGGTTCAGCGATCAAGGATATCGGGCGAAGTTGTGGCACCATCCTCCAAGAGTTATGCGCAGAGGGCCATGGCGGCTGCATTATTGGCTAAAGGGAAGACCGTAATGCGGAATCCTTCCGGCAGCGATGATGCGAAAGCGGCTGAAGGAATTATTCGGCAACTCGGTGCAAATATTGAGGATCGCGTTGACCATATTATCATTGACGGCGGATTCAATCCCAAAGGGCAGAAGCTCGATTGCCGGGAAGCGGGATTAAGTCTTCGCATGTTTTCCCCCATAGCTGCACTGGCAGACCAGACCATGCTTATGAATGGCAGCGGTTCGCTGTTAAAGCGACCGGTTCAGATGATCATCGATGCTCTTTGTCAGTTCGGGTGCAGGTGCCAGTCGCAGGAAGGGTTTCTGCCCGTGTGGATAAAAGGGCCGCTTAAGAGCGGAAAAGCCACCATTGACGGTTCTGTTTCGTCGCAACTCCTGACCGGCCTGCTCATGGCACTGCCGGTTGTTAAGGGAGATTCCGAAATCAGGGTAAGCAATCTGCAGAGCCTTCCATACATCGACATGACCATCCACCTGCTGAAGCAATTTGGTATAACGGTAACGCATGACAACTACGAGCTGTTTCACATTCCCGGCAGGCAGAAGTACCGCCCTGCCACATTAACGGTAGAAGGCGACTGGAGCGGGGCGGCATTTCTGCTGGTAGCCGGGGCACTCGCCGGCAGTGTAACGGTAAAGGGAATACAACCGGATTCGCTGCAGGCCGATCGCCAGATATTGCGGGCACTTGGGTACGCCGGAGCGCGCATTACAACCGGCACCGATGAAGTATCGGTAAGCCGCGAGGAGCTGAAAGCTTTCGACTTTGATGCCACTCACTGCCCCGACCTTTTTCCGCCATTGGTTGCCCTGGCCGCCCATTGCTGTGGCGTAAGCAGGATCGCGGGAGTCGGGCGCCTGATCCACAAGGAGAGTAACCGGGCAAAAGTCCTTCAGGAAGAGTTTTACAAACTGGGGATTTCCATGCGTGTGGAAGGCGGAAACCTCTATGTCACCGGCCAGTCGATGATGAAGACCGGTGAAGTTGATGCCCACGGTGACCACCGCATAGCCATGGCGGCAGCCACAGTAGCCATGATCTCGAGAACACCGGTCAGGATATCCGGGGCAGAATGTATAGCAAAGTCGTATCCGGGCTTTTATGAAGATTTAAAATCATTGGGAGGAAGAATCGATGAATAGTTTCGGGCGTGAATTCAGGATCAGCATTTTCGGAGAATCTCATGGTACGCTTATCGGGGTCACCATCGACGGCTGCAGGGCGGGCATAGCGCTTACGGAGGAGGAATTCAGCAATGACCTCAAGCGCAGGCAGGCAGGAGCAAGAGGCACCACCCCAAGGGTGGAATCCGACAAGCCAAGGATTGTATCCGGTTGGTTCAAGGGTTTTACGACCGGTGCACCGCTGACCATCGTATTTGAGAATGAGAACACCAAATCGGGCGATTACAGTCACCTGACAAAGCAGCCCAGGCCTGGCCATGCCGACTGGGTGGCCATGAAGAAATTTGACGGTTTCAACGATTACCGCGGGGGAGGGCATTTCAGCGGAAGGCTCACGCTTGGTTTGGTAGCTGCGGGCGTAGTGGCCAAAAAGGTACTGGGCGACATCCGGGTTACGGCCAGCCTTATCGAGGCCGGCGGCAAGACCGATATTGAGGCTGCCATTGCTGAGGCTATAGAGGCAAAGGATTCGATCGGAGGCATCATCGAGTGTACAGCCACCCCGATGCCCATCGGCCTTGGTGAGCCATTTTTCGATTCCGTTGAAGCGATGCTCGCCCATGCCGCCTTTTCGATCCCTGCCATCAAGGGAATTGAATTCGGCAGCGGATTCGGAGCGGCCAAATTACGGGGATCAGCGCATAACGACCGGATCATCTCAACAGACGGGAAAACCGATACCAATAATGCCGGGGGAATCAATGGAGGCCTCACTAACGGCAACGACCTTGTTTTCCGGGTCGCCGTGAAGCCGACTTCGAGCACATCTCAACCTCAGCAGACCATTAACCTGGAAAGCGGGAAAGTAGAAGAGCTGGTTATCGGGGGAAGGCATGATACGTGTATCGCGCTCAGGGTGCCGGTCGTTCTTGAGGCGATTACGGCAATAGTGATTGCGGGATTCCTGAAATAGCAAAGCAATTTTCGCATTGAGTTCCTGAGGCTCAGGCCAGCGGCTTATTGTAAAAAAGGCGATCTCAGGATCGCTTTTTTGCGTATTTTGGTAGATTAAAACACCATTATCCGCAAATCTATGAAAGCATTTGATCCTTCAACCCGGGTTCAGGACCTGCTCCAATTCGGGGAATTCGGGGACGTAAACCCATCCATCACAGATAGCGCCACGTTTACTTTTATGCAGGCCAAAACTATGGCCGATACCTTTCATGGCGAAACCCAGGGATGCTTCCTTTACAGCCGTCACTGGAATCCAATGAACAAGTACCTGTCGGACGCACTGGCTGCCATGGAGGATACGGAAGCGGCCTGGGTAACATCCTCAGGTATGAGTGCCATAACCTGCTCACTCCTTCATGGAATGAAATCCGGCGACCATATTGTTTCGAGTGTAGTGGAATATGGCGGCACTTTTGCATTCATGAGCAACTGGCTCAAAAGTTTCAAAATTGATGTCACTTTTGTTAATATAACTGATCTTGAAGCCGTTAAAAAGGCCATCCAGCCTAATACCAGGATCATTTACACGGAGACCATGACAAATCCGATGCTTCAAATCTCGGATATTCCGGCATTGGCTGAAATTGCGCATGGTATGGGAATCAAGTTAATCGTCGACAATACGTTTACTCCGATGATCGTTTCCCCCTGCCGGTTAGGGGCCGACATCACTGTATACAGCATGACCAAATTCATCAACGGCAAAAACGACTGCGTTGCCGGAGCCATCTGTTCAACATCGGAATACATCAATTCGCTCATCGACGTTAATGACGGAACCGCCATGCTTCTAGGGCCAGTTCTTGATCCCATGCGGTCCTCATCGATCCTTAAAAATCTGCACACCCTGCACATCCGCATGAAGCAGCATAGTGCCAATGCCATTTACCTATCAAATGAATTTCGAAAATTGGGAATTAAATTTAACTACCCCGGTGTTCCCGAGCATCCGGGACATAAACTCCTGACATCCATGATGAACCCTGGTTTTGGCTATGGTGGAATGATCGCCATCGACATGATAACTGCCGAAAAAGCAAGCAAAGTAATGGAAACCATGGAGATGAAGGGTGTAGGGTATCTTGCTGTCAGTCTTGGCTATTTCAAAACCCTGTTCAGTAATTCGGGAAAAAGTACATCATCAGAAATCCCCGAGGATGTTCAGCAGGAGATGGGATTGTCGGAAGGGCTCATCCGTTTTTCCGTAGGACTCGACAATGATATTGCACGGACGGCTGAGCTGATCCAGCAATCGGTAGAGGAATGTGCATAGATTTCAGTATCTTATAGCAAGATTTCAAAACAGCTCCCATGATTCGCAAAATTGAAAGCACCCTCACCAGCACACCGGTTCTGGAAGGGGCCGGAGTGAAGCTGCAACGGGTGTTCGGCTATCCCCGCAAAGGATGGCTCGATCCGTTCCTGATGCTCGACCATTTCGGATCGGATGATCCGGCAGATTACATGGCGGGGTTTCCCTGGCATCCGCACCGGGGCATCGAAACCGTAACCTACATGCTGACTGGTGCAGTTGAGCACGAAGACAGCATGGGCAACAAAGGCATTATACAATCGGGCGACATTCAGTGGATGACAGCCGGCGGGGGCATCCTTCACCAGGAGATGCCGCGCAAATTCGATGGCGTGATGAGCGGGTTCCAGCTATGGGTAAATCTTCCGGCGGCCAATAAGATGATGGCTCCGCGTTACCAGGATATCCCGGCGGCCAGCATCCCCGAATTTGACTGGAAAGGGATCCGTATCCGGCTGGCAGCAGGGGTGTTCCACGAGTATACGGGCCCCGTGCAGGACATTATGGCAAAGCCCCTGTTCATGGATATCACCGTACCGGCTGGTACGGAGCAGACGATCGACGTTGAGGCGGACCATACGGTTTTCGCTTATGTTTTTGAAGGTTCAGCGCTTTTCGATGCCGACATGAAGCACCCCATCGAGGCAGGAACGCTGGTAAAACTTATCCACGGCGACCAGGTATTCATTGCGGGTGGCAGGCTGGGCGGGCGATTTCTGCTCCTGTCGGGTAAACCGCTCAATGAGGAGATTGCCTGGCGCGGCCCGATCGTGATGAATACCAAGGAGGAGCTTTATCAGGCTTTTGAGGATTATCAGACAGGGCGGTTTGTTAGACGTGACGCGTGACGGGGAAAACGTGACGCGTGACACGTGACGCGTGACGCGGAAAACGTGAAACGTGACACGTGAAGCGTGACGCGTGACGCGGAAAATAGGACGAGTGACGAGTGACGAGTGACGGATGGAACGGTTAGTAGTCGAGGCGGATGAATTGCTGTTCGTAGGCAGCTAACCGGATTACGTCAAGCGGCTGGCCGATTTCGTCCCCCATAATATTCACCTGAATCATTTTTCTGACAGGCCGTCCGGGTAAGGCTGACTCTATGGTCATATTTCCGGATAATCCATTCATCTCCCGCACGTTTAACAGGATACTCCCCGGTTTGAAAGGCGATGGCCGCGAATCGAGCAGCATCACATTGTTCGAACCCGTTGTTTTCAGTGTACGGAATACCGGATCGGTAACGGAACCTGTCTGTGCAGGCGGAAGGGTTCTGGTCAGGAAAGCTGTCCGGACACCCCTACCAAAGCGTGAAGCGGCCGCATCGGTTGTATCAGTGAGGGTGGTCAGCTGATACGTCCACTGAAAAGCGCCCTCCTGGAAAGCCCTGAAATTGGTTGTCCAGTAATTATTCATCACCCAGGAGAAGAGCCAGGGCTTACCGGCCTTTGGATAGCGTTCGAATTTCCCCAGGTTGAACCCGCCGAACTGCCACAAGGGTATTTCATCACTGACGAGGACGACCTGAGCTTCCGGGCCACGTACCGACACATAATCCTGCGCCACATTCCAATCGGATGATGAGCCCGGGAGCTGCTGCCCCTGGGTGAGGGACCCGCCGATGGTTTCAAAAACAATCCTCGAGCCGGGCAGGCTAAATGGGAAGGCAACATAGAGCGCCTCGGGTGCGGTGAGTATCTCCTTCCTACCCAGATACAGGAATTCAATGCGCTTTTCGTTCTTGTAAAGACGCACTTCCCATTCGAGTCCGCGAGGTGTAAGCGCAGTTCCCTTCTCGAATCCATCGATGTCGGCAGAGAACTTTATACTCTCGTAGAGGTCTCCCGACGGGCGCCGCTCCATTTTAACGTTTCGTACGGTAGAATGGGCCGTTGATTTCATGTCGTTGCGGTCGGCTAAGGTTTCACGAACCGGCTGACCTATTTTCCAGGGATTACCCGGATCTGCCAGGTCACGCTTCAGGCCTTTGTCATAAAGTGTTTTTATGGAACCGGTTCCGGGATCAAAGACTAATTTATAATACTGATTTTCTAGCATTTCAGTATTATCTGGCGTAACAGGCGGTGAAGGTATATCCTCTGCACCGGCATCAATGCGGAATGCTTTCCATCCCATCGATGGAATGTTTTCCACGCTCATCGACCACCAGGCACCTTCGGCGCGGTTTCGAACCAGCTGTACCGGTATACTTTTATTTGTTGCCAGATCGGTGATACGGAACTGTTTTCCCTGGGGAATAATCTGGTTATCAACGAAGATCTGTATGGTGCCACTGCGGTCCCAGCCCAGGGAATTTATGACATATATTACAGGATATGAAGCCTTTGCCAGATAGGTTTGAATCCTGCCGAGCGCATCTTCGTTTAGCAGGGTTACTTTCTTTAGTGCCTCCCAAGCATAGGCACCTTTCTGCAGCCACTGACCGGTGGAATTTTCAGAGAAGGGCTGGTCGATGCTTTCATCTGCACCTACGGTATGCTCATCAAAAAACAGGGCATTCTCGCTGACGTGTTCGATTTTTCGGTTCAGATCCCTGGAGAGGTCACCGCCGATCATCGAAACCATTGCAAAAAGGCCTTCATCGGCACGCAGCAGGTTTTGGACCTGACGCACCTTTGCGGTCTCCCTGGAGGTTGACCCGAAACCGTCGGACCACCAGTCGAGCCAGGCATTCCGGTAAACCGGAAGATCATTCTGGTGCTCTTTCTCGACATATTCGGGAAATTCTGAAGCTATGGCAAGGCGGAGTTTCGGCGATTCGTATCGCTCGTTCCACTGCCTTATGATATCGCAGGCGCCGGTTGACGGGGGTGCATTATCGGTAAAATAGCCGGAGAACTGGGCGGCAACCCTGTTAAACGGGTAACCGTCGGCTTCGAGCTGACGGATGTAATCAAAAACTTTATCGGGATCGAATGTTGAGGCAGCAGGCAATCCGAAATTGTTGCCGGTCATGTAATGATCGCTCCGGTAGGCGAGCAGCCTTGCGCCGGAAGGGCCTTCCCACCAGAAACAGGTGGGCACCTTGAAAGGCCGGATTGAGCGGGCTTCGTTTATACCCATGGTGAGGTAGCGGACTCCGGTGTTTTTCAGATAATCCGGAAGGCACCAGGCTACACCGTTCACATCGTTCTGCATCATGGTTTTTACAGGTATGCCGGCATCGCGCAACTCCCGGAGCGGCATGAAGAAGTCGGTCATAACGTTCACATCGGCGATCTCGGCCATATTGAAATACATACCGGTAACCTCGATGCGCCCTTCGGCGATCCGCTTCCTGAGCCTGTCGATCTGCGACTGAGGCCGTGTTCGCAGGTACTGCTGCACCACCCAGGTAGACTCGCAGGTCCAGCGGAATTTTGCGTCATCGGGAAGCATATCGGTCTGGTCGCAATAGTCCAGAGCATAATCCATGTACCGCACATGCTCGGCCAGAATCTCCGACTGGGGCCGGGTGTAACCGATATCGGTATGGGCGTGCTGCACCAGGTAAATCTCCCACTTCTTTGCCGGGACCACGGTTATTGAGAGTTCCTCCGGCGCGCGGTTTTCGTATTCAATCCGGATATTCGTTTTACGCGGCGATTTTGCCAGCGGCACCGGAACGAAGAACCTGTTGAACCCGATTTTTGTTTCGCTCACGAGCAGTTCCTTCCCGCCCGACAGGAACCTCACCTTTCCCGGATTACGAAACTGTACCTGCGTAACGGTAACCTGCTGGCTCATGGAAGCGCCCTCCTTCACCAAAACCGGTGAATTGTTGAGTGTTGTCTTATCCTGAAGGGATTTCTTAAAAACAATGATCCATCCATTCCTTCCCGTTGTCAGCATGGTTAACCGGATATCCAGCGGCAGTCCCGATTTAAGGGAGGCAGCCGGGAAAGACAGAATCACAAATCCGTTGAACTCGATCCCGGGAAGGTGTTTGGCCTGGTAAAAGGTCATCACCCCACCCTTTGAACCATTTACTGACCATGATTTTTGTGTGTTATTTACGAATTCGAAGCGGTCGGCACCTGTTTCGAGTTGGTATCCGAGGCCAAGGTTGTCGGTCGACATTGCCAGCATGAAAACAAAAGAAACCATTCCGCTCTGCGGAAGTTTTTCAACAACAGCGGTTTGCCACTGCATAAAAGGTGTTTCAAACGAATTGCGGAGGATGTAAGCATCCTCATTCTGCGGGAGTGGTGAACGGTAGTTAAAGTCCACACCGTTGACTGGTTTCGCGAATCCCGGCAGGCTTCCGGTTTGTGCAGTCACTTCAGCGATTGCCAGAGAACCAAGAATCAATCCCAGAATTGCGGAGGTAATTATCTTTTTCATGTTTCAGGTTTATTTAGCATTCAGGCGGAGCCGCACGATTTTCTCTTCCCAGTGCAGACCGAAATTTACGGTGAGCCTATTCCCGTCAAGTATGACGGAAGGATCATTGAATTCGCTTAATTTCAACATCTTATCACTATTCAAAACAAACAGTTGTTTCCCCGCCCCGCTCAGGCTGAGTGTTTCGAAGCCGTTGAGCGGTTTGAGGAACCTGGCGCCGGCACCCGGCACCTGATAGGTCACTGAAAGCAGACTGTCGATCAGGATGGTTGTAAGGGCACCCTCCTTAACGGAGAAGGGGATTTCCCTGCCCGACCCGTGCAAAATTCCACTTTTGAGGTTACCTGGTTCGGTCCAGTCGGTATTGAGTAAAACAACCCGTTTCAAGCCCTCCGGCAAATCATAAACATGAAAATCGACATCGCGCGTTTCTCCTGTCATGTAGAAATTCCCCATGTGCATATTGGAGAGGGTATCACCAAGCTGAGCGCGGAAACCATCGAGTGCCGCTGCGCCCCAGAATTCACCGGCGACCAGGGTCCATACACGCCCTTGGCCGATTGCATTTTCCACCAGGACCGGCCGGCCCGATTCACTTTCGGCGAGGACGGTGGCACCGGGCATCAGTTCGGCTGCCAAACCGGGCAGGCCCTCGGCGGCGCAGCTATTGCCATCTTTCCATCGGATCGATTTCATGCTTTCAGCAACTGAATCCACGCGGACTCCGCACAATTCGGAAAGGTCGCCGCCGTTAAAGAAATTGAAATCCCGTTTAGCTGAAAGAAACTCTCTGGTAACGTGGTTGGTGCATTGGGTGGCCGCCAGTACCAGGTGCCCCCCTCTTTTGGCATAATCGATCAGTTTACGGTAGTTCTCCTCGGTCATCGTGTTCCATCCAGGCAGCACCAGCAGGCTGTACTTTTGGAGCTTTTCCGCATCGCCGTCGATGGTAACCAGGTCGACTTGCCCGTTTGGTGAACCGGTGAGAAACATACGGATTCCGGAAACATCCTGCTTAACCGGATACAGCCACACGCCGGGCATCCAGGTATTGAGGAGCTCCCAACCGCGCTCCGGGGTATCGAACTTCCAGGAATCTGTTTCCGGACCGAACATACCCCAGACTTTGGTTGCATCCATTTCGGGAGATGACTGAACACCGCCAACCAGGCAATCGTATTTCCCAACGAGGAATCCGGTTTTAACGATTTCCTTTCCGGGCTGAATGGCTGAACCATAGTGGTATAGCTCCTGCATCTGACGGCGACGCTCAAATGAAAAGTGATCCCAGGGCGAATAGGATGTTGAATGGATACCGTAGAGGGCGCTTTCTTCGTCGTAAAGCAGACGTGCACCTCCCAGCCATGCCTGCCAGAGGAACATGAAATTTCGGCGGAGGGTTGTTTCATCGTCGGGCATCCGCATCACATGGTTAGCCAGGTGAACACCCCAATACGGTTTTCCATAAAGGTAAGCGCCCCCGCGATTTGCGGCCATCATCAGGGTGGAATGCCCGGTAGGGAATTCACTGGAGATGAAGCTGACTCCGGATTTGTAATCCAGATTGCACATTGGCAGCGCCTGGCCAAGCATTCGTATCTCCTTCATTCGGGTGGTATAAGCTGCTTCGCATTCAGGAAGGGTGCGATTGATACGGGCCTCCTTTGGCTCTGAATCTCCCCAGCCGTATATCAGGTTACTGGATTCATGCTGGTGAATGCCGATAAAACCGTTGCCCATGGTTGCCCCCAGAATTTCGGCTACATCCCCGCCCATTGTAGAGCCAGCCTTAAAATTATACTGAAGGGCAAGTTTTCCCCATCTCCCGAAATCCACCGGCGAAGCCGAGTGATTTTCCTCGATACGGAAAAGCACATAATTGCCGATCTGCTCATCGTTCATCCTTTTAAGCAGTGAATCCACTTCTCCGTCCTGCGGAGTTAATGTATTCAGGTCGTAACCAACCCAGAGGACCGGTTCCGACGGCAACGGCGGCAAGGTTGCCAGTGCCGGTTTATGGGATGCGCGCGGCTCGTTGATGAAAGCACGGTGCAGCATCAGGGTATTGGCCTTATCCAGATTGGTGACCTTAATCATTGTCCTGTTTACGTCAAGCGCCGCAACGGGAAAATCGATCCACAGGTCGAACAGCTTTTCAGCCTGACGAAAACTGGTAAAAAAGTGCCTGACCCTGCTGCTATAGGTACCGACAGACACTTCAAAATCCATCCAGCCGGAAGCGGTTTCCCAGTTACCGGATTGATCCGGAGCCGCGGCCATCAGCTGCAAGCGAACCGGGATTACGCTGGCAGCACTGGCGATAAGGTTCTCTGACGGGAAAGTGGCCGTAGCCAGCTGGCCCGGTTTTATTGACGAACACCAGGTACTCATGAAGTTGGCCTTTGGTCCGGAAAAATCATCGGGAATCAGCATTTCGGCCTCCCTGTTTTCCGACCTGATCAATTGTTTGAACGCCTTCTTTGATAATCGCGGACGGGCATCGGGGCCAAGGTAAACCGATATGGGCTGGTACGAATAGTATCCTCCTATCCTGAATTCGAGGTACTCCTTGTCGATCAGGTCAGCCAGCCGGAAACGGGCCTGCCCGGCTTTGGTATTGATTGTGATGACCGATGTGCTGTCTCCTTTAACGAAGAATCGTATTCCTTCGAGGCCCCTGCCCGATCCCGGCCGGATATCCGTTACCCATTCAGGGGACGGCAGTTTTGCAGAATACTCCCGCGAGCAGCCGCCATACCCTTTTTCCCAGTTGGTAATGCCATAGGTAAGCTTGAAAACGGAATCGACGGAACCGCCCGACACCGACAAGGTGCCCGACCAGTCGAGGATTTCGTTGCTCTGTGGTGAATAGGCCCACGCCTTACCGAAGGTAACTGACACCTCGACGTTTTGCGAAGGTTTCGAGCAACCCGCTGATATCAGGAGTGATACAAGGAGGGTAACAAAAGAGGCAAGTCTTTTCATGGCCGGTGTTGATTCAAGGGAAAATACGATTATTTTTCAGTAAAATTAAACTGATCATAAATCCCGGAAAAATGAAAAAGTTATCGCTGTTAACGGCCATACTCATTGCGGCTGCCGGACTGCTTCCTTTGCAGGCGCAGGCAGGCAAGAAGGCGCTTTCCCTGTTTGGCGAGATCAAAAAGAACAGCACACCCAACTCCCTGACATCTAAAGAAAAGAAGAAAGGCTGGACGCTACTTTTCGACGGCAAAACGACCAGCGGCTGGCACGGGTACAACCTGAAGGAATTCCCGGCCTGCTGGACCATTGAAGACGGCTGCCTGACGATGAACAGCAAGGGTGGCGGTGAAGATCAGGACATCATCACGAACAAGTCCTACCGGGGATTTGCACTTTGCCTTGAATACAAGCTCACCCGGGCGGCCAACAGCGGCATCATATACCAAGTGGCTGAAGATCCGAAATACAAGTTCCCGTATGAAACCGGTCCGGAATTTCAGGTCATCGATCATGAGAGCTGGCCCGATCCGCTCGAGGACTGGCAAATAAACGGCGCCAACTATGCCATGTATCCGCCGAAGGTACGGCCGTACAAGGCAATCGGGGAATGGAACCAGCTTATGCTGGTTGTTGACGGCGACCGTGTTACACAGGTTCTGAACGGTGAAGTGGTGGTCGACTATATTAAGAAAAGTGATGAATGGAACAAGCTCAGAAACAGCGGAAAGTGGCAGAGCTTCCCCGACTGGGGAAATTTTGATGAGGGGTTTATATCGCTGCAGAACCACGGCACCAAAGTGTGGTACCGATCGATCAGGTTAAAGGAACTGAAAACAAAAAAATAATACCATCCATGGCACTTCCCAAGCATTCACGACGCAGCTTCCTGCGGAACGCAACACTGGCAACGGCTGGAATAACCATTATCCCGAGCCATACCGTCAGCGGACTCGGACACCGGGCGCCCAGTGACAAGCTCAACATTGCCGGCATCGGGATCGGCGGCAAGGGACACCCGAACCTGGTTGGCATGGCCAGCGAGAATATTATCGGATTGTGCGATGTAGACTGGAAGTATTCGGAGACCTGCTTCAAGGAATTCCCCAAGGCAAGAAAATACTGGGACTGGCGGAGGATGTTCGACGAGATGGGAACATCTATCGACGGCGTAATGGTGGCTACTGCTGACCATACGCATGCGATTGTTGCCGCCACGGCGTTATCGATGGGCAAGCATGTGTATTGCCAGAAGCCCCTCACCCACTCTGTTTATGAATCGCGCCTGCTGACCAAACTGGCGGCCAAACACCGTGTAGCCACGCAGATGGGCAACCAGGGCAACTCTGGACATGGGGTCCGGCAGCTCTGCGAATGGATTTGGAACGGGGAGATCGGCGAGATTAAAGAGGTTCATGCCTGGACCGACCGGCCGATCTGGCCGCAGGGGATTGCAAGGCCAACTGAGGTGATGGCTGTGCCCAAGACACTGAATTGGGATCTGTTTCTGGGGCCTGCACCGGTGAGGCCTTATCATGAGATTTATACGCCATGGAACTGGCGGGGCTGGTGGGATTTTGGCACCGGCGCTTTCGGAGATATGGCCTGCCATGTGCTCGACCCGGTATTTCAGTCGCTCAAGCTTGGCTACCCGGAAAGGGTGCAAGGCTCTTCCACTACCGTCAACACAGAGTCGGCCCCACAGGCTGAATCCGTGAAATTCTCCTTTCCGGCCAGAGACAACATGCCTAAAGCAGCCATGCCGGCCATGGATCTGTTCTGGTACGACGGGGGGCTGCTGCCAAATGTGAAGGAGATGCTCCCTCCCGGCGAAAACCTGATGGCCGATGGTTTGGGCGGATGCCTGTTCATCGGTTCCAAAGATTCGCTGATCTGCGGCTGCGGTGGGTTCAACGCCCGGTTACTATCGGGCCGGGTACCGGATGTCAAACCCTACCTGCCCAGGATCGAGGGAGCCATCGGGTATGTCGATGGACCGCACGAACAGGACTGGATACGTGCCTGCAAAGAATCTCCCGATAGCAGGGTTCAGCCCACTTCTCACTTCGGATTCTCCGGGCCATTCAACGAGGCGGTATTATTGGGAGTTCTTGCCGTGAGACTGCAGGGGTTGAACAAGACACTCGAATGGGATGCCGCTAATATGCGGTTTACCAATATCAGCGACAGCGAGGAACTGAAGATCGTAACCGTCAAGGAATTCAAGGTGATCGACGGTCACCCGAACTTCAACACCCAATATGCTACGCTCAATGCGCTCGAGCAGGCCGGGGAATATGTTAAACATACCTATCGGGAGGGGTGGAAGCTGCCGGAGATGCCTTAGGCCCCCGATTGAAATCCGGGGTTATTCATAGAGACCTTTTATTCTGTTTCGTTACTAATTAATTCCAATTTCAAGATGAGATTCAGACTTTTCCTCATGATGATGGTCCTGGTTGGGACCACCGGATTTGC
>CAYWHP010000001.1:117789-165176 GCA_964457845.1 uncultured Porphyromonadaceae bacterium | reverse complement strand
CTTGTTCCTGCCGGGAATTGCAGGATATTCATCCCGCTGCCCAGCAAACCGAAATGGATTTCCTGATGCCGGATTCCGTTTTTGGAGTTTACCGTTGCACTTACACGTGAAGGATTTTCAAGATAAATTCTGACATACAAAACATCAACTGCCGGGTTCGGGAAAACCGATATCACCGGCCCGGATTGGACCGGAGCGATTGCGGACAGCGCGTTGTTGGTGTTTCCCGGTGTTGGTTTTAATGCCTCAAACCGTGCGCTGCCATCGGGAAACCGGCCAAAGGAATGCGCATCAGTTTGTCCGGGATAAGAGGTAACCGAAAAAGTGGTAATTCCATCGGGCTGAACAAGGGCAAGATCCCCACCCTCTCCGGCCAGCTTGAACCCAAGATGGCGTGCACCCTGCCAGGTATCACTGTCGGCAAAAAGCAGCAGATAGCCGCCCGCAGGAATGGTTGTTGAATCCGGGGAATAGGGGGTAATTCTCGACCGCGCGGGTTCCGCCAGGCTGTCGGTAAGGTAGAGGCCGCCGATATTGACAGGTTCTGCAGTCGGGTTAAACAGCTCAATCCAATCCTCTTCTTCCCCGTATTCATCCGTCATTCCGCTCCCCGACACAGCCATCAGTTCATTCATAAAGAATCCACCAAGAATTCGCGGCGCACGGTTTGCTGACCGGGGTGTAGGATCTGAAAGGCGGCCCCAGCCCCCGGTGCCGTCCGGTACCCTGCCGTATGTGACATCATTTTTTAGTCCGGGAAAGATAACATGGTCAACAGCCTGATACTGGCCGCTGACCAGTCTTGCCAAAACAATCTCCTCCCCACCCTTTTCGAGTTTGAACGGAAGGTGGTTGGCCCCCTGCGCCGTCTGGCCGTCGGCCCAGAGGATGAGATAACCGCCGGCAAGAATGGTTGTTTTGGCCGGATCGGAGGAGGATATGCGGTGATAGGCAGCTGAATGCAGCGTATCCGAAATATACCAGCCGGCGACATTAATGTTGGCGCCGGTATTGTTGTACAACTCGATCCAGTCATCGTATTCACCCGATTCATCAGCCAGATTCTGTTTCGTATTGGCAGAGATTTCGTTCAAAGTAACAGTTGGGGTTCCTGAAAAATCCCCTGATACCTGGCCGGGTCCCTGAAGATCATAGCCGGGGGGTTCAGGCTGCGGTACTGATTTTTTGATCCGTGATTTAGGATCCGGGCAAAGGTTTGGTTTTCCCGCAGTAGGCCGTTTAAAGATTGTCCAGCCACCTTCATGAAGAGGACAGCGGCCATACGACTGATCAGCCTGAAGCTTCGGATAGGTTACCGAATCGGCCAGCTGGGGCAACCCGTTGCCGGGTTTATACAGGAAGAGCTTCTCTCCGCTCTTTTTAAGGGAGAAATTCAGGTGATCCACTCCCTGCAAGGTATCCTTATCGGCCCAGATGACCTTATACGCGCCGGCATGAAGGATTGTCGACTTCGGATTATCCGGGGCAAATTTCCATTTGAGCGGTTTGTCCGGGTTATCAGACAGAAACCAGCCGGCAAGGTCAATATCAGAACCTGAAGCGTTATAGATTTCGATCCAATCCTCGAATTCCCCGTAATTATCAACCTGAGAGCTGGTTACCGAGGCGGATAACTCATTTATGATAACACTTTGCGTCCGGGCGCCAACAGCGGGAATCAAAATCATCAAAATCCATATCCATTGTTTCATTTTCAAGTCTCCAGATTAGTGCGAACAGAACTGCCTCGTCGGCCGGAAGGCAGGCATCTTGGCAAATTTAGGATTTTGGTGCAACAAAAATCCCCGGCAAGCCGGGGATCTTAATTATGTCAAGGTAACCGGAAAGAATCAGATCAGGAAGCTGAGCATGATACCGGCGGCCACTGCGCTGCCGATCACACCGGCAACGTTTGGTCCCATTGCGTGCATCAGAAGGTGATTAGTCGGATCTGCCCTGAGCCCCTCCATCTGTGACACCCTTGCTGAATCGGGAACGGCGGAAACGCCGGCCGAGCCGATCAGCGGGTTTATTTTGTTCTCGGGCTTCAGGAAAAGGTTCATGAATTTGGCAAAGAGCACACCACCGGCGGTTGCAACCATGAACGAAGCAGCTCCAAGTCCGAAAATCATGAGTGATTTGGGCGTCAGGAAAACATCCGCCTGTGTTGAAGCTCCGACAGTAAGGCCGATCAGAATGGTGGTGATGTCAATGAGCGAATTCCTCGCAGTCTCAGCCAGTCGTCGGGTAACGCCCGATTCCCGGAGAAGGTTGCCAAAAAAGAGCATGCCAAGCAGTGGCAAAGCACTTGGAGAAATGAAACAGGTAAGAAGCAATCCTATGATGGGGAAGAGTATCTTTTCAAGCCTCGAAACCTGCCTGGGCGACTTCATGCGGATAACCCTCTCCTTTCTTGTGGTGAACAACCGCATTATCGGCGGCTGGATGACCGGTACCAGCGCCATGTATGAATAAGCCGCGATCGCTATGGGGCCAATGAGATTCGCACTCTGCACCCCATGCCACATCTTTACACCGTTGGCCAGCTTCGAAGCGGTAAAAATCGCCGTAGGCCCGTCTGCCCCTCCGATAATCCCGATGGCGGCGGCTTCCGGCGGGGTAAAGCCCAGTTTCAGGGCTGCGAGAAGAGTTACAAAGATACCGATCTGTGCTGCTGCTCCCAGCAGAAGCAGTTTCGGATTGGATATCAGGTAGGAGAAATCCGTCATCGCCCCGAGTCCCAGGAATATCAGGGGAGGATAGATCCCTGCCGTTACACCGAAGTAGAGGTAATTGAGCACACTCCCCTTCTCGTATATACCTATTCCCATTCCGGAATCGAGCAGGAACGGGATATTCCCGATCAGTATTCCCATCCCGATTGGAACAAGGAGCAGCGGCTCATAATCGTACCGGATGGCGAGAAAAATAAATATCAGACCGACAATAATCATCAGGACATGCTTGAATGTGGTGTTGCGAAAACCACTGTATTGCCAGAATTTCTTAATGCCCCGTGTTGCACTGTCGGTGAACTTCAGCGACTCCTCACCGGCCCCTGCATCCTGAACAGACTGCTGTGCTGCGGCTACTGTGTTCTGTTGCGTTGCCGCGTTCCCTGTTGCCCGTCCGGGCAGTGCCCAGCTGATTAAACCCAGAACAATAAGGATACCGAATATGGTTATTGACCTTTTCATCCGGCTATTCAATTTCAAATAAAACATCATCCTGCAGAATCGCATCGCCCGGATTCACCTTCATATTCCTGACAATCCCGTCTTTCTCGGCCAGTATCTTGTTCTCCATTTTCATGGCCTCATACACCAGAACCAGGTCGCCTCGCTTTACCGGATCACCATTTTTCCGGGAAATCGTGAGGATGTTGCCGGGAAGCGGTGTGCGAACCGGATGAAAGCCTCCGCCGGCTACAAGATGAACCGGTTCGGGTGTTTTTACCGGGTTTCTTACGAGAACCGGGGTTTTCAGCACAGGGGCCGCACGGTGGATTTCCACATCGTATTGTGTGCCGTTAACCTCTACCACGGCATTGTTTCCCACCAGGGATTTTACCTCCACATCATAGTGGCTTCCCTGGATGGTGAATTTGAATGATTTCATTCGGATTTGGTTTTAAAATTCATTTGGAAAACATCGACCTGCCATGCTTTTCACAGTATCTAGCGATTAGCAAGGTTGCGCAGCCCATAGATTTTTGAACTCCATGGTGAGTACCGCCGGGATACCCGCTCGATGGTCATGGTCCGTGACTCGGCATCGTGGCTCTCATCCAGATACATAGCCAGGGCAAGGGCTATCGCCGCGTCGGTCTCCCCGCTGATATCCGGACAACAGTTTTCCTCGCTTTCAGGAACACCAAGCTTGCGAAACTTCTTGCGCAGCTGCATCTTAAGGAACTTTGGAATTTGGGCAAAGATGATCGTCAGGAGAATCAAGGCAGCATAGACAACCCCGATTCCAACCAGCGAGATAATCCAGCCCAGTTTCATATCCGCAGGAGTAACTATCATGAGCGTTTCCATAAGCTTAATATTTACAGGGGTATATTTCCATGCTTTTTCGGCGGGTTTGAATCCTTTTTGTTTGCCAGTGTCTGGAATGCCCGGGCAATTCTGAACCGGGTATTTCTTGGCTCGATTATATCATCGATATACCCGAACCGGGCTGCTTCATAAGGGTTCGCAAATTTTTCACGATAATCCCGTTCCCGCTGCTCCATGAATTCCTTCTTTTCAGCGGGATCAGTTATCTCCTGAAGTGCTTTACCTTCAAGAATTTCTATCGCTCCCTTGGCTCCCATAACAGCAATCTCGGCAGTTGGCCACGCATAATTTATATCCCCGCGAAGCTGTTTACAGCTCATCACATCATGCGCACCGCCATAGGATTTCCGGAGTGTGACGGTAACTTTCGGAACTGTAGCCTCACCATATGCATAGAGCAGCTTGGCGCCGTTTGAAATGATCCCGCCAAATTCCTGTGCACTGCCCGGAAGAAAACCCGGAACATCCACAAGGGTCAGAATCGGGACATTGAAGCAATCACAGAAGCGGACAAACCGGGCAGCTTTTTTGGAGGCATCAATATCGAGAACTCCGGCCATGTGGCTCGGCTGGTTGGCAACAATTCCGATGGAAGCACCATTCATTCTGGCAAAACCCACAACTATGTTTTGAGCATAATTTCGGTGCATCTCCAAGAACTCCTGATTATCGACTATTTCGTGGATCACATCCTTGATATCGTAAGGCTGTGTCGGACTGGTTGGGATTATGTCATTCAAAATATCACAAACCCGGTCGGCCGGATCACCCGAATCTTCCACAGGTGCCTCCTCCAGGTTGTTGCTTGGCAGGTAGCTGAGCAGTTTCCTGATCAGCATCAGTCCTTCCTCCTCATCCCTGGCGATAAAATGGGCAACACCCGATTTCCTGCCGTGAACAAGCGGTCCGCCAAGGTTCTCGATCGATATGTCTTCACCGGTAACCGTTTTTGTGACCTTCGGACCGGTAACGAACATGTAGGAGTTGTTCTCACTCATGATTATTGCATCGGTGAGTGCCGGCGAATAGACGGCTCCTCCTGCGCAGGGGCCGAAAATGGCGCTGATCTGCGGCACCACGCCAGATGCCAGAATGTTGCGTTCAAAAATCTCCGCGTAACCCGCCAATGAGTTTACGCCTTCCTGTATCCGGGCCCCGCCGCTGTCGTTTATCCCGATAACCGGTGCACCAACCTTCATCGCCTGGTCCATGATCTTGCAGATCTTTTGGGCAAATGCTTCTGACAGCGCACCTCCAAACACAGTAAAATCCTGTGAAAAGACAAAAACCACCCTGCCGTCGATGGTACCATGACCGGTAATTACCCCGTCGGATAGTACCAGTTGCTTTTCCATCCCGTAATGGGTGCAACGGTGCGTAACAAACATATCATACTCCTCAAAACTGCCTTCGTCGAGCAGCATGTCGATCCGCTCCCGGGCGGTCATTTTACCCTTCGCGTGCTGCGAGTCGATTCTTTTCTGCCCCCCACCCAATTTGGCGAGGTCGCGTTTTTCAATGAGTTCCCGAATCCTGTCCTGACTGGTCATATAGTTGCTTATTTCGTTGAGCAAAATTCAGTAAGAACACCAAACGTGTCCTTCGGGTGAAGGAACCCGATCAGTAACCCTTCAGCCCCTTTTCTGGCTACCGAATCGATCAGCTTTACCCCCTTTTCACCCGCCTCTTCCAGAGCAGGACCGGTCTCTTCAACCGCAAAAGCGATATGGTGAATGCCTTGTCCCTTCTTTTCGAGGAATTTACCAACCGGACCTTCCGGATCCGTTGATTCCAGCAGTTCGATCTTGGTTTCTCCAACTTTGAAGAAAGCTGTCCGGACTTTCTGGTCCGCCACTTCCTCAATTGCATAACACGTTAAGTTGAGCACACCTTCATAGAACTTAATCGCCTCATCGAGGTTGTTTACTGCGATCCCTATGTGTTCGATTCGATCAATTTTCATATGCTTGAACAATTGTTTGGA
Source organism: uncultured Porphyromonadaceae bacterium (assembly GCA_964457845.1). Classification (GTDB taxonomy): domain Bacteria; phylum Bacteroidota; class Bacteroidia; order Bacteroidales; family UBA12481; genus UBA12481. Next base: position 159,131 of record CAYWHP010000001.1, on the reverse strand, counting down.
TAAGGCACAAAAGTACTTCCGTTAATTGAATCACCTTAGGGAAAGCCGTATGATTTTTATCATGAATTCATTGTTTATTAGACTGTAATACAGGGCATTAATTGTAATTATTCTTTAATTATCATGACATTTCTCAACCTTTTGCAATTTCGATACTTTTATTTTTAGAACGGTTTCGGGAAACGAAGCCCATCATCATTTTCAACATATTAATAATCATTCATTTGTAAAATGAGAAGACAATTACTGATTTGTGCAGCCCTTTTCTGGGCGGTTAGCTTCACTTACGGTCAGGAGGAGACCAAATTGCTGCGGTTTCCAGCCATACACCAAAACCAGGTGGTATTTACCTATGCCGGCGACTTATACACGACATCTGCAAAAGGTGGCGTGGCCCGCAGGATAACCTCCCATCCGGGATATGAAATGTTTGCAAAGTTCTCCCCCGATGGCAAAACCATCGCCTTCACCGCACAGTATGACGGAAATACGGAAGTGTTCACCATACCGGCTGCGGGTGGTGTGCCGGTAAGGATAACCTTTACAGCTACACTCACCCGCGATGATGTTGGGGACCGTATGGGCCCCAATAATATCGTCATGGGCTGGACTCCTGACGGGAAGTACATCATTTACCGATCCAGGAAGCAATCATTCAACGATTTCAAAGGACAGCTGTTCAAGGTGCCCGCCACAGGTGGGCTCTCCGAGCAGCTGCCTTTTTCGGTGGCCGGTTCATGCACCTACTCGCCTGACGGCACCAAACTTGCTTTCAACAGGGTTTTTCGAGAATTCCGCACCTGGAAATACTATCAGGGTGGCATGGCGGATGATGTATGGATCTACGACTTTAAAACCGAACAAAGCGAGAACATCACCACTAACAATGCCCAGGACATATTTCCAATGTGGAGCGGAAACAAGGTATTCTACCTATCCGACCGTGACCGCACGATGAACCTTTTCAGCTACGACCTCACCGCCAAAACAACCGCAAAGGTTACTGATTTCAAGGACTTTGACATAAAATGGCCGTCGATCGGGGACGAAAGCATTATTTTCGAAAATGGTGGATCTCTGTACACCTTTGGTCTTGCTGATGGAAAAACCACCAGGCTTCAGGTACAGGTAGACAATGATTTCCTTTACGACAGGAAGGAATGGAAAGATGTGTCAGGTTCAGTTCGTGGTGCCGATTTATCGCCCAACGGCGAAAGGCTCATACTTTCGGCCAGGGGGGAACTCTTCAACACCCCCGTTAAACAAGGGATTACACGAAATCTTACAAACACCTCCGGGGTTCATGAGCGAGATGCCGCCTGGTCGCCCGATGGCCGCCTGATTGCGTATATCAGCGATCAGACCGGTGAATTCGAGATCTATGTTTCGGACCCCAAATCCCTCGGATCAGCACGGCCTGTAACCAAAAACAGCGACAATTATATCTTTGGCTTTACATGGTCGCCCGACAGTAAGTCAATTCTTTACTACGATAAAAAATTCAACTTGTGGCTTGCCAATGTGGAATCGGGCAAAAAAACCAGAATTGCTCAATCCGAGATGGGACCGATCAACGACTTCTGCTGGTCGCCCGACAGCAAGTGGATAACCTTTGTCTCCCCCGGACAGGGTATGAGCATCATCCGGCTGCATTCCCTGGAAACCGGTAAAACCTTCGAAGTAACCGACAATTGGTATGATTCGCGAAATCCCGTATTCAGCCGCGACGGAAAATACATCGTGTTCGTTTCGGCACGAACTTTCAACCCCACCTATTCCAATACAGAATGGAACCACAGTTATCAGGACATGAACAAGCTCTACCTTGTGGCATTGAACAGCGAAACACCTTCGCCATTCAGCCCAAAGGATGATCAGGTGGCTGTCACGGGTGATACGGCCAAGCCTGCTGATACAAAGAAACCGTCAGGCAAGGAGACGGTCGCAGCGATTGATCCCGCTGGCATCCTCGACCGGATACTTGAACTACCGGTTGCCGCCGGGAACTACTTTAACCTGGAACTGGTAAACGATAAGCTATATTATGTGTATATCTCTTCGGAAACACCCGGCATGCGTTTTAAAGTGTATGACCTTTCGAAGCAGAAAGAAACGGAATTGGCTCAGAACATGGGATATACCCTGAGCGCAAACGGCAAGAAAATGTTGGTAAGTCAGATGGGAAAATATGGTGTCATCGACCTGCCGTCGGGCAAGGCTTCTATTGATGACCAGGTCAATCTCTCGGGACTGAAGGTTATGGTTGACAAACAGGCAGAATGGCAGCAGGTATTTGATGAAACATGGCGTCATATGCGGGATTTCTTTTATGACCGGAATATGCATGGTGTCGACTGGAAGTCGGTACATGACAAATACAACCCGCTGGTCCAATACGTAAGGCATCGTTCTGATCTCAGTTACCTGATTGGTGAAATGATTGGTGAACTAAATGTCGGTCATGCCTATGTTAATAATGGAGAACGGCCGATGCCGGAGCGGATCTCCACCGGGTTGCTGGGCGCTTCTGTCAGCAAATCGAAATCCGGCTATTTCCGCATCGACCAGATAATGGAAGGAGCCAGCTGGTCGGCTGAGTTACGGTCACCGCTTGACGAACCCGGCATTAACATTAAGGAAGGTGAATACATTACTGCCATCGATGGCATATCCGTAAAAAACAGCATCGACCTGTATGAAATGCTTGTAGGAAAGGCCAACCAGCTGATCGAACTCATGATATCCTCATCGGAAAATGGGTCTGACGCCCGTCCGGTACTTGTTAAAACCATTGCCAGCGAATCGGCCTTGGTTTACTACAACTGGGTTCAGGCCAATACCCGCAAGGTAAATGATGCAACAAACGGTGAAGTGGGATACATTCATATTCCCGACATGGGGGTCACCGGATTGAATGAATTCGTTAAGCATTATTACCCGCAACTGACAAAGAAAGCGCTGATCATCGATGACCGGGGCAACGGAGGCGGAAACGTTTCACCAATGATCATCGAGCGACTGCAGCGTGAAATCACCTATGCAACCGTTGCAGCCAATCAGAAGTACGGTTCAGTAAACCCTTCAGGAACGTTTGCAGGTCCGAAAATTGCCCTCATCGATCGCTACTCGGCCTCCGATGGTGACCTGTTCCCCTACCGGTTCCGGAAGCTGGGTCTTGGAAAATTAATCGGTGTAAGAACCTGGGGCGGTGTGGTCGGCTACAGCGGTCAGATCCCCTGCATCGACGGCGGCTCTATCATCACGCCATCCTTTGCACCCTATGCCGCTGATGGCAGCGGGTTTATTATTGAAGGATACGGGGTTGATCCCGACATTACCCTCGATAATGATCCTCACGAAGAATTCAAGGGTATTGACCGGCAGCTCGATAAAGCGATTGAACTAATTAAGGAAGAGGTGAAAACTTACAAAAAAACTGTTCCACCGGTTCCCTCCTATCCCAAAAAGAATAAATAAAAAAATTTAGTGCTGATAAAGAAGCCGGCTATCAAGTCCGGCTTCTTTTTTTTATTAATTTTTTACCCAAAACCGTGACCATGATAAAATTGGGAATCCGAACCAGGCTAACCGTGGGCATTATTGCAGGTGTAGTTGTTATTTCTGTCATAATGCTCGGAAATATTGCCCTTCACAACCTGAAATCGGACAAGGAAACTGCCCGGGATTTTTTGTCAAATACCTGCGACCTGCTTACTGCACGGATAACCGGAGAACTCAACATTGGCCTCGGCCGGACCCGGTCGCTGGTCAACACCTTTGAAAGCATCCGTTTCAAAGAAAGTGGGATTCAGGACGGAATCCTCTATCCTTTCCTTGAAAAGGGGATGGAAGCAGACAGCAACTACCTGGCCATCTGGATCAGTTATGAATTAAAGTATATTGATCATGCATTCGCCAAACATGCCGGCAGAAAGACATGGCTGGTAGATATCCTTGATGGTCATACTAAAAGAAGGATTGAATACCGCGGAACCGCGGGACAGCTCGAGTCGCCGCAATACCTCGAGATTAAGAAGACAAAAAGGGAGACACTGATCGACCCCTATTGGTATAAAATTCAGGATGAATCATCCAGACAGGACTCAATTCTTGAAGCCAGCATGGGGGTCCCTATTGTTTACAGGGACACAGTGATCGGCCTTGCCGGTATAGATTTCAAGCTCAGCCGGTTCAATACCACTATTGAAAACGTCATTGCCAACTCAGCTTACCGCGATGAATACCTCCTGCTGGGCATGCAGACCTTCATGATCTCAAATGACGGAACGGTTGTCGCTTCACCTGACTACAAGGATATCAGGCCCGGTGAAAACATCTCTGCCATACCGCTATTCCAGGCCTTTATTGATAACGGAATTCATAATGCCTCCAACGGGAGGTTCAATTACCGGGAGGACTTTTTTTACCGGATGAACGTGATTAACCTGGGAAATACAGACAGGCCCTGGTATGTATGCATGATGGTTCCCGAAAAGAACATCATGAGCCAGGCCAACCGTGCATTTCTTTTGTCGGTTATCATAGGTCTGGCCGGTCTTTCGCTGATGGTCCTTCTTATCTATTACCTGTTGGCTCCGTTGCTCAAACCTATAGCATCGACAACGACACTGCTCGACAAATTGTCACAGGGTGAAATTGACGATTCCATTTCGCTCGCTGCACACAACCGTCATGAAATTGGTGTCATGGCTGCCTCGGTTAACCGCATCCGTGAACGTTTTAAAGGTATTGCCGGCTTTGCCGCGGAGATCGGACGGGGAAAGCTTGATGCCGTTTATCCATACGAGAATAAAGGTGATTTATTGGGAACCGCGCTAAAGCAGATGCAGGCTGATCTGGTATCCTTGCGAACCAAAACCGACAGGGAAGTCTGGATAAAGACCGGTATTGGCGGGCTCAACGAAGCCTTCAGAAGCGCAACGGACCTTAAATCACTGGCTGACAAAAGCATACATTATATTGCTGATTACCTTAACGTTACCATTGGTGTCATGTTTTATGCCGATGAGCAGCAAAAGACACTCACTTTTGGTGCAGGTTTTCGGTTTAGTCACGATAATGCAACGTTGAAACCAATACCGTATGGTGAAGGATTACCCGGTGAATGTGCCGTCTCGAGGCGATTGCTTGTGCTTGACAGAATTGAAGATAGCTGGTTACCAATAAGATCGGCAACAGGCACCGCGGTACCCCGGCAACTGGCGATGATCCCGTGTTTGTATAACGGTCACCTGATGGCCGTGATCGAACTTGGCACATTAACAGCCTTTCGTGAGGAAGCACTTGAGATTCTGGGCAAATTTGCAGATACGCTTGCCATCACGGTTCAAACCGTGCGCGGCAGTGATGAGATGGCCCTGCTTCTGGCCAAAACGCTGGAGCAGAAAGAAGAGCTTCAGGCGCAGGAGGAGGAACTTCGGGAAGCCAACCGGACACTCGAAAAGCAGGCGAGGGAATTAAGGATTTCAGAAGAAGGGTTGCAAACCCAGCAGGAAGAGCTCAAAGTTAGCAACCAGGAACTTGAGAAAAATTCACAGATGCTCGAAGAGCAATCGGAGCGTATTGCTGAGAAAAACCGTGCATTGGAAAAAGCGTCGCGGGAGATTGAAGCCAAAGCGGCGGAACTCGAACTGGCTTCCAGATACAAATCCGAATTTCTGGCAAACATGTCGCATGAATTACGTACTCCACTTAATTCCATGCTCATCCTTTCGCAATCTCTGGCAGAGAATTCATCCGGAAATCTCGGGTCCGACGAAATCGAATCGGCCCAAATCATATACAAAAGCGGAAACGACCTCCACAATCTGATTAATGACATCCTCGACCTGTCAAAAATTGAGGCAGGAAAAATGTCGGTGAATCCCGAGCGAATTGAGATCAGGCAAGTGGCCGGAAATATTTCCGCACTCTATCGGGCAACGGCAGCCGGTAAAGGGTTGACATGGACAGTTTCGGTTGAGCCCGGTTGTCCGGTGACAATGATAACAGATCCGATGCGTCTTGAGCAGATAATCAAGAATCTGGTGTCGAATGCCATAAAATTCACAACCAGGGGAGGCGTAACAGTGACCTTCGACCGTGCATCGGAGCTTACGGCATTCAGCAAGCAAAATCTGACTGGGCATAGTGTGATCGCGATTTCCGTTTCGGATACGGGAATCGGTATCCCGCCGGAAAAGCAGCAGCTCATTTTTGAAGCATTTCAGCAAGCGGATGGGAGCACTTCCAGAAAATTCGGAGGTACCGGACTCGGACTGTCCATTTCGCGCGAACTCTCAAGGCTTCTCGGCGGCGAAATTCACGTGAGCAGCCATTACGGAGAAGGGTCTGTATTTACCCTCCTGCTTCCCCAGACCAACGGTATCGAGGCTGGAGCGGCACATGAACCTTCACCGTTAGCAGATGAACCTAAGCCAACCCAAATAAAGGAGGATCAAAAGCCGGCATACATCCACGCCATATCGAACATCGGTAAGGTTTTGGCTGTTGACGACGACAGACGCAACCTCGGAAACAATTCACCGTCAATACTCGTGATTGAAGATGATCCCGAATTTGCAGGAATACTTGTTAAGGAGTGCCATAAAAAGGAATTCCAGTGCATTGTTGCCGGTGATGGTCAAACAGGGATCGAAATGGCCCGAAAATTCATGCCTGCTGCAATCATACTGGATATCATGCTTCCCGACATCGATGGCTGGAAAGTGCTCGATGTAATAAAGCATGATGCCCGCATAAGGCACATCCCGGTTCATATGATGTCGGCACTGGATGAAACCATCGAAGCCTATCAGAAGGGAGCAATCGGTTATCTTAAAAAGCCGGTGAACACTGCATCACTGAGCAATGCTTTCGAAAAAATCGGACTTTTCCTTAAGAAAACAACCAAGCGTCTTTTGATCGTGGAGGATAATGACACCATGAGAAAGACAATGAGCCAGCTTCTGAGGGGAACCGACATCACCATAACGGAGGCCATGAGCGCAGGAGGATGCATGGAAGCACTTAAAAAGAGCGCATACGACTGCATTATTCTCGACCTTGGGCTGCCCGACAGCAGCGGGCTGAACCTGGTACGCGACATACGCGAGCTCGATCTATCCCCCACTCCGCCAATCATAGTTTATACCGGCCAGGAACTAACCAGGGAACAGAACGACGAGCTGAACCTCTACACCAAATCAATTATCATTAAGGGAGTAAGGTCGGAGGAACGCCTTCTCGACGAGGCCACCCTGTTTCTTCACCGTGTTATTGAGGACCTTCCCCAGCAGCAGCAAAGCATTCTAAGGAAGTTGTATGACCGCGAGGATACTTTTGAAGAAAAAACAATTCTACTGGTTGATGATGACATGCGGAATATTTTTGCCCTTTCAAAAGTATTCGTCGACAAAGGCGTAAAGGTGCTCAAAGCCGAAAACGGGATCAAAGCCCTAAAACTGCTGTCGGAACCCGTTGAAGTTGATGCGATACTAATGGACATAATGATGCCGGAGATGGATGGCTACGAAACAATCCGCGAAATCCGCAAGTTCCCCAAATTCAGCAAAACACCCATTATCGCACTAACAGCCAAGGCAATGAAGGAAGACAGACAAAAGTGCATGGATGCGGGAGCTTCTGATTATATCACTAAACCAATCGACATGAACAAACTTATGTCGCTGCTAAGGATCTGGCTAAAAAAATAATTTGCAATTATTCATTACAACTCACTATTTTTAACCTGGAAGTAATCATTGTTGATGGAAGAAAGGGCTAAAATACTTATTGTTGATGATAAGGAGGAGAACCTTATTGCGCTGGAAAGGCTGATGGCGGGGTTCAGTGTTGAACCTTTTCGTGCGCTTTCCGGTAACCAGGCTCTTCAGCTGACTCTGAACCACCATTTCGCACTCGCTCTTGTCGATGTGCAAATGCCGGACATGGATGGATTCGAAACAGTTGCACTCATGCGCATGAATGAGTCAACCCGATACCTCCCTGTTATCTTTGTTTCGGCAATCTACCGGGAAGATTTTCATGTTGTTAAAGGGATTGAATCGGGTGCTGTCGATTTTATTACGAAACCGGTTAATCCTGAAATATTGAAAGGTAAAATCAGGGTTTTCCTGGAAATGTACCAGCAAAAACATCTTCTCGAATCGGAAATCTCCGAGCGTATTCGAACGCAGGAGACGCTTGAGCAAAATATCAGCCTGCTCAATACATTGTTTCGCTCGATTCCAGACATTGTCTACTATAAATCACCCGAAGGGGTATATCTCGCCTGCAACCGGACATTCGAACAATCGTTCGGGATCACGGAAACACAGATCATCAGCAAAACAGACAGGGATATCTTTTCTGCGGAGCTCTTTTCAGAGCATGAGCGTCTTGACCAGGAGGTGATTTCGACGAATTCCCCGGTAGAAAAGGAGTTTTGGGTTAAATTGGCCGATGGAAGGAATGTCCTGCTCGATTATCGCCTGAATCCGATATTCAACAGCTCCGGAAAGCTTACCGGAATAATTGGTATCGCACGGGATACAACCGAACGGTATCTGGACAAGAAGGCACTTCAACAGGCACGGGATGATGCAGATGCTGCCAATCTCGCAAAGTCGATGTTTCTGGCCAATATGAGCCATGAAATAAGGACTCCGATGAATGGCATCATAGGCATGACCGACATACTTATGGGCACCCCCTTAAACCCGGAGCAAATTGAATTTATGCAGATTATAAAACTTTCCGGGGACAACCTTCTGACGATAATCAACGACATTCTGGATTTTTCAAAAATTGAGGCGGGTAAAATCAGTTTGGAAAAGATCAATTTCAGCCTGGTTGAAAAGATCAACGAAACGCTCATGCTGCTCTCCCTCAATGCCCGGAAGAAAGGGCTCTATCTCACCAGTACTGTTGCTGCCAACATTCCACCCCTAATCAACGGTGATCCGCTCCGGACCAAACAAATTCTCATTAACCTCATCAGTAATGCCATAAAGTTTACCTGTGAAGGCGGCGTCAATTGCGATATTACCCTTCAGGAAAAAATGAGCGGAAGCTTCCGGCTTCTTTTCAGAATCCGCGATACGGGGCCGGGCATCTCAACAGATGGCCAGACAAAGCTCTTTCAATCATTTTCACAATCCGACTCATCCATCTCCCGCAAATTTGGGGGCACCGGCCTCGGCCTTACCATATCAAAGCGACTCGTTGAATTGATGAATGGTGAAATCGGCGTCGAAAGCGAAGAAGGGAAAGGTTCAACATTTTGGTTTACAGCAGAATTCGGCCAGCCATTGGTACTGGAAAACATTGAACAGGCCGACGTCGACCTACCTGATGAGGGAAAAAAGCTGAAAATACTTCTGGCGGAAGATAATCCGGTTAATCAACGCGTAGCCATTTATAACCTGACAAGGCTTGGGCACAAAGTTGATATCGCAGAAAATGGGCAGGAAGCTGTTGCCATGGGCATTGCCAACAGGTACAGCATAATTCTGATGGATATTCAGATGCCGGTGATGAGCGGGATTGAGGCCACACATGGAATCCGCCAATGGGAAAAAACCACCCGGCAGGCTCGTGAAATACCCATTATCGCTATGACAGCGGAGGCACTGATAGGAGATATGGAAAATTTTCTGGCGGAAGGGATGAATGGATATATTAGTAAACCTTTCAAAATGAAAGATTTAATTAACGTATTAAAACTCGCAAGATAAAGTGAACGACATGGATAGTATACAGCAGCCCAGCCTGGTGATTCCCGACTGGACAGGTAAAAAAATCCTCATTGTTGAGGATGTAGAAACCAACATGCTTTTTTTTAAAGCTGCACTTTCCAGAACGGGGGCTATCCTTCTGTGGGCCATGGACGGATATGAATCAATTGCGATTTGTAGGAAGGACCCTGAAATCAAGCTTGTTTTAATGGACCTCAGAATGCCCAATCTTGATGGGTTTCAGGCTACCGAAGCGATAAAGGCATTTCGGCCCGATCTGCCCGTGATAGCCCAGACCACATACACTGATGATGTTGATACCGGTCGCCTTTTCAAATCCGGCTGCGACGATTATCTTCCCAAGCCGATACGTCTGGAGGATCTCTTCTCCGCCATTGGAAAGTTCCTGAATCGTGAATCTGATCTTGGTTCCCCGGTTTAACCCCTTCTCACAATTTTCATTTCGGTGCGCCTGTTTTGCTTTCTACCCGCTTCATTTTCGTTTGAAGCTATCGGGTTAAGGCGGCCAAACCCTTTTGCAATCACGCGATTACCAGCTATACCCCTGCTTAACAGGTAATTGCGAACTGATTCAGCCCGCTTCAAGCTTAATCCCTGATTGTAGGTATCCGAACCGGTATCGTCAGTGTATCCGGCAATCTCAATTTCCATTCCCGGATTCTGTTCAAGCAGGGCCAGCACTTCGGCCAGATCGCCTTCCGACTCGCGTAAAAGTTCATACGAATCAAGAGTAAAAAAGGTATTCCTAAGAATGATGGATACGCCTTCGTCGATTACCTGAAGGTTAACGGTGTGGATGATTCCGCTTCCGGTGGCAAGTGTATCAGCCGACAAAATTATTGAATAGGGCAAATACCCGGGTGCAACGGCACCAAAGCGATAGGATTCCCTGCGGGGAATGCCCAACAGATAAATACCGGAAACAGGATCGGAATTCACCCGGCTGACCAGGGAATCTCCATGCGGTTTAATTTCGATCCGCGCTTCAACCGGTTTTCCGTTTGCCGCATCACTGACCAAACCTGAAATGGTAAAAATTCGCTGCGCAGGCAGCCAGGTCGTAAAATCACATTGATAAATATCCTTGCCGCCGGAGGAATCCCGGTCAGACGAAAACAGGCCGCTCCCAAGGCTGGCATTCACAGCAATACCGTCTTCGTTGAATCGGGAATTAATAGCAGTACCAAGGTTCTGAACACCAATTTTATTTTCAGGTGTCGGCACATATCGAAAAAGATCAAACCCTCCCAAACCAGGATGGCCGTTGGAGGTAAAAAACAGTGTTCTGCCATCTGGAAGCAGGTTGGGCGACATCTCGTCCAGCGGAGTATTCACGGGAGCACCGATATTTCGGGGCGCCGACCAGCTTCTGTCGGCCTGAAGACGGGTTTCCCAGATATCCATGCCTCCTGTTCCACCCGGCCGGTTGCTTGAAAACAGAAGCCGCCTCCCGTCATGGGCCAGAAACGGAGTTGATTCCCAATACCTTGAATTCACAGGATACCCCATATTCAAGGGCACACTCCATTGGTCGCCCGTTTTAATGCAATAGTAGAGATCACAGCCCCCCTTTGTATCAGGTCGGTTGCAGGAAGTGAAAAACATGATCCTGCCGTCCTGGCTCATGCTCTGCGTTCCGTCGTTGCCGCTGCTGTTCATTGGATCAGGATAGGGTTTAGGGGAGGTATACCCGGAATCTGTTTGTAATGCAAAATAAAGGTCCTCTTGTATTTCAGCCCTTCTGGTGCCTGTTCGTCGCTGGCGTGTAAAGGCCAGAACGGAACCATCCACCGACAAACTGGGAAAATACTCATCATCAGATGTATTAACAGCGCTATCAAGCTTTACCGGATGCAGCTTGGTAGTCCCATTGGCCGTGGCTCTAGCAAAGGTGATGCTCGACCGAAGCAGGCGCACCCGGAAAGGCAATCCAGCTGTATCCTTAACCTGTTTGATGTATCTTTTCATGCAATCGGCGGCGCGTTCATAGTTTCCCTGCTCGAACCTCATCTGGGCAATCCAGCGCCAGGCCTCGGGATATCGGACCGAATCGAGCTTCACCAAATTTTCGAGCGCCCCGACAGCCGCAGAAACATCACCGGCACCCTGACAAGACTCGGCATATACCTTCCAGGCTTCGGCCCATTCCGGATTCTGCCGCACCAGCTTTTCAGCTTGTTTCCTGGCTTCATCCCATTGGTAACCGGAAATCGCCTCATTCACTTTTTCCAGCTTTGCCCGCGCGGATGAACTCACCGATGCACTCTCCTGTGCTCTCGTTGTGAAGCTTAGAATTGTAAGGAATAATATGATATATACTCTGATCACTAAGGAATTCCTATGTATTTGTGCGACTGGAGGGAGAGCCGCCAACGCGGATTCAGGCCGATGTAAGCAACAATTTCATCGAGCATCACACTCTTCCTGCTCCATTCGGGCTGCAGGAAGAGGTGGCATTTCGGATCAACCCTGTTTGCATTTTTTTCGGCCCATTCAAGATCACTCGATTTTTCGACAATCACCTTAAGTTCATTCGCCAGGGCATAAACCCCGTTCAGAGGAGGAGACTGAAGCTTCGGAGAAAGACATATCCAGTCCCACTTTCCCGTGAGTGGATAGGCTCCTGAGGTTTCGACAAAAGTCATAACTCCGGCTGCTTTCAATGAAGTGCAGAGGTATTCCAGCGGATAGATCGAAGGTTCGCCGCCGGTAACAACGACAGCCCTGGCAGAAAATCCAAGGACTCTGCCGACAACCTCATCCACTGATATCAGCGGATGCTTTCCAAACATCCAGCTTGATTTGCTGTCGCACCAGTTGCAACCGATATCACATCCGCCGATACGAAGAAAATAGGCTGCACTGCCGGTATGGAAACCCTCACCCTGCAGGGAGTAAAACTCCTCCATAACCGGAAGCATGCTGCCTCCGCTAAATTGGTCTGTGCTCATAGTATTGAATTGCAGCAAATATAGGCACCATTCTGCTGCCAACCGGATCCGCGGATCCATTTTCAGTGTTCATGGGCCTGGCGGAGAAAGTTTATTGCACGTTCCCTTGCAAAAGCATGGTCGATCACCGGTTTGACATATTTGCCAGGCGTTGCGTTCTCCGGCACCCAGCGCTTCACATAGATGCCTTCCGGATCGAAGCGCTGCTGCTGCAATGTGGGGTTAAAAACCCTGAAATAGGGTGCGGCATCGCAACCGGAGCCAGCCGCCCACTGCCACCCGCCGTTGTTGGAAGCAAGCTCATAATCGAGCAGATGCCGGGCAAAAAACGCCTCGCCCAGGCGCCAGTCAACCAAAAGGTGCTTTGTCAGAAAGCTGGCAGTAACCATTCTTACCCGGTTGTGCATGAAGCCGGTGTTTACCAGTTGCCTCATGCCGGCGTCAACAAGGGGATAACCGGTGCGGCCTTCACACCAGGCTGCTATGTCCTCCTCACGATTCAGCCATTTCAACCTGTCGTAACCGGGTTTGAACGACCGGGTAACCACCCCGGGATGATGGTAAAGAATCATCTGATAAAACTCCCTCCATATCAATTCATTAAGAAATACCGTGCTCATCCCGGCTGCGAAATTGATTAGCCTCCTAATCGAAATGGTGCCGAAACGGAGGTGGATACCCAGCCGGGATGTTCCGTTGACAGCAGGAAAATCCCGTGTGAGGTGATAATGAGCAATAAGGTCCTCATTAAAGGCAGCTTCCGGAAAATCGGAATGGGGCCGATTGGCATTCAACAATCCGGGTAACTGCATATCAGCTGGTTTCATTTTTAGAAGTCCTTTCAGCAACTGCTCCGAGGGGAACTCCTCGAGCGGCTTTCCACCAAGATGGCTCAGCCAGGCGCGACTATAGGGAGTGAATACATGATAGGGGCTGCCATCATTTTTCAAAACGGCAGCAGGATGAAAGGCAATGTGATCGTGAAACAGGTGGAAATCAACGGCTTGTTCAAGGCAAAGAGAACTGATTGCCGAGTCGCGCCCGAGCGAATAAGGCTCATAATCAACAGAAGCATAAACAGCAGTGACCCGGTAATTTCTAAACACCTCCGAGAACAGACGGGCAGGACTTCCATTCAGCACAAGAAGAGAGGATCCCATGGATTCCAGCCTATTCTTTAGCTCACAAAGCGTTTGATAAATAAAATGCACCCGTCGGTCATCCTGCGGGAGACCTTCGATTATTTCATGGTCAAAAACAAATACGGGAAGTACTGGCCGGCCCGAAACGAGGGCATGAAACAGTGCACAGTTATCCTCAATGCGCAAGTCCCTGCGAATCCACCACACAGCAACTTCTGTCATACGCTTACTTAACAATGTTTTAACAATTGACCTTCCTTCCTCAATTCAAGACAATTATACCTTTTTATTCCTTAATTGGGAAGGGTTTGTCAACAATTGGAATATGCGGTTTAAAACAATAATTAGGATTGGTTTGTCCTGTTTTTACCTTTGGAGTCAAAGAAACAGATTACCATGCGCAAGTTCTTCATCATAATATCATTAACCTGCACTACGGCCGGAGCGATTTACGGCCAGAAGTACGTGCCGGTGAGTTTCACTCAGCCGCCGCCGCTCGCTGCAGCCGCGGGCAACGATTCGATTGTTTGTATGGGCCATCAGGTGATTTTGGGATCCGCCCCAACAGCAACAGGGGGAAGCGGATCCTACATCTACATGTGGTCGCCACCCGACGGTCTCGACGATCCCACAACGGCCAACCCGGTGCTGGTGCCAACCGAATCGAGGCTCTACATGCTTAGTGTTACTGATGAACAAGGTTGCCAGGCCGTCAGTTTCGTAAATATCTTTGTAGATCCCTGTACTGGCATTGATTATAAGAACCTGAACGCTTCGCTTACTGTTTTTCCAAACCCGTCACGCGGGTCGATCACCATCAGGGGAATAAGTTCGTACAGCGGACAGATTAAAGGGCTGTCGATTATCAATCAGCTTGGACAAATTGTTTATGAACAGGCCATTCCTTCCGGTAGTTCAGATGAGTCCATTCACATAGATACAGGGATTCAGACCCCCGGAATGTATTTTCTGAAGGTCCGTTTCACTGATTCTGTTGTTTCGCAGCGTTTGATCGTAGAATAAGGAGATGACACAATGAAAAAAACACTAATACTGATCACTTCTGCATTCCTGTCTATCGCCGGTTTCGGCCAGCAAACAGCATGCAGAACGGATACCGTCCACTTTTATCAGAATAATTACCGAGGCAAACTCAGCTGGCAAAGTGCAACAAACGGAACCGACTGGACTACCCTCGCCGGAGCAAAATCCGATACACTCACCATTATCGCTTCGGCGAGTGCCTATTTCAGGACAGAAATCATTGAAGGCAACTGCCGTCCCTATTATTCGAGTCCTGTTCATCTTGCCGTTTTTGAATCACCTATCGTTACGCTTTTGGAAAAGGATTCCGTTTGCAGCGATGAACCTACAATCATCCTTTCCGGCGGAATTCCTTCCGGAGGAGAATACTGGGGAAGCGGCATTATCGATGGCAGGTTTATCCCAGCCCTGGCCGGTGCCGGAAAGCATCAGATTTTCTATCGGTACGGGGATCCCGTTACAGGCTGCGCCGACACTGCTTTCACTTTCGTCAATGTTACTGCCGCCCCTAACAAGGCGAGTGCGGGGATAAATTTTGTCAATGTGCCGGCCGATTCGGTCCTTCTGGATGCAAACATCCCGGAAAATGCAATCGGGACCTGGTCAATTGTGGAAGGCAATTATGGCCATTTTGCCAATCCCCATGATCCAAAATCATGGTTTATAAAGGACTCCAGCAATCTCGAATATACACTCAGATGGACGATCTCATCAAAATGTGGCACCTCGCACGATGACCTTACGCTAACCTTCTTTCCGCTCAGCAGGAATCCATGTCCGAACGCTCCAACCATGACCGATGCCGATGGAAATGTTTATCCGACCGTACTCATCGGAACCCAGTGCTGGATGGCAAAGAACATTAATGTCGGGAGATTTGTCCAAAGCAGTATCACAAATACCGATCATTCAAATCTTTCAAATAACGGTATCATCGAAAAGTACTGCCTGTTCAATAACCTTGACAGCTGCAAGTTATACGGCGGATTGTACGATTGGGATGAGGCCATGGGCTATACAACCACCGAAGGTGCCCGCGGCATTTGTCCTGAAGGATGGCATCTGCCTACTGTCGCTGAATGGAATGCCCTTGATTCTCGTTACAAATGGGGCGAGGCCGGGCGTGCAATTAAAATCGGCGGAAGTAGTGGTTTCGACGGCCACTTTGCCGGTGACAGGCATGCACAGGGCGAGTTCTTCAGTAATGGTTCCAGCGGGTTTTTCTGGGTATCCGGTTCATACGTTTATGATACCATCGATGACGGTTTCATGCGTGAAATTGCCGAATGTAACGAAATCATCACCTACAATCATTTTAACAAGAAAACCGGCCTGAGTGTCAGGTGTATCAAAAATTCGAACTGATCGCCGGGTTTCTGACTAGTTGAATCCAAGCTTGTAGGTGGATATGGCATGATGTCCAAGCCTGACCTTCAAGCCCTTTTCACCTATGCCGACCTTTTCACCACTATCTTCAATCAGATTGGTCTTTTCAACCGAATCTGGTGATTTGAAGAATTTCATGCCTACCGACTTATCCCGGCCTTCCTGATCATAGAAGCGGACAATCAGACTGTTGTCATCCTCCGCCTTCTTAACCGTACTAACAGGAACATTAGGATCGTCCAGTTCAAGGAACGATACTTTATCTGGTAGCAGGGATTCCAACTTATTCGCATTAAAAACGGTAAACAGCTCTTCATTGGCCTGCAATGCCTGCCGGTAACCATTTTGCCAGCCTGGCTTATGGGTAAAAAGACTGAATTTTATCGAATGTGATCCTTTCTGGTGATAGAGAGGGCCTTCTCCATGACAGCTCTGCCTGGAAGCCAGGAGTACAGGCTGCAGGAGCGTAGCACCCGTTTTCAGTCCGGTCATATTTACGTAATCCCATACAGCCACGCCTGAAGCAATGGTTACCCCAATTTCGCTGTCGTTCGCACTGATCCAGTTATTGATACCCCGAGGATGAATATCCTTGCACATGGATGTATAGCGTTCTCCTGCCGGCTGTGCCAGTTCATCCTTCCCCACTCTGACCACACCGAATGGTACTTCATAGGCAATTTCCGGATCCTGCAGGCCCGCAGGGAAAGCAAGCCGAAACTCCCGATAGGCGGTTCCGTCCCAGTCAATGAGATCGGCCGTGATGTCGATTCTGCGAAGTGCCGGATAAATGGTCCATGTAATCGCAGCACGATTGTGCTTCATTACCATTGAGCCTGATATAACCAGCCGAACCGGACCCTGGTCCGTTACTGTCCAGGCGCCTTCAATGCCGGGCTTTTCAAAGTCGGTTGTATCGGGCTGCTGAATGTCGGAAAACTCACCAGCGCCATTACCAACTGATTGCATTGAAAAAAGTTCTCCTGCACTGAACTTGTCACTGTTCAGAACCTCCTTCTGAAGTGATTTGTCAAATATTGAGCTAATTCCGCCTTGCCCAAACCGGATCCGATAGTAGTCTGTTTCAATTATGTCCGGCAATCCGGCGGCGAAGTCCGGCTTGTCTGTTTTCTTGGCGGATTCCGTATAATAGGTTTTATATCCCAGCGAGGGTATCTTTTCAGCAATAAAAACCAGGGGAATTGCCTTAAGGTAGCCTGAAGGATAGAATTCCGGGGTACCGGTTACCTGAAATTCAATGGCTTTGCCGTCCGTATCGCTAAGGCGTATCCATTTGAACGACTTATCCGGCAGTTCCAGTCTGGTTTCCACCGGATCGGTGCGCTCCCAGCTCAATGAGTTAAAAACGACCAGCGGCATTCCCTCGCGCGCCGGAGAAATCCTGCCGGCAATATCACGCGTTGATTCCTCAATAACCGCCCGCGCACCCTGATCGGCTTCCCTGAACTTGTCGAGGAATGTTTGATCAGTAATATCACCGTTTTTGCCGCCCCAGCCGTGATCCGGATAAATAGCAGATTCCCATGCCTTTTCAAGCCTTTCAGCAGGATACTGATCCCAATTCCCTGTCACCAGCGACCGGAACGATGCCATCTTTTCTGCTGCCGGCAACATCCGGCCGGCGCTTCTACCGGCCTTAAGGGCCTCATAGTGTGATGGACCATGAATATAAAGCCACACAGCCGGGCGTTCGCCCTGTATCACCGGAAACGGGGCACCGGTTGCTACAGCTGCATCCATGAACCGTTCTGCGGTAGAATGCTCAAGATCGGGCAATTTCAGCGACGAATCACGCAGTGAATTCCACGTGTCGATATAATGGAAGTATGAATCCGGTACAGCCATGTCGGCATCCGACAATACCGGTACCACAGGCAATGCCGTACCAGGTCCATAGTATTTGCCCCAGAATCCGGCCAGGTCTGCAAAATGTGACACCGACTCAAAAAAACCCTTTTTCAGGTTGACCCAACTGTTGTAGTAATGACCAGGGGAAAAGGAGAGTACAGATGATCCATCGGGTGCATTCCAATGGAACATCCCCCTTTCGTGGCGGCTGATAATCATATAGGGCACCCCGCTGCCGGCCAGAATCTGCGGCATTTGCAACGTCCTTCCGGGGACATCAACGTTCCAGTATATGCGGGCATCACAACCCGGGAATTCTTTGCGGAACCACCTCCGGCCAAGATAAAACTGCCGTAACAGCGCCTCGCCGAAATACATCTCCTCGTACGGCTGAATAAACGAAGCGCCCCAGGTAAGACGGCCCTCGCGGGTAAGCCGGTAGATCAGGTCCTTTTTTTCAGGATGCCGCGTAAGATACTCCCTCAGCATCAGAATGTCCTCCATGTCGTTGTAATAGGCCGGATTACTTTCGAGTATCCCCAGTGCCGGGGTTATTAAAAGATTGTCCCTGTTGTCAACACAGGCTTGCGGTGAATCCATCCAGGCAATATCCTGATGGGAGGATGCCATGATGAGCATTTTTCCATCAGAAATACCTGCGCTCGCAATTTTCCGAAGATCCTCCGAAACATTGCTGGCGGAAGCCTGTACTTCAATCAGTGTTTCACCGTTAGCCGGAGCAGATACCTGATAACTGATGAGCCGATCCGGCTCAACAATGCTCCTGGATACGGCCTCCCCCAGCCGGATATCCTTCAGAACAATTCCACCCGGTGCCTCCACCGTCAGCGAAACGGCATCATTCGGGAGTGTGAATACCGTGGAGGACTTACCTGATGCCCCCTGGACAGATACTTTAACCGGTTTCCCGCCGGAGGTGAGTTTAAACCCGGTACCATCCTGCATCCCGGGTAATACAATCTTTCCGGAATAAGCGGCGGCCGTTTGGGAAAGGCGTATATCAAACCATCCGTCAACCGCAGTCTTATTCCTGAACCATTGCAATGCGTCAGGATACTGAAAGACCATAAACCAGTGCCTCGATCCGCTGGCATCTCCGGTTATCTTTATTTTCAACGACTTACCACTTTCCAGTGTCGACTTTGGCAGCACAATACGGGCATAGCCGAACCCATCATTGGCCTGGTCCCGGATAACAGTCTGGAATATCATTCGGCTGCCGTCAGGTCCGTCTACGCTCCACGACTCCCCGAGACTTGTCCGGAAATGGAAATAGGGCCGGTCACCAATGGATACCCGAAAACCCGGATCCACCCCCGCAGTTGAATATCCCTCCAAACTCATTCCGGCAATGAGGAACAACTGCACAAACCCCGACTTTTCAGCGGGCACAATGACCGGGGTCTCCCAGGAAACCGACATACTTCCGTCAGTGGCGCGCACAAGCAAAGCGGGCTGGGCATCCTGCCGCGTACTATGGTAGGCGATCTCTTCACCGGAAAGCTTGCGGGAAAAGCCTTCAATGGCTCCTTCAAGCTGTCCCGCTACCATGGATTGACGTCTGACAGTCTCCTTCAGGCTGGGCTGCGCTGCGGCCCCTGCCGCACAGAGAAAAAATACAACAAGGCTGATCGATGAATTCCTTAACATATATCCGTATTTGAAGTTCATTTTGTAAAGATAAAATTATGGATCAACCACTTTCCCTGCAGGGAGTATTCGTTTAAACTTTATGCAATGAAAAACGTTCAAAAAGAGCTAATTTTGCTTTCGACCGCCCGAATTCGGTCATGCAGGAAAACTATCTTATAGAAAAATGTGCAATTTGAGGAAAACTGTTCTGGTGCTGATTGCTCTGGTTTACAGCTTGTTTTCTGGCCAGGGCGGTGCAGCAGCTCAGTCTGCCGTGAGGGAAATTTCCGAAGTTGCAGCGCGCTCCGACCTGATAGTGCATGTTCGAGCCGAAACCAGCAACTCATCCTGGTCATCTGTTTCCGCCGGAAAAGAGATAATCACCACAACAAGTTTCCGGGTTATTGAACCCATTGTCAGCAACGGTAAGCTGCCTGATACCTTCCGGCTTGAGCAGCGGGGTGGCACCATCGGGGATACATCACAGTATGTTTCAACCGCTGTATTATTCAATCCCGGAGAAGAGTGCCTGCTCTTCATGCAGCAGGCAACCATGCAAATTACCGAAGGGCCCAAAGGAAAAGCAATACTGAAAGGAGAACGGATAAGTTTTGAAAATTACGAGTTGCCTTCAGCCGGTTTCATCAATGCAGTAAGGGAATCCAAAAACAAACCAGCAATTCTGGAGAAGTTCCTGCGAAACAGTATCCCGGATTCTTACTCGATAACACCGCCGGTTACCGGGGGAAAGCTAAAGTCTTCATCTACTGCCACAACCAGCATCTATACTATTGACGGGCAAATCAACGATTTCGTCGGCGGAACCGATGCCAACAGCGACAATTTTTACGAAACCTTTACCTTTAACATTGGCATAAGCGGCAGTATCAATCCCGGCCCGGATACTGTTTACTACAAAATCGTATGTCCGACAACCGGGCAATCCTGGATTTCCGACAATTACTTCATCCTGCCCGACACCATGTCGGAACAGACCAACTTCAGTTTCGATGAAACGGTATTTGCAGGTCTTTTCGCTGTAAATACCAATCTCGACTTCACTGTCCAGATGTGGGACCAAACGCAGAGCATTCTGTTGGCAGAGGATCCTGTTATTGAAAATGAACCGGTTAAAATAGGTATTCCGATACCGTCAGAGGTAGTGATCTATTCAATTTCTCCGGATAAGGCATCCGCGGGAACAAACACCACCGTCACGATAACCGGAACCGGTTTTGGCTCCCTGCAGGGCAATGGCAAGGTTGAGTTTTTTTATAAAGCAGGACATCCGGAAATAGTAGCACCTGTTGTAAGCTGGTCGGATACGCAGGTGGTTTGCTATGTTCCCATCGGCTACGTCTACGGTTATCCGGGATCCACCGGAAGCGGACCGGTTAAAGTAAACAGCGCATCCGGCCTGATCAGCAATGGATTTCCTTTCCGCGTAACTTTCGGTTATGGCGGAAACAAATGGGCAGGAACATCAACAGGATATTACATAAACGAAAACCTTAACACGCTAACATCTGAAGGTCAAGCTATTATAGATGCTGCCGAAACATGGAATTCCCTGAATGCTAACTTTAGATTCCTGTATGCAGGCACCCATAGCAATACGACAACCGTAACCAACGGAAAAAACGAAATTCTTTGGGGCACCTTGTCAACCTCAGCCCTCGCCGAATCAACTCTTTGGACAGTTGGTGGTTTCATCGTAGAATGCGACATCATGTTCAATGTGCTTCACAATTGGACAACAACCCCGGGTTCATCTCCTCAAAGCATTGACATTCAATCAATAGCCGTGCACGAACTCGGTCACTGGCTCAACCTTAGAGATCTTTACGGGACCCTGGATGCAAGTTATGATGTATCAAAAATCATGTATGGCAGCGGGCAGTATAATCAGGCCAAACGGGATTTGCAGACCGATGATATTGCTGGGATCTATTGGATATACGGGTTACTGCCAACCTATTCCGTATCGGGATATATAAAGACGTCCGCATCGGTTCCGGTTGCCGGCGTAACTGTTGCCGGCCTTCCCGGAAATCCCGTAACGAATGCAAACGGCTTTTACACTGCGCAGGTTGGAGCAGGCTGGACAGGCACTTTTACACCCGTCAAAACGGCATGGTACTTTTCTCCGGTAAGCCTTACACTCAATACGGTTACGTCGAACCGGCCGAACCAGAATTTTACCGGGTATGCGCTGAATTCCGACGCTACATTGTCGGACATTCGTGTGAATGGCAACTCCATTCCCGGCTTCAACAAGAATCAGGTCAGTTATTCCATCCAGCTTCCGTTCGGAACGACCCCGGTACCGATTGTCACTGCAACTCCCTCTCAACCTACTTCATCGGTCACAATCATACAGGCTGCCGCGATACCGGGTATTGCAACCTTACAGATAACGGCCGAAAACACCACAACCAGGCTGACCTACACCGTTGCATTTACCCTGGGACCTCCGTCAACCGATGCAGCGCTGTCGGATCTCAGGGTTGGTGGAACCTCAATTGCAGAATTCAGTCCCGATATCACCTCGTATTCTGTAGTTCTGCCTTACGGAACCGCCATTGCACCAGCTATTGCAGCAACAACGAGGTTTGCAGGCGCCTCAAGCGTTATAACTCCTCCACCGGCGCTGCCTGGTTCAGCTGTTGTTGAGGTTATTGCTCAGGACGGCTTGACAAGGAGAACCTATTCCGTGAATTTTTCCCTTCTGAAAAACAGTGATGCGACCTTGTCCGGTCTTTCTGTATCGGGAGAAGCTATACCCGGTTTCCAGAACAATATTTTGAATTACAACATTGCGCTGCCTTACGGAACGGTCATGGTACCCGACGTAACCGCTCAGGCAACCGATCCAAATGCAGCTATTCTGATTACTCCGGCTATCTCACTTCCGGGACAAACCACGGTTAAGGTAACGGCTGATAATGGAACCGAATTCATCATTTATACAGTGAGTTTTTCCTTGCTTCCTCCATCTGCGGACGCTGCTCTTGAAGACCTGAAAGTGAATGGGGTAACCCTCTCCGGATTCGATCCGGCAAGAACCCTGTACGATGTCGTATTACCACACGGAACCTCTGATGTTCCGGTTCTGAGTTTTACAACCCGCCACACCCGGGCAACAGCAATCCAGTATCCCACCCTCACATTGCCGGGTTACTCAAGTATTGTTGTCACCGCCCAGGATGGTTTAAGCAAAACAACCTATACCGTTAGCTTTCTGATTGCTAAAAACTACGATGCCACGCTTGCCGATCTGAGTTTCGCAGGCCTGACTTTACCGGGATTCTCCGCCTCCAGATTAGAATATATGGTAAGGCTGCCGTTCGGCACAACAGAAGTGCCAATTATCAGTGCCAGAACCAATGATCCCAACTCCACGATGGTTATTACGCCGGCTGCAGCGCTTCCCGGGAATACCAGAGTTAAGGTGACAGCAGAGGATGGTGTGACAACAATTACCTATGTTGTAAATTTCACGATCGAAACTCCATCGGCAGATGCCACCCTTGCTTCTATCTTTGTTGCCGGCCACATTATTGCGGAGTTTACACCATCCCGGACATCCTATAGTGTCACCCTGCCATACGGAACCACTGAGGTTCCCAACGTGGCTGCCGACCCGGCCAATCAGTCGGCAACCGTTGTAGTAACCTCCGCAGCAACAATCCCGGGTACAACGATGGTGGTGGTAACTGCACAGGATGGAGTTACCAAGATGGCATACATGGTTAATTTCATTCTCGCAAAAAACAACGATGCCAGCCTCTTTGCGGTTAATATCGGAGGCAATGAACTTTCCGGTTTTGACCCGGCAGTGCTTTTTTACCACTTTCCGGTTTTGCCTGAAACGCTGTCTGCTCCTGTAACAAACGCAACGCCCTCCGACCCGAAAGCAACCGTTACCGTCATCCAGGCCGCTTCTATCCCCGATACAGCAAGGATTCAGGTGGTTGCAGAGGATGGTATAACAAGAAGCACCTATGAGGTACTCATCCGCTATGCTCTTGCCGGAACCGATGATCTCACCAGGAATACCAGTCTTCGCGCTTTCCCCAACCCGGTCAATGACCAGCTTACCGTGAAATGGGAGCTGCCTTCCCCGGACCAGGCATTAATCAGCCTGACTGATCTTACCGGCAGGCTCATGCTGGTGCGAAGAATTGTTACATCAGCCTCACCACATACGGAAGTTTTCGACCTGTCCGCCTTCGATGCCGGGGTTTACCTGCTGCGTGCCGTTGATGCAACACGATCCTTTACGCTGAGGATCCTTAAGGAATAAAAAACTAGAAGTTGAATCGGGGCTGTAAAAACAAAACCGTCGCTGTAATAGCTTTACAGTGACGGTTCATGCATATGCCCTCATCCGGGCAGGATTGTTTGTGATCCCGGCGGGATTCGAACCCACGACCCGCAGCTTAGAAGGCTGCTGCTCTATCCAGCTGAGCTACGAGACCAAAAGGACCGCAAAGATAAAGCATTCCGGCAATTATTCAAAGTACCAGCTCAGGCCTGTAAGGGTGGCTTGCCAGAAGTCTTCAGTTCGAGCAGAAGCCGCGAAAAGTCATCCCTGGCATCACCCGATTCAGCAAGCTGCTGAAAAAACTCAATATTGCCAGGATGGGTAAAGCCAGCTAATGCCCTCACTATATACTTCCTTCCTGACGGGGTCTCCGATTCGTACCGCTCCCTGAGCAGGGCATACACAGCGGGATCGGCCGAAGTTCCCAACGTGCGGACAACCTCCTCGCGGATTTCAGGATTCGAATGGTGCAGGAGACGGATGAGTGCCGGATAAGCATCTTTCTGCTGCCAGGCGCGGATCATGCGGATGGCAAAAACCGCTACCGTTTCATTGTATGACTTGAGCCAGCGTGTAAAATCGGGGACTTTGATCGACTTGCGGACCATCTCATCAAAAACCCCCAATTGCTCCGCATGCGTGAATGGCTGCGAAAGCCGATCAAGAAAGCTCATTGGATCTTCTGCCGTCAGATTCATCAGCACTAACTCTCCGCGAAGCCTTACAGAAAATTCGGGAGACAGCAGGTCCGCTTCAGCAAATTGAATTACCTGGTTGCTATGCGAAGGGAGATCAGATTCGATCGGTGCGTTAACTTCCGGTACCGGTTGAATCTGGCTGCCGGCCCGATCCCGCGCTCTCTTTCTACGGACAACCGACAACAGAAATACAAGTAAAACAACCAGCAGGAAAAGCGACAGCGCTCCAAGCAGAAGCGCTTCCTTTGAAAGCCGGGAAATCAGCGATGACGACTTTCCATACATCAGCAATTTATCAATCTCAACAATCTGATCAGCAGGATAATGCTTGTCGGGTTCAAGGAGAACTGCCTCATAGTACAATCTTCGGGCCAGCAGGAGATCTGTTCTTTGATTGAATACCGAATCGGCTTTTCTAATCGTTCGGTTATAGATATGCCTCATCTCTCCGGTTCTGGCCGTTACCTGTGCGATGCTGTCAGATGACGCTTCCGCTGTATCCGTACCGATGCTCAAGGGCTCCGCTTGCCAGCATGCTGATGAAGCAGGGCATTGTCCGGTCAGCATCAGGCAAAGCAATGCGAAGGTAAACCAGTAGAGCCCTTTACTACCTGTGAAAGGCATTTCTCAATTAGTTTCTCAGGGTTTGAGTATGGAGAAAACCGCCAGTCGCTTGTTTAGATCGGTATCAAAACCGGTCCATTCCCATATTCTGGCTGTTTTAATCAGTTCCTGGGGGGTCATCAGGTCGACAGCTACAGAGAGGTAGGTATCGGGTGATAGTGTGATGAGCAGGTCGGCGAGCATTTGCCGGTTGCGGTAAGGTGCCTCGATAAACACCTGTGTCTCTTTGTTTTGCCGGGAGCGGCTCTCGATTTCTCTGATTTTCCGGATTCTTTCCTGCGGTTTCGCGGGAAGATACCCGTGAAAAACGAACCGCTGGCCGTTCAATCCTCCTGCCATTACAGCCATAATTATCGAGCTGGGCCCGGCAAGGGGCTTCACCGGAATTCCACCGGCATGAGCCTGACGAACCAGATCGGCTCCCGGATCGGCAACCCCGGGGCATCCTGATTCCGAGAGAAGCCCGGCATCCCGGCCCTTAAGTATCGGAAGGATAAGCGGCTCAAGGTCTTCCGAACGCGTGTGTTCGTCGAGAAGCCCGAATTCCATCTCCTCCAGAAGGTCCTTAAAGCCAGCCTTAACCAGAAATCGCCTGGCACTTTTCTCATTTTCGACGATGAAATAACGAAGCTGGCCGATCTGGCCAATCACTGCCGGCGACAGTGACTGACGCGGGTTACCGTCATCCAGCGTATTGGGTATGAGCCACAGAGTCCCTTTCATAGGGTAAATATAAGAAAAAGGCCTTTGTTTACTATATTTGATGGTTTCACCGGATCATGAACCCAAGCATGAAGATCACCCTTCTCGGAACCGGCACCTCTTTGGGGGTTCCCATCATCGGCTGCGATTGCCATGTCTGTAATTCACAGGACACCAGAGACAACCGTCTTCGTTCGGCTGCTCTTGTGGAATGGGGCGATCAGGTGTTCCTTATTGATGCAGGGCCCGATTTCAGACAGCAGATGCTCAGGACCGGGGTGCGCAAGCTCGATGCCATACTGCTTACCCACGAGCACAAGGACCATGTATCGGGTCTGGATGATATCAGGGCGCTTAATTTCCTTCATCGCAAGCCTATCGACATCTATTCGGAAAAGCGCGTCCAGGAAGCCATTCATAAAGACTTCGCCTATGTTTTTTCGGTGATACAATATCCGGGGACACCACAGATGGCTCTGCACCAGATTGAGCCTGGTCAGCTTGTAATCAATGGATTGGAAGTAATGGCCATCAGGGCAATGCATTATCGGCTTCCCGTTCTTGGATTTCGGTTCGGGGATTTCACCTACATCTCGGATACCAATCATATTGCTCCCGCAGAGATGGAGAAGATCGCGGGTACCCGGGTGCTTGTTATCAATGCCCTGCGCTGGGAAGCGCATCTTTCGCACAACAGCATTCCGGAAGCGATAAAAATCGTTGAGCAGATTAAGCCGGAAAAGGCCTATCTGACTCATCTCTCGCACCAGGCCGGTACATACAGTGAATTGATGGAAAAACTTCCGGATGGTATCGAACCGGGCTACGACGGACTGGAAATCTCCCTTTAAAAGACGTCGATCAGCTCAACTTCAAAAACCAGCGGTGAATACCCGGGGATATCGCCGTACCCGTCCGTGCCATACGCAAGCGATGAGGGTATGATAAGGATTGCCTTGCCGCCTTCCTTCATATAGGAAATACCTTCGTCCCAACCAGATATTACTTGTCCATATCCAAGAAAAAATGAAAAGGTGCCGGAATCAAATTCGGTT
This sequence comes from uncultured Porphyromonadaceae bacterium, assembly GCA_964457845.1. Taxonomy (GTDB): domain Bacteria; phylum Bacteroidota; class Bacteroidia; order Bacteroidales; family UBA12481; genus UBA12481. The sequence goes on along the minus strand of CAYWHP010000001.1, from coordinate 131,922 downwards.
CCATCAGTATACGTCCCTTTGTATTTCACCTTAACCTGGGAACCGTATTTCGGAGAGACACCTGTTCCTGTTTTTGTTGCGATATAGTAGAGGCCGCTGGCAAGCGGCTGTGTTGTAATTCCGTTTGCCACTTTGTATGCCTCAATTGCCGCCTTTTCCTTCTCCAGCGGATCACCCGACTCACAGCCGGTAAACCCCTGCACAAATACGAGCAAAGCGATAGAAACGAGCACCGGAACCGCTTTTAGTGTGCTCAACCGTTGGAATGCTTTAGTCATTATCATTGATTATAAATTATTTAACATCGATAAGTTCGATCTCGAAAACCAGTGTTGAATAAGGAAGTATCAAATCCTTAAAACCATCCTTGCCATACGCTTGGTTCGACGGAATGATCAGGCGGGCTTTTCCTCCGGCTTGCATCAGCTGCAAACCCTCATCCCACCCGGGGATTACCTGCCCTTGGCCCAGGATAAATGTGATAGGCTTACCGCGTTGAAGCGACGAATCAAAAATTTTCCCGTCGATGGTAGTGCCTGTATAATGAACGGTTACGGTACTTCCACGCTCAGCTTTTTTACCGTTTCCTTTTTTCTTTTCAATATAATAAATACCTGATTTTGAAGGTTTTACTGTGGTATTTGTAAGCTCAATATAATTCTTGAGGAGGTTCATCTCCTGTTCGAAATCGGTGTGGTATGTATTCTCCTTCTCACTTTCAAGATCATCCGCACTCAGAACATTTTTAAATCGCAGATAAATGTAAACCGGGTCGCCCGCTTTAAACTCGACAGGCAAATCGCGCTTCCTTGTCTTTTCGAAGAAGGCGGATGCATCAAGCCGAAAACAGGCGCTGTCGCCCTCCTGCAACAGCGCGAGACCGGTGTAAAAATCACCCTTGAACATCGGGTTACCAAGCTGCAGCCGGTAAAAACCCGACTGGTCATAAACTTTCCCTTCCTTGTTGGTTATTCGGATCGACAAAACCATGATATCACCTGTTGCTGCCGATTTGCCCTCCGGGTGGGTTTCAAAGAACCGATAGGCCAGGCCCGAAGCGTGCTTCTTGAAATCTCCGTCGGGGCTGCCGCAGCTGAAAGCAAATAAAACAAGAATCAGGAAAGCGATCGGGCGTAACGAATGCATCATGCTGAATTTTGCGTTAAAAATAGGAAAATGGTCACTTCCCCGACAAGCTTTCCACGGAATCAATACGGATATGATAAACAAGTATTGATTGCGGTGGGATCCTGTCGCCGTCGCCCGCAAATCCAAAAGCCTTTTGCGGAGGGATAACCACCAGTGCACTGTCGCCCTTGCACATAAACTGAACTGCTTCATGCAGCCCTTGTTCTGCCTCAGACTTCTCTACAACAAACCTTTTCGGACCGTGGGTTACGGATGAATAGCATTCCTTTTCGTCGGTGAGCGAAAGCGTATAAGCCATTGTTATCCGGTTGCCGGGCTTAATAGTTACGCGCCCGGCAGTTTGTTTTTTTGTGATTATCCGATAAAAGACCCCCGTTCCCGTTTCAGTCAGGTTCCAGCCTTTCCTTGCCGCCATTTCACGGATCTGTATTGCGTTATCACGAATCATCTGCCGGTTGGTTTGGTAAATCGCCTCCGGATCGGCTGTCTGCCGCGCACTATTTGGCTCCTGCTGGCGGTAGCGAGGCTTGCAGCCGGTAAATGACAAAAGGATTATCCCAAGAACAGGGAGGAGAGTAAGCACTCGCTTCATCGGTCGGTTGAAGTGTTTTGTTTACAAGTCATCAAGAACGAGGAGGTCACGAAATTCGTCGAGACACGATTCAAAAAAAGCAAGCGCCTGATCCATAGTCCCGAAGAAGCGACCACCGGCGGCATTTCGATGTCCGCCCCCATGAAAATGCAATCTTGCAAACTCATTGGCAGGAAAGCTGCCGCGTGACCGCAGCGACAGTTTAATGTGATCCGTCTGTTCAGTAAAAAGGACGGAGAAAACAACGCCGGAAATGGAGAGTGGATAATTCACAAAGCCTTCGGTATCACCCTTACGGTGATTGTAAGAATTCAACTCCTTATTGGTTAAGGCGATATAAGCAGTGCGGTAGTCGGGGATGATTTTCATGTTCCGGTCGAGGCTATAGCCCAGGAGCCGCATCCTGTCGGCCGAGAACATATTGTAAATCTCCTTGTAAATCCGGTCCTTTTCGGCTCCCAGGCGCATAAGCGCCGCCACGGTTTCGAATACACCCGGGTACGAACAACTTACCTTAAGTCCAACGGTATCCGTTAGGATGCCTGCCAGCAGGCAGGTGGCACCTTCAGCGCTGATCTGGCCTTCAAAGTCCAGTTTACGGATCATATGATACAGAAGCTCAGCGGTGGAACCCATTGAAGGATCAACCAGGAAAATATCGGTAAAAACCACACCGTCAGGATGATGATCAATCAGGAGAGTAGGTTTGTCGGCCGCCCGCAAAAGGGATTCGACGGAACCGAGACGCTCCGGGGTGTTGAAGTCGACGCAAACGATAAAATCACACTCGCGGAACAACTGAGGAATTTCCTTACCGGATTTGCGATCATGAACGAAAATGTCCTGATGGCCCGGCAGCCATTTGAGAAAGCCGGGTGAATCATCGGGTATGGCAATTTCAACCTGATGGCCCGATTTCGACAGGAACCATTTAAGCCCCAGCGCGGAACCCACAGCATCACCGTCCGGATTTTTATGAGTTAGGATCAGAATCCTAAGGGGATCGGAGAAAATTACCCGTAGTTCAGCCCATCCGTTTTCGCTGTCCAGCGTGAGCTTTCGTGTACCTGAATCGTTTTGCATCAGTCAAAGATAATGAACAGCATGCTCTGCACTATGGAAAATGCTATTTTTATATCACTAACCATCTACAATATGACAGGCAACACAACCTTTACCATGATAAAGCCCGATGCCGTTGCAGCCGGGCACATTGGCGATATTCTCTCCCTGATTAACGCTTCGGGATACCGGATTTGTGCGATGAAATTAACCCGGCTCAGCCGCGAACAGGCAGCGAATTTTTATGCAGTGCACCGTGAGCGGCCATTTTATGGAGGCTTGATCGACTTTATGACTTCCGGGCCCGTAGTGGCGGCAGTTCTTGAAAAGGAGAATGCTGTTGAGGAGTACCGCAAGCTTATCGGAAACACCGATCCTTCAAAAGCAGAAGAGGGTACAGTTCGGAAACTTTTTGCACAGTCGATACAAAAGAATGCCGTTCACGGTTCAGACAGCGATGAGAATGCGGCAAGGGAAGCAAATTTCTTCTTTCCTGCCATCGAGAAGTTCGGAATCGACGGCAGTTTGCTTGAATAGGAGGATGCGGCCGGCCTTACTTTACGAGTTAACGGATAACCACCTCATCGATAAGATTCTCTCCGCATCGCCGGTTCAGTTCGAGCCTTAAACCTTCGCGGATCATGATCAGTTCATTTCGGATGACCGATGAGCGTATTTTAACAAAAAGCTTCCTTTCGCTTATGTAAACGGATTCTGTACTCCGGGCGATGGTTATGCCAACAACCTCGTCCCAGTCTCTGACCAATTCCCGCTCCTTAAGCTTTCTATCGATCCCGGAAGCTCGGAATACTTCCTCGATAATCTCCTTCAGGGGCCTGGATTGTGTTCTGCGAATGACCATGGCTATATGGGGCTTATTTTACCGTCGGCAACTCCAAAAAGCCTGTAATCGGCCTCTACACCGGACAGGATGGACCTGAGATGTTCAAGGTTGGTGTCCGTAATAAAAATCTGACCGAAATGATCTGCTGAAACCAGCCTGATAATCTGGGTTACACGAAATGAATCCAGCTTATCGAAAACATCATCCAGCAATATGAGCGGTGTGGCCCGGGAGATTGCCTTCAGGAAATCAAACTGGGCCATTTTAAGCGCCACCAGATATGTTTTCTGCTGGCCTTGCGATCCTTGCTGTTTCATGGGAAAACCGGAAAGTTCCAGCAGCAGGTCATCACGATGAACTCCCGTAGTTGTATACTGGAGCTGAAGGTCCTTCGGTCTTGCTTCGAAGATCAGCTCCGCCAGCGGCCTTTCCCCGGCCTGGGTAACATACCGAAGCTGCACCTGTTCATGTCCCCCGGAGATGTAATCATAATAGTATTGGAAGATCGGCAACAACCGGGAGATAAAATCTTTCCTCTGCGTGTGAATGCGTTCTCCCAGCCACGCCAGCTGCTCATCCCACACTGCGAGCGAATCCTCATCAAGGTAGCGCATGCGGGAAAACTCCTTCAGAAGACGGTTACGCTGGGCAAGCGCTTTATTGTACCGCATCACATCATCGAGGTACTGCCTGTCGTACTGGGAAATAACCCCGTTCATGTATCGCCTGCGCTCCTCGCTGCCATCCAGGATAAGTGCTGAATCGGCAGGAGAAACCATGACAAGGGGAATAAATCCGATATGATCGGCCAGTTTCTGGTACTCCTTATCGTTCCGCCTTACCTTCTTCTTCTGGTCGCGGGTAACCGCACACTGGATTCGCTCCGGGCTTCCATCAACATCAAAGTCGCCCCTGATCATGAAAAACTCTTCACCATGCCGGATACTTAAGGTATCCTGACTATTGAAACTTGACTTGCAAAAGGAGAGGTAATATATGGCGTCAAAAAGGTTGGTCTTCCCTACCCCATTGTTGCCGACAAAGCAATTCAACTTCGGAGAGAGCTCGATATCAAGCTCCTGATAGGTTTTAAAATTGAGTAGTCCGAGGTTGGTAAGAAACATTTTGCATCGGCGTTAATCCTCAAAAATAGCAATCCTGCAGGGAACCCCGGCACATTCAGAGTTTTTTCCCGGGGCTATTTCAAATCAGCTTTTATTGTTATAAATTTGCGTGTTTTTTATAATACAGTATATGGTAAGCAAATCCAAGCAGAAGAAAGAAGACAACCTGGAAGTAGTTGAGCACGCCCTCTCCAGCAGTGAGCATTTTATCGAGCAGAACCAGAGGACCATTTCGATCGCCTTGATCGCAGTTGTTGTTGTGGCAGGGATTTTCCTTGGCTACAAAAGGTTCATTGTTTCCCCGAAGGAAAAGGAAGCCCAGTCTCAGATGTTCGCTGCAGAACAGTATTTCGAGAAGGACTCCTTCAACCTGGCCCTCAACGGTGATGGCAACTACCTCGGATTCATAGATATTATTGATCAATACGGATCAACTAAATCTGCTAAACTCGCCCGTTATTACAGCGGAGTTTCTTATCTGAAACTTGGCAAATTTCAGGAAGCTATTGACCAGCTTAAGAAATTTAACCTGAAGGACGATATGGTCGGCCCGATTTCAAAGGGTGCCATGGGGGATGCCTGTTCAGAACTTGGCCAGACCGACGAAGCGATTGATAATTATATTAAGGCAGCCCGGATGAGCCCAAATGCATTCGTAACCCCGGTTTACCTGATGAAAGCCGCACAACTGCTGGAAACGAAGAAGGATTTCAACAAGGCACTTGATTTTTATAAAGAGATTCAGAAAGAGTATCCTCAATCGGACGAAGGGCGGAAAATAGAAAAATACATCGCCCGGGCCGAAGCCGGATTGGGTAAATAGAAATTTAAACAATCGGACCGGGTTTTTCCCGGTCCTTTTTTTTTATAGACATGGCAACCTCATTGAAGAACCTATCGGATTATCAGCCTGACTCTATTCCTGACTGTTCGGGTTTTCGATTCGGAATCGTAGTTTCGGAATGGAATGACACCGTTACCGGTGCATTGGCTGAAGGGGCCATAGAAACACTTTTAAAGCACGGTGCAAAACGCGGCAATATCTTTGTCCATACGGTACCAGGCAGTTTCGAACTCCCGCTCGGAGGGAAGTACATCCTGGATACCGCAAATCCCGATGCGGTTATCCTTTTAGGTTGCGTCATACAGGGTGAAACCCGCCACTTTGATTTTATTTGCGATGCTGTGGCCCAAGGTTGCATGAACCTGGGATTAACCACCGGTAAACCTTGCATATTCGGCGTTTTAACAACTAACGACCTTCAGCAGGCCATTGACCGGTCTGGAGGAATTCACGGCAATAAAGGGGTTGAGGCGGCGCTAACAGCCATAAAGATGACGGACCTGCGATATAATCTTGAGCGGTCGAAGTAAAAAGTCGGAGATTCGGTGCGTCTGTCACGGACCGAATCTCCGGCTTGGAACTATTTACTTCTTCCTTGTCTGCTGAACTCCCCGATCTTTTGCCATAGCTTCGAGGCGCTCCTGGAAAGCTGATTTTTTCACGGGTTTCTTCTGGTTCTCCTTCAACTTGTTGAGGATTTTCTCTTCATCTATCGACCTCTTGATAATGATCTGCTGAAGATAGGAGATCACGTTTGAGAAGAAGTAATAAACACTGAGCCCTGCTGCGTAGGAGTTAAACCACAACAGCATCATAACCGGCATCATGTAAATCATCACCTTCATACCCGGAACCGGCTGAGTGGCCTGCGTCTGGTCCATCTGCATCTTTGAGGTCACCAGCATGGAGGCAGCCATCAGCAGGGTGAACAGACTGATGTGATCTCCATACATGGGTATGGTGAACGGAAGGGTTAGAATAGAATCGTATGTTGAAAGGTCAGTTGCCCAAAGGAACGATTTTGATCGCAGTTCGATCGAAGACGGGAAGAAACGGAAAAGTGCCAGCCAGATAGGCATCTGCAAAAGTGCAGGGAGGCACCCTCCCAGCGGACTCACTCCAGCCTTCCTGTACATGGCCATGGTTGCCTGCTGGCGTTCCATAGCCTTGTCGGGGCCAAATTTCTTGTTTATTTCATCCACCTGGGGCTTCAGCACTTTCATGCGTGCACCGGAGAGGAAAGATTTCCAGCTGAGCGGAAAAACCAGCAGCTTGAAGAAAATCGTAAGGATAATGATGATGATCCCGTAATTGAGGTTAAATCCTTCAAGCCAGTGGAATATGTTAATGACAAACCATTTGTTAATCCAGGCAATAAACTTCCATCCAAGGTCGACCAATACTTCCAGGTCGTGCCCCAAGGCTTTGAGTATTTTATAGTGGTTGGGGACCAGAAGAAATGAAAGCCCGATCTCTTCCTGTGGTTTCCCTTCATAAGGCAGGCTGATGGCGGCACCGAAATTCTTAATATGCTCAGCCTTTTCAGGGGCATTTAATGAATTCAGTTGTGCACTCAGCATGAAATTGTCAGCCATCAGAACGGAAGAAAAGAATTGCTGCTGAAATGCTATCCATTCCACCTTTGTGGTGAGGGTTTCGGCAGTAGGACCTTTGTCTGTGGATACTTTGAGCTTACCTACATCGCTTTGATAATACTTGTACTGGATAGTTGAATGCTGGCTCTCCCAGGTCCGGCCCTTCTCCTGCTGCCGGATGTCGGACGACCAGTCGAGGTCGATCATCGTGGTATTTTTCCCGAGCACTTCATCCATGCCCTGCATCCTGATGGTAAAGCCGAGCTTATAGGAGTCGGGTGCCAGCGTATAAACATAATCGAGATACCTGCCATCACCGGCCGGAAGCCTCATCACCAGAGTCTTTGGTTCAGCTTCAGCCGTTTGGCTGACTTCAGCGGTTTGTGGCTCGAAAAAGAGATCCTGTGTTGCAATCGGTTTGTTCTGCGTAAAAAACTGCAGTCCAAAATGGGTATTCTCACCGTCAAAGAGAAGAACAGGCTTACCATCATACGTTTTATAGTTTTTCATTTCGGCGGTATACGGTCGGCCACCTTTGGTAGAAAAACTGATTCGTACATTATTGTTCTCGAGGACATAGAATTTTTCCTCACCTGATGAGGCTGTGGCGAAAGCACCAAGTTCGGCGATCTTTCGCTCAGCGATTTCCTCAGGGCTCAGTGCGACCGGCAGCTCAAGGCTGTCCTTCAAGCTGAGCTGACGGGCTACTTCCTCACGCTGCTTCTCCTGTGCAAGGTAAATTGAGTCATTAACTCTCGCCATGCGTGCGCGTTCCTCTTTTGAAGGATTGCTGAATATGCCGTAGGCAACCAGCAAAACGCCCATCAATAGCAGGCCTATAAGGGATTTCCTATCCATTTCTGATCTATTCTGTTGAAAATGATTTCGGGCGGCTAAAGTAAGGAATTATTCCAAAGCTGCCTTCACGAAACTGACAAAAAGAGGATGCGGTTTCATAACGGTACTCCGGTACTCGGGATGAAACTGAACACCGATAAACCACTTATTGCCCGGGATTTCCATAATCTCCACAAGATTCGTGTCCGGATTTATGCCCGCGGGTACCATTCCTGCTGCAACGAATTGCTCGAGGTAGGCATTATTAAATTCATACCGATGGCGATGCCTTTCACTTACGCATTCAGATTTGTATACACTTGCAGCCAAAGAGCCCCTTTTGATGGAACATGTGTAGGAACCCAGCCGCATGGTGCCCCCTTTGTCGGTGATCTCCTTCTGGTCAGCCATCAGGTCGATAACAGGATCCGGGGTTTTGATGTCCATCTCGGTAGAATGCGCCTTTTCCAAACCCAGAACATTTCTGGCAAATTCGATCACGGCAACCTGCATGCCCAGGCAAATGCCCAGAAAGGGAATATTGTTTTCACGCGCATAACGCACTGCGATAATCTTGCCTTCTATGCCCCGATGTCCAAAACCGGGCGCCACAAGTATCCCCTTCAGCGGTTTGAGTATCTGGTCGATATTCCCCTGCTCGAGGGTTTCGGAATGTATCCATTGAATATCGACCTTGCAGTGGTTGGCCGCACCAGCATGGATGAATGCTTCCGATATGGACTTGTAAGCATCATGAAGTTCGACGTATTTTCCAATCAACCCGATTTTGATCGTCCGCTGCGGATTCTTCACCGACTTGACGAATTCCCTCCACGGCTCAAGATCGCAAACCGTATTGGACGGCAGCTTGAGTTTTTCAAGAACTATTTCGTCGAGTTTCTCCTTTTGCATCAGCAAGGGAACCTCGTAAATGGTGCTCACATCCCGGCTTTCAATAACTGCGCGTTCCTCAACATTGCAGAACAGCGCCACTTTTTTCCTGATCTCTCTGTTCAACGGACGTTCAGTCCGAAGAACGAGCACATCCGGCTGAACACCCTCTTCGAGTAGCATCTTAACCGAATGCTGGGTGGGTTTTGTCTTCAATTCACCTGACGCACTCAGATAAGGAACCAGCGTGAGGTGTATTACACAAACCTTATCACCAAGCTCCCATTTGAGCTGTCTGACTGATTCGATGTAGGGTAATGACTCGATGTCACCGACCGTTCCACCAATCTCGGTAATGACAATATCGAACTTCCCTTTCGAACCAAGAATCTTGATTCGCCTTTTGATTTCGTCGGTAATGTGCGGAATGATCTGAACCGTCTTGCCCAGGTAGTCGCCCTTTCTTTCCTTGTTAATCACCGACTGGTAAACCCGGCCGGTAGTGACGTTGTTTGCCTGCGATGTCGGACAGTTAAGGAATCTCTCGTAATGGCCAAGGTCAAGGTCCGTTTCAGCTCCATCATCGGTTACGTAACATTCGCCGTGCTCATACGGATTAAGGGTACCCGGATCAATGTTAATATAGGGGTCAAGCTTTTGAATTGTTACTTCAAACCCTCTGGCTTGCAATAACTTAGCTAACGAGCTTGATATAATCCCCTTCCCAAGTGATGAAGTAACACCACCAGTTACAAATATGTATTTGGTTTGCTTGACTGCCATAATAAATCAGAAAGTCCAGTTAACACCGATAGAAGGCATGAAAGGAAGCTGGTCAACGCGCTCGTATCGGATTCGGTCGAAATAGAAGATATTCTTCCGGTTATAAACGTTGGTTATGCTAAACGTAAATTCAAGCTGGCTATCCTCACCTGTAGGAATGGTTTTCTTGAGGTTAGCATCAAGGCGGTGGTAATACGGAAGGCGACCCTGGTTAAGCGGGCCATACACGATACCAAGCTCACCGTTTACGCGTGTGTAATCCGTGTTGATTCCATCATAAAACGGAATTTTCTCGTAGAACCCCTGAGTTTGTGTAAAAGGAAAGCCGGAACCGAGATTCCATCTCGCGCTGGCTTCCCAGGAGAGATCCTTGCCGAAGGTGTAGGATGCCACAAGGTTAACATTGTGACGTCTGTCGAAATGGGGCGGGTATTTGATAACGCCATCATAACGTGTCACCCAGCCCAGTGAATAGGTAGCCCAGAGGTATACCCGTTTGTAATCGTACTTAAGCAGAAAATCAATACCATACGCCTTACCGGTTTCAATAATGAAGTCTTTACGGAGGTATTCAGGTTTATCCTGGTTATCGCCGGTGTCATCATAGAGCTTATTCCGGTTGATGTTGGTCAGCTGGATATTGTCCTTAATATACGTCTCAACATTAAGGTTAAGCCTGTTAGTCAGGTCAAATTCGAACCCCAGTATGGCGTGGTTCGACTTTTGTAGTTTGGTGTTAATGGGTTTTCCGTCGAACTCTTTCTGCAGGTTATCCGGACCGGAAAGGAAGCCATAAAACAAGTTAACCACATCGCGGTCGGAGTTTGCGGCTATCAGGTTCTGGGAATACATACCGGCGGCAAGTTTGATCCTGAAGATGTCGCTGAGGTTATACTTAACTCCGAGGCGCGGCTCAGGTGAAGCTTCACTGAGGGAGGCGTAATAATGCAACCGGAAACTTGGTTCGAGCAACAGTTTGCCCAGTGTCATTTTGTATTTTCCATATGCGGCAAGTTCTGTGGTAAACTGCTGCTGTATGATTTTCCTTCCAACAGAGTTGTAATAATTGAAGTTGGTATTGAAACCAAGTGTTTCGATACCATATTCAAGCTGGTCCTTTCCGAAAATGTAAACAAATTCAAGCCCGACGTTGAAACCGTCAATCGAACTCTGGCGCGGCTGCTGATCAGCCTCATCCATCGTGATAAGGTATTTGGAATAGGCGATATTGGCCTTGATGAGGGCCGGATAATCACCGGGAATCAGCACCATATTGGAACCAAAACCGTAGTTGTTCCAACCGATATCGGTTATGTTCCGATACGTCACCGCATCATTGAAATTAAACCCGAAGAGGTTAACCTTGCTGCCGTTTCTGGCATTAAGGGAGACTTTACCGTAGATGTCGGTGAAATTGAAAGGCAGCCCGGCAGAATCGATGTACTTGTAAAGGTACTTGGATGACTGCTCCAGGTAGGAGTGCTTGGCGGTAAGTACAAACGAGGACGAACCGTCGGAATCAGATTTCGCTTTTTTGATTGGCCCTTCCAGAAGTGCCTTAGCCATAAAGGTGCCAACCGACACTTTGCCCGACATGCGGTTCTTGTTTCCATCACGGGTTGTGATATCCATAATGGAGGATATGCGTCCGCCGTAGTTGGCACCGAAACCACCGGTAAAGACCTCGGCCTGTTTAATTATATCGGTATCGAACACCGAGAAGAGACCAATCGAGTGAAAGGGGTTATAAACGATCATTCCATCAAGCAACACTTTGTTCTGAATCGGGGCACCTCCGCGAATATAGAGCTGTCCGCCCTGATCACCCGTAAAAATAACCCCTGGCAGAACCTGAAGATACTGAGCAAGATCAGGCTCACTGCCGATACTCGGAATCTTCTCCATTTGCTTTGGAGTAACCCGGATAACGGAAGTCTGAATCTGAGTTTTCATTTGCTGCTTCTCTCCGGAAATGACAACCTCATCAATATTCTGAACCGATTCCTCGAGGTAAATCTTGTCGTTGATCACTTTCCCTTCGGCGATATCCACCTCCTTGGTAAATTTCTGGAAGCTTACTGCGCTGGCAGTCAGAGTATAACGGCCTGCAGGAATTTTGCTGATTGTAAAATAGCCGTTGATATCCGTTCCCGCACCATAAACGGTACCATCACCCAGATAAACGTTGGCGCCGATGACAGGCTCCCCCGTTTTTTTGTCATAAACAACGCCGCGGATAATACCGTTCTGTGCAAAACCTCCAAAACTCACCAATACCCCCCAAATCATCAAAGCCGTAAGGATTTTCAATGATCTCATTGTACAAAAGATTAAGTGTTACGATTCGAACCTGTCCAACAAGTCAATTTTCTCCTTAAGCACTTGAATCTTTTCGCGTTCCTGGGCTATCTTGATTTCGAACTCGCGAATAAGTGATTCGGATTTCTGAGACTTGGCAAAGAAGCCAATGTTATTTTCCCAGAGCACCACATCACTCTCCATCTGCTTAAGTTTAGTAACCAGTTTTTCCCTTTCGGAGGATATCCTGGTTCTGTTTTTGGGGGATTGAACAAAGGTATCAACTTTCTGCTTATAACGCAATACCTCATTTTTCGGTTCGTCAACATCGAGCTGGTCGAACAATCTGCGCAGGGCTTCACGGAAATCACGCTGAACTTCGTCCTTTTTCTCGATTGGAATATGGCCGATTGATGTAAAATCTTTCTGGATCTCCTTCAGCACAGCCAAGTCATCATAGTGATTATCAGAAAGCTGATAGGATTTTACCTTCTCAACCAATTCCAGTTTCAGCCTGAGATTCTCAGTCTGTTCGGAATCCTGGGAACTGAAAAACTCGGCCTTTTTCTTAAAGAACGAATCACATGCATTACGGAAGCGATGCCAGAGCGGATCGGAATATTTACGCGGAACGGGGCCAATCTCTTTCCATTTCTTCTGAATGGTTACAAGCTCATCGGAGGTTTTCCTCCATTCTGTGCTGTTGGCGAGGGCTTCGGCCTGCATGCACAGGTCGGTTTTCAGCTGAAGGTTCCCATGCTGATCATCGCGATGGTGGGAAAAATACTCCCGCTTGCGATTGAAGAATTCATCGCAACCGGCCCGGAAACGGTCATAAACTTTATTATTGTCCTTCCGAGGTGCGAATCCGATGCTTCTCCACATTTGCTGCAGACGTACAACTTCCTGTGAAAGATCATTCCATTCTTTTGGGCTCTGAACCGGTTTCAGCAAGAGTTCCTCGATGTTTTCACAGAGGCGGATCTTTGCATCCAGGTTCTTCTTTTGTTCATCCTTGAGCCCGAGGTAGTGGTCCTGATGCTTCCGGTTTATTTGGTTGGTAGCCTCCCTGAAGCGATCCCAGATTTCATCCTTCTTCTCACCGGGCACAGGTCCAACTTCACGCCATTGGTTATGTAACTGCTGTAGTTCGCCGAAAGCCTTAACTACGGAAGGTTCAAGGAGCAGTTCTTCAGCCTTTTCACAGATCTGTATCTTGGTTTCCAGATTTCGCTTCAGGTCAAGGTCACGTAATTCCTTATTGATCTTAATGTAATCATAAAACCGCTCCACATGATGATGGTAGTTCTCCCATAAGCTGTGAAGATCGGTTTGCGGAACCGGACCAATGTCTCTCCAATGCCTTTGGAGGTCGCGGAATTCATTGAAGGTCTTGTTCAAAGATTCCTGCGTATTGAGCAGATTTTTTATGTGATCAATGATCTCAAGCTTCTTCTTCAGGTTACCCTCTTTGTCGCCTTCGAGCGCTCTAGTGTACTCTGCCCTTTTATTTCTGAAAAGTTCATAAGAGGCCTTAAAGCTCTCTTCGAGGTGATCCGGAGCGGGTTTGTACTCTTCCTGTACCCCACCCTCCTCGATGAACTTTTTGTGTTTTTCATCCGACTCGGCCTTAAGCTTACGATAGAAAACCGAACGGATATTCTCAACATCACGGGTTATTTCCTGAATGCCCCGATGACCAAGCAAGAGGTCAAGAGCTTCAAGTAATGCAGGCCTGGCAAAACCTGAATAATCTATATTGATGGGCGGGAAATGCGCTCTCGTTGTTTCATTCTGTTCGCTGTCGGCCGCTGTTACAACAGGCTCTCCGGCAACTTCCGCAACGGGCAAAACAACATCTTCGTTTTCAGCGGCGGTTTCCGCGGCTGCAATTTCTTCGACTGCTGCTTCTTCAATCACCTCTAAGGGTTCAGGCGCTTCTACGGGTTCGGCAAGTGCCTCCGGCTCATGAACAGCTTCCGGCTCAGGAACTTCCTCAGGCTCTTGAACTACTTCCGGCTCGGGAGCTACTTCCGGCTCGGGAACGACTTCCGGCTCAGGAACGGCCTCCGGCTCGGTACCTACTTCCGGCTCAGGAACGACTTCCGGCTCAG
>CAYWHP010000001.1:82460-117689 GCA_964457845.1 uncultured Porphyromonadaceae bacterium | reverse complement strand
TCCGGCTCTGGAACTGCCTCTGGCTCGGGAACCACTTCCGGCTCTGGAACTGTTTCCGGCTCCGAAACTACCTCAGGTTCTTCCACTTCAGCCTCTACAGTAAGTTCACCGATTTGCTCGTTTACTGCAACTTCTTCAGATTCGACACTGTTTTCAGGGATCTCAACCCCTTCAACGTTTAACTGCTCTTCAGGCAGCTGATCTTTTTCAGTCATAGCGCTAGTTTTTAATCGTACAATACCTTGGCAATGCCAAGTTGTTCATTCGAACAGATACCGGACCATGGTCCAGACTTTCACATTCGGACAAAAATATCTAAATTTTAATAAAAAAAGCCATCTCGCTGGCGAGATGGCTCTTCATCACTGAATTTAGCGAATCAGTCGACCAGGATATCCCGGGCGGGTTTGGCCTTTGCCTCTTCGGCCTTCGGGATAACCACTTCCAAGATGCCGTTTTCATACCGGGCGCGAATGTTGTTGGAATCCACCTGCACCGAAAGCCTGAAGCTGCGGCTGAACGATTTCCGGCTAAATTCCTGACGAACATAGCTGTCCTCCGTTTTTTCACCGGTTGAAGCTGGCTCACCACTGATCCTGAGAATCTGGTTTTCAACCTTCAGGATGAAATCGCTTTTCGAGAAACCTGGCACCGACAATTCAATCCGAAAATCAATGCTGGTCTCAACGATATTGGCCGCCGGAACCGTTGATCCGGCAAAGCTGTTTTCAAGATCATTCCAGAACCGGTTCATCAACGGATTGGCCTGGTTGTAGTACGACCCTGCGGGTGCACAATTTCTGCTGCTTAATCTTACGTGTGACATAATCTTATCTCCTTTTTTGTTTAACATATTCAAAATCTGTATAAGCTGTTTTCAAACGGCATACCATCGACAATATTGCGCCATTTTGACATACCCCATGTTGCTACAACTGCCTATTTGACATACTTAAGATTTCATCGGTAACCTTCGAACAACTATATTTGCAGATCTTTCAGCAGATTATGAGAATAGACATTATTACCGCCATACCTGAGCTTTTGTCAGGACCGTTGGATCACTCGATCATCAAACGTGCCCGGCAAAAAGGGCTCGTGGAAATATTCATTCATAATCTCCGCGACTATACCGAAGACAAGCACCGGACTATTGATGACTATCCGTTTTCCGGAGGTGGAGGCATGGTGATGCTTGTTGAGCCGATCGACAGGGCACTTACGGCTTTAAAATCGGTTGTTGATTACGATGAGATCATCTATACTTCACCCGACGGAGAGCTTTTATCGCAAAAACTTGCAAACAAGCTTTCCTGCATGAAAAACCTGGTGATCCTTTGCGGCCACTACAAAGGGGTAGATCAGCGCGTACGCGACCACCTTGTCACACACGAGATTTCGATCGGAGATTATGTTCTTACTGGCGGAGAGCTGGCGGCGGCAGTTATTGTCGATGCTGTTGTTCGTCTTCTTCCGGGGGCCATTTCGGACGAAGAATCCGCACTCACCGATTCTTTTCAGGACAATTTACTGGCACCACCGCTTTACACCAGGCCGGCAGATTATAAAGGATGGAAAGTACCCGACATTCTGTTGTCGGGCAACGACAAGGAGATAGACGAGTGGAAAATGGACCAGGCGCTGGAGCGAACACGCCGGCTCAGACCGCGTTTGCTGGAGGATTAATCTTCACGGGAGCAAAGCCCGGCATAAGGACAGAATCGGCAATGCTGCTCATCGTTGCACTTCACAAAGGGAACATCCGGATTGAATAATTCCTCAAGAACGCCGATAAGTCCCTTACGAAAATCTTCACTCACCGCCGACGATTCAACCTCAGAACCGCCTATCCTGATCCTGTGATCCCAGTTTCCTGAACGGAACTGGCCCAGACGGAACAGGCAGGGAAAAACTGCATCCCCGGTATGGGTTGACTCCCTGTAGAATTCACAATAAAGAAGAACCTGAAACGCCTCTTTTGGCCGCTTACTCTTCGCCCTGTCGAACAGGTCACTTATATCATTTGCTTTCAGCTCGGCCTGACCGGTTTTATAATCTATTATACGGACACCATCAGGCATAAGGTCGACCCTGTCGATGAAGCCGTGCAGCCTTATCTTTACCTGCCTGCCAGCGGTCTCGACCGGAAATCCCATGCTGAACTCCTGCTCCAGGGCTATTATCTTCAGCGGTTTGTTCTTTTTGTCAAACTCAAGAATGCCGCTTACGAACTGTTTAACTACTTCCAGTCCAAGCAGCTCTTTGCCTCCGGGCATGATGTTTCCCGGTTCTTTAAGGAACCGGTGGTACTCTTCGAGAATTATCTCCGTTAGCTGCTCACGGCCGCCGATCGCTTCCTTTAGCCAGGCTTCAGCGGGCCCGGTACCGGTTTCCGCAAAATGATTGTAAAGACGGTTCATCACACGGTGCAGCAGCGTGCCCAATCCTCTGGGATCTGCCGCATTCTGCACTACTTCGGGCTGCTTGAGGCCCATGATCCGATTTAATGCAAACCGAAGACTGCAATCAAGATATTCATTGATTGCGCTGGGCGACAATGCCTTGCCATCGGGGACGCCCTCGACAAACCGGTTAAGCCTGGCCATAACCTCCGGGCTTTTGGCAACCACCAATTCAGGAACCATTCGTCCTGAGCCTGACGGTGGTTCCGACCGGATCACGGGTCGCTTGCCCATTCCATATTGGAGCTGCGTAAGGTACCTGCTCTGTTCCCCCGACCGGATACTGTCATCACGATGCCCTGTCAGGTAATAGATATTGAGACTTCGTGTTCGCTGTATCAATCTGTAGAAATAGTAAGCATACATGGCATCCCGGCTCTCGGCTGTCGGCAGGCCGAACATTTTGCGCAGCGAGTAAGGGATCAGCGATCCTGGCAATTGCTTCGACGGCCAGATTCCTTCATTAAATGACAGGATAAAAACTTCTTCGTAATCAACCAGCCTTGTTTCAAGAACCCCTGTAACCTGGTTGCAGGCTTCCCTATCTGTTTCAAGCGATATCTTGGCATTTCCATTGAAACGCTGAAAAAGCCGGGTTAACGATTTCGGGTCGAGCTTCAGCCCACGCCGATCAATCAGATCGAGGTAAATATTGGCCTGATCGGAAACTGACTCTATCGCAGCTTGTTCAATTTTGTAATAATCGGATCGCCGTTCCAGCAAGCTGGTGCAAATGGCACGAATTCTTCGGAGAAATTCAGAAACCGGTGCCGGGCCGGCTACTTCACCCAGCATACTCTCCACCGTAAAGAAATCTGCGGGTACCGACTCCGGAAACCTTCTTCGGATTGTCTGTACAAGCGAGTCGGATGTGCTGCCCGTAAACCAGTTCGACCAGGGGTGATTTAAAAAGTCAAGTAAAAGTGCGGTATCAACAATTCCCACCCCTTCGTGACGGTGGAAATCATTGTTGATTTCGATCAGGCTTCGGAAGAAACCTCCTGCCTTGGTATCCTTCAGCGGATAGCCTGAGGAAAAATTCACCGGCAGCTCATCGGGCCATGAGGCGAGTAGATCAGAGAAGAGCCCTTCATCGGAGAGGATTATACCCCTGTCGCGCTCTGGCCTGATTTTCAACTCATTTAACAATGCCTGAACCTGACCGGTATTCGAAGTAACCGGAAATACGAAGATTTCGGTATTCCCGTTTTTTCCAAAAAGGCAGTCCTCCTGTCCTTCAAAAGGTTCAAACCGCAACTGGGGAGGAAATTTTTTCAGGTAAGGCCTAATAAATTTCCCTGCCTCATTGGGCGTTTCGAGATAGGACGGGTGGAAATCCCAATAAAAAAGCGCTGCTCCCTGCTGCATCAGGAACTCGAAAACATCTTCTTCTGCGGCGGTGAGGATATTGAATCCGGCAAAGGCAATCTTTTTGTAACGTGCCGAATTGGCTTTACCACTCCGAAGGTCGGCGGCTGCCTTGCGATAGCACATGCCTGAAGTGCCGGTACCCCTTGACAGCAGAACCTGTTCGAACTCAGTGTATACAGGCAGGAGCTTTTCCCAAAGCTCAAGCCACTTTTCCTGGTGCGGAGACCGTAAGTCTCCGAAACTGCGCCAGAACAGGCTCAACCGTTCAGCAAGTTCTTCATCCTCTGAAATATCGAAGCGGCTGTCGATACGCTTGGTCTCCAACAGTGTTGTAAAAACACTGACCGGGTTGGCGAGATACTTGTCAACATCATCAAAATCAGCCAGAATGGTTTCACCGAGATCAAGAAAATCGCCGAATGACTGAATATACGGCATCTGCTTTTGAACGATCGGATAAAGAGCTGTAAGCGCAACCAGCTTGTCAACCTGCTGCAATCCTGAAAGCTGAACCAACCAGTCATCGATGCTGAAAACGCCGGGTGACCATGCCGGCAGGCTTATGGCGGCAGCAAGTTCCTTCCGGAAAATGGCGCCTGCGCGAAGGTTCGGAAATACTACGGCCAAATCCTTCAGGTCGGTTCCCGACTTAAGGATATCTTTAACAACCAGGGAAATAAATGAGTTGATCATGGTGCTGAATGGATCAAATTTAACGAAATTGGGCAGATCGGGAAACAAGATGGGGTTTGAGTTGTTCCTTTTTCTAATTTTAGCGAAACCTACAGATCAATTATGGATAAACACTCCTTTCTGGGACAGGTTGACATAGAGGTTATTCAGCAGATGTACGAACAGTACCGCAGCGACCCTGCCGCAACTGAGCCGAGCTGGAAAAGGTTCTTTGAAGGGTTTGAATTTGCCCGCACGGCACCTGTGGCTTCAGACAACACAGATGAAAGCGTTGACAAGGAATTCCGGGTCATTAACCTGATAGACTGGTATCGGATGCGGGGGCATCTTTTCACACGCACCAATCCGGTCAGGGAGCGGAGAAAATACCACCCCACACTTGATATTGAGAATTTCGGACTCACGGAAGGCGATCTCGATATTGTTTTTCAGGCCGGAAAACGGATCGGAACCGGCCCTTCAACACTCCGGTCAATCGTTCGTCACCTCAATGAAACCTATTGTGAAAGCGTCGGGGCTGAGTTTATGTTTATCCGGAATCCTGTAATCCTGGAGTGGCTGTACAAGAAGATGGAATCCACAAGGAACCGGGCTGTTTTCACTCCCGAGCAAAAGGTACGCATGTTCAGCCACCTGAACATGGCGGTCGGATTTGAAAAATATATCCACAAAAAATTTGTTGGCCAGAAACGATTCTCCCTTGAAGGAACCGAAGCAGTTATCCCTGCCCTCGACAGGATTATCGAAAAAGGTTCAGAACTGGGAATTCGCGAATTCGTCATTGGCATGGCCCACCGCGGCAGGCTCAATGTGTTGGCCAACACCCTGAGAAAACCCTATGCCGACATCTTCCGGGAATATAAGGCTGTTGATTACGAAGAGGGTATCGCTCTCGGAGATGTAAAATATCACCTCGGATACGACAGGATCATCAAAACCGACCTGGGCCATGACATCCGGCTGGAGCTGCTGCCGAACCCATCACACCTCGAAACAGTGGGCCCGCTGGTGGAGGGCCTCGCACGTGCCAGAATTGAAAAGGAATTTGGCGGTGATGAGACAATGCTGGCTCCGGTCATAATCCACGGTGACGCGGCCATTGCCGGCCAGGGTGTGGTATATGAGGTTCTCCAGATGTCGCTCCTGCCCGGATACCGGACAGGAGGCACCATTCACCTGGTTCTCAATAATCAGGTCGGCTTCACAACGAATTACCAGGAATCCCGGTCGAGCACCTACTGCACCGATGTCGCAAAGGTTGTAAAATCACCGATCTTCCATGTCAATGGCGATGATGTTGAAGCGCTCGTGTATGTTATCAACCTGGCTATGGAATTCCGCCAGCAGTTCGCTCAGGACGTTTTTATTGACATCCTGGGATACCGGAAATTCGGACATAATGAGGGTGACGAACCCCGATTCACCCAACCGCTTCTTTATAAAGCAATTGAGAAGCATCCCGACATTCGCCAGATTTACGGCGAAAAGCTGATTTCGGAGGGTGTACTGACAATCGACGGGCGTGATAAAATCATCGCCGACTTTGAGAATGGTCTTGATGAGTCTTTCGATGCGATTGAAGCGAATGCCAAAGTTTCAATAAGGCCTTTCCTTAATGAGGACTGGAGCAATTACCATCATGCCACCGACAAGGAGATCTTCCGGCCGGTGGATACGCGCTACAGCAAGTCGAGACTGATTGAACTGGCCGGCCGCATCAATCATCTTCCCGAAAATCTTAACTTTTTTCAAAAGGTTCACAAAATTGTTGAAGCCCGCATAGAATCGGTAAAAACCGACCATCTCGACTGGGCCATGGCCGAGCTGCTGGCATATGCCAGTATGGTAGATCAGGGCATCCCGGTAAGGATTTCCGGTCAGGACAGTGAGAGGGGAACATTCGCTCACCGTCATGCAGCACTGATTCAAGAGGATACGGGTGAAAAATACTTTCCCTTGAAGAACATTTCGGAAACCCAGGCAGATTTTTCGGTATACAATTCTCCCCTGTCGGAATATGGCGTACTTGGCTTCGAATATGGCTATGCGCTGGCTTATCCGGAATCGTTGACGATCTGGGAGGCCCAATTCGGTGATTTTGCCAATAACGCCCAGGTTATTTTCGACCAGTACATTTGCTCAGCCGAAGAAAAATGGGGACTTCAAAACGGGCTGGTCGTTTATTTGCCGCACGGTTATGAAGGCCAGGGACCAGAGCATTCCAGTGCGAGGATTGAGCGCTTTCTCACCCTTGCCGCCCGGCACAACATGACCATTGCAAATCCTACCAGCCCGGCGAGCTTGTTTCATTTACTCAGACGCCAGGTACTTCGGACATTCAGAATTCCATTGGTGGTATTTACCCCGAAAAGCCTGCTCAGGCATGCCGATTGTTTTTCCACCATGGATGACCTTGCCATCGGCGGATTCGAGGAAATCATTGACGATCCCGCAACTGATCCCGATCAGGTTAAGCGTATCGTTTTCTGCTGGGGCAAGATGTATTACGACCTTTTGAAACCCAAACGCGAATGGGATGCGAGGGATATCGCACTTGTCAGAATCGAGCAGATGTTTCCATTTCCGCATGAAAATTTCCGTGAAATTCTCAAAAAGTACCCTAACGCAAAACTTCATATCTGGTGCCAGGAAGAACCTGAAAATATGGGCGCATGGAAATTCCTTCAAAGTGAGGTTCCTTATGTTAAATGGATTCCCATCTGCCGGAAAGCCAGCGGGTCACCCGCATCGGGGCTCAACCGAATCCACCAGATCACCCAGCAGGAACTCGTCGATAAGGTCTTCCGGAAATGCACCTGTGAACTCAAAAATAAATATTGCGGCCTGCAGTGTGTGGAAGGTCGCTCGAGAATGGAGATACTAAAAGAATTCGAATACCTATGACAGATATTAAGGTTCCCTCCCCCGGCGAGTCTATTTCCGAAGTTGAAATCGGAAACTGGCTGGTAGAATCCGGTGCATATGTCGAAAGAGATCAGGATGTTGTATCGCTTGAAAGCGAAAAAGCAAGCCTTACAGCCAGCGCACCGGAAGGTGGTGTAATAGAGATCCTTGTCGCCAACGGCACACGCGTGGCAGTTGGAAGCATCATCGCCCGGATTGATGAAAAGCAGGCAAGAAAAGCATCACCCCAATCTGAAAAAGCAGCCACTGTTACGATAGTTGAGACTGTGCCTGCCGTGCAAAAAAAGTTTGATACTCCTTTAGAAGACAAGACAGCCACCGCAGTTAAGGTAACTCCGGTTGCCAGGGAACTGATGGACGAACATAATCTGTCTGTTGACGATATTCTTAATGGACTCCGACGGATAACGAAAAGTGATGTGCAGCGCGTTATCAGCGCCACCCTCGCTGATGCTGCCTCCCCTGGTCAGTTACCGGCAGTGGCTGCCGACCGTGCAGAAGACCGCAAAAAGATGAGCCTTCTCCGCGAAAAGCTCAGCCAGCGACTAGTAGCGGTGAAAAACGAAACCGCCATGCTCACCACTTTCAACGAGGTCGACATGACGGCTGTAATGGAACTTAGAAACCGCTTTAAGGGAGCTTTCGAAGAAAAGCATAAGGTTAAGCTGGGATTCATGTCGTTCTTTACGATGGCTGCTTCAAGGGCCCTTATCGCCTATCCGCAGGTGAATTCGGTGATCGAGGGTAATGAAATCATTTCTTTCAATTACACCGATATCGGAATTGCCGTTCAGACTCCGAAAGGGTTGATGGTTCCCGTTCTCCGCAATACCCAGTTAATGACGCTTGCCGGCATCGAGCAAGAGATAGCGCGGCTGGCAGCCAAAGCAAGGGAAAACAAGATTTCGATCGAGGAGCTTCGGGGCGGTACTTTCAGCATTACCAACGGCGGGGTTTACGGATCCCTTCTTTCTACACCGATCCTGAATCCCCCCCAGCCTGCCATCCTTGGTATGCACAATATTGTTGACCGCCCTGTTGCACTGGCCGGTCAGGTTGTGATACGGCCGATGATGTACCTGGCGTTGTCCTATGACCACCGGCTCATCGATGGAAAAGACTCTGTTGGGTTCCTTCGGACAATTAAGGAGTTGATTGAAAACCCTGTCAGCCTGCTTGACCCTGCCGGCCGGGCTGAAAAGAGCCTTCTGGGAATTTGACTTCCACCAGTTCGGGCGGATCAAGGTAAAGGAGAAATCCCCTGACACGGGAATACCCAAGCTGCACAAGAAGCTCCATGTATTCCTTGATCTGCCTGTCATGGCGCTTTTCACGTAACCCGGTCTTGTAGTCGATAACAAACACTTCATTTCCTCGTATCATAACCCGGTCGGGGCGCCTTTCGCCTTTCCCGGGCACAGTGATTCCGGCTTCTGCAAGTATTTCCCAGTCGCCAGAGAACCATCCTGAAATTTCTGGCATTTCGAGGAGCATCCGTATATGGTTTTCAACTTCGCAGGCCTCATGCTGCTTTACCTCGCCCGATTCAACCGCCTTAGCCATGGCATCTGCCAAATCATCCCTGATGATCACCTTTTCAAGAATTCCGTGGACCATCAGTCCAAACCGTGTTATTTGCGGATCGGGCCCCGTTCGATGTGCTATCCCCGACTTCATGTTTCCTCTCACCATCGGGGTCACATAATGAACAGTGTCGGCAATCGCCTCGGGAACATTCCTGTTATGAAACTCCGGATCCCCGTCGCGGTAGCGGTTGTCACCATCTGCTTCAACCGCGAGGCAGCTGTGCAGGGCATCTGCCACCGTTGAAAACTTATTCCCATACGGGCAGAAAGCCATAAGAATGTCCTCGGCGCGGGTAAACCCTACATAAAGGATGTTTAGCGCGTCAAGATAAGCATCTGCCTTTTCCATGCTATACCTATCTGCAAACCAGGATTCTGCCAGTGAGGATTCGTATTTTACCGGCAGCTTCGCCACCTGACTGAAAGGAGTACCGGCAGTGGAAACCCAGAGCCACGGCGCCTTGGTGGCGCTATGGTTGAAATCCCAGCTACAGAACGGTATTATTACTACAGGGCTTGAAAGTCCTTTGGCCTTGTGGATGGTCATGATGCGCATGGATGAACCCGGGCTTTCAGACGCAAGCATCTGCCTGGAGCCCAGCGCATCCCACCATTCGAGAAATCCGGGGGCATGGCTGATCCCTTTGTTCATGCAACCCTTTACCTGATCGCGAAACTGAAAAAGATAAGGAAGATCATCCTCTTCCCGGTCGAGGTGGTATGATTTTATCAGCTTGTCAGTAAATGTAAGCAGGTCTTCATGCATGGCTCCGGTCATAAATGCAGAAAATGAGTCGGCCGAGGCTGTTCTGAAATCCGGCTCCGGACACTTTCCCGAATTTTCCATGCGATAATAATCCCAAAGAAAGAGATCACGATAATGGGACTGAGTATTATCGGCAAGAAAATGCAATACCCTAATTATCATTTCTATAACCGGATTTAAACCGATACGAAACACATCTGCTGAAACGAAATTCCATTTAGCGGCGGAAAGCGATCGCTGGTAGGCTTCCGAACGGGTCAGTATACTGGTAAGCAGATCGCCTTCCCGGTTTCTTCTCACCAGAAAGGTTATATCCTCCTGCCGGTATCCCCGATTGACAAGCAGATCCTCCACAAGACAGGCAAGATCACTTTCCATACGCGCCTCCCATGGGTCTTCCTTGTCGGTCTTATTATAGAAGCGAACTTCCACGCGCCCCTCCTCACCTGCCCTGCGCCCGAACTCCTGCCGGGCTTCACTGTAGACATCCCGGAAATTGAATGCAGAGCTGTCTGTGACCTCCTGCGGATTTTCCCGGATATCCAGATTGCTCTGAATAATGTCGGGTAAAGCTGAAAAAACCAGGTTATTGAAACGGATAACTGAATTCCTGCTTCGCTGGTTTTCTGTCAGGGGTTCGCTGCTGGCCCGGAATGCCTTCAGGTCATTTACGGCGGTCCGGTGAAGCAGGCGCCAGTTGCTGTTCCTCCATCGGTATAATGATTGCTTGATATCGCCGACAATCATACTAAGACCTCCTGCTGACAGGCTATCTACGATGAGCGGCCTGAAGTTTTTCCACTGGAGGTCGGAGGTATCCTGGAATTCATCGATCAGGAAGTGACTGTAGTAGTTTCCTGTTTTTTCAAACAGAAATGGGGATGGATTGTCGCCAATGATCTGGCTGATGATCGGCTGGGTGAGCCCCAGCAGGAGCTGATCATGCTCGTCACTGTATACGCGAAAGAAATCGAAAAGGAATGAAGTAAAACCGAGAGCGAAAAGATTCCGGTTCACTGCCGCACAGGAATTGTAACCGGTTATATTACCATCATAGTGGGTAATTGCCTTTTCCATCAGGTCATTCAAAACCGGGTAGAGCTCTGTGGTAATGATACTCCTCATTGGCTCAGGCTTCTTCTTTATCACCCACTTATCAGGATTTCCGAGGCTCTCCCGTGCAGTCTTGGTAGGACCGTCGCTGGTTCCAGCCATTTTAACCAGACAGCCTGCAGGTCCACGCAGGCCACCGCTGAAATCTTCGATGGTCATGCCGTAACGTCCGATAAGTTCAGTCGCTTCCTTCGAAATAGCCGACCGCTGATCGATGAATTCCTTCATACTGCGTCGGCAGAAAGCCTTAAGTGCGGCAATCTGTTCCTGGCTTGGAATGGTAGAAGGGTCTTCAATAAATCCGGCAAGGATATCCTCCATCAGCAGTTCACGCCCCAGCTTCTCAAGGTCGGTTTCAAGCCGGTGCCAGGTTTCGGCATTATCCATCCTGTCGTTCACCCAATCAGCCAGCCAGCTCATCAATCCCGGATTTGTGGCGGCTTCGGCAAAAACATATCGGGAGAACTGTTTTAGTACAAAACCGGAATCCAGCTCAAGCTGAAAGGTAGATGACAGTCCGGATTCCCTCGCAAAAGAGCGGAGCACCTGCTGGAAGAAATGGTCGATCGTACCGATGGAGATGCGGCTGTAATCATGGAGCATCTGCATCTTTATACGGCCGGCCAGCAACTGCAATGCCTCTCCGGAAAAACCGCATGCAATTTCAAGAGCTTGTTGGTGTTTGGAGCGGGCCGGATCCCGATGGAGCAGGTCGAGCTCATCCAGTATCCGGCTTTTCATTTCATCGGCCGCCTTATTCGTAAACGTAACAGCCAGTATCTTGCGGTAATCGGCCGGAGACCGGAAAACCTGTTCAAGATAGGTCCTTACCAGACGGAAGGTTTTTCCGGATCCGGCAGATGCCCGATAAACAAGAAAATTTGACAATAGTGGAAAATCAGCCTGTAAGGTACTCAATAATCAACAAATCTCCCCGATGAAAAAGGGGTCGTTCTCGTCGAAAACAAGTTTGGCAGCAGCATGCTGCAACGACTCCAGCCGGCCGGCTTCGTACCAGAAGGCAGGCGATTGGTCCCAGGTGATGATCTTTTCAGTTGCGGCCAGATCGAGCAGCCATGGCATGAGGCCAAAAACCATTTCATCAGGAAACCTGTTCAGAAGCTCCGGTGAAAATACATACACCCCACTGAAGGCAGTTGTTTTCAAACCCTTTTTGCTGTCGCGTGTGAGAATACAGATTTTCTTTTCCGGGAACTCCCAGCCGCATAATCTGCCTGAACCATCAATCAGGAGGCTCCGTGTAGTGGGCCTGTCCTTGACAGCCAGCGTTACCAGCGCTTCCTTTTCCCTGTGAAAAGCGATAAGGGCTGATAAATCCAGATTCGACAGGATATCGATATTATGCACAAGAACAGGCTCGCCGTCAGCGAGGAATCCGGAAGCTTTCCGCAGCGCACCGCCGGTGTCGAGCAGTTCAGCGGATTCATCGGAAATGGAAATATCCATTCCGAAATTCCCGTTAGCCTTGAGATAATCTGCAACCTGACCCGCAAAATGATGGACATTCACCACAGCACTGCTGATACCGGCTGAAGCAACCCGGCGGAGAACAATCTCAAGCAGTGTGCGGTTACCAACTTTTAGCAGGGCTTTGGGGGTTTCATCGGTGAGCGGCCTAAGCCTTGATCCTACACCGGCAGCAAGTATCATTGCTTTCATGGTTAGTCGGTTTGACTGAGTATATCATCGATTATTGCACGCATACCCTTGTGATGAGGGAGTTCGCAAAGCACACGCCAAAGCTCGGGTATTTGAGGCTCCAGGGTGAAGTGTGTGGTCACCCAGTAAAGATTTTGCATGGCCGGAGGTATGCTTTGGAGAAATGATCTCTTGTTCTCGATGAGGCCGCGGAAGCCGAATGCTCCCAGAGCCTGCATTTTCCGTATCAGGACAAATCCGGGATAGAATCTGTCGATCAGAGCAGGCCAGCCTGCGTCATACCCGGCAATTGCATTCTGGTATTCATGGAAGAGCGTTTCGCGTTCTCCGGCACCAAGGCCGGCTTTTGCGTCAAAAAGCATCGAGGCAAGATCGTAAGCAGGAAATCCCATACGGCCACCCTGGAAATCGATGAAGCAGGTTGCGTCATTCCTTACCATGATATTCCTCGACTGGAAGTCGCGGTAAAGAAATGCATTTTGAGGTGCGGAGGAGAGGTAGTCGGTGAAGACATGAAAGTCATCTTCGAGTGCCTGCTCATCGAAAGGTATCTTCACCAGTTTCAGGAAATTATACTTGAAATAATTAAGATCCCATAGCATGGATTGCTTGTCGAAAACCCTTCTCGGATAGGCCAGGTCATAATTCAGGCCCCGGTGGCCTTCAATTTGAATGCGCGGAAGCCATACCATGACCTCCTTCAGGAGGTTGCGTCTTTCAGCTGACTCTTCTCCGGCAGCGGTGCGTTGCAGAACCGAGAGCAGGTCAATATCTCCAAAATCCTCCTGCAGGTAGGTGTGGGAATCATCGGAACAGGCAAGTATTTCAGGTACGGGAATGCCGGTTTCCCTGAAATGGCGTGCAAAGCCGATAAAAGCCAGATTTTCCCTGACATCCGGGTAATGAACGCCCACTATGGATTTGTCCCGGCCGGATATCCGCACATACAATCTGTATGACCCCGACTCCGGTAACGGAGAAATGGCCAGGGGTTCTTCCCCTGACCATTTCCGGTAGAGCCCGGCAAATTCATACCGGGCCAGCTCGTCTATCACCATAGTTATTTGGCTACGCTGATTGCTCTTGTTTCGCGGATCACCGTAATTTTCACCTGACCCGGATAAGTCATCTCATCCTGGATCTTCTTGGCTATGTCGTATGAGAGGGTTTCAGCCTCCTTGTCGCTGACCTTGTCGCTGCCAACGATCACTCTTAATTCGCGACCGGCCTGGATGGCATAGGTTTTAACAACACCCGGATAACTCAACGCCATATCTTCAAGCTCTTTCAGACGTTTGATGTACGATTCTACCGCTTCGCGGCGTGCACCCGGGCGGGCGCCTGAGATGGCGTCGCAAACCTGAACAATGGGAGCCAGCAGGGTTGTCATTTCGGTCTCTTCGTGATGGGAACCGATGGCGTTGCAAACATCGGGCTTTTCCTTGAACCGTTCGGCCAGCTTCATGCCGAGCAGTGCATGCGGCAATTCCGGTTCCTCTTCCGCAACTTTTCCGATATCGTGGAGCAGACCGGCACGTTTGGCCGACTTGGCATTCAGTCCGAGTTCGGCAGCCATTATCGAGCAGAGATTGGCTACTTCACGCGAGTGCTGGAGCAGGTTCTGGCCGTATGACGACCGGTATTTCATTTTGCCTACCAGCCGGATCAGTTCCGGATGAAGATTATGAATTCCAAGATCGATGCAGGTTCTTTTACCGGCTTCGATCACCTCTTCTTCTACCTGTTTCTCAACTTTTTTAACGACCTCTTCAATACGTGCCGGATGTATCCTGCCATCGGTCACCAGCTGGTGGAGCGAAAGCCTGGCAATTTCACGGCGCACGGGATCGAACGCCGACAGTATGATGGCTTCAGGTGTATCATCAACAATGATCTCAACGCCTGTAGCAGCCTCCAGGGCACGGATGTTACGTCCTTCACGGCCGATGATCCTGCCTTTGATATCGTCATTATCGATGTTGAAAATTGTTACTGAATTCTCGATGGCCTCTTCTGTTGCAACCCGCTGTATCGTATTAATCACAATCTTCCGGGCTTCCTTGGATGCCGTCATCTTAGCCTCTTCAATTATCTCGGATACATAAGCCATGGCTTCCGATTTGGCATCGGCTTTGAGGGATTCCATAATTTGCAGTTTCGCCTCTTCCGCCGATAGGCCAGAAATAGTTTCCAGTTTGTCGACCGCTGCTTTGTGGAACCGGTCGAGTTCCTCATTTCTTTTATTCAGCAGTTCGAGCTGCTGGTTCAGGTTGGCGCGCACACTGTCAGTCTCTTTGTTCTTGCGCTGGTTTTCTTCGATCTTTTGCGAAAGCACTGCCTCGCGCTGGTTGATTTTGTTCTCAGCCAAAAGTATCCTGCTGTTCTTCTCATTGATGGTTCGCTCGTGCTCTGCTTTCAACTGAAGGAATTTTTCCTTTGCCTGAAGGATCTTGTCCTTCTTGATCATCTCAGCCTCCGCCTCAGCATCCTTAATGATGTTGAGGGTTTTGGTCTGCAGGGATTTCCGCCCGATGAAGAACGCGATGGTTCCACCGACCAGAAAGGAAACTATGCCTATTATCAGACTTGTAATCATAATTAACTGTATATTAATTTATTATATGAGTTATGGGACATTACCCGTTGGTACAAAAAAAACCCGTACTAATACCTTAATTCGTCGAAAACCCCAATTGAACAGGGATGGAGCTGCCAACTTCGTCGGGCTTCCACCGGCTTCCGAAGAAGCTCTCCCGCAAGCGGGATAACCGAGGCCTGTCCTGTTAAGTTATGAGCTTAACTCCAATGTGAATAGTGTTGAGTTTTACAAGGATTAAGGATTAATACGGGCTATATTTTCGATTCAAAGAACGCCTATGTTTTTCTGCATAAACTCTTCAAGCTCCTCGGTCAATTCCTCAATTGCTGCCGTCAAAGGAGTTTCACTGGATTTCTCCTCCAGATCAATCAGTTTAAGTACAAACTGAAAGGCCGCCATAGCCAGGAAATCCTGTCCGTCCTTATCGCGATACCGCTGCTGGTACTGTCCGAATTTCTCATTGATGACCCTCGCCGCCTTTCTTACTTTCTCTTCATCCTTACGATCGATGACCAATGGATAGAATCTTCCGCCAATCTGTAATTTTATCTGGAAACCGTTATCCACTGGTCCTCCTATTTATTTAAAAGAGCTATGCATTCATCTATTTCCCGCACAATCCTGTTTATCTGAGCCTTAGCTGATTCCCGGTCTTCTGATGGTACAAGAACCGATTTTGCCAGCCTGGCTGTTGCATACTGCTGTTCGAGTTGGTTTATCTCTTTCTTTTGTTTTTCTACTAAAGTTAATAAATCATTCTTCTCCGCAACCAGACTATCCTTCTCGCTTTTCAGGCTCTGGTATCGTGCCATCAGTAACCGGATCCTGTACCGGAGCTGGCGGATCATTTCCTCCTGCTCGAATGTCATGGTTTCTTTTTATCACAAAGGTAGCACACGGATCATTCAAATCAAAATTTAGATAAAATTCCACACTGATCCGTTATCTTTGGCCACCATGAAAAACCGGTTATCAGAAATTATTCTCATTAATCTCCTGGTTATTTGCCTGTTACCGGTACCTTCATTTTCGCAGGAGCTTCCTGGTCCCGACAAGATCAGCCTGACCAATCCGGTAGGGATTCCGATCTTTCTCGCCGGCAATTTCGGTGAACCGCGCATGAACCATTTTCACTCCGGAATCGACATCAAAACAGGAGGAGCAACAGGAGTTCCCATACTGGCGGTTGCTGACGGGTATGTTTCACGAATCAAGGTGGAGCCGGGTGGCTACGGCCATGCCCTCTATATCAGACATCCAAATGGGTATACATCACTAAGCGGTCACCTTCTTGCTTTTAATGGAGAAATCACCCGTTATGTGCGCGCTGAGCAATACAGGCGTCAATCATTTTCGGTTGACCTTTTTCCCGAACCATCGGTATTAGTCGTTAAAAAAGGTCAGGTGGTGGCTCTTTCAGGAAACTCAGGCAGTTCAGAAGGTCCGCACCTGCACTTCGAACTCAGGGAAACTCAATCCGAAAACCCGGTCAATCCGTTGGTCCGGTCCATAACCGTAAAAGATAACATATCGCCCGTCATCGAAAAAGTCGACATTTACTCGCTAAAGGGCAGGAGCGGATGGGTTAAACCGGTAACGGTACCACTCCGGAAATCCGGAGCGGTGCACGTTCCTGCAAACGCTGCCGCAGTGCCGGTTGATGTGATTTCAGGAATCGGGATCGAAACCTATGATCTTTTAAACGGATCGGACAACCGCTGCGGGGTTTACCGCATCCGCGGATACCTCAACGGAGAGCTGTTTTTTGAGTCGGTTCTTGATGAGTTTTCCTTTGCCGAAACTCGCTACATGAATAGTTTTATGGATTTCAAGTCCTATGTTTCAGGACATAAAACCATACTCAAGCTCTTTGTGGATCCGAACAACCAGGCTGGAATATATCGGTATTCCCGAAACCGGGGCAGGATCGAACTCGATGACAAAAAAACAGGTTCAATCAGGATTCTTATTGATGATGCCGCGGGAAACCAGTCGATCGCTGAGTTTACTATAAAGTTAGCGCCCGAACAGTTTCCGAAGGATACCGAATTTAAGCCCCTTTACAACGCCTATTTCAGTTGTAATGAGCTGAACTCCTTTCATGCGGAGGGGCTCGAAGTCGAAATGCCAGTCGGCTCATTGTACGGAGATCTCTACTTTTCCTATGGGGTATCCCCTGCCCTGCCCGGCAACTATTCTCCTAACCACAGGGTTCATTTTCCGGATGTCCCGGTTCACCAATACTACCGGCTTGCCATCGAGGCAATCAATCTGCCTGAGGCGCTGCGACAAAAGGCGGCGGTTGCCCAATACAACGGAAATCGAAGCTACACCTGCCTTGGGGGAACCTGGGAAGGAAACCGGCTGGTTGCCCGGACACGGAGTTTTGGAGAATACTGCATCCGTGTTGATACGGTGAAGCCACAGCTCGAATCGGTAAATTTCTCGTCTGGTGAGGAACTTAAAGGACTAAAATCATTTCGGTTCAGGGTACGCGATGAATTCTCCGGTATTCGGAATTATCGCGGTGAGATCGACGGGCAGTGGATACTGCTGGAGTACGATCCAAAGAACGCATCCCTGGAGTACGTCTACGATTCAGATAGAATCAAGTCGGGCATCCAGCATAAACTGACTGTCCGGGTAAGCGACCAGCTGGGCAATTCAACAAGCCGCTCGTGGTCATTTTTCAGGTAATTCTTAAACACTATAGGTTATGAAGAAAGCAATTCTGGTTCTGTTCATCCTCATGTCAATGGGAGCTGGCTCTGCATTTGCCTGCACCAATTTTCTCGTCACGAAAGGCGCTTCGTCGGACGGCTCCGTGATGGTCACGTATGCGGCCGATTCACATGTTCTGTATGGCGAGCTCTACCACCGCCCGGCAGCCGACTGGCCGAAAGGTGCAATGGCTGAAATCCGGGAATGGGACACAGGAAAGTATCTCGGGAAAATCCCACAAGTGGCCCATACCTTTTCGGTGATCGGGAATATGAATGAATATCAGGTCGCCATTGGAGAAACCACCTACGGAGGGCGCGACGAACTCGTTAATCCGTCAGGAATCATGGATTACGGCAGTCTTATCTATGTTACACTGCAGCGTGCAAAAACTGCCCGCGAGGCCATCGAAACCATGGTTGCACTCTGTGAAAAATACGGTTATTATTCTTCAGGAGAGTCAATGTCAATCGCAGACAAGAACGAAGTATGGATTCTTGAAATCATTGGCAAGGGTTCCGGTAAAAACGGTATCCTCTATGTCGCGCGAAAAGTACCGGACGGCTATGTTTGTGCACATGCCAATCAGGCCAGAATCACCACTTTCCCGCTAAACGATCCGGAAAACTGCCTCTATGCCAAAGATGTTATCACCTTTGCCCGTGACAAAGGCTGGTTCAGCGGCAAGGATGAGGAATTTTCCTTCCGCGACACCTATGCCCCGCTTAATTTCGGTGCGCTGCGTGGATGCGAGGCCAGGGTTTATGCCTTCTTTAACCATGTCGCAAAAGGCATGGAACAGTACCTCGATTATGCTATGGGATTCGATGCCGGCAAGCCTATGCCTTTGTTTATCAAACCCGACCGTAAGCTTTCGGCACAGGATCTTATGGGATTCATGGGCGACCATTATGAAGGCACGCCGATGGACATGACCAAAGATCTGGGCGCCGGACCCTTTGAATGCCCTTATCGCTGGCGGCCGATGAATTTTGAAGTTGATGGTCAGAAGTACCTGAACGAACGGGCTATCGCCACACAGCAGACCGGATTCTCTTTCGTCTCCCAGTCGCGGTCGTGGCTGGCCGACCCCATCGGAGGCATCCTCTGGTTCGGTGTCGACGATGCCGCAACAACCCAGTATGTACCCATGTATTGTGGCATACTCGCCATTCCTGAAACCTTCGCGGTCGGCAACGGTGACCTCCTGAAATACTCCCCGACATCCGCCTTCTGGGTTTTCAACCGGGTGTCGAACATGTGTTACCTGCGCTACAACTATATGGTAAAAGATGTTAAGGTGGTTCAGAAAGAGCTCACCGACAAGTTCGCCGCGTTTACGCCTGCCATCGATCAGGCAGCCCAGGCATTGCTTGCCAAGGACGAGAGGCTTGCCAGGGAATTTCTGACAAACTATTCCTGTGGCCAGGCCGAACTCACCTTCAATAAATGGAAGGAACTGTCGGAATACCTTCTCGTAAAATATATCGATGGTAACATCAAAAAGGAGAAGGACGGGAAGTTCCTCGACAACGGAACCGGCGTATCAGCAGGTCCCGACCAGCCCGGATACTCAGAGGCATGGAAGAAGATGGTTAAGGAAAATGCCGGGGAGCGCCTGAAAGTGGTCGAAATGAAGAAATAGTACTGCAATTATTTTACCCATCGGCTTGTGAATTCGTAAAATTAGTGGTAATATTGCAGCCAATTTTGAAATAAACCAGTAAGATCAGCGAAATGAACCTATTAAACATTGCAGAACAGGAATTTGCGGTTCAGCAGGAGTATCCGGCATTCAAGGCAGGCGATACAGTTACCGTACATTATAAAATCAAAGAAGGTGACAAGGAGAGGATTCAGATGTTCCGGGGAGTGGTAATACAGCGTCGTGGAGCAGGAACAACCGCAACCTTTACCGTTCGCAAGATCTCGAGCAGCATTGGTGTAGAAAGGATTTTTCCGGAATTCTCACCATTCATCGACAAGATTGAAGTCAACAAGCACGGCCGTGTCCGCAGGGCAAGGATCTATTACCTGAGAGGCCTGACCGGCAAAAAAGCCAGGATCAAAGAAAAAAGGTTCTAAACCGCATAACCAAGAAAACCCTGCTTTGCCAAGCAGGGTTTTTTTATTAGTTTCGCGGGCAAATCAGATTTTTACGACATGAAAAAGAAAGGTACAATTGCGATCCTGACCGGCGGCGGCGACGTTCCGGGCCTTAACCCTGCCATCCGTGCGGTGACCATCAGGGCTTTGCGTGAAGGGTATGATGTTATCGGCCTGCGTCGCGGATGGGCCGGGATCACTGAGATGGTCCGCGATAAAAAGTACGACAACAGCAACAACTTCATTCATCTTACAGAAGAGGTGGTAAACCGTGCCGGCCGTACAGGTGGTACGTTCCTCCACAGTTCGAGAACCCGCCCGAGCCATATGCCAAAAGTGGCGGTTCCGGAACATCTGAAAGATACGTATACGGCCGACTTCAACGATCTCACTCCGGAAGTGATCCAGAACCTGCAGTGGCTGGGCGTTGATTACCTCATCCCGATCGGCGGAGACGACACCCTCAGCTATGGCGTACGACTTTACAGTGAAGGCCTCAAAGTTGTCGCGATTCCGAAAACCATGGACAATGACGTTCCCGGTACCGACTATTGCATTGGTTTCTCAACCTGTGTTACGCGAACCATTCATCTTGTTAATACACTTCGTACCAGCGCCGGATCACACGAGCGGATCCTGGTGATCGAGGTATTCGGACGTTATGCCGGTTTTACCGCTATGCTGCCGACCATGGCCGGAGCTGCACACCGGTGCGTTATCCCCGAGCACAAATTCAACATCGACCGTCTTTCTGAACTGCTTGTCGCCGACCGCAACCATAACCCCTCGAAATACTCAATCTGCCTGGTCTCCGAAGGCGCAACCTTCGAAGGAATGGAAAACATGAGTTTCATGGACAGCGAAAAAGACATGTTCGGTCATGCCAAGCTGGGTGGAATCGGACTCACAGTGGGTAACCTTATCAAGGAACGGACCCCTCAGTACAACGCCGGAGCCAAGATCAACATTATCAACCAAAACCTGGGATACCTGGTGCGCGGCGGTGATCCGGATGCACTTGATTCCATCGTACCGATGGCATTCGGAAACCTTGCCCTCGACCTGATCCTCAAAGGCATCCACGGACGCCTGGTGATCCTGAAAAACGGCAGGTATGACAACGCTCCGCTCGACGTAGTTACCTCCACCAAGAAGCTGGTTGACATCGAGAAGCATTACAATACCGATCGCCTGAGGCCGAAGTATAACGCTTTCGACTTCAAGCCGCTGTTCATCATGACCGGTTCTGAATAAGCGACAGGAATTTTTCCATGCCCGCCCTCTTTTCGGCAGTGAATGCATAAGAAATGTTGCGGGTAAGGTAATCCCGGATTTCCGATTCCGGAAGACCGATTTTTAAACTCCAATCCCGGGCAACACCCGGGATTGCTTTTATACCCTCCTCCTGGGCGGAATCGAGCATGCGTATGAGTTCGGGATCAGGCTTCCCAATGACAGCCCAGGCCGCAAAAACGAAAGGCAGGCCGGTAAACCGGATCCACTCGGCTGCCAGGTCGTAACTGTATGGATAGCGCCCTTCAACGGCAAACACCTTGTCCCCGATACACACTCCCGCATCCGTGCCACGAATGTCGCGCGTTTCAAATCCCTCGGTAGCGTCGGCATACTCCCATCCGAAGTGCCAGAACTCCCGTGCAAGCAGCCTGACCAGCTGAACGCTGGTCCGTGAATGCGGATCAAGAAAAACTCGCCGGATCTGCTCAGGAGGCACTTCGGAAAAGAGCCTCACGGTGCGCACAGGCCCCTCTACGCCAATGCAGTAATTACCAACCCAGTTTACCATTCCGGGATCGCGGAAGGCACCAACTGGAACCAAGGCTATATCGGCCCTGCCGGAGGCAAGTGCGGATGCTCCGGCCGCCGGCACTTCAAGCGTCACCGACATGCCCCGGAGTCCCTCGGAATGCTGAATTCCATAAACCAATGGGGCGGAATTAAGATAACTGACTACGGATATCCTCATAGCCGCAAAGTTAGTGATTCAGGCCGCCGGAGGGCCGGATCTGACCTGTTTTTGCTACATTTGCAGCAAATAAATAAGGCAATGAATCTCACTGAATTAACCGCCATATCACCGGTCGACGGCAGGTACAGGAGCAAAACCTCCGAGCTGGCTTCCTATTTTTCAGAATGGGCCCTCATTCGATACCGCCTGCAAGTGGAAATTGAATACTTCATAACCTTGTGCGACCTGCAGCTTCCGGGACTTAACGGGTTCCCCATGGAGCGGGCAGGCGATTTGCGTAAAATCCACACCGAGTTCTCGGCCGCGGGCGGATTGCGCGTCAAAGAAATTGAAAGCACCACTAATCACGACGTAAAGGCAGTAGAGTATTACCTTAAGGAACAATTCGAACGGCTAGGTCTCGGTCAATACAAGGAATTCATTCATTTCGGCCTGACCTCTCAGGATATCAACAATACCGCTGTCCCCCTCTCCTTCAAGGAAGCCATCCGTGATGCCTACATGCCGGTCCTGAAAAGGATATCCGGCAAGCTCAATGCCATGGCAAACGAATGGCAGGATATCCCCATGCTGGCCAGAACGCACGGACAACCGGCCTCTCCCACCCGCCTCGGCAAGGAGTTCCTCGTTTTCGTTGATCGTCTTGAAAAACAAATGCGAACGCTGGAACAATTACCGTATCCGGCAAAATTCGGAGGCGCCACGGGCAATTTTAATGCTCACGCGGTTGCTTATCCCCATATCGACTGGGTGAAAACAGGAAACCAACTGGTGAACGAAGTACTTGGCCTCGATCGCTCTGCAGTCACCACGCAGATCGAACACTATGATAACCTGGCCGCTATCTTCGACTGCCTCCGGAGGATTCAGGTGATCATGATCGACCTTTCACGCGATATCTGGACCTACATCTCGATGAATTATTTCAAGCAGCGTATCACCAAGGGCGAAACGGGTTCATCAACCATGCCGCATAAGGTTAATCCAATTGACTTCGAAAATGCGGAAGGCAATTTCGGGATCGCCAACGCCATTTTCGACCACCTGAGTGAAAAGCTCCCTATTTCCAGGCTGCAACGCGACCTCACCGATTCAACCGTACTGCGGAATATCGGGATACCCGTGGCACACGGCCTCATTGCCATGAAATCTCTCCTCAAGGGCCTCGACAAACTGCTACTGAACGAAGATGCCATTAACAGTGACCTCGCCGACAACTGGGCGGTGGTTTCCGAAGCCATCCAAACCATCCTGCGCCGCGAAAACTACCCCAACCCCTATGAGGCTTTGAAAGAACTCACGCGCAACAATATCCACATCACCAGGGACCAGCTGCACCTCTTTATTGAAACGCTGGCTATCAGCCCGGAAATAAAAGCGGAACTCAAAGCCGTTACCCCCTGGAATTATCTCGGCATTAAAAACCTGAGGCAATAATCATGGGGGGCAGGTACGTTTATTGTAAATACACCGGACCTGAATGAAAACCTTTTTCCGGATGATCAGGCAGTACCTCTATCCTTACCGGGGGTATATCCTGCTAAACATCCTCTTTAACGTGCTCGGCGTTGTCTATTCGCTGCTCAGTCTTATTCTGATAGGCCCCTTCCTGCGGGTGCTTTTCGGCCAGACAGCCGTAACAGCTGATCCCGGGGCCCTCATCTTAACCCGACAGTCAATCTCGGATCATTTCAACTGGATGCTCGGGAACCTGATCGGCAAGCATGGGGAGCATACCGCTCTTATTGCAGTCAGTATTGCCGCAGTCATCCTCTTCCTCCTTAAAACATCGCATATCTATCTGGCCAATTATTTTATGGCTCCGATCCGAAACGGCGTTGTGCGGGATATCCGTAACCGCATCTACGGCCGTATCATACAACTTCCACTGGCATTCTATTCCAGGGAGCGGAAGGGAGATATCATGGCACGACTTACACAGGATGTTCAGGAAGTTGAATGGTCGGTGATGGCCTCACTGGAGAAGTTTTTCCGGGATCCGCTGAACATACTGATATTTCTTGCCGGCATGTTCTTTATGAGCCCCGCACTTACCCTGATCGTAATCCTGATTCTCCCTGCGGCGGCTTTCCTGATCGGCACCGTCGGAAAAAACCTGCGAAAGACATCCACCCGCAGCCAGAATCAGATGGGCGTACTTATGACGATAGTGGAGGAAACATTGTCGGGACTGCGGATCATTAAGGCATTCAACGCACAGCAACAAAAAAACGAGCACTTCAGAAGGGAAAACCAGCATTTCACCCGAATCATGAATTCCATCACCCGGCAGCGCGATCTGGCGTCACCGCTGTCAGAATTTCTCGGATCCCTCGTTGTCGTAGGCCTGATGGCTTTCGGGGGCAACATGGTTCTCGGCGGTCAGGGCGGGCTCAGTGCCGCCTCCTTCATTGCCTACATTGCCGTCTTTTCTCAGCTCCTTATACCGGCAAAATCGGTGTCAACAGCGTACTATCATCTGAACAAGGGACTTGCCTCGATCGACAGGATCAACCAGATTCTGGATTCGGAGGATCCGCTCCAGGAAGACCCCGACCCACGCGAAATAAAACAATTCAATGGTTCAATTGAACTGAAAGATGTCTCTTTCTCATACGAAACCACCCCGGTAATCCGGAATGTAAGCCTGACCATCCGAAAGGGCGAAACCGTAGCCTTCGTTGGCCAGTCGGGCTCCGGCAAGTCGACCATTGCCGACCTTATCGCGCGTTTTTACGATGCG
Source organism: uncultured Porphyromonadaceae bacterium (assembly GCA_964457845.1). Lineage (GTDB taxonomy): Bacteria > Bacteroidota > Bacteroidia > Bacteroidales > UBA12481 > UBA12481. The sequence continues at coordinate 92,937 of CAYWHP010000001.1, read as the reverse complement.
GATCAGGGACAGGTGCTCATCGACGGCAACGATATCCGTAAGCTCCGGATCGATCAGCTGCGGGGCCTGATGGGCATTGTTCCACAGGACCCCATGTTGTTTAACGATACTATCCTGGCAAATATCTGCCTGGGTTGCGAACCGAATGCCGAAGCAGCAGAATCAGCGGCTCGGGCAGCTCATGCCTGGGAGTTCATCAGCCAGATGGAAAACGGACTCCACTCCCACCTCGGCGATCGTGGCAGCACCCTTTCTGGTGGCCAGCGTCAGCGTATCTGCCTGGCTCGTGCGATCTACAGTAACCCGCCGATCCTGATCCTGGATGAAGCAACCTCTTCGCTGGATTCCGAATCAGAGAATTACGTGCAGGCTTCACTGCAGGAGCTCATGAAGAACCGCACCACCATCGTTATTGCTCACCGGCTGTCGACCATCCAGAATGCCGACCGGATCTTTGTTGTCCGCGATGGCCGGATAGCCGAGCAGGGCACCCATGCAGAGCTGATGAGAATCGGGGGAGAATACAAATATCTGTTTGAACTTCAAAACAATGGAAGCAGATAATCATACGCTACCGGTTATTTCGATTGCTTCAGCCGTAACCCGGATTTTTCCGGATCTTACGATCGGTGTTCTTCGCGCAGCCGTGCGAAATGCACCCGGAAACGACAGATTATGGGACCTGATCAACCGGAAATCGGAAGAAATTGAAAAAACGATGGATGAGGAGAGCATACGAAAGGTTGAAGGTATCAGCGCCGGAAAGCAGGCTTACCGCCAGCTTGGCAAGGACCCCAATCGCTACCGGCTCTCGGCGGAAGCATTGATGAGAAGGGTGGCAAAAGGCAAGCGATTGTATCCCATTTCAGCTGTGGTTGATGCGCTCAATCTGGTTTCACTCAGCACAGGGATAACAATCGGAGGTTTCGATTCTGCCAAAATTATTGGAAATGTTGAACTTGGAATCGGTCAACCCGGCGAAGAGTTTATCGCCATCGGCAGGGGCCCGCTGAATGTGGATAACCTCCCCGTTTATCGCGACAAAACCGGGGTAATCGGTAATCCGACTTCCGACAGTGAAAGAACCATGATAACCATGGAAACCGAAAACATTCTGATGCTGATTACCGGCTTCTATGGCCGGAAAGGTATTCAGGAGGTGTTGGATCAACTGCAGGTCCTGCTTTTGGAGTTCTGCGAATGCTCAAATTGTGCCACCGGATTTACGGTCAAAAAGCAATCATGAAAAGAATTACCACATCATTTATTATCTTATTGATTTTTAACATCTTTCCAATACCAACAAGGTCCCAGGAGGCAAAAGGATTTGGATTTGAGCCCTGGCTGGTGTTAAAAACATGGAACTACGAAACCCTCAGGGCGAAGCTCGGTAACGGTGAGGAAGTTCTCGCCAGCATGAGGAATCAGTCTTATGTAGCCGGACTAAGGTACCCGTTTGAAATGCTTGGAATAAGCGGCAAGCTGGAATTCACATTCGCAAAAGACAGTATCCGAATGATCCACTTCCGCCGTGCGCTTCCGGAGCGTAAAATCAATCCGGACATAGCCGATCGTATCATCAAGGACACCACCTTCAGAAAAGAATACAACCGCAGTCTGCAGATCAACGATTCACTTCGCCGGGATTCAGTTGTAAGGTCAGTCAGCGGGATACTTGGTGTTCCGGTTAGTATGGGGAAGACCTCATCAACCGAGAAGAATGCAAAATACGCTGCTGTCTGGGCAAATCGTGGATATTCCTGCCAGTTTAAAGAGTTTCTGGGGTATGCCGACATTGTCTTTACATTATCCACGGCTCCGCCAGTTATTGCCGGTGAATTTCAGATACCTGCGAACACGCAGATCATTCAGAAAGTGGCTGTAAATACAAAAAAGATGAGCTGGACAGCCAGTCTGCTGGCCACACCCGCAGTTTTGCCAAAAACAGCCTATTCCGACTATTTCATCCTCCTCGAGTTTTCAACCGGTCAACGTTATCTGGAGATTATCCCCAAGGCACCGGGCAATTACCTGCAAACCAAAATGGTTGTAGAGTTCTCCGGGGGAAGGGCTTTCCTGTTGAGTGTTCCCGGCAACCCTACTGGTTATCTGGCCGATCTTCAGTTTGATGATTTCGATGGTGATGCCATTCCGGAAGCCTGGATTCGTATACCATCCGACCCGACAGGCGTCAATACCCGCCATTATCTTTACAGCCTGCCTTTCAGGGAACCCAATCTTGTGCTCAATTCGGATGAATTGCAACCGGCGACTATCGAACTCGGACCGGCCCAAAAGATCCGGATGGTGCAGCAGGATGGCACCATCGCCGATCTTGATTACCCCGGTTTACAGGAAGCTGGCAGAAAAGTTACCCTGTACCCCAACGGGTTCAGCTATTTCAAGGCTTCCGGGCGCAATACCGACGGAACCAGCGATTTTACAGGTGGCATAACGCTCGGGAAAAATCCGGGCATACTGGAGCTTCCGTTAAAACATGTAAAAGGTGGCTGGGAGGCCGGACAACCGAGGTTAATACATATAAGCCGATAAACAAGTTCTTTTGTAATTTCGAAAATTATCCTTTTAAAAATGAAAACACATATAATCCTTATTGTCCTGGCCGGGCTTATTCTAAGCGGATACAGCTGCACCCAGGGAGGCATGTTCGGCATACGCGGTGAAGGTCCCGTTGTCCAACGCAAACTCGACATCAGAGCCATTAACGGAATCTCGGTTCCCGGTTCAGCCAGAGTTTATCTCACACAGGGAGCATCTCAATCTGTCACGGTTGAGGGACAGGAAAATCTCATCGAGAACCTGAGCCTGGATGTTGACGGCGATGTCTGGAAAATGAGCAACAAGCAGCCAGTGTGGCAAAGCAAGCCGCTCAAAATCATGATTACGATGAAGGAACTTACCCAGATCCGCGTATCGGGTTCAGGTGATGTGGAAACAACCGGCCTTTTCACCGGCGATGAAGATCTTGATATCAAAATATCCGGATCGGGGACCGCACGGCTCGAAATTGAAGCAAATGACGTAACGGCGGACATCAGCGGTTCCGGAAGCATTCGCCTTTCCGGGAAAGCAGATGATCTTGATCTGCGGGTAACCGGCTCGGGAAGCATCGACGCCTTCGAGCTGCAATCCTCCAGAGCCGATGTTCGGGTTACAGGCTCGGGCGATATTCGTTTAGCTGCCGAAGAAAAGATTGATGCACACCTCTCGGGCAGCGGCAGCGTCCTATACAAAGGAAATCCATCAATAAACAGTTCCGTTACAGGCAGCGGCACCATCCGGAAAAGGTAAGACAAATGGAAGCGGCTGAAGTCATTAACAAATATTACAGCCAGGGAAGCCTCGCACTCCAAATCCTGACTGTACACAGCCGTGCTGTTGCCGGTAAGGCTGCCGGCCTGGCAACACAACTTGGCTTTTCGGGACAGGAGATCACCTTTGTCAGGGAGGCTTCTATCCTGCACGATATCGGAATCTTTTTCACCAATGCCCCCGATATAGGGTGTTTCGGTGAACTGCCATACATCTGCCACGGATTCAAAGGGCACGATCTGCTTCTGGCAGAAGGTCTTCCGCGGCATGCACTGGTTTGCGAAAGGCATACAGGCGCAGGGCTTACCCTGGCAGACGTAAGGGGGTTCGGCGGAATTCTGCCCGACCGGCCTATGGTTCCCGTTTCAGATTCGGAGATTCTGATCGCATACTGCGACAAGTTCTTCTCCAAAAATCCGGAAAGGCTGGGTGAAGAAAGAACATACGAAGACGCTTATGAAAGCCTGCTGAAGTTCGGTGTACAGAAGGCCGAAACATTTCATGCATGGCATGTCCGGTTCAATCCATGAATCCATCAATACGTTTTTTCGACCCGGCATCGGAGTTTCAGCCTATCTATACCTATGCCATTATCGTGAGTCGATATCGTGGGAAGTTTGTATGGGTCAGGCATCGTGATCGCCTGACCTGGGAATTGCCTGCCGGCCATCTGGAGCCGGGCGAGTCGCCTGACCAGGCAGCACATCGGGAATTATTCGAGGAGACGGGTGCTTTGGAATACCTGCTGTGTCGCATTGTGGCTTATGAAGGGATCTATCTGGGCGATCCGGTTTTCGGTATGCTGTTTCTTGCGGAGCTATCGGAACTCGGTCCATTGCCCGATTTTGAAATTGGCGAAATCGGATTCTACGACGGAATGCCGGACAAGCTCACCTATCCAGACATACAACCGTTGTTCTTCAGCTATATCAAACAGATCATCCCGGATTAAAAGCCCGGCGCACTAATCCGGCGAAAAGCCGGAAGTCAGATCAATTGAACCCGTCGAGCCGCTGGCGGGCAAGTTTCTGTTCACCATCAATCAGTCCGATGGGTTTCAGCCGGAAGCGGTAGTAATACCTTTTCCCGGTGAAACAATACTCCGGGTGTGTCCTCGCACCCCAGGAATTGTCACCGCCAACACCCATCTGCCCCAGATCGATATTCAGGCTTACCAGGTCGCGGGGCACAACATCGGTGGTATGGCGGTTAAACTGAGCGGGTGTTGGAAAGCGCTCATCGTAATTCCGCTGTAAACTCGTAAAATCCGAACAAAGGTTATAATGGGCACCGAAACATATCAGCGGTTCCCCGATGACAAGGAGGCCCTGCCCCTTTAGATTCGTAAGGCTAACCCACCGCACATCGGTGCGGTAACCGTTTTCCTGCGGCCGGATGTAGGGTGTGTACAACCCACCAACATTATCCTTATAAAGCCCTATAAACGAGCCACTTTTCCTATCCCAGTAATTCTCACCCGGTCCTCTGCCTAACCATTTTACCCTGTCGAACACTTTCCTTAGGGTTAGGTTCATTCCGATCCTCGGAATTTCGGCCAGATTGTCCCGCATTTTCTCGATCACAAAGTCAACCATGACATCCCCCGATCCATAGATGTGATACCTAATGGCTACGGCAGCAAAAACACCCGCTGAATCGGCTAACTCAAAACTGTTGTCTGAAATAGCCATTTTAGGATTGGGGAAACTGAATTGCGACCGGATAAGCTTAGCATTATTCCATGCATCTTTCCAGATTTTCATCCTTTCAGGCATGTGGTTTCCAAAATCATTATCGGTAGGTGCCCTCCAGAAATCAGGCCGAAGAGGCTCAAGAACCATCTCTTTACCCTTGAACATCATGGAAACCAGCAACCCTGTGGTATTGTTGAAGGCCACCGAGAAATCATTGCCCCTGAGGGTAGTGAGACTGCCGGTAACGCTTTTAACAAGGTCACCCAGATCGGTTAGCGGAACCGGCTCCCTTTGTTGCGTAACGGGCAATTTGAATTGTTCAGCCGAATACTCATGCCCGGCCGGCAATATGGTCCATGATGAAGACCTGACAAGAGCAACTTTCAGGTAATACTCACAGCCAGGTTCCGGTACCGGAAGTACATAAGGGATACGCATGTCGCCGGCTGATCCGGGCGGGATATCCGGACAGATCAATGTGCCTTCTGCCACCTTACCGCCATCTTTCTCAATCTTCCAATCGAGCCTGAATCCGGAAAGGTTAGAAAAAGCATAGCCGTTGAACAGCCGAATCAAACCGGTTTCAAGTTCTGCAGCTTCAAACCTTACATATTGATAAACCTTCTTTACCTCGGCCAGTGCAGGATGCGGCGTCCTGTCGGGAAAGACTAGGCCATTAATGCAGAAATTGCCGGAGGTCGGCGTTCCTAAAGGCCCCCAGTCGCCACCGTAGGCCCAGAACTTCTTACCGTTTTCACTGGTCTTCGTCAGCCCCTGGTCAACCCAGTCCCAGATGAAACCACCCTGGAGTATGGGATACTTACCGATCACATCCCAGTAATCCTGGAGATTGCCGGTGGAATTGCCCATCGAATGAGCATATTCACAAAGAATCAGGGGTCTGTCATTGGTGGTATCGGCAGCATATTTCCGCAGGTAATCGATATTTGCGTACATGGGGCACCAGATATCGGTATGTCGCTCCGTGGTGTTTGTCATCTTCTCAGCACGCTCATACTGGACCGGACGTGAAGGATCCCTTTGCCTGATCCATTTATAGTCGGCCAGCATGTTGCGACCATCGCCGGATTCATTGCCCAGCGACCAGATAATTATGCTGGGATGGTTCTTATCACGCTCAACCATCCGGATTGTGCGATCGAGGTGTGCGGCTGCCCATTCCGGCTTATCAGCCAGCGTGATATCCTTGTCGTAACCGATACCATGCGACTCCACATTCGCCTCGTCGATCAGGTATAAACCATATTGGTCGCACAATTCGTACCATCTTTCCGGCTGGGGATAGTGGGCTGTCCGTACGGCATTGATATTGGCTGACTTCATCAGGAGGATATCCTTCCGCATCGTCTCCTCATCTACCACCCGCCCGGTTTCGGGGTGATGCTCATGCATGTTTACTCCCTTAAGGTAAACATACCGGCCATTCACGAGCAATTGCCTGTTTTTGATCTCAACCGACCTGAATCCAACAGGTATGCTTACCGACTCAATATTTCTTCCGGCTTCATTTTTAAGTGTCACAAGGAGAGTATACAGATTGGGCTCTTCGGCCGACCAGGTGCGTATGTTCTGCAGGGTATCGCCGAAACTGGCCTTCTGCAAGGTATCACTTACCTCGAAACGCCTTGACTCACTGAACACGGCAATCCTTCCATCCTGAAGCTTTACATCAATCTGATAGACCGAATCCGATTCGGTGTAATTTCGGATATCGATTTTCAGACCAAAAATGCCGTTTTGATAGGTGTCATCAAGTCCCTGCTGAACAAACAGATCAGCAATATGAACACGGTTGGTGGAAAAGAGGTAAACATCACGCGTAATTCCGCTCATCCGCCAAAAATCCTGACACTCCAGGTACGTCCCATCCGAATACCGGTATACTTCAACAGCAAGAGTATTGCTGCCTTTCTTCACAAATGGGGTAATGTTAAAATCGGTTGGTGTTTTGCTGTCCTCACTGTACCCTACCCTTTCACCATTTATCCATACGTAGTAAGCGGAGGTCACAGCGCCGAAATGGATAAACACCTCTCTGTCATTCCAGAGCGGCGGTATATGAAACTCACGCCGGTAGCTTCCTACCGGGTTATCGTTTTCGGGAACCAGCGGAGGGATTGCCTTAAAGGCATATCCTTCATCAAGGTAGATCGGTATTCCGTATCCAAGCATCTCCCAGTTGGAGGGAACAGTTATGATATCCCAATCGCGAATATCATAGTCATCTTTAAAGAACCAATAAGGACGATCAGCCGGCTTTTCGGAGAAATGAAACGACCACTTGCCGTTTAGACTCCTGAAGAATTCCGATCCGAGGTGATTTCCGGCAATTGCAGCATTTTCGGTACCGTAGGATATAAAACTTGCCCGGGGCTTCTCCCTGCCTATCCCAACAACTTCAGGATTCTCCCAATCATGGGGTAAAACATCCGGGAATGCCACTCCCTCATATTTTGAATAGCGGGGGTCACATGCGGTAAGAAGGCCGGTTGCCAGCAATACAAAACCGATCGTTTTACAGGCTCCCATACTATTTTGCAACAACGGTCATACCCATTTTACTGACAAGAAAGTCCGAGGTCTGATTATAAACCTTAATCCAGTTCGGATTGGTCAGATCGCATCCGATTACATGGTCACCGGCATCAGGGAAGGCTGTCTTCACTTTCATTTCGGGTGATGTTCCGAGCTTGTCATACATCCAGAGAATGGCCTTGACGCTGACGGTAGGATCCTGATGCTCCTCATCCTTGTAGTAATAGCCAACAAAAACCGGTTGCTTTACCTCTGCGAACACGCTGGCTTTCATTGTCTTGTTAAGGAGTTTCTGCAGATACACGACCCCTTCGACACGGTATTTGTTGTACCAGTAAGGATCCGTTTTAGGATCGCTTTCCAGCACCCGGTATTTTCCGTGCGAAATCATCCGTCCCAGTTGTAATCCGAAAGGACCAGCCAGGAGGGAAGCAGCCTTGTTGGCAATCTTTACGTTCGGCGAATAAAGAAGAACAGCAGCGATATCTTCAGGGAAATCTGCTGCCAGTTTCAGCGCCAGCGTTCCGCCGGTGGAGGTACCCATCAGAATGACTTTTTTTCCCAGGGCTTTTGCAATGACCAGAGCCTCCTTTGCCGAATTCCAAAGATTTTCAGGAGTCATGTCAATAAGGGCATCCTCGGTGATCAGTCCGTGGGCAGCAAGCCGCGGGAGGTAGGTATTCATCCCGAAAGCTTTACCTATGTTGATGTGGCTTGGGTTACCCTCCATTGGCGAAGCGGAAAAGCCATGCAGGTAAAGAAGGCAATACCCCGTTTGCGACTTGGTTGTTTCATTTGCATAAACCACTGTTGAGGCATTTTCCGGTTTGATATTCGGGATTGCGGCCTCGTGGTCGCTGACATACTTGCCAGCTTGCTCCGATGTGAGCGAAATCTTTGGAAGTTCCCTGTTCAGGCGGGATTTGCCTTTTCCAGGGACAGCGATCACACTGACAGCTACCAGTACGAGTAAAACCGAACTGATAATGAAGCTTCTTCTTTTCATATTTTAAATTTTAGGTAATCAATGGAACAATACCCCCTGATCGGAAGTAGCAAGAATATCTGCAATATGCATGCAACGAATGCCCAGATGATGTTTGCGTATGTAAGCATCGAGGTGCATAAGGCACGACAAATCGGTGGAAACGATATACTCGGCTCCGGTAGCAAGCGCGTTTTCAACTTTTTGCTCGGCCATGGCCGTGGAGATGGGTTCGTGCTTTATGGAAAAGGTTCCGCCGAACCCGCAGCAGGTTTCTGCATCAGGCATTTCAACCAGTTCCAGACCCCTTACCTTTTCAAGCAACACCCGGGGTTCGCTTCGAATGCCGTATTCCCGCAGTGCGGCACAGGAGTCATGATAGGTTACCTTCGCTCGAAAACGTGCTCCCACATCCTTCACATTCAATACATTGACGAGAAAGTCTGTAAATTCGTAAACCTGAGGCCTCAGACGGCTGTATTGGTTATAATAAATAGTACCCTTTATAAGATCGGCGTAATAATTCCGGATATAACCCGCGCAGGAGGCCGAAGGGCAAATTATCGGCCTTGCAGCGCTGAAATCATCGATAAACTTATTGGCGAGGTCACGGGCAATATCCCTGTGACCGGCATTAAAGGCCGCCTGACCGCAGCATGTCTGTTCAGGGTTATATAGAACGTGGCATCCTACATTTTCAAGCACACGATGAACGTTCCAGCCCGTTTCGGGATAGAGCTGGTCGACGAAGCATGGCATGAACAGGTCGACTTCCATGGGGATAAATGTATCTAAAAAATCGCCTCGGCGATCTTCCTGATATTATCCGCCCTACCCATTGTAAAGAAATGAATGATCGGAACGCCGCCGGCAATGAGCTCCTTCGACTGGCTGATGGCCCATTCGATTCCCACCTGTCTGACATCCTGGTTGGTTTTGCATTTTTCAACTTCGCGCGAAAGTTCCTGAGGAATGTCAACCTTGAATGTTTGTGGCAGCAGGTTCATGTGCTTCTTTATCGACACGGGCTTGATACCCGGAATAATGGGAACTGTTATTCCGATCTGCCGGCAGGCCTTCACGAAACTGAAGAACTTACTGTTATCGAAGAACATCTGAGTAACCACGTATTCGGCACCGGCATCAATCTTTGCCTTAAGGTGCTGCAGATCAGTCTCAAAATTCGGAGCTTCGAGGTGCTTTTCGGGATAAGCAGCTACCCCGGGGGAGAAATTCAGCGGCTCGGGATTCTCGAGGTCTTCTTCCAGGTACTTGCCGTGATTGAGGTCAACCACCTGCTTCAGAAGATCGATGGCGTGTTCATGACCGTTGCGTGACGGCACGAAACGGCCGGTCAGCTGACTTGCGTCACCCCTCACAAGAAGCACGTTGTGGATTCCCAGATAATGCAGATCAATGAGAGCATCTTCGGTCTCCTCCTTGGAAAATCCCCCGCAGATCAAATGCGGAACAACATCAACACGGTACCTGTTCTGTATCGCAGCGGAAATGGCTACCGTACCCGGCCGCTTTCTCACCACCCGGGGTTCCAGAAGGCCGTCGGGCCGCTCTTTGAGCTCAACCTCGGCCTGGTGGTAAGTTATATTGATATAAGGAGGATGGAATTCCATCAAGGGATCCAGCGTATCGTAGATTGTCTGTATGCTCGACCCCTTGGTCGGAGGCAATATCTCGAAGGAAAAGCGCGGACCTTTCAGTCCGTCTAAGTGGTCAGTTACTTTCATCGGTAATTCAGATGTGTGGCAAGTTGTTTCTCAACATGTTGTATCGATATTCCCCTGCGCCTCGCATAGTCCTTCACCTGGTCCTCACCGATTCGTCCAACCTGGAAGTATCGTGATTCAGGGTGTGCAAAATAGAGACCGGCAACAGAGGCACCCGGATACAT
>CAYWHP010000001.1:0-82360 GCA_964457845.1 uncultured Porphyromonadaceae bacterium | reverse complement strand
GTCTGCAAGAACCTTGATCATCAGCGACCGGTAGTCATCGTTCATCCTGGCGAATTCATGTGCTTTCTCATCACAGCCAAGTCCTGCGGTTGCAGCAAACAGCCCGACAAAATCAGCAGCCGCTGAATCCTCCGGTGCCAGGAAATCAGACAAACACAGATTAGGGACACCAGGTTCCTTCTGTTCCTGATTGCGTAGAAAGTAGAATCTTTCCAGCTCGCGTCCGGGCTCTGCTGCATCATAAACCACAACATCATCCTGATCGGAAGCAGCAGGAAAAATACCAATTACACCATTAGCCTTCAACCATTTATTCGAAACAATCAGTTCAAGCATCTCCTCCGCATCAGCAATAAGAGATCGGGCTTCTGCACCTTTGAGCGGATCGTTCAGTATGGCCGGATACCTTCCCCGGATATCCCAGGTATACAGGAAAAACGACCAGTCGATATAAGGAATGAGTTTTTCAATCGGAAAATCATGGTACTCTTTGAGTCCTGTGAAATTTGGCCTGCCTGTTCCTTCGGTAAGGCCAAAATCAATTTTCAGCCTGTTGTCCCGGGCCGCTGCCAGGGAAAGGTAACCAGCTGTTTTGTCGCGGCCTTCATATTCGGCACGGAGCCGTGCATAATCTGATTTAACGGTTGCCTTGCGGGCCGCGGATTTCTCATCGGAGAGGAGCCCGCTGGCAACAGCAACAACCCTTGAGGCATCCCTCACATGCACTACAGGTCCGTCATAATGGGGATCAATCCGGAGTGCCGTGTGCAGTTCGGAAGTGGTAGCCCCTCCGATCAGAAGCGGAATGTTGAGGCCTGCCCGGGCCATCTCTGTGGCGACATAGGCCATTTCCTCAAGCGAAGGTGTTATAAGGCCACTGAGTCCGATAATGGTTGCGTTCTCACGGATGGCGGTTGCAATAATCTTTTCAGCCGGAACCATAACTCCCAGATCAATAACTTCATAATTATTGCACTGCAGAATAACCCCGACAATATTTTTACCAATGTCGTGGACATCCCCCTTGACAGTTGCCAGCACTACCTTTCCAGCCTGCGATGATGCGGCACCGGACAATTTTTCAGCTTCAATATAGGGTGTCAGGTAGGCAACAGCCCTCTTCATAACCCGGGCACTCTTGATCACCTGCGGAAGAAACATCTTTCCGGATCCGAACCGGTCGCCAACAACACCCATGCCGTCCATCAAGGGCTGCTCAATAATCTCGAGCGCAAAGGAAAAGGCCGGGCGCGCCTCTTCTACATCAACCTCGATAAAATCAGCTATCCCGGCCACAATGGCATGAACCAGCCGCTCCCTCACAGGAAGCAAGCGCCAGTCCTCAATCTGACCAACCGTCTTTCTGTCGGTTTCAACAGACTTTTCAGCATATGCCAGTAGCCTGTCTGTGGCATCCTTACGCCGGAAAAGAACAACATCCTCTGCAAGTTTCAGGAGATCGGGAGCCACCTCATCATAAACCTGGAGCAACGTCGGATTAACGATCCCTACATCCATTCCGGCGCGTATGGCATGGTAAAGGAACACCGCGTGCATGGCCTGACGAATGCTTTCCTGACCACGGAATGCAAAAGAGAGGTTGCTCACACCGCCCGAAACCTTAACGCCGGGCAAGTGCTGCCTGATCCAGCGGGTTGCTTCGATATAGGCCAGGCCGTAGCGGTTGTGTTCCTCCATCCCTGTTGCCAGTGCCAGTACGTTTGGATCGATGATGATATCCTCGGGAGGGAAGCCGATTTCGCGTGTAAGCAAATCATACGAGCGCTTTGCTATTTCCGTTTTTCGCTCAAAAGTATCAGCCTGTCCCTGCTCATCAAAGAGCATCACCACAACGGCTGCCCCAAATCTCCGGATATAGCGGGCCTGCTCCAGAAAAGCTGCATCACCGGATTTAAGGCTGATGGAATTGACCACCGATTTGCCCTGCGTATTCTTTAATCCTTCCTGAATGGCAGAAAAGCGGGATGAGTCGATCATAACCGGAACCCGGGCAATATCGGGATCCGTAGCTACCATCCTGAGAAAACGGCCCATAGCCTCAGGGGCATCCAAAAGCGGGTCATCCATGCAGACGTCAATCATCATGGCACCCCCTTCGATCTGTTCCCTGGCTACGGTAAGCGCAGCTTCAAATTTCTCTTCACGTATCAGGCGCGCAAATTGCCGGGATCCTGCAACATTTGTGCGCTCCCCGATATTGATAAAGTTGGTTTCGGGACGAATAACGAGCGGTTCCAGGCCGGAAAATGCGGTCATGCGCACGGTCTGTCCCACTGCTGCATCCGACTTTGAAGGAGTTCCCACCGGTCCTCCCCGGCGTAAATCAGCCCGGATGGGTTTAACCGCCGCTGCCAGTTCCGCAATTGCCTTGATATGCTGCGGTGTAGTTCCGCAGCATCCGCCAACCAGGCTGACCAACTCCTCATCAATAAATAGTTTTATCCACCCGGCCATTTCTGCAGCCGACTGGTTGTAATCGCCGAGCTCATTGGGCAGGCCTGCATTCGGATGTGCGGACAGGTAACAGGAATCGCCGGCCAGACGATTAAGCTCGCGCAGATAAGGAAGCAATTCCTCGGCACCCAGTGCACAATTGAGGCCAATCACCAGCGGAGCGGCATGACGTATGGAATAGTAAAATGCCTCGAGCGTCTGGCCTGAAAGCGTTCTCCCGCTGGCATCCGTAATGGTAACGGATATCACGATGGGCCACTCCTCACCTCGCCGGATAAACTCCTCCTGTATGCCAAATATTGCCGCCTTGGCGTTGAGTGTATCGAAAATGGTTTCGATAAGGAGTCCGTCGACTCCGCCGTCGAGCAAGGCTGCAGCCTGCTGCTGGTAGGCTTCGGCAAGCTGGTCGAACGTTACATTACGATACCCGGGATCCTCAACGCGTGGCGACATTGAAGCTGTTCGGTTAGTGGGACCTAGGGCACCCAGCACAAACACGTCGCTGCCTGCAGCCTCCCTGGCAATCCTCGCCGCCTGAAAGTTGATCTCTGTCACCAGGTTATCTGTCTGGTAATCTGACTGTGAAATCGTATTCGCGTTGAAAGTGTTCGTCTCTATCACACGGGCACCCGCTTCAATATATAGGCGGTGAATATCGCGGATGGCATCCGGCCGCGAAAGATTAAGAAGATCGTGATTGCCCTTGAGCGCCTGCGGGTGGTCCTTCAAAGAGTCAGTCCGGTAATCCTGCTCGGTAAGGCCAAGTTTCTGGATCATGGTGCCCATGGCCCCGTCGAGGACCAGGATTCCTGCATTCAAAGCTTCCGCCAGGCGGATATAGGATGGGTGTTTTATCATTTCAATCCAGTTTCCCGGTCCAGGCCACAAATACATCCAGCTTGCGGATCAGGTTTTTCATTTTGTGCAATGTATCAAGAGATAAACGGCCGATCACATAATTATATTCGGGACCGGTGTATTTTTCCGAAATCGATTGAAAATCAAAGTGGCTCAGATCCACAAGATCATGATAGCGCACATACACCTCGATAAACAGATCGCGGGTGTATACGGGAGAAGCAAAGAAATTCAACTTCTTGTACTCGTACCGGTAGTTATGCTTTCTCGCAGTAATATCTGACAATACAGCCGAACCGGTTGGGAATGCCCCGGCACCCTTACCGAACATGAACTGCTTATCGTAGAACTGACCTTCGATAATCACGCCATTGTACTCTTCTTCAACATTGTAAATATACTCATCCTGGCTCACCAGTTTCGGCAGCACGAACATGCAGAACTTTTTGCCGTTAACCTTGCTGACCTGGGCAACAAGCTTGATTTTCTTGCTCTTCTCGCGAGCGTACTGGATATCGTGCGTGGAAACATTGCTTATACCGTAATGAAAAACTTCATCCGGATCCACCAGGGTACCGAAGCCATGCAGAGCGAGTATGATCAGTTTGAACATACTGTCAAAACCGTCCACATCAAACGAAGGGTTGCTTTCAGCAAACCCCAGTTCCTGAGCATGTTTCAACGCGTCTGTATAGGACCACCCCTGCTGGAAAATCCGGGTAAGGATGAAGTTGGATGACCCGTTGAGGATACCGGTGATCGATTGCAGCAGATCATTATCATAATACTCCTCCAGATTTCGGATCACCGGTATGCTGCCGCAAGCCGAGGCATCGTACAGCAGCGCTACGCCGGTTTCTTTCTGAATTCCGATAAGCTCACTGAGATGGTGGGCAAGCATGTTTTTATTACCGGATACAACCGATTTGCCATTTAACAGTGCCTGTCGGACGATCTGATAGGAGGCTTCCGCATCATCGATCAATTCAACAATCAGGTTTATTTCAGGATCATCCAGTATGTCTGCCGGTTCATATGTGATGAGGTGACTATCGACACTGCGCGGTTTATCCCGGTGCTTAACGCAGATGGTTTTTATGGTGGCGTCAGCGGTCTGCACATCCTGCAGAACTTTGAAGAGGCCCTGCCCCACCACTCCGAATCCAAATAACCCAATCACCAGTTTGCTTTTCTTGTCAGTTTCCATGTATTCAGGAATTTATAATCGGTTTGAGAATATTGGTCAGGGCCTCCACTTCAATGAGAAACCCGTCATGACCGTAAAATGAATCGATCTCGAAATAGGATGCACCGGGCACCAGATCAGCAACCAGCCGCTGCTCTTCCGGCGGAAAAAGGAGGTCGCTCGATATGGCAACCGCAACTGTTTTGGCCTTTATCTTCCCTAGTGCAGCAGCCAGTCCGCCCCTATTCCTTCCCACATTCTGGGAATCCAGTGTTTTGCTGACTGCGAGGTAGGAATAGGCATTAAAGCGGCGGTCGAGCTTTTGTCCCTGGTATTGCTGGTATGAACAGGCTTTGAAATTCTCCAGTTTCTCTTCGTCGGGGTCGGTTTGTGTATTCTGATAGGTATTCCGGTTGCGATAGCTGAGCAGCGCTATTGCCCGTGCTGCCCGGATTCCGCGGGAGCCACCGTCTTCAAGTCCGGCTGTAAACGTTTCATCAGCCAGCAGCGCCATGCGCTGAGCTTCATTGAATGCAATGCCCCATGCAGATGCACGGGCGTTGGTGGCAACTGGTGCGATGTATCGGAAGAGATCCGGTTCTTCGATGGCCCATTCAAGAATCTGCTGACCTCCGAGTGATCCGCCTATCCCAAGGTGTATTTTTTTTATGCCCAGAAACAAACGCAATTCTTTAAGGGCTTTTACGATATCCCTGACCGTAATGATCGGAAAATCATGAAGATATGGCTTTCCTGTTTCGGGATCGGTTGAAAGCGGCCCCGTAGTCCCGTAGCAGGAACCCGGAATATTGGCACAAATGATAAAGTACTTATCGGTATCCATCAGGCAGCCGGGCCCTACCATCCCGGGCCACCAGTCGTAAACATCGGAATTGGCTGTCAAGGCATGACAAACCCAGATTACATTATCGAGGGTTTCGTTCAAACGCCCGAAGGTATGAAAGGCGATCTGCCACTTTGGAAGCACCCTGCCGCATTCAAGCGCCAGCGGCTTCTTAAATTCGAATAGATGCGGTTCTAACTGTGTCATATCCTGTTGATTGCCTGTTCGAAATCCGCAATAATATCATCAATGTGTTCCAACCCTACCGATACCCTGAACATGTTCGGGTGAACGCCTGCCGCCAGTTGTTCTGCTTCGCTCAACTGCTGATGGGTGGTTGCTGAAGGTTGGATAATTAGTGTGCGTGTGTCCCCTACATTGGCCAGGTGGCTAACAATGGAGAATTTCTCCACCAGATGGCGGTTTACAAGCTTGTCACCCTTAAGAATAAAGGAGAGAACTCCGCCGAATCCGTGCTTCAGGTACTTCAGCGCTGCCGGATGATTTGCATCTTCAGGCAATCCCGGATAACCTACGCCTTCAACACGCGGATGCGCGGCAAGGTATCTGGCCAGGGCGAGCGCATTCTCGCACTGACGATCGAGCCGAAGGGACAGCGTTTCGAGACCCTGCAGCAACAGGAAGGCATCGAATGCGCTGATCGATGGTCCAAAATCACGGAGCCCGATTGTGCGCGCCCTCACAATATAAGCCTGATTCTGAAACTGTTCAAACCATTTGAATCCATGGTATTCCGGCGAAGGCTCCGTCATCTGCGGAAATAGTCCGTTGTTCCATGGAAAATTCCCTCCATCAACAATAACACCGGCAATGGTTGTTCCATGGCCCCCGATCCATTTGGTTGCGGATTCAACAACGATATTTGCACCATAGCGTATCGGGCTGCAGAGGTACCCTCCTCCTGCGAACGTATTGTCAACAATCAGCGGTATGCCATGCTTTTCGCCGAGCCGGGCAAAAGCTTCGAAATCCGGGATCGAAAATCCGGGATTACTAATGGTTTCCACATAAAGCCCCCGTGTTTTTGAATCTATGAGGCTTTCAAAATCATCAGCCTTATCGGAAACTGCAAAACGAACATCCACTCCAAGATTTTTAAAACTGTGGCGGAATTGATTCAGCGTGCCGCCATAGAGGAATGGCGAGGAAATAAGGTTGTCCCCCGGTCGGAGGATATTGTTCAGTGCGATGAACTGTGCGGCATGTCCGGATGAAACGGCCAGGGCACCGGTTCCGCCTTCGAGTGCGGCTATTCTTTTTTCAAAAACATCAACCGTTGGGTTCGAAATTCTTGAATAGATGTGGCCTGCCTCACGGAGTTCAAAAAGCCCGGCGGCATGGTCAGCATCCCTGAAAACATAAGAAGTTGTCTGATAGATTGGTACGGCGCGGCTCAACGTATCGGAATCGGGCTGATGGCCTGCATGGATCTGGAGTGTTTCGAATTTGTATGACATGATTATATTGTTTGCCTGTTTGGTTATTTTGTTTCAACGTGTTAAACGTCAAGAACGATAAGAATGTTAATAAAACTGATGGCTTCAGGGGTCGACCACAACTCTGGCCGGGAGTTCAGGGGCAAGCCGGGGAGGGCCTACCCCAAAAGCATAAACATATCCATCATCCGGTGGTTGGAACTGATCGGGTATGTTGTTGCTCTGGTAAACATCAAACAGTAATTTGAGTGGCAAAGAAAAAAACTATTTTCCGAAAAACCAAATCAGGGTTTATTTGGTAGTTTTGGCGCTTCGTCCTATGAATTGTCCGACCAACAAATATTTTATACTATGATTGCAGGCATTCTGAAAGAACCAGCCGGTGAAAACAGGGTGATTCTTTTACCCGAAGCGGTTGCGGAACTGATCAGGAAGAAAGTGGAAGTTTGGGTGGAAAGCGGAGCCGGAACCACTGCTTATTCATCTGATGAGCAGTATTCCAGTGCAGGCGCACAGATCAGGACTGCCGGTGAAATCCTTGCCGGAGCCGATCTCCTCCTCAGGATATCACCACCCGAACCTTCCTGGATTGCAAAGATCAGGACCGGTCAGGTTTGGATCGGTGTGCTCTCCCCTCTTTCAGAAAAGGAATTGGTTCAAAAGCTTGTTGATCACAAAATCACCACTTTCAGTCTGGATGTTATTCCAAGAACGAGCCGCGCTCAGGCAATGGACATCCTCTCCTCGCAGGCAACAGCTTCCGGTTACCGGGCTGTGCTGGATGCGGCGATGCACCTGCCGACCTTTTTCCCGATGTTCATGACGGCAGCTGGCACCATAACGCCGGCCAAGGTGATGATTATCGGTGCCGGTGTCGCGGGCCTGCAGGCTGTGGCAACCTCCAGAAAACTCGGAGCCCGTGTTGAAGCATTTGATGTCAGGGCTGCCGTCAAAGAGGAAGTCGAAAGCCTGGGTGCAAAATTCATCGAGGTGGAAGGTGCGCTCGATGACAAAGCGGCCGGCGGTTATGCCGTTGAACAGACCGAGGAATTTAAGGCCCGTCAGCGACAGGCTGTCCATGATCATGCCGTGAAGAGCGATGTTATCATAACAACAGCACAGATACCCGGCAAGCCTGCCCCAAGGCTGCTGTCAAAAGAGACAGTCGAGCAGATGAAGCCGGGATCGGTGATCGTCGACCTCGCAGCATCCACAGGCGGAAATTGCGAGCTCACCCGGAACGGAGAGATTATTGATCATAATGGCGTTCGAATCATCGGCCAGTCGTTCTATCCTTCAACAATTCCAAAGGACGCGAGCAAAATGTTCGGAAAGAATACCCTGAATTTCATGAGCCTTATTATTGCTTCAGACGGGTCACTGAACCTCAATTTCGAAGACGATATCGTCGCCGGAACCTGTGTCACCCATGGCGGCGAAATAATCAACACCAGGGTTAAAAGTTTGTTTTCCAAATAATTATCAGCCATGCAAGAAATACTTAGTTTCATATACGTTTATCGGGAGGCGATATTCATAATTGCTCTCTCCATTCTGCTCGGGATTGAAGTTATATCGCATGTTCCCGCCATCCTCCATACTCCGCTGATGTCAGGTGCCAACGCCATCCACGGGGTGGTGATCATCGGAGCAATCATCGTGATGGGCCATGCAGATACAACAGCCAGCCTCATATTGGGATTCCTTGCCGTTGTTCTCGGCACCCTTAATGTGGTAGGCGGTTTTGTTGTTACCGACCGAATGCTGGAAATGTTCAAAAAGAAAAAATAAGTGCCGACCATGAATTCCTTACCCATCATTTCCGTAGGTGATTCCGTATTGGAAATCAGCTACCTGATCGCATCGGTCCTCTTTATTTTTGGGCTAAAAATGCTGTCCCATCCCGAATCAGCAAGGCGGGGGAACTTCATTGCTGCCGTCGGCATGGTTCTGGCCATCGTTTGCACGCTTGTATTTCATAAAAAAGATGGTCAACCGATCGGGCATATCGGCCTTATACTGGCTGCCATCGCAATCGGAACGGCAATCGGCTGGGCAATTGCTGTGAAAGTTAAAATGACCGCCATGCCCCAGTTGGTTTCCCTGTTTAACGGAATGGGAGGAGCGGCGGCCGCACTGATCTCGTTGATGGAGTTTCCAAAGATTGCCCCGGAAGTAATCGCGCAGCACGGAATGCTTAACGGGCATGCTGTTGCGATCCTTCTCGGGCTTGTTATCGGGAGCGTTTCGTTCGCGGGCAGTATGATAGCATTCGGAAAGCTGGCGGAGAAAATCGGCGATCCGAAACTCAAGTTCATGCGGGTGGTAAACCTCCTGTTCCTGGCAGGAATATTGGTATTCGTAGTGTTCATCCTCGCCCAGGGCAAGGTTAATCCGATGGAGATCAGCTGGATGGCCTACGCACTGCTCGGCCTTTCCCTCGTTTATGGTATTACCTTTGTTATGCCTATCGGAGGAGCAGATATGCCCGTGGTTATTTCACTGCTGAATTCATTTACCGGGGTAGCTGCAGCCATGGGAGGATTTCTTTACAACAACCAGGTGATGCTCACCGGAGGGATCCTGGTCGGATCAGCCGGTACTATATTGACTGTACTTATGTGTAAGGCTATGAACCGGTCTCTGCTCAATGTCATTATAGGCGCATTCGGCGGTGGCGGAGCGGGCCTCGATAAAGTTGCCGGTTCAATCAAGGAGATCAGTGTCAGCGATGCCGCCGTCCTCCTCAGTTACAGCCAAAAAGTGGTTATTGTCCCGGGTTACGGTCTGGCAGTTGCACAGGCCCAGCACATTTGCCATGAAATGGAAGAGCTGCTTTGTGCTAAGGGAGTCGACGTAAGGTATGCTATCCATCCGGTTGCCGGAAGGATGCCCGGGCACATGAACGTGCTGCTTGCAGAGGCCGACGTTTCCTATGACAAACTCAAAGAGAGCGATGATATCAACAATGACATGAAAAACGTCGATGTCGTTGTTGTCATCGGTGCCAATGATGTGGTGAACCCGGCTGCAGTAGATGACCCGTCAAGTCCGATCTACGGGATGCCCGTCGTCAGGGTTTGGGAGGCAAAAAGCGTCATTGTAATGAAACGTGGCATGGGTAAAGGGTATGCGGCAATCGAAAACTTCCTGTTCTTCAATAACAACTCCAGAATGCTGTTCGGAAATGCAAAGGACAGCATACAAAAGCTGATCGGTGAGATCAAGAACCTTTAAAAGGTTTAAAAACAATTAAATAGCTAAAATCCGTGTAGAAAATGTGATAAATGAGCGGAGGAGGATAAACCTTCCTCCGTTTTTTTTGTACCTTTAAGGGAAAGGACAATATGGCTGTTAACAAATCAAATTCGGAAGAGCAAACGCCGCCCATCGGGTGGCGGACAATCGTTTCACGGTATAATTTCCCGGACAAGAAACGAAGTATCTGGCAAATCATTAATTCGGCAGGTCCGCTCATTGGCTTATGGGTGCTGATGTATTTCAGCCTCGGCTGGTCATACTGGATTACTTTGGCTCTCGCCGTTCCGGCAGCCGGATTTATGGTCCGCATCTTCATCATCTTTCACGACTGCGGGCATAAATCATTTTTCAAATCCGACAAATGGAACTCCGGGATTGGCTTTATTCTAGGACTTTTCACCTTTACGCCGTACCACTCCTGGCACCGCAGCCACAACAAGCACCACGCCACTGTCGGCAACCTCGACAAGCGGGGCGTAGGTGATGTAAAAACCCTGACGGTTGAAGAATTCAAGGCATCCAAACCTTTCGCAAGATTTTATTACAGAGTTTACCGGAATCCGGTCGTGATGTTTCTCATTGCTGCACCCCTGATTTTCATACTGCAAAATCGGATTACGCGAAAGAGCCTTCAAACCAGGGAGAACTGGGGAATCGTATTAACCAATATTACCCTGTTGATCCTGCTGACCGTAACCGGATTGCTTCTCGGCTTCAGGACCATCCTCCTGATTCAGCTTCCGGTCTTCTATCTGGCTTCAGTATGGGGTGTCTGGTTGTTTTATGTCCAGCACCAGTTCCGGGATGTTCACTGGTACCGCAGCGAGAAGTGGGATTATGAAACGGTAGCGCTTCAGGGCTCTTCGTTTTATAAACTTCCCCGACTTCTGCAATGGTTTTCGGGTAATATCGGATTCCACCATGTACACCACCTCAGCGCCCGTATTCCAAATTACAAGCTTGAGCAATGCCACCGGGAAAATGAAATCTTCCAGGGCATAAGCCCGATATCGTTCTGGGGCAGTATGAAATCGCTCCGCCTTCGGCTGTGGGACGAAAAAAGGCAAGAGCTGGTCACCTTCCGTGAAGCTCTTGCCTGATGCAGAGACGTTTATAAACGTCTCAACTAACCACCGTCACTGTTAATCAATAAGAATCTGGAGTTCTCGCTCCTCTTTCCATCGACCACCGGTGAAATCGGGAAACTTAACCGGTACCGACCCCAATTCAACGGAAATCTCAGAAAGCGGGGTAACAACACACCAGGATGCCAGATCATAAACATCCATATCGAGCTGGACGCCGCGATTAAGGTTATCAATAAGCCGATAAATCTCAACAAAGTCCATACCTCCGTGACCTCCGTATTTCGTGATCTCAGCCTTTAGCTTAGTCCAGATCGGGTGATTGTACTCAGCCTTGTACTTGTTGTAATCTTCCGTCTTTAGCCAGTCGTGGCCTTTATCCCCGATGCAGAGCCTGCTGGGATAACCTTCATGATAAGCCTTGGTGCCGGCAAGCGAATTTTTTCGTGAATAGGGCCTTGGGGTTACGATATCGTGGTACAGCTGAATCATTCTGCCTTTGTTCGTCTTTATGAGGCAGGTATTCATGTCACCATGCTTGAAATCTGTTCTGTTGTAAAACTCATTATCCGGATTGACTGTCTTCGAATACTCTGTATAGGAAGCCTGAAGCGAACTTTGGGACACGAGAAATTCCATGCGGTCACCGCGGTCGATCTGCATATACTGGGTAACCGGGCCAAGTCCGTGCGTCGGATAGATATTGGCATCATGGGCAAGATTGTGCCTGATCCTCCACTTTTTGTAATAGGAATCATCAAACAGCATTGACCGAAGATTGTGGATATAAGCTGCTTCTCCGTATGTAAGGGTGCCGAACACTCCTTTTCTCGACATATTGAGCAGCCAGAGCTCCTCTTCACCATAGCAGCAATTCTCGAGCATCATGCAGTTTCGCTGGGTCTCCTCAGCTGTTTTCACTACCTGCCAGCACTCTTCAAGTGTTATCGCGGCGGGCACCTCAATGGCAACGTGCTTCCCTTTGCGCATGGCTTCCACAGCCATCGGCACATGCAGATCCCAATGCGTGAAAATAAAGACCAGGTCCAGATCATCACGGGCAACGAGTTCCTTCCATCCGTCTTCCTTTCCGGCATACACTGCCGGTGTCTGTCCTCTCTTCTTAAGTGCCTCAAGGGTGCGGTTTGCATACCGCTCCTGAACATCACAGATTGCTACTATTTTAGCTTTGTCCGGACAAAGGGCATCCACGAGCATTGTCATTCCCGATCCCCGGTTACCGAGACCTATGATCCCTACCCTCACCTGCTTTATCGGCGGAACCGTTAAACCGATAACTGATTTACCTGTGCTGGCCGGAGCCTGGGCGATTCGGTCAATCAATTCTTCAATATCAGGTGAATCTTTGGCGCTGAGCAGGTTAGGAATGCCCATAAACGCACCGGTAAGCGCTGAAATGCGCAAAAATGATCGTCGGTCAAACTGGCCTTTCATTGTAATGGATTTTAGTTTATCGGCTTAAAAGTACACCGTTCAAAAGGAATCTGCAACCCAATTATTTTTTAACACCTATTCCCTATGATATCAGAAAGTGTATTTTTAACATTTAATAATATACCCATGGAAAAATATGTAATTGGCCTTGACTTCGGAACTGATTCGGTACGGTCGGTAATTGTTGATCCGGCAAATGGAACAGAAATTTCGAGTGCGGTAGCCTGGTATCCCAGATGGAAAAAGAATCTTTACTGCAATCCCCGGAACAATCAATATCGCCAGCACCCGCAGGACTATCTCGATTCCATGACTGCCGTTGTCAAGGAGGCGGTTAAAGCAGCGCCGGCCGGCACCGCCGGAAGTATCGCAGGAATATCATTCGATACGACAGGCTCCACACCTGTTTTTGTCGACCGGATGGGCACCCCGCTGGCCATGCTTCCTGAATTTGCTGAAAACCCGAACGCCATGTTTATCCTTTGGAAGGATCACACTGCAATCGATGAAGCAGATGAGATCAACCGGCTTTGCTCCGAATGGCCGATCGACTACTCCATGTATGAAGGAGGCATTTATTCAAGTGAGTGGGTCTGGGCCAAAATACTTCATGTTCTGCGCGCAGATGAGTCGGTCAGAAAAGCAGCCTTCTCGTGGGTCGAGCATTGCGACTGGATGCCGGCAATTCTGGCCGGCAAAACAGATCCGCTGACGATGGTCAGGAGCCGCTGTGCTGCAGGCCACAAGGCCATGTGGCATGAAGAATTTGGCGGGCTTCCGTCTGAAGAATTCCTCTCAAAGCTGGATCCGCTTTTGTCCGGTTACAGGGAGCGACTTTACAGGGAAACACAGCCTGCTGATTACAGAGTTGGCTATCTCACACCAGAATGGTCGGAAAAGCTGGGGCTTACCGGCTCAATAGCTATTGGCGCCGGAGCCTTTGATGCCCATATGGGAGCAGTTGGCGGGGGTATCAGGCCCAAGGCGTTGCTGCGTGTGATGGGCACTTCAACGTGCGATATGCTTGTGGCCGGCAGTCAGGAAATGGAAGGCAAACTTGTCAAAGGTATCTGTGGCCAGGTTGACGGATCAATCATTCCGGGAATGGTGGGACTTGAAGCCGGTCAATCCGCATTCGGAGATGTTTTTGCGTGGTTTAAGAACCTGCTTTCGTGGCCATTGCAGTTTATTAGCGATCCTGGTGAAAGAGAAAAGATTTCGGACATCCTGCTTGATCGCCTGTCGGAAGAGGCAAAACTGCTTCCTGATGATGAGACCATCCCATTGGCTACCGACTGGTTCAACGGCAGAAGGACCCCCGATGCCGACCAATCCCTTACCGCTACCATTTCCGGCCTTACCCTGGGTACTGATGCGCCCAGCCTTTTCAAAGCGCTTGTTGAGGCTACCGCATTTGGAAGCAGGGCCATTGCAGAGCGGTTCGCAGAGGAAGGTATTCCGATCCGTGAGGTTATCGCCATCGGCGGAGTGGCACGAAAATCACCCTTTGTGATGCAAACGCTCGCTGATGTGATGAATCGTGAAATCAACGTTGCCGCTTCAGGACAGGCATGCGCCCTTGGAGCAGCCATGTTTGCCGCAACTGTGGCCGGGATTTATCCGAATGTTGGTGTGGCTATGGAGGCCATGGAACAGGGTTTCGACCTCCATTATTCCCCGAATCCCGAAAAAACCTCCTTTTACGACGCAAAATACCTGAAATACAAGAAAAATGTATGACAGATTGAATTGCGGAACCTCAAATCAATCGATTGAAAAAAAGATTTAGAATTACCGTTTCTGAATAATTTATCTATATTTGAAATAGGCTTTTTTGAAACCTTTGCCCACTATGTAGCATGCGATGTCCTTTAGGATGAAATCTCCAAAACAACGTTTATTTTTCGTTTAACCAAATACTAATTTCCTATGAGTAAACAACTTAGATTAAAGAGGTACGGCACTTTGCTGCTATTGGCCTTCTTTATGTTTGCAACCTCCATTGCTCAGCAACTTAAGGTTAGCGGCAAGGTGACCGACGGGTCCACCAACGAATCGCTTCCTGGGGTTAACGTGGCAGTTAAAGGTGTTGGAACGGGTACCTCTACCGACGGAAACGGTAATTATTCCATTTCCGTGAACAGGGGAAGTGTACTGGTGTTCTCGTTTCTGGGATATGCGCCCCAGGAAATCACCGTCACTGAAGCAACTATCAATGTTACACTCGTTATGAGCTCAACGCAACTCAATGAGGTTGTTGTCACGGCTCTCGGTGTGAAAAGAGACAAAAGATCGGTCGGTTTTGCGGTACAGCAGATTAAAGCCGAAGAAATCACCGAACTTGCCCCGGTCGACATCGCCCAGGGGCTGATGGGCAAGGTGGCCGGCTTGAATATCAGCACTGCAAACGGCTTGACCAACGCTTCCTCCCGTATCACAATCAGGGGTAACAACAGTCTGTTTGGCAACAACCAGCCTTTGATTGTAATCGACGGCGCCATCCTGGAAAACAAATCATTGCCTCAATCCAATACTGAGAACAGCTTAGGCGGTTATCAGGACTGGGGTAACTATTTGAGCTACATGAACATGGACAACGTTGAAACCGTTTCCGTACTGAAAGGCCCCAACGCTGCAGCACTCTACGGCGCCAAAGGTGCAAACGGTGTCATCCTGATCACCTCCAAAAAAGGTATGGCCAAAAAGGGTATCGGCGTTGAATACGGTTTATCGAGCACGTACAGCACTGCATACCGTTACCTTGATGTTCAGAATGAATATGGTATCGGATTTTCCGGCGCCCTCTTCTCAGCGAATCAAAGCTTACCTAAAACCGCAACCGGTCAATATTATGTGCCCACCCTGTATCCGGGAAGCTGGCAGGCCAACGGCGGTAACAAGTTAGCCGTAGGCGGAACCGGCATCGAAGGATCACACGGTCCTATTCCTGACGGACGAAATACCTGGGATCAATTCAGCTGGTATGGTGCAGGATCCTCATGGGGTCCGAAACTCGACGGAACACCTGCATTATGGTGGGATGGTCAGGTAAGGCCTTACGCTCCGCAGCCCAACAACCGGGAGTATATGTTCCAGACCGGTAACGTGAACACACATAACCTGGCCTTCTCGGCAGCCAACGATTTTGGCAGTGTCCGTATGGCCGCCTCGGTAACAAACGGCACACAGCCTGTTCCTAACGTCAACAACAGCAGCAAGAACTTCTCACTGGGTTCAAACTACAAGATCTCAAAAGTGTTCTCCGCCGAACTTTCTGCTGCCTATAACCAGAATTCACGTTTGAATGCACCTGAACTGGGTACGAACAATTCGTGGTCGAAATTCATGATCTATGGGATGTCAAGGGAATATATCCCTCTTGAAAAAACCATGTACAAGAATGAAGACGGATCCAAGAACGAATTCCCGGGAGCTTATCCTTACAATGAATACAGCCGCGATATGTTCTGGGCTGTTTATGAACACAATCAGCGCCTGAGCAGGGATGAATTCCTGACCACCTTTAAACTGAATGCTGAAATCACACCATGGCTCAATGCTTTTGTCAGAACATCGGCAAACATCGTCAGCACCCGGTTTGAATCAACCAACACCACAACCAATCGCGACAAGGTCAGCGGCGGTTCTTTCTCCAAATCAATCAGCCGTGACCGGGTATTCAACACCGACGTCATGGTAACGGCTCATAAGGACAACTTCCTGCTTGGCGGACTTAATGCAAGTGTATCTGCCATGTACAACAGTTTCTCCACAAACTCAGTTGGTGTCAGTGGTTCAAACTGGAGCCGCTTCGCTGTACCGGGCGTATATTCCTTAGGAAACTGGGTCAACAGGGAACAGACCGGCATGAGCGAAAGCCGCTATGATATCCAGTCAGTCTCTGCCCTGGGAATGATTAACCTGAGCTACAACAACGTCATTTTCCTTGACCTCACCGGCAGACAGGATGCTACATCCACTCTTCCGAAGGACAACAATTCCACATTCTATCCATCAGCCAGTGCTGCATTCGTCTTCTCCGAGGCCTTTGATATTAGCAAAAAAGCCCTGTCCTATGGTAAATTGAGACTTGCCTATGGGAAAAGTGCAAACGGAGCACAGCCATACCAGCTTGATAATACGTACGATGTTGGTAAATTCGGAGGTCAGCCCACAAACTATCTTCCGTCAACCATTCCCCCGTATGCTTTGCAATTCCAGACATCCGTATCGGTGGAAGCCGGTTTGAACCTCGGTTTCTTCGATGACCGTTTGAACCTCGACTTCACCTATTACAACATCCTTTCGGCCAACCAGATCCTTCAGGCTGCACTTCCCGCTTCCTCCGGCGCCACTTTGGTGTCATTCAACTCCGGTAAACTGAGAAACAAAGGGATCGAAGTTATCTTGAATGGTACTCCTGTACTTTCCGATAAGTTTATGTGGAACATGACCCTGAACTTTGCCAAAAACAACAACTTCATCGAAGAACTGGCTCCCGGCGTGAAAGAACAATGGCTGGGAGATGTTTTCGGTAATCTTGGTGTGGTTATGAAAGTAGCCCCGGGCGAGAAGTATGGTGCAATTTATGGAACCGACTTCCTTCTGGATGACCAGGGCCGCAAGCAGATCAAAAACATTGTTGACTCAAAGGGCAATGTTGTTGGAGCTGAATACCTGATCACCAACGAACAGATTTTAATCTGAAACGCTGCCCCGCTGTTTACTGGCGGTTTTGGAAACAGCCTCCGGTTCAAAGGTTTCTCCCTCTATGCCCTTATTGATTTCAAAGTGGGCGGTGACATTTATTCCGTCGACCATGCTACGGCAATGGGCAGCGGTCTTCTTCCCGAAACACTCCCTGAGCGGAATGGTGGCGGTCTTCCCTACACCTATCCCGACGGATCCACAGCCAACCATGGTGTAATCCTCGATGGGTACAACATTACCGATGGTAAAGAAAACGACCGCGTGGTGCACTATCTTTACAAATATGGCAACCAATACGCCGGCTGGTCACACCTCAACAGGCCCCGCAGCTTATCAGTATTTGAGAATACCTGGGCAAAAGTCAGGGAACTGGCTCTTACCTATGATATCCCTTCAAAAGTCATTGGAAAGACAAAAGTCTTCCAGGGATTGTCACTGTCGGTTTACGGAAGGAACCTTTTCTACCTGTACTCCTCATTACCTGATCACCTGAATCCGGAAGCTATCAACGGAACAGGCAACGCTCAGGGTTTGCAATGGTCGGCCTATCCGAGTTTCAGATCGCTGGGATTCTCTATCAAGGCTAAGTTTTAATCTATAAAAAAATCATACGGTTATGAAACTAATTAAGCATCGCCCAATATCACTTCTCTTTTCCGCACTGATGATCGCGCTCGTCTTTTCCTCGTGCGAAAAGGACTTTGGTGACATAAACAAATCGTGGGATAATAAGGTATATACGGCCACGATCCCGGCACTTTTCAATGGCATTACTGCCAGTATGGCCGACGCGCCCGTAATTCTTTACAGCTGCTGGATTTACCAGAACACCCAACTTGCCGCAATGTATGCTGCCGGTGGATTCAGGCTTGACAATTTTACGGCAAATGGATGGAACAATTATTACCGCGCTTTGGCGAACTACAGGAAACTGGAGGAAATGATCGATGCGGATGCCAATGCCGCAAATATGACAAACGTAAAAGGAATGGCTAAAGTTCTGATGGCTTACAAAACGTTAAAGCTCACCATGATGTATGGGGATATGCCCTATACGGATGCCGGTAAGGGCTTCGTTTCATCAGAGTTTTTCCGTCCGAAATATGACAGTCAGGAATCGGTTATCAAAGCTGCCTTGGCCGAACTGAAATGGGCAATTGATAATATGGCGGTCAGCAGTACCCAGGTTTCCCTTGGAGCCGCTGAAACGATCTTTGCAAACGACATCTCCAAATGGATCAAGCTTGCTAACTCCCTGCGTTTAAGGTATGCAATGGTTTTAGTGGAGAAGGCATCCGCCGATGCCAATACGATAATTGCTGAAGCCCTTGCTAAACCCTTGCTGCAACCGGATGAGTATTACGGCTTGTATCCGGCTACCATTTCCGACTTTTTCAACAACAGGCTCATCGGTGGCAACGCCGGTTATGTAAGTATGGGAACCACCATGTGGAACTCAATGTCGAGCTCAAATGAAAAAGACGGTTCCGGTATTTTCGACCCGAGGTGCAAAATTTTCTTTGAACCAAACGCTTTCGGCGAGTGGGTGCCTTTCCCGCAGGTTCCGTCCAATGATACACCTACCGAAGTTGGTAATGAGGGTGTAAATGCCCCCTACAGTGAACAGCGTTTGACAACCTATTATCCGGTTGGCGCATCATGGCGTTATTCGCCCCTGAATTTCTACTACCTTGATGACAAGACCTTCCCGCAGGTATTCATCAGTGGTGCTGAGGTCAGTTTTCTTAAAGCTGAGATTTACAACAGGGGAATCGGTGGTGTAGGTGCCAATCCTGCCACGGCAAAATCAAACTACGAAGCAGGTATTACTGAATCTGTTAAGTTCTGGTTTAAAACAGCCAACGGATCCGGCATTTGGGCTGTAAACAAGCCAGCTGCCACACCTTCAAGTGAAGAGATGTCGACCCTGATGAATAATCCGCAGGTTGCTTTTTCCTCGGATGCAGCCACTGCTCTGAAACAGATCTACAAACAGCACTGGATTGAACTGTTCCATCAGCCGCTGGAAGCATGGACACTGGCCCGCAGAACAGCTTATGCCACCCCCAGCGTCACCTTGCTGACAGTAAGCCCCGGCTATAACTTCTTCCGTCTTACCTATCCGCAGAGTGAAATTGACGGTAACTTCGACAACTGGTCAGCTGTAACCGGTGGTTCTGACACACCAACCGTGAAGCCCTGGTTCATGAAGTAAACGCAATGATTCTTTGCGAATCAGTCTAATAAAGAAGAGGCTGCCTTTCCGGGCAGCCTCTTTTTTTTACTGAAATTCAAGGATTAGCTTACCGCTGGTTTTTAAAGACTTTTAAAGCGGCCAAAAACGGCGCGTCAAAAACTTTTGAGCTTAGAGGAACCTGACTGTCACTATGGTTTTGGTGGTGATTGAAAATTCACAATCTCTTCTTGAAAATCTCAAATTCGTTCTATATTTGCCTTTTCTCTGAAACTAGTACTAAATCGAGCCCAAGTGTTGCATTTTCCTCAAAATAGGATCCTCTTAATCC
This sequence comes from uncultured Porphyromonadaceae bacterium, assembly GCA_964457845.1. Lineage (GTDB taxonomy): Bacteria > Bacteroidota > Bacteroidia > Bacteroidales > UBA12481 > UBA12481. The sequence continues at coordinate 62,504 of CAYWHP010000001.1, read as the reverse complement.
CAACCAACATATTAACAATTGTTTATCATTTTTTGTTTAACCAAATACTAATTTCCTATGAGTAGCAGACTTAGCTTGAAGAGGTGCTTCACCTTCGCGGTGACGGCATTCTTTATGTTCGCAAGCGTTTATGCACAGCAACTCAGGGTGAGCGGCAAAGTGACCGACGGGTCAAATAATGACGCTCTGCCAGGAGTTAACGTTGCAGTGAAAGGATCAGGAACAGGTACTTCAACTGACGGAAGCGGGAACTATTCCCTTTCCGTTAACAAGGGAAGTGTCCTGGTGTACTCCTTCCTGGGCTATGCCCCCCAGGAAGTGGCAGTGGGTAATTCAACCACGATTAATGTGGCGCTGATGCCATCAGCCACTGAATTAAACGAGGTGGTTGTAACCGCCCTCGGTATCCGCCGTTCCCAGAAAGCGCTGGGATACGCCGTGAGCAAGATCGATGCAAAAGACATTACCAAAGTCGGTTCGCCGAACTTCGGTTCTGCTATGTACGGTAAGGCTTCTGGCGTCAGGATCTCAACCGCTGCCGGTGGTGCAACCAGTGCTGTCAACATCAACATCAGGGGTATGAACTCCATCAACTTCAGCAATCAGCCGCTGATTATCGTTGACGGTGTTCCTATCCGTAACGGCTCGGCCAACGATGCCGGTTACTGGGGCGACCAGAGGATCCGTGGAAACGGCCTCATCGACATCAACCCGCAGGACATTGAAAACCTTACCGTACTGAAAGGTGCTTCGGCATCGGCTCTCTATGGTTCGGAAGCTGCCAACGGCGTTGTGGTTATCACAACCAAAAAGGGTTCAACCAAACAGGGCCTCGGCGTTGAAGCCAACTACACCTACCTGAGTGAAACCCCGGCTTTCCTGCCGCCGTTCCAGAACGAATACGGCCCGGGTTATGACCTTGGAACCAACGTCGCCAGCTTTGGCGCCGATCAGGATGGATGGCTCTATGAAACCGTTGAAGGTCAGAAAATCCGCCGCCCGATCTATCGCTCCTATGCACAGTTCGGCCCGAAATTCGACGGACAGCCGGTTATCGGATGGGACAACAAGATTCATCCCTATGTTGCTCAGCCCGACAACTGGAAAAACCTGTTCCAGACCGGTTTCAACTCCACCGCTAACGTGGCTGTGAACAAAGCCGGTGACTGGGGTAATGTTCGTTTCTCCTACACCCGCCTGGATTACAAAGGCACACAGCGTGGTGGGCAGCACAACAAGAACACCTTTAACCTGACCTCAACCCTTAATCTGCACAAGAATCTGAAAGTTGACCTTGGCGTGAACTACATCAACCAGTTTACCCATAACCGTCCGTACCTCATCAGCCGCATTACCAATAACTATGGCGGTTTCCTCAGCAGGTTCGACGATGCACAGTGGTACCTCGACAACTATCAGACCAGCAAGGGATACTATTTCCGTACCGCCGGCCAGCCGAGCGCTACACCCGATGAAAACCTGAATATCCGCATGCGGGCTTATGACCTTCTCGACTTCTTCTGGAGGACGCTCAAAACCAGCAACGATGAATATCAGGATCGTCTGATTTCCAATGCCACCGCTACCTGGACAATCCTTCCCGGACTGACCTTCAGGGGAAGAGTTGCCAACGATTTCACTGCTATCCGCATAGAAAACCGTGACCCCAACTCAGTTCCGATCAGTCTCGGCAACTCCGGCAGTTTCAGCCTCAGCAACACTTGGTTCTCTACCATGTATGGTGACGGTATTCTCACCCTGGACAAGAAACTCACCGATGATATCGGTCTTGTTGTCAATGCAGGTTTCAACACCAGGCGGGAGTCCTATAAGGCTACCGGTGCCTGGACAGTAAACGGTCTGTCAACCGAAAACTGGTTCCACCTGAATGCTTCTGTCAACAAGAACCAGTCGAACGGAAGCGCTGACTACAATGAACTGCTCAAGTATGCATTCTTCGGAACCGCAGCTGTCAGCTTTAAGGATTATGCTTTCATTGAATTTACCGGCCGCAGGGAATCCTCTTCCACATTGCCTCCGGGAAGCAACACCTTCTTCTATCCTTCGGTTAACGCCAGCTTCATTTTCTCCGACGCATTTACAATGCCAGGTTTCTTTGATTATGGCAAGGTTCGCATAGGTTGGGGTATCGTAGGTAACGCTCCTCCAATGTATGCCGCAAGCAACGCATACAACCAGGGTACTGTTAACGGGATCGTATACAACACGGTTTCGGGCAGCTACGGAAACGACATGATCAGGCCTGAAGAGAAGCACGAGTTTGAAGCAGGTACCGAGATGAAATTCTTCGGCAACCGTTTGGGCCTCGAAGCCAACTTCTACAGCAACCGCATCGTTGACCAGATCCTCTGGTTATCGGTACCGACCACCGTGGGTGCCAGCAGCATGCTCACCAACATCGGCGAATTGAAAAACGTCGGGGTTGAAGCATCCATTTATGGCACTCCGGTTCAAACCAAAGATTTCCGCTGGGATATCCGCACCAACTTCTCGAAAAACCGCAACGAAGTTGTCAGCCTGATGGAAGGTGTTGACCGCCTTACCCATGCCAACATCGACGCCGGTGCCGCACTGATTGTTTCAGAACCGGGCCAGCCGATGGGTGACATCCTTTGCTACCTCCCGAAAGTTGACGCGAACGGCAACATGATCGTTGATCCGGTTGACGGATTGTACCAGATCGATTTTACCGAAATGAAAAAGGTTGGTAACGTTACTCCTGATATCGTTGGTGGTATTGGAAACTACGTTGAATTCAAAAACTTCTTCGTTGACTTCACCATCGACTTCAACTTCGGTAGCCAGGTTATGTCAATCGCACGCCAGTACATGAAAGGTGGCGGTATGTTTGAAGAAACCCTGCAGTACAGAGATGCCGAACACGGTGGTGCATCCTATTATATTGATGACGCAGGCAAGAAAATTGCAGCCACTGCAGCGCCTTCCGGGAAAAAACTATGGAACGACGGTGTTATTCTGCCTGGCGTAAAACCCGACGGAACAACCAATGATGTTATCGTTGACGCAGCTTCCTATTACCTCAATACCTATACATGGGGTGCCAACCCGGCCTGGGGTATTCCCTACAGCCGTTACGATGACGCCGTGGTCAACAATGACTACATCAAGTTCAGGGAACTGTCGATCGGTTACTCACTGCCGACCAGCGTAGCCAAAAAGATTGGCTGCAGCGGTCTGAGAATCGCCCTCGTAGGCAGCAACCTGTTCTACATCTACCGCACCATGAAGGAGTTTGATGCTGAAACGAACCTCGGATCCAGCTGGGTCAATCAGGCCATCGTTAACGGATCAACTGCTGCTACAAGAAGCCTCGGTTTCTCAATCCGCGCTAGTTTCTAATAACGAATAAATATTTAGAAATATGAAAAAAAGAGTATCTATCATATTAGTGGCCTTTGCCTCTCTGGCTCTTGTATTCAACAGCTGTAAGAAAGGTGATCTGGAAGACCTGTATCCGAATCCGGGCCAGTCCTCTACCGCTTCTGTCGAGAATTTCCTCACAGGAGTGCTCATGAGTGCCAATGAGGTTGTATTACCCTGGTACTGGAGGTTCTTCGTTGTCGAGCAGCCCACACTCGGGCACTACACCCACACAATGGGTTGGGTCAATTCAAAGGACCAGTTTATCCCGCCGGCAGCTGCCATGGACTGGAGATGGAATGTGTATTATGGCACCGTAACCCAGTACCGCGTTATGGAAAATCTTTACAGCAAGTTGGAAGCTTCCGCACAGGAAGAATACAAAATCTTCATGATTGCCGCGAAGATCTTCTTCTACGACCAGACCCAGCAGACCGTTGACCTTTTCGGTGACATTCCTTGGACGGAAGCCGGAAAAGTCCGTCAGATCGGCAACCTCGATGAGGCCCTGCCGAAATACGACGATGCAAAAACTATCTATACCACCTTGTTGGCCGACCTGAAGACGATGGCAGATGACCTGGCAACTATTTCGGTCCCGGCATTCTATGCTGGCCTCTTCAAAACCAAGGACTTCCTGAACCATGGAAACATTGTCATGTGGCAGAAGTATTGCAATTCACTTCGCCTGAGGCTGCTGATGCGTGCATCAGACGTAATGCCGACTGCTGAAATCGGTGAGATCCTTGGCAATCCTTCGAAGTACCCGGTGATTGAATCCAACAGCGAAGCAACGATGCTTGATGAACCGGGTCCGGACCTCTGGGCTGGTGAAAGCATTCGCTCCGCAATGGAAACATGGGGACAGTACGACATCGCTCCGTATACCATGGTTAAGAACATGGTTGACAACAGCGATCCGCGCCTCGTGATCACATTCGATCCGAATAAAGATGGTGACTATGTAGGCCTGAATCCTTCTGAAAATGCAACCGTGCAGAACCAGAAACTGACCGACCGGTTGATTTCCAGGTATGATACGGCTTCATTTACTCAGAACAACTACTTCCCAGGCTTTATCTTCACTGCTGCTGAAGTAAGTTTCATAAAGGCTGAAGCCATCCAGAGGGGATTTGCCACCGGTGACGCCAAAGCAGCTTATGAAACCGGTATCGACCAGTCGATCGACATGTGGTACAGCATCAACGCAACAGCTGACTTCCGTACCCCGACCCCGCGCCCGGCAGCTGGTGAAATCGCTGCTTACAAAGCCGCCGCTGGTGTCAGCTGGGCTGCCAATTCCGACAAGATCAACCTGATCGCCACCCAAAAATGGCTGAACACCGGTCTTGCTCAGATGCCGCAGACATGGGCTGAATACCGCAGGCTCGACAAGCCGGCTTTCGTTTTCCCGGAAGATCCTACCAGCCAGCAGAAAGTTCCGCCGGTAGGTGGCTCTATCCTGTGACTGAAAAAGACCTCAACGGAGCTAATTACGATGCTGTAAAAGCTCAGTCGGATCTGAACAACAAAGTATTCTGGGATACCAAATAATCCCAGTTTATTTACATAAAAAGGCCGGGCGTTTGCCCGGCCTTTTTTTTATTACAGCGGAGAAAGAGGGATTCGAACCCCCGGTGCCCTCGCAGGCACAACGGTTTTCAAGACCGCCGCGATCGACCACTCTGCCATTTCTCCATGCCGCAAAAGTAAAAATCTTTATTGATTTCCTGAAACCTCCGGCAAATTAACCCCCTGTTTTACCTGAATTCCCGTTAAGGCTCCCTTTTTTCAACTGATTATCAAAAAAAAGAGCATCCGAATTTGCTTAGGATCAAGAATCGTCTAATTTTGTATATCATTGCAACTATTCACTAACCCGTAAAAACTATTTTTATGAACAAAGCACAATTGATCGATGCAATTGCAAAGGATGCAAATCTCACTAAAGCCGATGCCAAACGGGCCTTGGATGCTTTCGTAAAGTCTACGGCTGCTACACTGAAAAGTGGCGGACGTGTCTCGTTGGTCGGATTCGGTTCATTCTCCGTTTCAGCCCGTAATGCTCGTACCGGTCGCAACCCGCAGACTGGCGCTCCCATTAAAATTGCCGCTAAAAAAGTGGTTAAGTTCAAAGCCGGAACAGAACTCACCGGAAAGGTAAAATAACCGGGATATCTTATTTTCAAGGGAGTGCTGGTCACTCCCTTTTTTTTTATGGATAAACTGATACATTTCTTTTCCCAGTTTGCAACCGAAAAGCGGTTTGAACTATTTAAAAAGGTAGCCTCAAACCGCACACGGTTTATCACTCCTGTCCTGGAGGATATTTTCCAGCCACAAAATGCCAGCGCCGTACTCCGAACGTGTGATTGCCTGGGTATTCAGGATGTCCATGTTATTGAGCGGCGGAACCGCTATAAATTAAACCCCGATGTGGAACTCGGTTCGGCCCAGTGGCTGAACATCAAGAAATACAGCGGCCAGGAGGAGGCCACCACAACCGCAATCATGGACTTAAAGATGAAAGGATACCGGATCGTCGCCACAACGCCTCATACGCGCGACGTCACACTGGATGATTTCGACCTGAAAAGCGGAAAAGTCGCCCTGCTCTTCGGAACAGAGCTCAAAGGGTTATCGCAACAGGCACTCAGCCTCTCCGATGAGTTCATCCGGATCCCGATGTCAGGGTTTACCGAAAGCTTTAACATCTCGGTCTCTGCCGCAATTACTATGTATAGCCTGGTGAACAGTCTTAAAAAATCCGGTTTGCCATGGGAACTCACTAAGGAGGAGCAAAAAGTGCTGGTCCTCGAATGGCTGCGAAAAAGCATCAAGAATTCTGATCTGCTTGAAAAAAGATTTATATTTGATAATCAAAACAAAGACCCATGGCCATCAAACCTATGAATTGCATCATCATCGAGGACTACGATGAATCCCGCAAGCTTGTGGAAATCTTTGTGCACAAAACAAGAATGCTCAATTTGGTCGGTTCATACGGCAGTGCCGTCGAAGCAATAAATGACATGAGTCTCAACGTCAAGGTTGATCTCGTATTGCTTGATATTGAGCTTCCTGAAATGTCGGGGATGGAATACCTTCGCACACTCGAAGAAAAGCCGGTTGTCATCATCCTTTCGGCTCAGGAAAAATATGCACTCGAAGCTTTTCAATATGATGTAACCGATTATATCCTGAAGCCCATCACCTACGCCCGCTTTTATAAAGCGGTTTCAAAGGCTTATTCCCACTGGCGCAGGCAGAATAACGTACAGAAAATCCAGAATGACATTTTTGTGAAGAAAGGCCATAGCCTGATCAAGCTGAGCTATGACGACATCGTCTGGATCGAGTCCCTCGAGAATTATGTCCTCGTGATAACACTAAAGGAAAAACTTACCGTTCATTTTACCCTGAAAGCCATACTTCAGAAATTGCCACCCGACCAGTTCCTTCAGGTTCACCGTTCTCATATCGTTAACCTGAACAAGATTGACACCATAAAAAGGAACAGTCTGATTATTAAGGATCATGCCATGGAGCAAGAGGTGCCGGTCGGAAAATCCTACCGCGACCAGCTGCTCGCCAGCCTGAACCTGATGTCGCACTAAACCGATGGATGGTTCGAAAGAATTATTCCTTCGGTATCTGGGACAAACTTCACCCTACCCGATCGGTCTCGAAATTGCCAGAGCCAAAGGATGTTATCTCTATGATCCTGCCGGCAGAAAGTATCTCGACCTCATCAGCGGGTTTTCCGTAAACAATGTCGGTCACGGAGATCCACGAATAATTTCGGCCGTCAGGGACCAGGCAGGAGCGTACATGCACACGATGGTTTACGGGGAACTGGTGCAGTCGCCGCAGGTTATGCTGGCTATCGAGCTGGTAAAGAACCTTCCGGCGCACCTCAATCAGGTCTATTTTGTGAGTTCCGGGTCGGAGGCGGTGGAGGGTGCCCTCAAACTGGCCAAACGGTGCACCGGACGCACTGAACTTATAAGTTTCCGTAACTCCTACCATGGCAGTACACACGGCGCCCTAAGTATAATGGGCAGCGAAGAATTCAAGACTGCCTTCCGTCCCCTTCTCCCTTCCGTGCGGATTCTGGAGTTTAATGACACCGCATCCCTGAATGCCATCTCCGAGCATACAGCGGCGGTTATTATCGAACCCGTACAGGCAGAGGCAGGAATTATACCCGCGGACTCCGGATTCCTAAAAGCCCTCTCAAATCGATGCAGGGAGACCGGTGCGGTTCTGATTTTTGATGAGATTCAGACTGGCTTCGGCCGCACCGGATCGTTATTCTCATTTATGGATTACGGGGTTATTCCTGATATTCTTCTGTTGGCCAAGGCATTAGGCGGTGGAATGCCGCTCGGGGCCTTCATTGCGCCGGCATCAATGATGGAAACATTAACACATCACCCGGTACTCGGCCACATAACAACATTCGGAGGTCATCCTGTAAGTTGTGCCGCCGGGCTGGCCTCACTGAAAATCATTCTGGGGGATCACTTGCCTGAAAGGGCTTTAGAACTGGAACAACTGATCCGGGCAAATCTTAGCCACCCGTCGATCAGGGAAATCCGGGGTAAGGGATTGCTTCTGGCTGCCAAACTCGACTCACCCGAAACAGTAACCCGATTCTTCACTCACAGCCTGGAGATGGGGCTTCTTTTTGATTATTTCCTCTTTTGCAAGGACAGCATACGTATTGCACCGCCACTCGTTATGACCGATGATGAAGCAATGGAGATGTGCAGATTGATTACCGAAACACTCGAAATGGCTTCGGCTTAATCCTATTTTACCTCGAAATCGAGTAATGTTCTGCCCTCAATATCTGCAACAAGGTGATCGCCGGGCTTAACCGGACCAACACCGGCAGGTGTTCCGGTAAATATCAGGTCGCCCATCTGCAGAGTAAAAAACCTTGAAATATAGGAGATTAGGTATTCTATCGGGAAGATCATATCCGCCGTATTACCCACCTGCACTTTTTTGTCATTCAGACAGAGCGTGAAATTCAGGTTATGGATATCGCCAAATTCTGATTTAGGAACAAAAATTCCAACCGGCGCCGAATTGTCGAATGCCTTGGCTGTTTCCCAGGGGTGCCCCTTCTCCTTGGATTTCTGCTGGATATCCCGCGCAGTAAAATCAATACCCACCGTGACTTCCTCGAAATAACGCCCGGCGAACTGCTCGGCAATATTTTTGCCGACTCTGCTGATTTTATAAACAATCTCCAGTTCGTGATGAATATCCGAAGAGAAATCCGGATAAAAGAATGGTTTGTTGCCCTTGACAAGGGCAGTATCAGGTTTCATAAAAACAATCGGTTCGGTTGGGACCGCATTATTGAGTTCCTTAGCGTGTTCCCCGTAGTTTCGGCCAATTGCAATGATTTTCATGGTCAGAATTTTCTAAGTTGTAGATAAAGCCTGGTAATCACCTTCTTGGTATATGCCGGAAAGTCGCCGTCCATCATCCAGCGGTAGTAGGACTCCTCACGGGTAAAAACATCCAGAACCCGTTTTCCCTTGTGCTTCCCGAAATTGAATACTTCCTTTCCATCGTCATCAAGAACTATCCGGCCGGCAAAATCAACAAATCTGTTGCCTTGCCGCAAAGCGGATAACGACTCCACAGATCTTCCGAGATCGGGATACTTTTCCAGTTGAGCCTGAAGAACCTCCCAGGTGGCCTCAACATCTGCCATGGCAGAATGGGCATTGGTCAGCTCCTTATTGCAGTAAAACCGGTAGGCGGCCGAAAGGTTCCTGGGCTCTTTCAGAAAGAAAATCGCCTGAACGTCAACGAATTTGTTCTCCTTCAGATCAATATCGAAATCTGCCCTGGCAAACTCTTCTGCCAGCATGGGTATGTCGAATTTATCCGAATTGTAACCACCGAGATCGCACCCCTTGATCAAGGCAGCAACCTCGCCGGCAATCATCCGAAAGGTTGGCGAATTCGCCACATCACTGTCGGTAATTCCGTGAATCAGCGTAACCTCGGGCGGGATCGGCATTTCCGGGTTAACCCGGTAGGTTTTCCCCGACTTGGTTCCGTCGCTCGTCACTTTAAGGAGTGCGAGTTCCACGATACGATCGGTTCCGATATTAAGTCCGGTTGATTCGATGTCCAGGAATACGATCGGCCGGGTAAGCTGAATGTTGATAAAGGGCAGTCCTGCCTGATTCATGTCGGTATACGTTTTTTTGGTCATTTAAAAAAAAGAACCCCGCCGGAGCGGGGCTATAATCAGGTATTGATCATCATGGGCATCAGGAGCATCAGAAGATTTTCGTCATCCGACTCTTCCTCCCTTGGCACCAGGATTCCGGCCCTTGTTGGATCGGCAAGTTCGGCTATTACCTCCTCACCGACAATATTGCTCAGGATATCGATAAGAAACAGGGATTTAAACCCGATTTCCATGCTGTCGCCGCCATACTGGCAATTCAGCTTTTCAACGGCGGAGATCGAATAGTCGATGTCCTGCGCCGAAACCACAAGCTGGTTCGGGGTAAGCTGAAGTTTAACCAGATTGCTTGCCTGATTAGAGTATACCGAGACCCGGCGGAGTGTGTTAAGGAACAGCACGCGGTTAACAAGTACCTTATTCGGGTTATTTTTCGGTATTACCGACTCATAGGCCGGGTAATTGCCTTCCACAAGGCGGCATATCAGTTTATACTCCGAAAGGGTGAAAATCGCATTCTTTTCATCAAAAGCGAGGTTCACTTCATTCTCTTCACGCGGCAGGATGTTTTTCAGGAGGTTGGCCGGCTTTTTAGGCAGAATGAAGGAAGAGTCCTTTACGCTGCGGATATCCATTCTCCTGTAACGGACCAGTTTGTGGGCATCCGAGGAAACGAAAGTGACGTGATCCTGCCGGAGCTCGATCAGAATCCCGTTCATTACGGGCCTCAGCTCATCATCGGCGGTTGCGAAAAGTGTTCTGTTAATACCCTTATTGAGTGAATCGGCCGGGAACGAAACCTCGGTAATGCGGTCTTCCTTCAACCCCTGCAGCACCGGAAAATCAATTCCGGGCTTGCCAACGATGCTGAACTTACCATTTTCTGATACGATATCGACACCCAGGGAATCCAGGTTGATATCGAAGGTTAGCGGTTGTTCGGGGAACTCCTTAAGCGTATCAATAAGGATTCGGGCCGGGATAGCAATAGATCCCGTACCATCGGCATTTTCCATCGCCAGGCTTGTGATCATTGTCGTTTCCAGATCGGAAGCGGTTACCGTTAACACATTGTTATTCAACTGGAATAAGAAATTATCCAGGATAGGTAGTGTATTCTTTGTACTGATCACCCGGCTAATTGCCTGAAGGTGAGAAAGCAGATCTGTACTGGAGATGATGAACTTCATAATGATTTACTGGTTAACAGTCAATATATATCGGTTTGCCGTCTAAAAATAGTAAAAAGGAGTTGATTCGCAGTTGCATGAGGATCAAATTATAAACAACTTTTTACTCACGGGTTCGGTTTGAGAAATGCAAGCGGGTTGGCGAAGAGGGAGTTGAAAACATAATACTGGATGACCACCCACTTTTGCTTATCGATAAGCGCCCAGAGGCGTTCCCCGTCAAACTCCTGCGGATTTCCATCCGAATCGGGCTTACCGAATGAGGGGCGTTTCCATGCACTCAGTGACTTAACCTTTCCGTTACGGTCCTCAAGCAGAAGTGTCCGGTATGGTGTTAATGAAAGTAGCGAATCCCTGACCTTTGCAGTAAGGCTGTCGGCAAAAAACTCAAAATTCACCCGCTCAAACTGGCTCAGGTAAAACTTTACCGATACAGTGTCCAACACTCCCGGAAACGGAGCTCCGTCGGGCCTCTGGAGGGAAAAACGGTTCTGGCCTTCACTGTTAAGCCGGTATGACGAAGCCGCATCGGCCGGATTCACCATGGTCACTGATTTTATGTCGTTAAAATTATACTTGTAGATAACGGTCGATTTCCATCCCTGTTCCTCGATAAAAAAACGTGTTGACAGATAGCCGATGAATCCGGGGATATGAACAATGAATGGAGCCGAAGAGCCTTCCAGCATCATAAAAGTACCCATCTGGTCCTGTGTGGGGCCGCCTACATATATAGTTTTCAAAAGCTTGTTCTTCCGATAGACCTCAACCTTTGTGTTCCTGGTGGCCAGCATTCTAACCGCATTGTCAAGCATTGACGAGGAGACCGGTGATTTTACCCGCAGCCGGTTCAGCGTTTTGAGGAGGATATCGATTGCATCCGGCCTTACCTCATACTTATTATTAACCATCCAGTGATCGCCCTCACGGGTCAGGAGCACTTGCTGGTTGTCCTTCCGGACCATGAAGATCCGGTCGACCGAAGCGGTGTCTTCAACCGCAAAATCCCTTAGCTCACGCCTGATGGTACTGCTGCTCCGGCGCGAAACCAGAACGACTGCGATAACGGCGAGCACAACGATCAAACCAATAATTATGGTGTTTCTTTTCATTTTACTTTGAATACTTACGTTTCCTTAAAACAAGGTAAATCAGACCCATGCAGATAATCAGGAAAATCGGAAGCCCAACATTGAAGAGCCTCCAGAAGGTCCTTTCACGGGTGATCTTCACCTGGTCGAGCATTCTCACCCTCACCTCCCTGTTTCGGAGTGTCATTACCCCCGAATCATCCATGAGATAATTGACACAATTGAGCAGAAACTCACGGTTTCCGTAGGTGGTTTTTGTTGGGGCATCCCATCCCAGCGGCTGGGTCATGTACTTACCTTCCTTGAACGAGACCAGGTTTCTCGCACAATCTCCGTCTGACACAACGATCATTTTTGTTGGCACCTGGCTTTTATCGAAAATTTTCAGAACGTCATTATTCAGGAATTCGGGCGGCAGCCGGTTCTTGTAATGACTCACGAATTCTCCTTCCATCATCACAGCCACCGGCAGGTGCTGCAGCGAGAATTTCGAAGGATCGGGCTTCTCGGCAAAGATATCGGTGGAGACCCTGATCGGCGAGCGAATGATGCGGCTTCTTGCTGATGTGGCAAGCAAAACGGATTTGCGCACTTTGGGATCTTCGCCAACAGTATCAATGGGACTGACAAAGTCAAATTTTACCGGGTTTATGTTCCGTGATATCGGGTTGTCGTCCTTGCCCATCACCAATGGGAAAAATGGAAAGAACCCAAGCTTCCAGACAGGAGCCTCCGCACCTTCGGGAGCAGCATTTACCGGAATTGCAGCACATTGGTAATCCTGTACCAGGCTCGAATTGATGCGGGCACCATACGAGTAGATGATATCACCCAGATTTACGGCGCTGTTGATTTCCCCCATCGTTTCGTTGCTGTTGGCAAGCTGACTCATATCCACCTTTACAGCATCCACAAGCCAGAGCACCTTCCCGCCGCGCATGATGAACTGGTCGATTATGAATTTGTCTTTCTCGGAATATTTTGTCTTCGGATCGGCAATAACAATCGCCTGGCACTTATCCAGCGCGCTAATCTGTTCCTCGATGGCAACCCGTTTGACAATATAAAAATCGCCGACTGCTCTGGCAAACCGGGCTACCTGGTATTGGTCCAGCTCACCATGTCCCTCTATGAATCCGACTGTAGGTGTGTTTTCGCGGGATACGGTCCGGATTCCGGTAATAAACTCATACTCAAGGGTCTCTATCGATTTGTTGATGTCTCCGTCATTAAAGGTGCCCGCCGTTGAACCCTGAAAGAAATTCACCACCCGTTCATACTCCTGGCCATGCTGGCGATAGGTCATGATGGCCGACGGAAAGATCACCTGGTTGGTGCTTGTTCCGTCGTTCTTCTGCGACTGGATCTTGAACCACTGCAATCCATCCTTTACAAGTCCGTCATATACTTCGGTGCGGGCCTTTAAGTCGGGGTTTTCAGAAGGGTTTACAAATTCAAATTCGATATTCTGCTTCCCGTACACCTTGAATTCATCCAGCAGTTCGCGTGTAGCCTGCTGAAGGCGCCGGAAGCCTGCCGGAAGATTTTCGTCGCCCAGATATACCTTAATATAAACAATGTCTTTGAGTTCTTTCAGATAGGTCTTGGTACCCTTTGAAACGGAATATCGTTTTTCCTGTGTCAGGTCGAAACGGTGAAAAGCATAATATCCAACCAGGTTCACCAGGACCACCACGGTAAGCAGTAATGCAAGTTCAAGCAGGTTCTGCCTTTTTACCTTTTTCTTGTTCATTGATTTTCCTCCTACCATTTCCTGCTCTCCAGTACAACTTTCGTGAAAAGAACGAATACAGCTATGACCGATCCGAAATAGAGGATATCGCGGGTATCGATCACTCCCCTTGCCAATGAATTGTAGTGGTAAGAAATCCCCAGACCGGAGACGAAATTCTCGAGACCTCCCGGAAGCCCCAGTTTTGAAACATAATCGAATCCGAGAAACAAAACAAAGCAACCGGTAACACCGAGGATAAAGGATACAATCTGATTATCCGTCACTGAAGAGGCAAAAAGGCCAATGGCCACATAAACACCGGCAAGAAAAAAGAGGCCGATGAAGGACCCCCAGAAACCACCGGTATCCATATTGCCCTTTGGTTCGCCCAGCCACATTACGGAAAAAAAATAGACCAGAGTTGGAAGAATTGACAGCACCACGAGCACCAGGCCGGAGAGGTACTTTGCCAGGATAATCTTTATATCTGGGAGCGGCCTGCTCAGCAGCAGTTCAAGGGTACCTGTCCGTTTCTCATCGGAGAAAAGCCGCATGGTAACTGCCGGAACAAGAAAAAGAAATACCCATGGTGCCAGGATAAACATCGGATCCAGACTGGAATATCCGGTTTCCAACACATTGAATTCACCCGGAAACACCCAGAGAAACAGTCCGTTAAGCAAAAGGAATACAATGATGACAATGTATCCCGTAAGCGAACTGAAAAATCCGTTTATCTCACGTTTAAGCAAGGTAAGCATAAAATTGCCAATTTTTGAGAGCTACAAATGTATTAAAAATATCATACCTGCCGGGCTGTTGAGGCTACCCGGCAGATGACTGCCGCAGCTGTTGCTGAAGCATTGCCGGCACCTATAAGGGTTTCAAGTTCCCCGTATCCCCGGTGCACTTCCTTCCGGTATCCTTCATCGTTTAACAGGGAAGACAGTTCCCGCTCCACATTCCTGTCATTGCATCCTCTCTGTATGAGCTCTTTTATGCAGGGTTTGCCGAGAATAAGGTTTACCAGGGATATGTAGTCGACCCGGATAAGAACCCGGGCAATCAGGTACGACAGGGTATTGGTACGATAGCAGACTACCTGCGGAGTTCCGAGCAAGGCTGCTTCCAGCGTGGCCGTTCCCGAATTGATGACGGCGGCATAAGCTACCTTCAGCAGTTCGAGTGTGCTGCCATAAACGACCGGCAAATTCCGGCCTTGGGTAAGGTCCGCGTAAAACGACTCCGGAAAATTGGCGTGGCCGGCGATTATAAACTGATAATCCGGAAATTTCTCAGCGACGCGGGCCATTAAAGGCAGCATGCCGGTTATCTCCTGCCTTCGGCTTCCCGGCAGCAGGGCCACAACCGGTTTCGGGGAAATCCCCAGACCAGTCCGGATATCGTCGGGGTTCTGTTTCGATACTGGTATGATATATTCCAAAACCGGGTTGCCCACATAATGGGCATCAACCCCGTACAGGCGAAGAAAAGGCTCCTCAAAGGGCAGCACACACAGCGCTTTCTCAGTGAATCGGGCCAGGCCTGCAGCGCGTGAGGGCATCCACGCCCATACCTTCGGGGTGATGTAGTAAACTGATCGGAAACTCATCTTGCTGAGCCATTTGATCATACGCAGGTTGAACCCACCATAATCCAACGGAACTACAACATCCGGATTAAAATCAAGAATCGCCCGGCGACAGGTCACAAAAATTCTTCGGATGCGAAACAGCCTGAAAATAATTTGGGTAAAGCCCATAAACGCCATCTCGCGAATATGAATCACCGGTATACCGCCAACTCTTTCCATGAGATCCCCGCCAAGAAACCGGAATTCAGCGGCAGGGTCTGTTCTCAGAATGGCCTTCATCAGGCTTGAACCATGCTGGTCACCTGAAGGTTCTCCGGTTATGAGGAAATACTTCATGATTTCCCGGCTAATGCCAGAAAAAACGGATTATCAATACCAAAAAAGTAAACAGAAAGGTGGACAGAAGCACTCCCCTCGCCGCCTTTAGCATGTTCTGCCGGATGAACAGAAAAAAGATGAGCAGGTCGGGAAGTACCGACAGGGAGATAATGTGCGTTAATACGCCCATATTTTTATAGGTGGTGAGGAACTCCCCGATACTGAGATCACCATACCGGGCAAAATAATAGGCAACAAGGGCTGCCAGGGGTACCAGCAATCCCGAAACCAATCCGGTGATCATTCTGTTCAGTTTCGTCCTGTTCATGTTGAATAGCTTCAGAATGCCCAGAGCCTTAGTGCTTCCAGGGCGGCATAATCGGTTACATCGACACTAACGGGAACAATGGCGCCATAATTGTGCTTAAGTGCCCATTCATCCGTATCCTCAGCAAGCGGCTCTTCGTTGCTGAATTCACCGGTCAACCAGAAATAGTCGTGCCCTTGCGGATCCGTCCTCTTCTCAAACTCCTCTTTCCACACACCAATTGTCTGGCGGCAAACCCGCATCCCCATGCACTCCTCCGGAGCGATTCTCGGAAAATTGATATTCAGGCAGGTACCTGTGGGTAATCCGGCACGGAGTACGCTTTCGATAACAGGCCTTGCATGTTTAACGGCAAGACGGAAATCGGCATCCGGGGAGTGGTCGTCCACCGAAAAGGCGACAGCGGGGATGCCGTTCATACATGCTTCAATGGCTGCGGCAACCGTACCCGAATAAAAAAGGCTGACAGACGCATTTGAACCATGGTTGATACCGGAAAGAACCAGATCCGGCTTCCGGTCGAGGATCTGGTTCAGCGCGATCTTAACACAATCTGCCGGAGTTCCGGAACAGGCATAGGCCTGGATTCCGTCATGCACTTCCGATTTTTTCAAACGTATCGGATGGTTGAGCGTCACGGCATGTGACATCCCCGATTGTCCGGTGAGCGGGGCAACCAATACAACTTCTCCAAACCCGGCTGCAACCTGGGTAAGCTCCCTGATACCACGCGCCCGGTATCCGTCATCATTGCATATCAGAATCAGCGGTTTTTGTGCCATGTCATAATTTTAACGCACAAAAATAGAAAACCCGTCTATCTTCGCCGTGCAAAACAGAGAAAATGAGCATAGCCGGCAAATATAGCAGTCCAAATCTGATCCTATTGACTGTATTATTTTGGCTATCAGGATGTTCTACTGAAATCGAAGTAGTCGACCCCGGCCCCCCTGTCCCGGTGGTTTATGCCGTATTCGACCCTTCGGATACCACCCATTACGTAAAATTATCGAAATCCTTTGCCGGCAAAACCGATCCGTATACCCTTGCACTCGACCGCAACCAGGTGTTTTATCCTGAAGCTTCGATTACCCTCGGCGGGGGTTATGATCCTGGTGCCTGGGTATTTTCGAAAAATTCGGAAATACCCAGGGATCCGGGCTATTTCCCTACCCAGCCCAATGAATCGTTCGGAATCAACCAGTTGCTTTTTCCCGGCCGTTACAGGCTGACGATAGTCATTCCATCTGAAAATAAAACGCTCACCGCTGATTTTTCTCTGCTGAATTCATTCAGGGTTTATACGCCGAAAGCCGGGTTCAAGCGATTTTATTTTTATGAAGACCCGATCCTCTTCACCTGGCTGAACGATCCGGGTGCCGGGATGTATGAAATCACCTTTCAGTTGCGCTACCAGGAAGTGCTGAAGAACGGTGATTCGGGCATAAAAACGGCTGTTTTCACCCGTCAGTTGCTCCCATCACAGCTCGAACCGGATGGTGATCGATTTAATTATCGCTTCTTCTCAGACTCATTTTTCGCAAAAATGGGAACTTCCATCGGTTCAGACAGCCGTATAAACTACCGCAAACCATTGGACTTCAGCATGATGATTACTGCTGCTGACACCACACTGTCGCGTTATCTGTCCTGGTTCAATCTTGAAATTGATGACAAGATCAATCCGAACGGGAATGTTCAGGGCGCCATCGGCGTGGTGGCCTCCAAATGCTCCGTTCGCTTTAACAACCTCATACTGTCGGGCCGCTCACAGGACTCACTCGTACGCGGCCGATACACAAAGAATCTCGAATTTGTTAATAATCCTGATTGGTAGCAGCATATGTTCAAGTCAGTTCTCATAGTCGGAATCGGAGGATTTATCGGATCTATCCTGAGATACCTGGTATCAAGGTGGGTGCAGGCCGGGTCTCCTGGGTTGTTTCCCTGGGCCACCTTTACGGTGAATATGGTTGGCTGCCTGGTAATCGGTATTGTTTACGGTATCTCAGAAAAAGGCAACCTCCTTACTCCCGGTATGCGATTGTTCCTCGCTGTAGGGATTTGCGGCGGGTTCACCACATTCTCCTCATTTTCGAACGATGCCTGGCTTCTCATGCAGGACAGGGAGTGGCTACGAGTATCGCTATATGCCGGCCTCAGTTTTTTCCTGGGCCTTGTTGCCGTATATTTGGGCAGAATAATTGCAAAGCTGATCTGAAATAGATTTCAGTTTTCGTAATTTTATACTTGCTAATTTTTTTTCAGAAAGAGCGGGCTACTCGAACGTTGGAGGTTCTTTGGCCCGCTCTGCTTTTTTTCAGGCAAGTAACCGTTGCTTGAGGTGCTGCGCTCTATTTGCCTTTACGGAACTTCTTTCCGTTTCCAGTTCCGGTGCCGTCGCAGATCCCCAAGCCATCACCCGACATCAGTCGCGAGCCGGAAACTTTTGATGAACCACCCTTTTTCCCGCGGCTGGATACCGGGATTCCCCATCCGGCGAGCAAGGCTTTGACTTCAGCAACGTGAACATCTCGCAAAGCGCTCATTTTCTGACGAATAACCAGCCTTTCGGCCAGAGTTGGCGCGGCGATCAATTCAGCCTGGAGAATTGCCATATCAGCCTGGAAAACATCACAAAGATCTTCCAGAATGGCCTTTTGTTCTTCCGACAACATACTCGAATTGACACAGGTACCTGAACAGGTTCCACAGGTTCCTTTTCCATTTCCATTCTGAGCCTGGAGGCCCAGTGTTCCGACTGCGATCATTACGACAGCCAGTGCGATTTTCCTGCTAACTTTTTTCATTTTACTAAACTTTAAGGAATTAATTTATAACTGAATCTTTCGTTTGTTTCCACCACGGACCACGTCCCTTCCCTCGTCCGCCCTTATGGCCACCTTCTCCTTCGGGCAATTGCACATCACCTTCGGGCTTAATTATTCTCTTGATAACCTGATAAAGCTGTTCCTGCTGACCGGGCATGCAGATACCCTTTAATTCGAGATAATACCGCACCGTAAGCTTTTTAAGTTCAGTATGTTTTAGCCCGATCTGTTCCGACAGCGCGTTCAATCGTGTCGAGTCAGGCTGATCCTGATCCATCGACTCCAGGAGGTCGTCGCGAAGATGGCTCATTTCAGTACTGATAGACCGGGCTCCACGCATGTATGTCCGTTGGATGGCTCTGAATTTGTCCTGCTGTTCACTGTCCAGCTTCAATTCATTCGTAAAAAAAAGAACGCGCTCGCTCTCTGGGATTGTACCTGGTGCATCGGTCATTGACACCGTGTTATTTTGTTGATCAGATCCTCGTGATTTGATCGAGTGATTCCAGACCGTAATGATGGTTACCACATTTGTTACGACCAAAAAGAGAATAAGGCCTATCAGAAATTTTCTTTTTTCCATTTTCTAATTTTTTTCTGGTTCATTCATTCCCATAAAAAATGTCTCGATCGGCTCCTGCCGCAGGTCGTCAATCATAACCGCGAACTCATTCCGTGCCACCTGGTAAGTTAATCCGGGTGAGGAAATCATTTTTCCGAGACCAATTCCTCCGGCTACTCCGGCCAGGATGAAGAGGCTGAATGTGAGCACGGGGATCATCCTCCTTACCATCAACATCCCTGGGGAAACCTCCGTACGCTCAGATAATATTCCTTCAATCCTTGTTGCAAGGAATGGATCAGGAGCTATATTCCGTTCAATCGGGATCACATCGAGCATTGAATGAAGGTACCCCGCGAAAGACCGGCACTCGGCGCACCCGTTCAGGTGTTCCCGGATTCGGATCTCGAGGCCTTTCGGAAGGGTTCCCCTGGAAAATCCAATCAGTTCGGTGCGGCAGTTTTTACAGTCCATTGTTTTCTTCTATTATGGTTTAGACAACCGACAAGTGATAAACTTGCAGAATTAGCACGATTTTTTGTAACAGACCCATAGTTTCTTTTGAAGATTCTGACGGGCCCTGAATAGCAGGGATTCCACAGAGGATAAACTTAGCTTCATGATTTCGGCTATCTCCTTATATGTGAGGTCATCATACTCAGCAAGTGTAAAGGCAACCTGCTGCCTCTCAGGTAATGATTGTATTGCGTCATGCAGAATCCCGGATCTTTCCTTTTGTTCGAGTAACTCGGCTGGACCTTTCTGCTTATGATCACTCAGATTTGCAATTCCGTCAATACTGCCATCAGGAAAATCATCGGAGTGGACCAGACGGCCCTGACGCCGTTTAGAGCTGCGCAGAAAGTTCAGCGACCGGTTAACGGCAATGCGGTATATCCAGGTCGACAATCCGGACTGTGCTCTAAACCGATGAAGGTTTGTTAAGATATCGATGAACACTTCCTGGGTTATATCACGGGCATCTTCGGTATTCCTGACAAACCCGCGTGCTGTCCTTAGCACAAGCGGCTGGTATTGATCAACCAGCGACCTGATTGCAGCTGGGTTTCCGGCATGAAGGAGATTTATCAGGTCAGGTTCGTTCATCAGATTCACGTATTTCGGCCCTTGCAATGTAAGCTTTCGATTCATAAAGAATGAACCGGAAGATGAACGCGACATGGAGACCGGCACCTACCGCGATCGAAACAACAGGATCGACGGAAATATCCGGCCGGTAATACCGTCAGCCTAAGGCACAAACCCGATTCACCGGCTATAAAGGAAAAAACCGGCGTTGCAGTCGGTTTTTTCAATATTGCTAAAAGCGTCGATCTCAAACCAGGGGCTCTATTTGACTCCCCACAATTCCAGAAGATCCTCAACTTCGGCGAGGTGGGCAACCCTAAGTGACGTCATAGTGGCACGAATGGCAGCTTTGTCTGCTTTTGTTACTGCAAGAACCAATGCAGCACTGAGAATGTCCATTTCAGCCTGAAATTCAGCATCCAGCTCATCCAGGATGGCAATCTGGTCCGCTGTCAACTGATCCAGATAAAGGCAAGTTCCGTTGGAAATCAGGACATCCTGACTTATTGCGACTTTGGTTGACTGAGCCTGCAGTCCAATTGTTCCGACTGCGATAAGTAAAGCAGCCATGGCGATTTTCATACTAACTTTTTTCATGAATCAACGTTTTAAAGGTTAATGAACGACTATTTATCATTTAGATTCCGCTGCTATTAAAAACTTGCGTACGATTTCAGAGTATTGCCAGAATTACCAGAAGTTTTTAACTTTGGTTGAATACCCATATCTTTCTTCACAGGTACCTGCGGGATTAAATCAGCTTCAGAAAATGAGATTTTCGTCCGAAATCCCGGCCTCAGATATTGCCATACACCTCAGTGTCAATGCCAACAACCTCATTTTTAATGTGGCCGACAGCCGGTTTCTGCGACACGATCAGGCAATGAGCCCGGACTCCGGCATCGGACTGGAAAATGTCCGGAAAAGACTGGAATTGAGTATTAACATGAACTGAACCCGCGATGAAATGCATGGTTGTTGACTATGAGCCCTTCGCACTGGACCTGATCGAGTGGTGTTACCAAAACTCCGTTTCTTGAACAATGGTGGTATTCACAACAGCGTATCCGGAATTCGAAGCCGAGAGCTACGAATATGACGCCATCGATGTGTATCACTATATGCCTCCCTTAGTTTTTTCCTCGGTCTGGTTGCCGTATATTTGGGTAGAATCCTCGCAAAAATGATCTGAAATGACAAACAACAATCCTGTCCTGTCGCTTAAAATTTATACCAGCTCGACCGACAAGCTCGGTGGAGGGATATTGAATGAACAAATTGTTATCAGGGCGAAGGAACAGGGACTTGCCGGGGCAACGGTTACCCGGGGGATAATGGGTTACGGTGCAAGTTCCGTCATACATTCATATAAATTCTGGGAGATAGCAGATAAACTTCCTGTTATCGTTGAGATCATTGATGAGGAAGAAAAAGTCAGGGCCTTTTACGAATCCATCCGTGCCGAACTCGAAAAGATGCGCTATGGCTGCCTGGTAACAATATCTCCGGTGGAGGTGATACTAAGTAAAGGCGGCCGCAGAAGGTAATCAGGATATCATTGGAAAGTTGTTTATACCTTTGAATCATTCTGCAATTTTTCAATTATGAAAAAATGGATTGAGCCTGCCCTTCACACCTTTATCTGGGTTTCAGGGTTCATTCTGGTTGCATCAGGCATTAAAACCATAGGGGTATTCCATAAGGCTGACGGGTCGTTTCTCTATCCGTTAGTTACGGGTTCCATGATAAATATTGCGCTGTTTTACCTTTCAGCGCTCACATTGATCCCGAAGTTTTCGATCGATCGGAAAGCTGTCTCCTTTTTCCTGCAATTGTGTGGACTCCTGATCGGACTTACACTACTTGAGACATTGCTTGATTATGCTTTCTTTACCACCTTGTTCTCAAGTGCAGAGGAGAGTTTCTCCTCCCAGCTGCTCATCAATTTTGCGCTCAATGTTATTATCCTATCGATTGCCCTGGCATATGGGTTTACCAAGAACTGGCTGCGTAATGAGCGATTGAAACAAAAGTTGAAAGAGGAAAAGCTGAATGCCGAATTGAACTTTCTTAAAGCACAGATCAATCCTCATTTTCTTTTTAATGTGCTTAACATGGCCTTTTCCAGTGCAACCGGTAACGGAGATGACAAAACGGCCGGCATTATCGAGAAGCTGGCGAGCCTCATGCGGTACATGCTATACGAAAGCAACGCTGAAAAGGTGGAACTCACCAAGGAGATCAACTACATAAATGATTATATAAACCTTCAAAAGCTGAGGCTTTCTTCAGATATCCCTGTTAATGTCAGTTTTGGTGTTTCCGGTAACATCGAAAAAACCATGATTGCGCCGCTGATTCTGATTCCTTTTGTGGAGAATGCATTTAAGTACGGGATAAAATTCGATAGGGAATCATGCATAGACATTAATCTGGAAGTTAAGGAAAGCAAAATGACCTTTTTAGTGACCAACAGCCTTTTTTCTGGTCATGATCAGGTTAGTACTACAAATTCAGGCATTGGCCTCGAAAACGTAAGAAAAAGATTGTCATTGATTTACCCGGGAAGGCACCTGCTGTTAATATCCGACAGCGGGCAACTGTTTTCCGTGAGACTGGAAATCACAATTAATTAATGCAATAATGAGATGCATGGTTGTTGATGATGAGCCCTTTGCGCTGGACCTGATTTTGGGTTACGTATCAAGAACCCCCTTTCTGGAACTCTCCGGCGCCTTTTCAAATCCCTTTAAGGCGCTCACAGCACTGCTTAACAATTCTGTCGATCTGGTTTTCCTTGATATTAACATGCCGGAATTATCCGGCATCCAATTGCTAAAATCCCTGCCAACCCGGCCAATGGTGGTATTCACCACCGCCTATTCGGAATTCGGCGCCGAGAGTTATGAGTTTGATGCCATTGATTATCTTCTTAAGCCGGTAAAATATGAGCGCTTTCTCAAAGCGGTGTCAAAGGCGATGGAGCATTCCGGACATGGAATACTTCAACAACCGGAGATTCCTGAAAATTTGCCGGTTGTGGATAATCCTCCCTTTATCCTTATAAAAAGCGGCACCCGCGTAAACAAGGTTCGCACTGATCAGATTCTATATATTGAAGGCGCCGGAAACTACATGACATTCCACACGAGAGAGAAGAATATAATGGCTTTGCTGAGTATGACGGAAGTGCTGGAAATGCTGCCTGCCGGTCGCTTTGTGCGCATACACAAGTCCTTTGTTGTTAACAAAGACTGTATTGACGTAATCGAAAAGCACCGGGTGATCATAAACAGGCAATCTATACCCATCGGGGTCACCTACCGGAGTATGGATTTGAAATTCAAATAGAATTCCACGCCATTCAGATAAGAATTCCCCTGGTTGATGGATTAGGTTTTATCCCGCCTCAGGTACCCTGTAATTTTGCTGGTGATTGATATCAATCAACTTAAAAACCAGCAAAATGAAAAAAACGATTCTCATCCTGATCACCGCCCTGATCGGCGGAACTTTGTCCTTCGGTAGGCATTCCGGGCCCATTATTGACGAGATCACCGGTATATGGCTTGGCAAATTAAAGCCGACTGAGCAGCTTGAGCTGCGAATCGCCTATGAAATTAAAAAAACCGAATCCGGCCAGCTTACGGCTTTTATGAACATCCTCGAGCAAAAGGCCATGAATATCCCGATGGACGGGATCAGTTTTAAGGGAGATACCATTCGTATCCAATTCATCGCAGGCAATATCGAATTTTTCGGAATCTACCAGAAAGAGCCACAAAGGCTCGAAGGCTCATTCACGCAAGCCGGCAAGTCCTTCCCGTTGGTCCTCACAAAGGTGGATGAATTACCGAAAGCAGTAATCAGGCCCCAGACTCCGCAACCTCCTTTCCCTTACTTAGCGGAAGAAATCCTGATTGAAAACAAGGTAGCCGGGGTAAATCTGTCAGGAACCCTTACCATACCGAATTCAGGCAAACCGAATCCAGCGGTTATTCTCATTGCCGGTTCAGGTAAAAATGATCGCAACGGGACGAAAATGGGGCATTTCCTGCTGCTGGCTGATTACCTGACCCGCAGGGGATACGTAGTCCTTCGCTCCGACAAACGTGGTGTCGGAAAATCAACTGGTGATTATGCGGCAGCTACTACGGAAGACTTTGCATCGGATATTCAGGCTGCCGTAGAATTTCTGAAAACAAGGCCCGAAGTTGACGCGAGGTCTGTTGGTCTTATCGGTCACAGCGAAGGCGCCCTGATCGCCCCAATGGTGGCAGCTTCCCGCAAGGATATTTCATTTCTTGTCCTTATGGGGGGAGTCGGTTTGCGAGGTGATGAACTCTTATTGTTGCAGACCAGAAAACTAACCGGTGCAACCGGCGCCTCTCCCGATGCCATCGAAGAACAGGTGAACCAGTTCAGAAACTACTATTCTATCATTCATGAAAAGATTGAGGATTCAGCAAAGATTAATCGGATTCGTAAGGTAAACCCTGAGGTTTCAGATGCCACGGTAAAGATGTTGATGAAACCCTGGATCTCCTATTTTACA
Organism: uncultured Porphyromonadaceae bacterium; assembly: GCA_964457845.1. Lineage (GTDB taxonomy): Bacteria > Bacteroidota > Bacteroidia > Bacteroidales > UBA12481 > UBA12481. The sequence goes on along the minus strand of CAYWHP010000001.1, from coordinate 37,589 downwards.
ACTTGTGATCCTGCAACATACCTGAAAAAAGTAAAATGTCCGGTACTTGCGGTAACGGGATCCAAGGATTTGCAATGTCCTCCTGAAGAAAACCTCAAAGGAATTGAGTCTGCCCTAAAGGCTGGGAAGAACAGGCATTATACAACCAGAACCCTGCCCGGCCTGAATCATCTTTTCCAGACTGCCCAGAGTGGTTCACCGCTGGAATATGAGAAAACCGAAGAGATTATTGCTCCGGCTGCTCTTGAATTCATTGCAGAGTGGATGGGGAAACAATATTGAAACACCTGCTGCAAGCCAAACACCGTTCCCTAAAACTATGACTTAAAACCCCATCTATGAAAACCATCAACAGAACCACTTTGTTCATAGCCTTTACTTTTGGCATAAGCTATTCGATAGCAGCCATATATAAAATAGCTGGATTCGACTATCACGACAAAATTGCTTTTACCCTGTTAGGTGCTGCCTACATGTTTATACCTGCCCTGTCAGCAATCATCGTTAAAAAGTTGATTTTCCACGAAAGAGTGGCCTCCGATTTACGGATATCCTTCAGGATCAACAGATGGTTCTTTGCCGCGTGGCTGTTAATGCCTCTGATCAGCTTCTCCGCGCTTGGCATTAGCCTTCTGTTCCCCGACGTTACCTTCAATCCGGAAATGTCGGGCCTGATAAAACGGATCGAACCTATGATGACGCCTGAACAATTAAAGCAGATAAAGGATTCAATCGAGAATCTTCCGATGAATCCGATCGTGTTAATCCTTTTACAAGGCTTAGTCGCCGGAGCAACCGTAAATGCTGTTGCAGCATTCGGCGAAGAATTGGGCTGGCGAGGATTTCTGGTTTACGAATTAAGAGATATGAGTTTCCTAAAAGCCACAATCATTATTGGTTTTATCTGGGGCACTTGGCATGCTCCTTTGATACTGATGGGGCATAATTACCCCCAGCATCCGCAGATCGGCGTATTCATGATGATCATTCTGAGCATCCTCCTGGGTTCGCTTTTTCTTTACATCACCTTGAAATCCAGATCAGTTATTGCAGCAGCGATCATGCATGGAACCATGAATGCCACCGCCGGAATCTCGGTGATGCTTACGAACGGAGGCAATGACCTGACAACCGGAATGGCTGGTTTGGCCGGGATTCTTGCAGTAACGGTATTTTTGGCCGGACTGTTCATTTATGATGTTTTTGTAAGCAGGGATAAAATTATGCTCAACCGAATAGGGAAACATCTTTCCCCTTACCTGGTAAATGAAAACAAAAAACGACAGGAAATTGAGTAGAGCGTTCAGAGACGGTTATAAAAGAAAAGCGGTTACTCTTTATTTAAAGTAACCGCTTTTTTTCGTGGGCGCTACTGGATTCGAACCAGTGACCCTCTGCTTGTAAGGCAGATGCTCTGAACCAGCTGAGCTAAGCACCCAAAAGCGGTGCAAAGATATACCGATTTCGGAAGCCTGCAAGCGATTTTAAAAAAACCTGTGTCAAATTATTCAGATGGCCTCAGCCACAACATAGGTGCTGCCGGTTACCACCACCAGATCGTCGGGCCCGGCCTTTTTCCGCGCAATGGCAACAGCTTCTGAAACCTTTGCATGTATGGTGCCCGTTAATCCGTAAAATGCCGCCTTGGCCGCAAGAACTTTAACGTCGAGGGCTCTCGGAATATCGGCCTGCGTAAAATAATAACGTGCCTCTTTGGGCAACACCTGCAGAATCTTGTCGATCTCCTTGTCATTGACGGCACCATAAACGATATGCAGATTCGTGCATCGGGTGCCGGCAATCTGGTAAACCACCTGCCGGATTCCATCAATATTATGACCGGTGTCGGCAATCGTGCGGGGGTGCTCACCGATGATATCCCAGCGACCGCGAAATCCGGTGATTTTACCAACAGCGGCAAGACCGGTGTATATATCATCGTCGGTGATATGCCAATCCTTCATCTTCAGTAATTCCAGCACCTCCAGCACAACCGGAAGATTCTTGCGCTGAACGAAGCCGAGCTGGTCGCTGAAAAGCTCGGGATATACCTGGTTACGGCCTTTTAGAACCTGGAAATACTGACGATTCTCGGCTGAGATGATCGAACAGGGAACCTGAAAATAGTCATTCGCAAAAAAGATTCCGGCCCCCAGTGCCTTTGCCCGTTCTTCGAATACCGCACGGGTATCCCGGTTTTTATCCCCTATAACAACGGGTATTCCCGGTTTAATGATACCGGCTTTTTCAATGGCAATCTTTTCCAGGGTATCCCCCAGCAGGTCCATGTGGTCGAAACTGATATTGGTGATCACTGATAAAACCGGATCGATGATATTGGTTGAATCCAGCCTGCCACCCAATCCGACCTCCACAACTGCCACTTCAATATCCTGCCTTGAAAAATAATCAAAGGCCATGGCCACCGTTACCTCGAAAAAAGAAGGCTGCAACTCTTCAAACAGTTTTTTGTTCTCCTCTACAAATGCAACAACCTCCTTCTTCGGAATCATCTCTCCGTTTATCCGGATCCGTTCCCGAAAATCGGTCAGGTGCGGGGATGTATAGAGGCCTACGCGGTATCCTGCACGCTGCAATACTGCTGCAAGCATGTTCGAAACCGAACCCTTACCATTGGTCCCTGCCACATGAATGCTGAAAAAATTCCTATGGGGAAACCCGAAATGTTTGTCGAGCAACCTGGAGTTATCCAGATCAGCCTTATAGGCCGATTTGCCAACCCGGTGATACATGGGAAGCTGAGAAAAAAGCCAATCTGTGGTCTCCTGGTAGTTCATGGTTTGCAATTTTACTATATTTAACCTTAAACAAGGCCAACAACAAGATGAATCAGAAGAAAATCTTTGTACTGGATACTAATGTGTTGCTTCACGATTACAAATGCATTTACCAGTTTCAGGAACATGATATCATATTGCCGATCACGGTTCTGGAAGAACTCGACAAATTTAAGAAGGGCAACGACCAGATAAATTTCCAGGCCAGGGAATTTGTCAGGGAGCTCGACGAGCTTGCCGGTGAAGCGTTGTTCACCGAAGGGATCAGTCTGGGCAAAGGACTGGGCAGGCTTTTCATCGAAACAGGGAAACCCTTTTCACGTGAGATGGAGGAATCGTTCGAAGAAAAGATCGCCGACCACCGGATTCTGGCCATCGCCGACTATATCCGCAACCGGAATCCGGACAGGCAGGTGATCCTGGTAACCAAGGACATCAACCTTCGGATCAAGGCCAAGGCTCTTGGGCTTACCGCACAGGACTACAAGGCTGGTCAGGTTACCAATATAGAGTACCTGTACGAAGGAATTCCAACTATCGAGAATCAGAACGATGAGGTAATTGCCCGGCTTTACGGCTCCTCCGAAGGGGTCTCGGTTGAGGAGTTTAACCTCGGAATGGACCCTATGTCGAACCAGTATATGGTGCTGAAAGGGAACCAGTCGACCGCCCTGGCCATGTTTGATATCCGTACCAGTGCCCTTCACGTGGTACAGAAGCAAAAGTGTTATGGAATTGAACCCCGGAACGCTGAACAGACAATTACCCTCGACGCCCTGCTCCGTCCCGACATCAACCTGGTAAGTCTTACCGGAAAGGCCGGCACCGGCAAAACCCTGCTGGCGCTGGCTGCCGCGCTTCAGCAACGACGTGATTACCTGCAGATTTACCTTGCCCGTCCGATCATTCCGCTTGGGAATAAAGATATCGGATATCTGCCGGGGGATGCGCAGGAAAAAATCGAACCCTACATGCAGCCGCTTTACGATAACCTATCCGTTATCCGGCACCAGTTCGACGCACGAAGTAAAGAGTTCCTGAAAATCGACCAGCTGCTCGCAGAAGAGAAGCTTATCATAACTCCCCTGGCCTACATCCGTGGACGCAGCCTGAGCAAGGTATTTTTTATAGTCGATGAAGCGCAGAACCTGACCCCCCATGAGGTGAAAACAATTATCACGAGGGCTGGCGAAGGAACAAAAATCGTCTTTACAGGAGATATCCATCAGATCGACTCTCCGTATCTTGATCTGAAATCAAACGGCCTCTCGTATTTAACCGACCGCCTTAAGGGGCAGGATGTTTTTGCCCATGTTAACCTTGTACACGGCGAAAGAAGCCATCTGGCCGAACTCGCCAGCAATCTGCTCTAACATTCCGAAATAAAAATTGAAAAAAGTCGCCTTCCACACGCTCGGCTGTAAGCTGAACTTTTCGGAAACCAGTGAAATCGGACGCCAGCTTGAGGAATCCGGGTACGAACGAGTACCGTTCGGTTCCCCTGCGGATGTTACGGTTATCCACAGCTGCAGTGTAACCGGATCGGCCGACCGAAAAACCAAACAGGCGGTCCATAAGGCGTTGCAGATCTCACCGGGCGGTTTCATCGTGGCGATGGGCTGCTACGCGCAACTCAAGCCCGAAGAGGTTGCTTCCTGGCAGGGCGTGGATCTTGTTCTCGGAACCAATGACAAGTTCGACCTGATAAAGTATCTCGACGATACCCGAAAAAAGGAGCATGCAGAAATACATAGCTGCGAAATCATCGAAGACCAGAAATTTTTTCCGGCCCATTCGACCGCCGAACGCACGCGCGCCTTCCTGAAAGTTCAGGATGGCTGCGATTATCCCTGCACGTATTGCACCATACCCAAGGCACGCGGGCACAGCAGGAATCCTGAAATCAGCCTGCTTACCGAACAGGCCCGCGGCCTGGCGGAAAAGGGATTGAAGGAGATCGTACTCACCGGGGTCAACATCGGTGATTTCGGGAAAACGACAGGGGAATCCTTCACCGATCTCGCTAAGGCTCTCGATGAAACAGAAGGAATTCTTCGCTTCCGCATTTCCTCGATTGAGCCAAATCTGATTACCGGTGAGCTGATTAATTTTGTCGCCGGATCGGTCCGTTTTGCGCCGCATTTCCACATTCCCCTGCAATCGGGTTCCGACCGGATTCTGAAACTTATGAAGAGGCGCTACCTTACCGACGTGTTCGCCGACCGCGTCGGAAGAATAAAATCAGCCATGCCCAATGCCTGCATCGGTGCCGATGTGATAGTTGGTTTCCCCGGCGAAACCAATGAGGACTTCGCTGATGCTGTGGCATTTATCCGGAATCAACCCCTCTCCTACCTTCATGTATTTACCTATTCGGAGCGGCCGGGAACGCCGGCGGCCCTGATGCCTGGAAAGGTTCCAAATCGCATACGCGACGAGCGGAGCCGGTTGCTGCATGCGATAGGCGATGAACTCCGGGAAACTTTTTACCTTTCCCAAACCGGAAGGGAGCTAACCGCGATATTTGAACAGGAGCGACCGGGAGGCCTGATGAACGGTTTTACCGAAAACTATGTAGAAGTGGCCGTCGCGGTTGACCCGGGATTCCTGCATCTGCCGGGCAAGGTCCTGTTAACCGGACCGGCTGCCGGCGGAGTTGTTCATGCCCGTTTGATCGGTTCCGGTAATATTGCCTGAAGGCACCACCACGTAAAAACCATATCAGAATGAATTACAACGAAATAACTCAATCTGTAATAACACTGGCAAAGGATACAGGCCTGTTCCTTAAGGATCTCACCGGGAAGATGAATGAGGGAATGATCGAAACCAAAGGACGGATGGACTTTGTAACCGAGGCCGACAAGCAGTGTGAAAAGCTGCTGCTCGACGGATTGCGCCTGATCCTTCCGGAGGCTGGCTTTATCGCCGAAGAAGGTACCTACACCAACCGGGGCAAGGTTTACAACTGGATAGTTGATCCCATTGATGGCACCACCAACTTCATCCATGGTGTAAGTCCGTTCAGCATCAGCATTGCTTTGATGGAAAACGAAGAGCTGGTTTCCGGGGTAATTCACGAGCCGGTACTGCAGGAGTGTTTTGCTGCCTGGAAGGGAGGCCCAGCTGAACTGAACGGCCGCACGATTCATGTCAGCAATCGTCCCCGCCTGTCGGATGCGCTGGTGGCAACCGGTTTCCCCTATTCTGATTTCAGCATGCTTGACGCCTACATGGGTTCATTCCGGGAATTTATGGCCTGCACGCACGGAATCAGGCGCCTGGGGTCGGCCGCAATCGATCTTGCCTATGTTGCCTGCGGTCGGTATGATGCCTTCTGGGAGTATCACCTTAAGCCGTGGGATGTAGCCGCCGGCACGCTGATTATCAGGCAGGCCGGCGGATCTGTCAGCGATTTTCATGGCGGTGATGATTTTCTGTTCGGGCAAACCTATGCGGCCACCAACGGCCTGATCAGCAATGAGTTTCTTGATGTTCTTAAAAAGCACTTCCCCAAGCATTGAACCCGGATGAAACCATCCTGAAAACAGGCCTTAAACAGGGCAAAAAGGAGGTTTTCGAACTCCTATACCGGTCATATTCCGGAAGCCTCACCCGATACGCAACTTCGCTCACAGGTGATTCGGAGGCATCACGCGAAATCGTACAGGACCTTTTCCTTGAACTCTGGGAAAAGCAGAACACTCTGGAGATACGGGGTACCGTTAAAACATATCTCTTTTCTGCCGTCTACCACCGGGGACTAAACTGGATCCGCGCGCGCCGGATCAGGGAACTCTACGCAACCAATCCGCAGGAAATATGGCGTTGGTTCGCTTACCCTGCCCCAACCGACCGGCTCGACCCATTGCAATTGAAAATTATTGAAACCCAGATCAGCCTGCTTCCACCCCAGTGCAGGGAGGTCTTCACGAGAGCCGTCATCAATGATGAGAAAACGGCTGAAATTGCGCGGTCCCTCGGCCTGAATGAAAAAACAGTAGAAAACCATCTCGCCCGGGCAAAAAAAATCCTGCGCAAAAAACTTTCAAAAATCCGCTGATTGAATTGGGGGTTTTCGGTGATTGGTGTGTCTTACTGAAAAAAACAAGCCATGATCACCGATGAATTACTTTTCCGATACCTGAGCGGCGAAGCCCGCCCCGTGGAATCCCGGAGGATCGAATCCTGGCTGACAGAAGATCCCGGTCATCGCGAAAGACTGGATACTCTTCGCCGGTTTTTCAATTCCGCAGGTTCCGATGTCGAAATCAAGGCCAATCAGGCAGCGTGGGAATTAGTCAGTCAGAAAATGACGGATCGGCCGGCCATCGGTTCAACCCGCAAAAAAGTTGCCATGCAAATCGCACGTATTGCTGCGATCCTGGTGCTGGCTGCCGGTTCAGCCTTACTCTGGATATTAAATGCTGACAATCATACAATCCGGAACCGTGAAGAGGTGACCCGCTCAGTGCTGTTGCCCGATGGCACGCAGGTAGATCTCGGACCCGGTTCCATGTTGGTTTACGGCGGTGAGTTTCTTAAAGGCAGCCGTACTGTCAGGCTAAGGGGTGAAGCCTATTTCGATGTCACTTCCGATGCTGAAAACCCCTTTACCGTTATCGCCGGGCTTGCTAAAATCAAGGTTACCGGCACCCGTTTCGCCGTAACAGCCCCTGCCGGCAAAGATGAGATAGCGGTTACCGTCAGATCAGGTAAGGTGCTCTTCTACAACAGTGAAACACTCGATAAGAACTCCTTCCGAATGGGACTGGTGGCAGGTGAAAAGGGAGTTTTCGACCCCACTTCCAACCGGATGGATAAAACACGTGACCCCTACTTCCAAACCGTACCATAATACAGTAACACTCAAAATCTGCAATCATGAAGAAATTCTTACTCATCTGGGCCTGTCTGATGATCTCATGGATACCCCAGGCAAACGCCAAGGAACTTCAGGCTCTATTCCACACCGCCAGCTTTTTTAGTCCGGCCGAAGGACCTTATGTTGAAACCTACCTGAAGATCTTCGGGCCTTCAGCGGAGTTCATCAAAACCCCGAGGGGCACATTTCAGGCATCGCTGGAAGTCACCATTTTGTTCAAGAAGGATGATAAAATCGTTGATTTCCGCAAATACAATCTCCTTAGCGCCGAAGTACAGGATACTTCAAAAGGACAAAATCACTTCATCGACCAGCAACGCATTTCGCTGCCGTTTGGCGTTTACCAGCTGGAGCTTTCGCTAAAGGATAATCATTCCAAGGAAGTGCCGATCGAACTTTCGAAAGTCCTGGCCATGGAATACAACAAAACAAGTCTGAAATTCAGTGATTTCCAATTTGTTGAATCGTTTACCGCAACGAAATCAGAAAACATGCTTTCGAAAAGCGGTTTCGATCTGGTCCCGTATGTCGGAGATTTTTACCCGGCCACAATTAATACACTTACATTTTACACAGAGCTTTACAATCTCGACCAGAAGCTCGGCGAAGGGCAGGATTTTCTCTACCGCTACTATCTTGAATCCTTTGAAACCAGTTTTTCACTGAGTGATTTCGCGAAATTCCAGAAACAGAAAGCTTCCGGCGTAAATCCCATACTGGTCTCAATTCCCATTACCGAACTGCCCAGCGGCAATTACAACCTGGTGGTGGAAGCGAGGGACCGTAATAACGAGGTTGTCCTGCTCAACAAGGTTTGGTTCCAGCGCAGCAATCCGGGCATGCAGATGAATCTGTCCGATATTGCCGGTGTGGATGTTACATCGACGTTTGCTGAGAAAATCACATCAGCCGATTCCCTGAAATTTTATCTGCTCAGCCTGGCCCCGATTTCAGGCATGATGGAGATCCAGTTTGCCAGAAACATGACCCAGACTGGCGATGTAAAGCAGATGCAGAAATATCTCTTCAATTTCTGGAAAATCAGAAACGATAAAAACCCCGCGGCAGAATGGAGCCGATACCGGGACCAGGTTATGATGATGGAGGCTGCCTATAAGACACGAATCAAACATGGTTTTGAAACGGACATGGGGCGCGTTTGGCTCAAATACGGTGCCCCCGACCAGGCAGAGGATAGTAAACATGAACCTAATGCGGTACCCTATATAATCTGGCAGTACTTTCACCTTCCGGTTAATCAGAACGACAAGCGGTTTATTTTTGCGAATCCAAATCTCGTTGGAACCGAATATATGCTGATCCATTCGGATGCCCGCGGCGAGATATACAACCCATACTGGCAGTATGACCTGCAGGGAAGAACCGGAACTATAATGAATTATGACAAGAATAGTTTTGACGGCGGCTTCGGCTCCAGGGCCAATGACCTTTTCAGAAGATAGATCACACAAGCACGATGAATAACCTATTACCCGGGCTAACCTGGCTGATAATCCGGATATTATCCTGGTTGCCCGGGTTTATCATGCAATTCTTCACGCACATCATCCATGCTGTTGCGTTTCTGTTTCTCAGGTACCGGCAGGATGTGATAGAATCCAATCTGCTGCGTTCGCTTCCTGAACTGTCACCCTCCGACAGGGAACGTGCTGTCGGAAGGTTTCAGCGCCATTTTTCCGAACTTTTTTTCGAGATGGCCATGTTTACGCGGCTGAAGCCGAATACTCGCCGGATCAGGCCGGTGAACCCGGAGATGCTTGCCGAAGCCTGCAGCCGGGGCGAAAATATTATTGTAATGGCGGGCCATTATGGGAACTGGGAGTGGAATCTGCTTCCCATGCTGTCATCGGGATACCGGGTGATGGCGGTATACAAGCCACAGGTCAGCAGTTTTGCCGACCAACTGATGGCCCTGATCCGTTTGAAGCCAGGCATCAGCCTGATTACCATGAAAGAAACATTCCGCAAGGTTTCCGGTGAAATTGAATCCGGCAATGCCCCGTTCGCTCTGCTGCTTGTGGCCGATCAGATCCCGGCACGCCCTGACATCCGCTTCTGGACAAGGTTCCTTAACCAGGACACCGCCTTTTTCACCGGCGGCGAAAAGCTGTCCCGCCGTTTCGGGTTACCGGTTTACTATATGGAGCAGTCAAAAAAAGGATTTGCCAGGTATGAGGTTCAGGCAAAATTACTCCACGACGGCAGAAGCACATTGCCCGACGGTGATCTGACAAGAAAATTCGCATCAGCGCTGGAACAATCCATTCGAAAGGATCCAGGTCTCTGGCTCTGGTCACACCGGCGATGGAAATATCCCCACGAGCAGTAAATTAGCCGAATGAAAAAAGTGTCCGTCATCATACTCGGCTGGAACAGCCTGTCATGGCTGAAACAGTTTATGGCTCCGCTTGCTGCCAATACGCCGGCCGAAATTGCCGATATTATTGTAGCGGACAATGGCAGCAGTGACGGGACGCTTGGCTGGCTCGAAAACGAATATCCCGATGTTATCCTTCATCCGCTGGGGCACAATCACGGGTATGCAGGCGGTTACCGGATCGCCATTGAAAACATTGCCACTCCATACGTCATTCTGCTGAACTCGGATGTGGAAGTTACTGCGGGCTGGCTCACGGCACTTGTCGGTTTTATGGAGATGCACCCTGATGCCGGTGCGGCAGCGCCACGCCTTCGGAGCTTCAGCGACCGGGCATCATTCGAATACGCCGGCGCCGCAGGAGGTTGGATCGACAGCTACGGCTACCCCTTCTGCCGCGGCAGGATATTCAGTTCAATTGAACAGGACCTGGGGCAGTACAACCAGCCTGAGCAGGTATTCTGGGCCTCCGGGGCATGCCTCATGGTTCGCACGGAAGCATACCGAAAGGCTGGAGGACTGGATCCAGTATTCTTTGCCCATATGGAAGAGATCGATTTGTGCTGGAGACTTCATTCGCTGGGATACGAAGTTTGGTATTGTCCGGAATCCCTAATCTATCATGTTGGTGGTGGTGCCCTGCCCAACGAAAGTCCCCGAAAACTATTCCTGAATTTCAGGAACAACCTCATCCTGCTTCGCAAGAATCTGCCTTCAAATGCGCGTTTCCGTATCCTGCTAATCAGAAAGGTACTCGACGGTGTGGCTGCCTTTCAATACCTCTTCCGTGGGAAACCCCTGTTTTTTATGGCAGTAGTGAAGGCACATATTCACTATTACAGGATCTGGAGGAAAGAATACCGTGACTATGAAGGCCCGGTACATCCTACACCGGCTTCAATTTCAGGCTGGTTCAGCGGAAGCATCGTTTTGGCCTTCTACCTGAAGGGAATACGGAAGTTTAGCGATCTGATGCGCTAAAAGTTCGGTAACAACCGTTCCATTCGCATTCCTCTTGAACCCTTGATCAGAATGGTTTTCCCGCTGACCGGATGCCCTTTCAGATAAGCATCCAGGTCATCCGTAGTTTCAAAAAAGAGATAAGGGAATTCAGCTGAATATTGTCCGAACCGGGTTCCGGCAATGAATACTTTGTCAAATCCCAGGCCGGATGCAAGGTCAAGAATTCTGAGGTGCTCGGCATTTGATTGGTCGCCCAGCTCAAACATATCGCCCAAAACCACCACTTTACCGTCAACCGGAAGTCCGGCAAAGTGATTCAGTGCCTGCTCCATGCTGGAAGGATTGGCATTGTAGGCATCCAGCAGAACCGCGTTCCTTTCCGTATCAATCCACTGCGATCGCATGTTTTCGGGAACATACGAAGCTATCCCGCGGTTGATCTGATTGCTGTCGAGTCCGAAGCAGACACCTGCAGAAACAGCAGCCAGTATGTTGTACAAATTATACCCTCCGGTAAGGTTGCTCAGTATTGTTGTACATCCTTCATCTCCCCTGCTTTTCCATCCGACGGCCAGATTTCTGCCATCTGCAGAGGCGTAACCCTGAACATCCGGATCCCCCAGCGTGCCGTAGCGGAAAGATGGGTATTTATCCGCGAGCTTAACAAGTAGGTCATCATCGCCATTAAGAAGCAGCTGGCCGCCCGACTTCCGGATCCATTCATAAAGCTCATTCTTGGTTTTGATAACCCCCTCGAAAGATCCGAATCCTTCGAGGTGAGCTTTACCGATATTGGTGATCAGCCCCCAGTCTGGCCTGGCGATACTGCACAGGGAAGCAATCTCACCCGGGTGATTGGCCCCCATTTCAACAACAAGTATTTCGGTTTCCGGTTCTGCCTCAAGCACCGTCAATGGAACCCCGATATGGTTATTGAGGTTGCCCTGCGTGGCAACCACCCGGAATTTCTGCTTTAAAACCGAATGAATCAGTTCCTTGGTAGTAGTTTTTCCGTTGGTTCCTGTCAGGCCCAAAACAGGAATTGTCAGGTTGTCGCGGTGGTAAGATGCCAGCTCCTGAAGAAAGGCAAGAACATCGCGTACCACAATATACCGGTCATCAACAGCTACAGATGGATCATCCACCACGGCAAATTCACAGCCGGCCTGAAGAGAATCAGCAGCAAACGCATTCCCGTCGAACAGGTCTCCCCTGAGGGCAAAATAGAGACAGCCGGGCTTTGACTTCCGGCTGTCGGTGCATATCTGCGGAAAACGCAGATAAATACTATAAAACTCTTCTGTGTTCAACTCTTAACGGCCATCGGCCTTGCCAAGGCGTGACATGGCACAGCGGAAACCGATATCATCAGTTGACTTCGACTCGTCAAGGTAACGGCGGGTTCCCGGAACCATCCAGTAGGCGCGATCGCGCCATGAACCTCCCTTATAAACCCTTGACTGATCGGTAATATCGCTGGAAATTCCGGTTTTGTCGGGACCTGTGCCGCCAAAGTACATCCGTTCCGTGCTTTTTGCATTGTCTTCAGCACCCATATTGAATCCGAGGCTCGACTGCGCATCACCATCACGGTAGTTGCGGTTATCCGACCGCTTGTAGTTCATCCGCTTCTTGTTCTCTTCCGGAGTCATAACGCGGGTCGGGATCTTACCGAGTGAATCCTTTTCGGCTATATTGCCATCAGCATCACGTTGCTGAACAGTGAATACGTTTCCGCGATAAGGACTCAATTCATCAATTTCAACCGAGGAGAGCGGGCGGTAAACATCCAGTACCCATTCATTAACGTTACCAGCCATATCATACAAGCCATAGTCGTTCGGGAGGTAGGTTTTCACAGGCGAAGTGAACGGATAGGCATCATTCAGTGAACCCGACACACCCATATAGTCACCCCGTCCCCTGACGAAATTGGCCATCAGGTCACCACGCTTTGATTTCTGCTCATTCCGTGCATAGTTGCCGCGCCAGGGATACATTTTCTTATTGTCGATAACCTCTTCCTTGGCAACAAGGCCCATGGCAGCAAATTCCCATTCCGCCTCGGTTGGGAGCCTGTATTTCGGGAAGAAGAAACCATCTTCCATGCGAGCCTTCCTGACACTTGCATTCGGGTCAAGATTGGGGAGATCCTGTTTTACCACACCTTCATACTGACCTGCCAGATAGGCATCAGTGTTGAAGTTCTTGGCGCTCGTCTGGTTGGGATCCTGCATCAGGATGCCTTCCTTGATCAGAATATCCTCGTTAACACGGTCTGTCCGCCAGTCGCAGTATTGGGTAGCCTGAATCCAGGTAACACCAACCACCGGGTAATCATTATAGGATGGATGGCGCAGGTAATACTCGGTCATAGGCTCATTGAATGCCAATGCCCCCCTCCATACCAGCGTGTCAGGCATTGCCTGCTGGTAAACAAGCGGATAATCCGTGTACACTCGTTTGAGCCAGTGGAGGTACTCCCGGTAATCTGCATTTGTTACTTCCGTTTCGTCCATATAAAATGACGATACCGTGACCCGTCGCGGCACATTATTCCAGTCGTACCGCACATCATCTGCAACTCGGCCGAGGGTGAAGGTCCCGCCTTCAACGAAAACCAATCCGGGTCCCGTAGGCTGATTGAAGCCGGCGATATACTCGTAGCCGCCGTTTTTTGCATCATTATATTCCCAGCCGGTTTTGGAAGATTTCATGCTGCTTTTGCATCCGCCCGTAAAGAGGATCAAACCAAAAGCGATCAGAATAAATACAAACGATCTGATTTTCATGACGTTCAAAGGGTATTAAATCAAAATACAAAAATAACTATTTTTCTCACTAACGCTGGATTTCAGTCACAATTGCGGCCGAAATTATAAAAAAATCAGCGAAAGCCGGAGGTATAACGATCACCGGGCCGGTTTATTTTCAAGACTGCATTGTTAATATTTTTTCCGGCATGCATTTTCGCCTTGCACAATTTAGGCAACGGGGTGGCGTTTTTTGACTAATATTACGACCAAATGGGTAAGCATATTGTGCGAATTTTACGAATCTTTGTGTACCTGGGAATATTTTTAATATTCTCATTTACTAATAGTTATTGTCAAGAACAGCAACCTGTCAAAATCAACTGGAATTCGGTCAGACGATTCGACAAGGCCATTTTTCCAAACGGCAATACCGCTCTGCCAGTGTATTCCAACCGCCTTTCCTGGAAGGGAAATACAGGAATCAAGCCTGAAGTAATTTTTACGAACGTCCGATTTGAGCCCGTAAACGGCAGTGATCCCGATTGGATTCCTTACCGCGACTCCGTTTTCACCGAATCGATTGTGGTTCGTACAAAAGTAATGACCGAACGCAAGTCGAATTTCGCGGTATACAGCTTCATTCCTTTTCGCAAGAACCCGGCCACCGGGCAGATCGAAAGGCTGATGCAATTCACCCCGGAGATCCGGCCGGTTGCTGCAGCTCCGCAGGTGAAAACCGCTGCGGATACCAAAACCTATGCCTCAGCATCCGTGCTGGCTCAGGGCAAATGGTACAAGGCCAGGATAGCTGCCGGGGGGATTCAGAAACTCACCTACAGTGACCTGAAAAAAATGGGGATCTCCAATCCGGATAACATCAGGGTATACGGTAATGGAGGACAGCAACTCGCTTACGACTCGAAAACACCCCGACCGGATGACCTTCAGGAGGTGCCCGTATACATGGAAAAGGGAGCTGACGGCCAGTTTGGCGAAGGGGATTATATCGTTTTTTATTATTCAGCTGTGGCAACCTGGAAATACGATGCGGCAAAAAAGAGATTTTATCACCGCATTCATCTCTATGCTGATTATTCCTGCTGCTTTCTTACTGAAGACCTTGGCCCCGGCAGACGGGTTACGTCCCAGGCAGGCAGTACGGTGGCCCCTACAGCGACTGTAACCTCTTATTCTGCTTACGATTACCGGGAGATTGATTCCCTCAACCTGCTCAAATCGGGTCGTCAGTGGTGCTGGTCGCATTTTGCAATGCAGCTGAAGCATAGCTATGGATTCACTTTTCCTCATCTGATCGCTGGTGAACCGGTAAATCTCACCGCCTCGCTATGGGCCAGGTCGCCAAAAACGAGTTCAAATTCGAGATTCTATCTGCTACATGATGACACCCGTTTCGAAACGGTTGAACTGGCAGGAGTCTATACCGACAATTACGAAGCACTTTATGCTTCCACTGCTACATCGAACAGCACCTTTGTCCCTGCTGCTGAATCTTTCCGGATCAATCTGCAATTTGTCCCGAGCAATCCGGCAGCTGAGGGCTGGCTTGATTACATGACCCTCAATGCCCGCTGCAACCTGGTTTTTGATGGCGGTCAGCTTTCGTTCCGGGAGGCCAGAGAGATTGGTGCCGGTAAAGTTAACCGGTACAGAATTGCACAGGCATCGGCAAGCAACCAGATATGGGATGTTACAGAACTGAACAATGTCCGCCAGCAGATAACGACTCCTGTTGACGGTGGAGTGGAATTTACCGCTGCAGCCGACATACTCAGGGAATACATTGTCTTTGATCCGGGATCAGTATCGCTGCCGGTACCCGTCTACTCGGGCGACGGGCTTGGCCTCGTTTCACCGCAGAACCTGCATGGCATGGACAGCCCGGATATGATCATCCTTGTGCACGACGACCTGAAATCTCAGGCTCAGGAACTGGCTGATTTTCATAAAACACATGATGACCTCACTGTCAAGCTTGTATCGCCTTCGCAGATTTATAATGAGTATTCCTCAGGCATACCTGATGTTACTGCGATTCGGGATTTTCTGAAAATGTTTTACGACCGCTCCGGTCCCGCCTCCTTCCGTCTGAAATATCTGCTGTTCTTTGGAGATGGTTCGTTTGACAACAAGCTTACAATCAAAGATTTCCCCAGTATCCTCCCTACCTATCAGTCGCTTGAATCACTCTATCCGACCAGTTCATACCTGACCGACGATTTCTTCGGACTTCTCGATACGGGTGAAGATATCGAGGCGGGCCTTCTTGACCTGGGCATAGGCCGTTTCCCTGTCCTCTCGGAAACAGAAGCATCAATCATGGTTGAGAAGGTTAGAACATACCATGCAGCATCTGCACTTGGCGACTGGCGTAATTTGGTTTGCTTCATCGGCGACGACGAGGATGGGAACACGCACATGCGGGATGCAAACACACTCGCCGACCTTCTAAAGGTTGGCCAGCCGGCATACAATATTGACAAGATTTTTCTTGATGCCTACCAACAGGTGACATTGCCAACCGGAGACCGTTATCCGGAAGTGAACCGGGCCATCGGCGACCGCATGAAAAAAGGAGCCCTCATCATGAACTATCTTGGGCATGGCAGCGAACGCGGCCTCGCTCATGAACAAATTCTTACCACTGCCGACATCAAGAATTGGGAAAACCCTGAAAGACTGCCTTTGTTTATGACTGCAACCTGCGAATTCAGCAGGTTTGATGATCCAACCCTTGTTTCAGCCGGGGAATGGGTTCTTTTAAATCCGTCGGGCGGCGGAATAGCCCTCTTCACCACCACCCGCCTTGTTTACTCCTCTCCGAACTTCGTGCTTAACCGGGAGTTTTATAATTATGCATTCAACCGGGATGAGAATGGAAAACGCCTGGCACTGGGCGACATCATGAGGCTCACAAAAAATGCAGTCGGCGAGGAGCAGAACAAGCTTAATTTCACCTTACTCGGCGACCCTGCCCTGGTGATGAGCTATCCGGAGTATGGGATCACAATGACAACAATCAATGGCAAACCCGTCGGTGAATTCAGGGACACGCTGAAAGCGCTGGACAAGGCAAGGATCGGCGGTTACGTGAACGACCTTCAGGGAAATAAACTAACCAATTTCAGCGGCGTTGTGCTGCCGACTGTATACGATAAAGAGGTCGCCATGACCAATCTCGCAAATGATGGTGGCCCGGTTATGGAGTTCGTGGTTAGGAACAGTATCCTCTTCCGTGGAAAGGCCAGTGTGAAAAACGGCGAATTCATGTTCGACTTCATCGTCCCCAAGGACATATCATACAGGATCGGAACCGGAAAGCTCAGTTTTTACGGCAATTCATCTGACATTGATGCCAACGGTGTCAACCAGAGCGTTTTAATCGGAGGAGCCTCGAACAGTACGATTACCGACAAAGAGGGGCCTAAGCTGGATCTTTTCATGAACGACACCACTTTTGTGAGTGGTGGAATAACCAACGGGAACCCGGTACTTCTGGCCCGGATCCGCGACGACAGCGGCGTAAACACCACTAGTAACGGTATCGGCCATGATATAACTGCCATTCTCGATGGCAACCAGCAAAATCCAATCGTCCTGAATGATTACTATGAAAGTGACCTTGACCAGTACCGGTCGGGAAGCCTGAAATATCCGATCAGCAAGCTGGAGCCTGGAGAGCACACCTTAAAAATGAAGGTATGGGATATCCTCAACAACTCCAGCGAAACCGAGATCTCTTTCACGGTTAAGGAATCCACGGAACTGGTTATTGATCACGTGCTTAATTACCCAAACCCCTTTACTACCCATACCGATTTCTACTTCGAACACAACCAGGGACAGCAGTCACTCGACGTGCTGCTGCAGGTATATACGCTCAGTGGCAAACTTGTCAGGAGTTTTGAATTCCTGTCGGCTGATCAGACCCAGATAAATCCCGGTTCCTTCCGGGTTGGTCCGATTGCCTGGGACGGACTCGACGATTTCGGAGACAGGATCGGACGAGGCACTTACTTTTATCGGGTTAAGATAAAAACTGCGGATGGCCGGTCGAAAGAGGCTTACCAGAAACTTGTGATACTTAAATAATCTTTCGAACCGCGCAATAAATCGGGTGGTTGCGTGTTTTTGGAGTTGGGATTACCCGTGTGAGACGGATAAAATCTATATATTTGCAGCTAAAATTTAGAGTACATGAAAGTTGGGCCAAACTTCATCCTTGTTCTTTTGGGTTTAACAGCCCTGTTTAGGCCCGCAGCCGGTCAGATCAATACTGACCAGCTGTCGGGAAAAATCAATACGGTTACCACGGCAGTACCCTTTTTAACCATAGCACCTGATTCCAGATCAGGCGGCATGGGTGATGTGGGTGTGGCCATATCAACAGATGCCAACTCCATGCATTGGAACCCGGCCAAATATGCTTTTGCCCCAAATGATATGGGACTATCGATTTCCTATACCCCCTGGTTGCGCAAACTGATTCCCGATATCAACCTCGCTTATCTATCTGGTTATAAGAGAATTGACAAACAGCAGGTAATCGGCGTTTCCCTCCTTTATTTCTCACTCGGAGACATTACGTTTACCGATGTCGTCGGTAATACCACCCAGCAGTTCAACCCAAATGAGTTTTCCGTTGATGCTGCCTACGCGCGTTCCTTTTCCGACAGGTTATCGGGCAGCCTCGCCTTCCGGTTCATCTATTCGAACCTCACCGGCGGTTACTATGTAGGGGGTATCGAGTCCCATCCGGGCACATCATATGCTGCTGATGTTTCCATGTTCTATCAAAATAAGGACCTCAGGCTGAGAGATTATGATGCTACATGGGCCTTCGGCTTCAATATCTCGAACATAGGTGCAAAGATTTCCTACACCCAAAACTCCGACAAGGACTTTATCCCGATCAATTTGAGGATCGGAACAGCCTTCACCATTGATTTCGATGATTACAACAGCCTGACTGCGGCCGTGGATGTCAACAAGCTCCTGGTGCCGTCACCACCACTCTATTACAGGGATTCCGTGGACGCCGGCGGCGATCCGATCATTGAGTCCGGATTCGATCCGAACGTTTCCGTAGCTGTTGGGATGTTTCACTCCTTTTACGATGCTCCCGGCGGCTTCGGCGAAGAGATGAAGGAGATCACCTATGCGGCCGGTCTGGAGTACTGGTATGCCAAGCAGTTCGCCATCCGTGGCGGCTTTTTTTATGAAGACGGAACAAAGGGTAACCGGAAGTTTTTCACCGTCGGTATCGGATTACGACTTAACGTATTCGGCCTCGACTTTGCCTATCTCGTTCCTATCTATCAGAATAATCCATTGGCCAACACCTTGCGGTTCAGCCTGCTGTTCGACTTTGCCGGTCTTAACGGTAAAAAGTAATGCACCGAATCGGTTTCGGATATGATGTTCACCGGCTCGTTGAAGGCCGGAGGCTCGTACTCGGAGGCATTGAAATTCCATTTATTAAAGGTACGCTGGGTCATTCCGACGGAGATGCGCTGATTCACGCCATTTGCGACGCCCTTTTGGGTGCGCTGGCTCTGCGGGACATCGGATACCATTTTCCGGACACCTCCCCGGAGCTCAAAGACATCGACAGCAGGATCTTACTAAGAAAAACAGCTAAGATGATACGTGAGCATGGCTGGGAGATCGGGAATATTGACGCCACGGTCTGCCTCGAGAAACCCAAACTGAAGGATCATATTACCGCCATGCAAACCTGTCTTGCAGATGTCCTGAACATCGAAAAAGGGCAGGTGTCGGTAAAGGCCACCACCACCGAAACCATGGGATTTGTGGGTACCGGTGAAGGGGTTGCCGTTTATGCTGTGGCCATGCTATTCCGGCCGGGAACATCGTAGAGACGTTTATAAACGTCTCTACACGCCTCCGCAAACGGTCTTCACCAACCCAACATTTTATCTGGAATATTCCGCTGTCACATGGTCAACCTGACCACCGCCGTCATCGGCTGTATAGGTCATGTTGATCAACTCGTACGTCTCATTGATGGTACCCGATCCCTCGAACAGAAATCCATCCACCGTTTGCTTTGGCATTGTAATGGTATACCCGTCCTTTACAACCGATACTTTAACCCCGTTACCGAGCTTATAGAAGTTATCGATGTAATACTTGTCAGTTATGGAGGCATCGCGACTGAAGGTAACATCATAGATACTGGTTCCCTTAGAACCTTTCAGGAATATCTGGCTTGTTTCGTGGCAGCTCCAGGTTCCTGCCAGGTTTGGGTCACCGGTTTCGGGAATGCAGCCACTGAGCATTGGGATCAGGGCAACAATGATAAGAAGCATTCTGAAAGTTTTCATGTTGGTGTTGATTGAATCAGTCAAAGTTAAGCAATTGGTCATTAACGAGGTTGGGCATCGTAACAACCAAGGAAGGATTTTCTGCTGTTGCCCTTCCGATGGCTGACATGGCAGCCGGGTTCCGGGCCCATGAACGCCTGGCGATGCCATTATTTACATCCCAGTGAAGCATTCTTTGTATCCTCCCGGAGGCCTCTTCGCTGCCGTCAATAACCATACCGAAGCCACCATTGATGACCTCACCCCACCCTACACCGCCGCCGTTGTGAAGCGATACCCAGGTTGCGCCGCGGAAACTGTCGCCGATGGCATTCTGAACGGCCATATCGGCTGTAAAAGACGACCCGTCGTAGATATTGGAAGTTTCCCGGTAGGGTGAGTCGGTCCCCGATACATCATGATGATCACGACCCAGAACGATCGGGGCACTGATGCGGCCGTCGGCGATGGCCTGATTGAATGCCTCTGCTATACGAATCCTGCCGGAGGCATCGGCATAGAGTATCCTGGCCTGCGATCCTACCACCATACGGTTAGCGCCGGCCTGCCTGATCCAATGGAGGTTGTCGGCCATCTGCAGCCTGATTTCATCAGGTGCCTCTTTCATAAGCCGTTCCAGTACGTCAGCCGCTATCTGGTCGGTCTTCTCCAGATCGGCAGGATCATTGGAACAACAAACCCACCTGAAGGGACCAAAGCCAAAATCGAAGAAGAGCGGCCCCATGATGTCCTGAACATAGGACGGATACCTGAACCTGTTATCCCCGGCAAAAACGTCGGCCCCAGCCCTGCCCGCTTCAAGCAGGAATGCATTGCCATAATCCCAGAAATACATCCCATTGGATGAGAGACTGTTGATAGCATCAACCTGCCTCCTGAGCGAATCCTGTACCAGCGACCGGAAACGTTCAGGATCAGAAGCCATCATCGTATTGGCCTGCTCAAAGCCCAGATCAACAGGATAATAGCCTCCTGCCCAAGGGTTATGCAGCGAAGTCTGGTCGGATCCCATATCAATTTCAACCTCCTTCCTGGCCAGCTCCTCCCAGAGATCAACGATGTTTCCCTGATAGGCCAGGGAAACCGCCTCACCGGAGTTCCTCGCCCGGTTCATCCTCACAAAGAGCTTGTCGGTATCTGAATACACTTCGTCAACCCAGCCCTGACTGTGCCGGACGCCGGTTGCCTTGGGATTAATCTCCGCGACAATGCAGATACCACCGGCGATGACTGTTGCTTTGGGCTGAGCGCCTGACATGCCTCCAAGGCCGGAGGTAACGAAAACCTTCCCACGAAGATCGGAACCGGGCGAATTCGCCCTCATCCGCCCGGCATTGAGCAACGTTATGGTTGTGCCGTGAACGATGCCCTGCGGGCCTATATACATGTAAGAACCCGCCGTCATCTGTCCGTATTGCGAAACTCCAAGTGCGTTCATCCGCTCCCAGTCGTCGGGGGAGGAATAATTTGGGATCACCATCCCGTTGGTCACCACTGCGCGAGGCGCCTCCGCATGGCTAGGGAAAAGGCCCAGCGGGTGACCCGAGTACATAACCAGGGTCTGCTCATCGGTCATCTCCGCCAGGTATTTCATGGTCAGGAGATATTGAGCCCAGTTTTGGAAAACGGCCCCGTTTCCTCCGTATGTGATGAGTTCGTGGGGGTGCTGTGCAACACGATAATCAAGGTTATTGCTGATCATCAGCATGATTGCGGCTGCCTGACGGGAACGATGGGGAAATTCATCCAGGTGACGAGCCCTGATCTCATAATCCGGGCGGAAACGGTACATGTAAATACGGCCGTACCGTACCAGCTCATCATAAAACTCGCGGGCAAGAATGGGATGGTGGTGAGGATCAAAGTAGCGCAATGCATTGCGCACAGCCAGTTTTTTCTCTTCATCTGTCAGGATATCCTTTCGCCTGGGAGCGTGATTGACATCCGGGTCATAGGGTTTGGGAACCGGCAACTCAACCGGAATCCCCTGTAAAATTGATTCAGTAAAAGACTTACTCGTCATCATGTCATTGTTTTATCCACTTTACCGTATGCCGGAATTCACGGTTCTGCAACTCAAGAAAGTAGACCCCTGGATCGAGCTGTCCGATATCAAGAGTGAGTTCTCCTTCGATTCCGGCTAATTCTTTTCGCATCGTGGTAACCTGCCGCCCCTGGATATCGAGAAGCCGCAATGTTACCTCACCCGCTTCAAGGTCCCTGGTATCCACCCAAAGCCTGTCGGATGCCGGATTCGGAAAAACGGTAAACTTGCCCCCCCGGCTAACCATATCAGAATAATCGCTCATACCACTGATAATATCAGGCTTTGTCAGTTTAACATCGGTATAAAGCCTGTACTCACCGGGTTTCAGGCTGATCCTTCCGTTGAGCTCGAGAACCTGGAGGGAATCACCGGTCCAGTACTCATACCACCAGCCATCGTGCTGAAAACCTGGGGTTACCCATGTCTGGCGGATGCCGAAGTTCCCGAATATCGCAGCGTTCATGGCGGGAGAATTCAGACGAATGATCTTTGCCGTATCCTTGAAATCAGTGAAAAAATCCGCGGTAGAAAAAAGGGCCTGACTGGTTTTCAGGCCGTTAAGCGCCGAATACACCTGGTATAGCCTCTTCCGCGACGGATTATCAAAATAATCCCAGCGTATCGGCTTGTTGCCTGTCCTGCCGTTTAAATTGATCGAATAATCGTACCCCAGTTCGCCGAACATCCAGATCATTTTGGGTCCTGGCAGCGGAATAAAGAAATTAGCGGCCTGTTCCATCCGTTGCGATGCCACTGCAAGGTCCCTGATCCGGTATTGGGGATTCTGGATATTGCCTGAAGTAATGCAGTCATACATCAGCCGCTCCTCATCATGATTTTCCATGCAACCAACCAGGCTCGCCTCATTCCATCCCCGCTTTTGGTAGTTGATATCCGAAAAATCCCAGGCACCATTTCCATACCAGCCACTGGAAGCCAGCCGGTAAGGGCCGTTGGCATGTCCCCAAAGCATCAGACCATAGTCGGAAAGCTCCTTTTCTTCCGTATTGTCGCAGTAGTGCTCCAGAATAATCAGGACCCCGGGGTTTACGGCCCTCATCCTGTCTGCCATCCTTTTGAGCAACGTAATTCGGCTGGCGTCATAAGGGCTTCCTTCGCCGGGAACATTCGTAAAGCCCTTGGTATGGTCGAACCGGAATCCATCCACACGGTATTCGGTCATCCAGTAGGTGTTTACACTATCAACAAACCGTTGGGTTTCCAGGCTTTGGTGATTAAAGTCGTACCCCCATGAATACACCGTGTTGGGCGTCACCGTGTTATACCAGGGGTTATTGGCCGCCGGCCTGTTGTTTTGCGAATCCCAGTAAAGCCGGACCATCGGCGACTGACCGAAAGAGTGGTTGAGCACCATGTCGATGATCACGGCAATCCCCCGCCGGTGGGCAGAGTCAACGAATGCCTTGAAATCATCCTTCGGGCCGTAGTACTTGTCAACCGCAAAAAAGAATGAAGGGTTATACCCCCAGCTTTCGTTTCCTTCAAATTCATTCACCGGCATCAGCTCAATGGCATTGATGCCCAGGTTTTTCAAGTAATCCAGCGTATCCGCAAGGGTATTAAAATCATGCGAAGCCAGGAAGTCCCTCACCAGCAGCTCATATATAACCAGTTTTTCTTTGGGAGGTGACACATAACCGGTGGTTTTCCAGGCATAAGGTTTCTGCCCGGTCCGGATCGTCGAAACCGGCTGGGTGGTTTTACCCGCCGGATATGGGATGAGGTTCGGATAGGTTGAATTGGTAATGTAGATATCGTTCCACGGATCGGATAACTTCTCGGAATAGGGATCGGCTATCCGGATGTCGCCATCCACCAGGTACTGGAACTGATGGTCGGTCGCAGGATCCAGCCCGCCGACTTCCAGCCAGAACCTTTTGCCGTCGGGGGTCCTGTTCATCAAGTAGTTATCGTTTATTTTCCAATTATTGAAGTCGCCGATCACAAAGGAAAAATCCTTAAAGGGAGCATACAGAACCAATACCACGGTATGGTCATCTTTGTAGTTGATTCCGTCTTTGACACCTGCGGGCAGTTCAGCAATGGTAACGTCACCTTTTACCAGGTAAGTAAAGGTGTCCACAACGGTATCGGCTTTGGCAAATCCCTTCGCCACCACTTCATGATAGCCCGAATTTCCCGCCTGCAGCGCAAAATTGAGGTTGTTTCCAGCGTTGCGAAAAACCGCATTGCTGTCCAGAAACAGAACGACTGAATCGGCCCCTGTGGAGGTAATCTGGATATCAATCGCGGAGCCGGGGTCAACAGCCAGAAATTCCCGGTCAGGCTTCACAAAACTGATATTAAGTCCGGCTTCGAAAACGTCGGCAAAGATGTCGGAACCATCTTCGTTCTTGCCCTCCCTTGTACCGCCGGAATTCCGGAATACAAAGGCCATTTTCAATATCTTTTCCGTTGCGGGCACACCGTAATAGGTTCTGATGGAAGGACCGATCTTCAGCTCCCACAGGTTATTCCCCAGCGGCTTCAACTTTGCCTTGTCCTTGTTTTCGCTCCATCCCGCTACGACATACCTCCAGTTTGTCTGGCTGGTACTGAGGTTGGTGAGGACACCGGTATGGGCCCAAATGTCCCCTGTAAACCCGGCCAGGCCTCCACTGCCTTTGGAGGCATCGAAAATAATCCGGACTGAATCGCTTTCCGTGGGGAAAGCTGGCTCCGTCCGCACCACCTGGGCCTCAGCGGCAGCACACATTAGCCCGGCCAGGCATACGATTGTCAATATTTTATTCATCTTTAACTAGTGTAAATCGAGAATCAAAGGACTTTTCCCGGGTACCAGCCATTGGGAAACCGGTTTTGTAACGCCGGTCATGACATCGGTTCCTGATTGTATCCCCTCCAGCATTTCGGGGTACTTAAACGGATCAATGGCAGCGGGATTGTTTCCCTTATTCAGCAAAACCATTACCCGCCCGGAATCGTCGTAACGAAAGTACACATACAAACCGTCGAACGGCGAATAATGCATAAGATTTCCGTTGTGCAGCAGCGGCGATGATTTCCTCCAGTTCAGTAGTTTCTTCATGAAGGCCTGTGCATCAGCCTGCTCTGTGCTTAGACCGGCACCAGTGAAACCGTTGGTCTTATCACCGGTCCAACCACCGGGAAAGTCAGTGCGGATCAGACCATGGTCCCCACGAACAGCGTTAGTCATCTGGATCTCGGTACCATACTGAATCTGCGGGATTCCCCGCATGGTAAGGAAATAGGCGATTCCAAGCCTGAAGAGCCCGGAATCCTCATTAACCTGGGTGTAAAACCGGTCGATGTCGTGGTTGTCGGGGAAAATGACCAGGTTAAACGGTTCCGGATAGAGAAAATCATTGGATATCATCTCATAGAGCCTGATAAAGCCGGTGTTCCATGATTCGGGTTCGGTTAAAGCTCTGGTCAGCGACATCTGGAGCGGGAAGTCCATCAGGCTGGGCAGGCATGACTGGTATCCGTCGGGATTCTGCTTCCCCCTTTGCCATTTCGCGAGGATCGAGGGGTTTTCACTCCATTCCTCCCCAACTATATTGAAAGACGGGTACTCATCCATAATCCTGCATGTCCAGCGGGCCATGAATTCCTTACCGGCATAGGGATGTGTATCATGCCGTATCCCGCCCAGATCAGCATATTCTATCCACCATATACTATTCTGTATCAGGTAGTCCCCAAGAAGCCGGTTTTCCTGATTGAGGTCAGGCATGGAGGGAACAAACCAACCGTTTACAAATGCCTCCCTGTCATGAGCAGAAGCATACGGATCATTCAGGGTCGTGCGCCGGTGACTGGTTGCCCGAAACTTTCCTCCATTGTTGATCCAGTCAGTTGATGGCAGGTCTTTCATCCACCAATGTCCGCTTCCGATATGGTTCATCACCATGTCCATAATCAGCCTGACACCCCTGGCAGAAGCTTGCCGGCCCAGCTCGCGGTAATCCTCGTTTGTCCCGAACCGGGGGTCTGTCCGGTAGAGATCGGTCATGGAATAGCCGTGATAAGAGAATTCCGGCTGGTTGTTTTCAAGAACCGGGTTCAGCCACAGGGCGGTAAAACCCATTCCGGCAATATAATCCAGGTGATTGATCACCCCCTTCAGGTCGCCCCCGTGCCTTCCGTTCCTGTCATTTCGGTTGCTTTTTTCAGGGAAACCGGTAACATCATCGTTGCCGGGTTCGGCGTTGGCAAAGCGGTCAGGTGTTATAAGGTATATGACATCAGAATTGCTGAACCCTTCCCTGCGAGCTGATCCGGGGCGACGCGCCTCCAGTTTGTAGAGGTAAACAGCCTCTGTCCTGCCTTTTTCACTGAAGCTGATATTGAAGACACCTGGCTTGGCATTTTGACTGATTGTCAGATAGATGAACAAATAATTCTGATTTTCTGTCCGGACTACTGTATCAAGGGTAAGTCCCGGATAAACCACCGAAGGTGTCAGAACTGCGATTCCGCGTCCGTAAACCAGAATCTGAACCTGATCATACTTCATTTCAGTATACCAGAAAGGCGGTTCAACCCGATCAATGGAGAACCTTTGTGCCATGGCGTTAAAAACGGATGCCGCAAGGAGCATGCAGGACAGAAAAACCAGACGTGTTGTTTTCATTTTACCAAAAATTAAAAAAGCCCGCCTAACCACAGGGGTGGTTAAGCGGGCTTTAGTCAGGATCGTTAGTTTTTAGTAATCACATACGTATAGATCGGCCCTCTCAGATCGAGTATGACGGTATAATTACCGGCAGCAGCAATCGGAATGTTGGCTCCTTCATATTCGCGCGACTTATTGGTTTTGTTGTCACCCAGGTTGATTGGCCAATCATCGTTTGCCCGGAACTTAAGGTCACCGGCAACGAGATCAAGGGTAACTTTCCAAACACCGGCAGCAGCATCAAAAGTCATGTTCTGGTCGCTGTCCCAGCCACCTGCAGTTGCACTGCCGATAACACCCCAGTCGGTTTTGACAAGAGTATAGGTAAGTGCGGGAAGGTTCACATTAACCTTATACTGACCGGCATCGCCGGATACGATGTTCGCACCGTTCGGGTTCAGGGTACCATCAACACCGTCATCTCCCCAGTTTTTATCCCAGCTTGGGCCATCGGTAAACTTGAACTGAACTCCGGCATCGGCAAACCACAGATAACCCTCGTACTTTCCGTCGCTCAACAAGGAACTTACCACCGGAGCCTTATCCGGAGCCCATCCCTGGTACGAACCCGGGCAGTAAAGCTTCGGATAGTTGACAATCACCCTGTATGGCTTCACTTTAAGGGTTACGGCCGGCGAATAAACGCTTGGAACAAATTCGCTGACACTGGCCTCAATGCGGAACTGGATGTCGGAATCGGTATCCGGCGCGAGCTCAGCAGCCATCAGCAGATTGTTCAGATCACCGTTGGTTAGTTCCCCGGTCAGTGCTGCGGTAGTTACAACGGCTGATGGCTTCCCGAAATTATCTCCGGGAAGGCTCATCTGCACCTTGTAGGTAATGGCTGCGGCAAAGCCGTATCCTGTTGCAGCGGACCAGTTGAAGGTAATGGCATCCTTGGCATTCGCCTCGGTGAGCACCATGCTGGTTCCGGTTGCCGGAGCCGTGAGGGCCGGCGCAGTCGGATCCTGCAGAGTCGGTCCGACTTCATCCTTGCAGGAGGCGAGTACAAGCACCATGGCTGCCAGGACGTACACTATATTAAACTTCTTCATTTTCATTGATTTTTAAGATCGGGTTATTTATACAGCTCGTTCTGTTGCAGATTCGGATTGGCGCCGAGATCGGAAGCCGGAATCGGGAACATGTTGTATTTAACATCGACACCGATACCTTCTTTGACATTCCCTTTCCAGGGCCATAAGTAACTGGCACTCGTGAGCAGGTTAAACCTGACGAGGTCGGTACGGCGTGTGCACTCCCAGAAAAGTTCTCTGGCGCGTTCATCAATTATAAAATCCAGGGTAAGGTCGGAAGAGCCGATATTACCTGTTGTTTCTCCTGCGTACGCACGGGTCCGTAACTCGTTGATCAGCCCGAGTGCTTTCGATGATGAACCACCGCCGCCACGAAGAACAGCTTCAGCATACATCAGGTAAACATCCGCAAGCCTGAACATCGGGAAATCGGTATCAACGAAGTCGGTAGCGGATCCCGGAACACCTGTTGAACTCACATTTTTGTATTTGGTAACGGCGTATCCCTGTGTGAAATCGTCCTGAACCTTGTTGATTTCGAGATTCTGACCGTCGGAGTGAAACAACGCCCTGTGGTCGAAGCTCTCACGCTTAACGATATAGGTATAATCAGGAGCACCGAGTTTCAATGTTATCTGGTAGGTCCCGGCCGTTCCGACAGCGATGTTGGCTCCGTCCTTCTCGAGCAGGCCATCTACGCCGGTGTCTCCGTAATTCAGGGCCCAGTCATCGTTGGCACGGAACTTAATATCTCCAACCTTAAGGTCAATGGTAGCAGTCCAGAGATCGCTCACTGCATCGTACGTCATGTTCTGATCGCTGTTCCATCCGTCGGCTGTTGCGGATCCGATGATTCCCCAGGTGGTCTTCATCAGCGTATAGGTTAAATCATTAAGATTTACCGCCAACCTGTAATAACCTGCTTCTGCGGCAACGATATTGGAACCGTTGCGGTCGAGTGTCCCGTCAGCGCCGTCGTCGCCGTAATTGGTATCCCAGTTGGTTCCGACGGTAACCTTGAACTGCGTGTTCGCATCAGGGAAGTAGAGAAATCCCTCATAGTTGTTATCGCTTTTTACTGAAGCTATCACATTGTTTTTCGAAGGATCCCATCCCTGATAAGATCCCGGGACGTGGAGAACCGGATAGGTTGATTTCTTCGGAATAAAAACGGGAGAAACCTGTAATGGGCCGCTCAGGTTGGGAAAGAACTTATGAACCAGGTTCTTGGTTGTACGTGAACCGGCCCATCCGCCTGAAATCCCGAAGTCAGCAGGTTTCATGCTCCCACCAACTGAAGCAAAAATGATGAAATCCATCCCGCCATATGTTTTGGTCCGGAGGCCGTCAAAGGTGACCGGGAAAATGATCTCTTTCGATTCAAAGTTATCGGTCATGAAGTTCTTCTGGTAATTGGGCTCCAGCGTATAACCGGCGTCGAGTACTTTGTCGCAGTAGGTTATGCATTCCGTATTCTTTGCGGTGCCGGTATAAACTTCTGCATTCAGATAGAGTTTTGCCAGAAGTGTCCATGCAGCGCCTTTGTCAGCGCGGCCGTATTCGTTGGAACGTGCATCAAGCAAAAGGGATTCGATTGCTTTGAGTTCCGATTCAACGAAGGCGAAAATTTCGGCACGGGTTTTCTGAACAGGGAAGAATGCCCCAACGGCATCTTCATCCGTTACAAACGGCACACTGCCAAACATATCCATGGCGTGATAGTAACTCAGCGCCCTCATAAAACGGGCCTCTGCACGGTAAACCTGGATGTTAGCCTTGTCGGCGCCCGTAATGCTACGACTGTCGAGCTTGTCATCAGCCGATTCGCGAATAAACTCATTGCAAAGGGAGATCTGGTAATAGATCCTGTTATACATGGCAGTGATAAACTCGCCTGATGGTGTCCAGTTCATCTCGTGGTAATTCCGGAGAGTTCCGTCGTTCCATCCAATAACTGCTTCATCTGTAGGAAGTTCCTGCGCAAACCAATATTGGCGCAGGTAGGTTGAAAAACCTTCGTCAATGCCGCTTATATCGGGCATTCCGGCAGGTCCCTGCTGGCCGCTGACGGCCATGCCTGCATATACTTTTGCGAGCACATGGTAATAATTCTCCGGTGTCTGATAGACGGTTGCGGAGGTTATCTCATCCTTGTCCAGTGGTATTGTATCAAGGTCCTTGATGCAGGAAGCAAAGCCGACAGCGATCGTCACCACCAGGAATGCGTATAATGAAATCTTTTTCATAATCTTAAATTCCAATTAATTAGGTTAAAAATCCAATTTCAGTCCCAGAAGGAATACTCTTGGACGCGGGTAGATGTTGCCATCGATTCCGTTGAACACCTCGGGATCCAGCCCTTTGTATTGGGTGATCACAAATGCATTCTGAACGGTGAGGGAGAGGTAGAGGTTGAGCTTGTCGGCAGCCAGATTTTCAAACTGGTAACCAAGGCTCATATTATCCATGCGGAAAAATGAAGCATTTTCGATATAGTAATCCGACCAGTATTTCGGATTAACCCATCCGGTATAGACGGCATCTTCAACAACGTTGGTTGCATAGCCTACCGAGTTGTACATGTAAGCGGTAGCACCGTTTCCGGAGTTTACGTTATTGTAAATATAGTTTCCGAAGTTAGCCCTGCCGGAGAATGAGAAATCCCAGTTCTTGTAAGAGAACCTTGAATTAATACCCATGAAGAGGTCTGCTGAAGGCTTATGATACCGGTATTTATCCAGATCGGTGATTTTGCCGTCGCCGTTGCGGTCAACATAGAGACCCTCAATCGGTTTACCGGCCTTGTCATATACCTGCTCATAAACATAATAGGAATAGGCGGGATAACCGACGGAATGGATCTGGATGGTATTGCCTACACCACCGCCGATACCGCCTACGAATACGCCTTTGTAATTGGGGTCATCTGTTGCGGTAAGTTTGGTAATCTCATTCTTATTGAATGTGGCATTATAACCAACCTCCCACGACATATCCTCGGTGGAGATGATACGGCCAAGGATCGAGAATTCCACCCCGGTATTGAGCAGGTCACCAACGTTGGTGAGGATCTGGTTGGTCAGGTTGGTTCCGGCCGGCACTGGGATCGTGTTGATCAGGTCGGTAGTCGGACGATAATAGTATTCAAACGATCCGGTCAATCTGTTGTTGAGAAAACCGAAATCCAAACCGACGTTATAGGTAGTGGTTTGCTCCCATCTCAGATTTGCATCGTAACCTTCCGGACGGAGGGTGAGTATCCACTGGTTGCCGAACTGATAAGCGGCAGTGGGAAGGCCCATTGTGTAACGGGCCAGGTAAGGATAGTCACCCGAGGTGATATCCTGCTGTCCGGTCTGTCCGTAACCCAACCGGAGTTTCAGGTCGGATACAGCCTTAACATCCTTCAGGAATGACTCTTCCTTAATTTTCCATGCAAATGCGGCCGATGGGAATAGTCCCCAGCGGTTGGCCTTCGAAAAACGCGAAGATCCGTCTTCCCTGATTGTAAAGGTCAGAAGATATTTATCAAGTATGGAATAGTTTACGCGTCCGAAAAAGGAAACAAGGTAGTTTTCCGTGGCATAATCCGTATCGCTGAACAGTTTGTTCTGTGCTTCGTTGGTTTCCCAATAGTTACCCTGCCTCCAGAAATGCTGCCATGAATATCCCGCCATCACATCGAGCTTGCTTTTGCCCAGTTCTTTCACATAATTCAGGTAAAAATCCAGCAGGTCGTTTTTCTTTTCCTGATCATATATGGCATAGGTTCCGCCAATATTCTTTCCGGCGCCGTTGATCGCCCAGCTTGAGCGGGCTGTTGAAGGCACATTCACGCTTCCGGCACTGTTCGACCGGTCGGTTGCCAGGTTTAGATTTGCCCGCAATTCCGGCAGGAAATGGAATTTGTAATCTAACTGGATATTGCCCAGGTAACGATTTACTCCGGAGACATCAGTACGCTGCTGAAGCATACCAACCGGGTTCACTGTGGCTATGTTGATCGGATTCCCGTTTGACTGCAGCCATTCGTAATAGCCGCCATATTTGTCGTTTCCGCTCATCACCGGCTGGGTGGGATCGAAACCGATGGCACTGCCGATTGCGCCGCGGTTGGCAAAACGGTTGTTTTCCCGCATTCCTTTCAGGTTAACACTAACTTTCAGGTGGTTGTCGAAGAAAGTAGGATCAAGAGAAACAGCTCCGGTGAGACGCTCCATTGCGGAGGTCATGAGGATACCGTCAAGATTGGAGTAGCCCATTGAAGCCCGGTAAGGAAGATTTTTTACTGATCCGGTGGCACTCAGGCTATGGTCATGGCCAAGCGAGTTGGAAAGGATCTCTTTCTGCCAGTCTGTTTTGGATGTTCCAAGAACAGCAAGGGCAGCGGCGTTATCCTTATAGCGTTCCTCATAGATGCTGCGGAAAGTGTCAGCATCGAGCGCACCAATTGTATTGGGAACAGTAAAAAGGGAAACTTTCCCGTCGTAGCTCAGTTTAAGTTTGCTGCCGGCAGTTCCCTTTTTGGTGGTAATAATGATAACACCGTTGGAAGCCCTCGACCCGTAAATGGCCGTAGCCGATGCATCCTTCAGAATCGTGAAAGATTCGATATCGTTTGGATTGATGGTATTGAGGGGGTTCCTCATACCGGATACACCTTCATTATCAAGCGGTATACCGTCGACAACGATAAGCGGATCGTTACTTGCTGCCATCGAGGAACCACCGCGGATACGGATGGTTGCTCCTTCACCGGGAGCACCGCCGCCGGATGTAATCTGCACACCGGATGCCTTTCCGATCAGCAACTCCTGAGGAGAAGCGATTGTTCCACGGTTGAAATCTTTGGAAGTCACCGAAGTAACGGATCCTGTTGCATCCTTCTTTTTGGTGGTACCGTATCCGATAACAACAACACCGGCAATTGCCTCCGTGGAAGCAACCAGTTTGATGTCAAGGGTACGGGAGGATCCAACGGTAACTTCCTGTGGGGTATAACCCACATAGGAAATCAAAAGGATCTGTCCCTGTGCGACATTAAGTGAGTACTTTCCAAAAGCATCAGTAATCGTGCCTTTGGTTGGATCAGATTTCAGACTGACCGAAGCGCCTATCAAGGTCTCGCCACTCTGCGAATCAGACACTGTTCCCGTGATCAACTGTTGTGCAAAGGCCATCTGGCCCGTAAACATCAGAATGAAAACCGGCAGGAACAGCTTTCCGAGAAAAGAAAAACTATCTCTGTTCATTGCTCTAAATGGTTTAGTATAATTAATCGTTTGTTTAGCCCGTAGATGAGGCTAAATATAATGAAAAAGTGCAGTATACAGCTTGAAAATCAACGTGGCGTTGAAAAAACGGAAACCAGCCTGTTCCAATCATTGATTTTGTCAGATTTCAAACGATTGCGAAAAAAAACCCAGATGAACGCCGACAAGAGCAAACCCATGAAGCATCGGGTACATTAATCGGGTTGAACATGTTGATAAGTGCGGCATCCTCGTCAACCAACGTCGATTTGTCTCCGACGACCTGTATTTATTGATAAAGAATCCCCGAAACACCGCTTTACAGCATTTAAGGGGTGCTGCCCGATTGTAAATCATTATGCTAACTTTATGAATTCAATCGATTTCTGAATATATGCTTTCAAGCGGACAAGTTACGATAAAGCACCTCGCCGAAGAGCTGGGCATATCGCCGTCAACTGTATCCAAAGCTCTTAAGAATCACCCCGATATAAGCCAGGAAACACGCAAACGGGTAAATGATCTCGCCAAGCTCTGGAATTACTACCCCAACCCCATTGCACTAAGCCTTAGAAACAGCAGAACAAAAATCATCGGGCTGATCATTCCGGAGATTGTGCACCACTTTTTCTCATCTGTCATCAGCGGCATTGAAGACGTCGCTTATGACGCCGGTTACAACGTGATGATCTACCAGTCGAATGAATCCTACAACCGCGAACTGATTGCTGCACAGGCACTGCTAAACAGCCGGGTGGAAGGGATACTCATTTCGCTTTCAAAGGAAACCAGGAATTTCGATCATATCCGCACAGCAATCGATCACGGTGTTCCTGTCGGGCTGTTCGACAGGGTATGCGACGAGATTGAAACCGATAAGGTTACTGTGGATGATTACCAGGGTGCCTATTCTGCCGTTAGCCACCTGATCAGAACCGGCTGCAGGCGAATCGCTCATCTTTCAGGACCCCCGGGATTGCCAATAGCGGATTCCAGACGTGCGGGCTACCTGGATGCCTTGCGTGAACACAACATGGAAATCAACAGGGACATGGTCATTTATTGTGACAACTTCAAACAGGCCATGATCCGGACCAAGCAGCTTATGAGCCATGCCGAGCCTCCCGACGCCTTTTTTACTGTCAACGAATTCACGGCAACGGGTGTGGTCAAATCACTTTACGAACAAAAAATAAGGATACCCGACCAGGTTTCGGTTTTCGCATTCTCCAACGGGCTGATTACCCAGGTAACAAACCCGGCTTTGAGCACGGTTGACCAGCATGCCTATCAGATCGGACAAACATCAGCCCAGTTGCTTCTTGACAGGTTGCTTAACCAGCAGGTGGTGCGGCCGTTCATTCATCAGGTGATCAAAACGGAACTGATCATACGTGAATCGACACGCTCCTGAACTTTTCTATATTTGCGAAGCAAACGTCAATCATGAAAAAACAACCACACTTGAGTTTCTGGCAAATCTGGAACATGAGTTTCGGATTTCTCGGAATACAGATGGGATTTGCCCTGCAAAATGCCAATGTCAGCCGGATATTTGAGACCCTCGGCGCCAGGATTGAGGATATTCCGATCCTCTGGATCGCCGCACCGCTCACCGGATTGATCATTCAGCCCATCATAGGTCACTACAGTGATAAAACATGGACCCGCCTCGGAAGAAGGAGACCCTATTTCCTGGCTGGCGCCATTCTCGCTTCAATTGCGCTGATCCTGATGCCTAATTCACCGGCGCTTTGGATCGCTGCCGGGATGCTATGGATAATGGATGCGTCAATAAATGTTTCGATGGAGCCTTTCAGAGCTTTTGTCGGCGACAATGTTTCATCGGACCAGCGAACCATGGGTTTTGCCATGCAGAGTTTCTTTATCGGTATCGGTGCGGTTGTGGCATCCTTATTACCTTATGTTTTCACCAACTGGTTCGGTATCGCCAACACCGCAGCGGAAGGAATTGTTCCTCCGTCGGTAAAATGGGCCTTCTATTTTGGTGCCGCTGTTTTCATTCTGGCCGTTCTGTGGACCGTCATTCGTTCAAAAGAATATTCGCCGGAGGAGATGGAGGAATTCGGCAAATCAGATGAAGCAGATTCCCCCGGCAGTCCTGAGCCTGTACGGGTTAAACCTGCCGGATTCTACCGACATGGCCTGATCTGGCTGTTTTTCGGGTTCCTGTTTACCGTGATCATATACAAATTCGGACTTGAGAAGGAGCTATACATCCTCGGATTCGGGCTTTCAGTTTTCGGTCTCCTGCAGTTGCTTTCAGGTGCGTTCGTTGGAAACGGCCGGTCAAATGGTTTGACCGAGATTTTTACCGACCTCCGCCTGATGCCTAAAACCATGGGGCAACTGGCTATTGTTCAGTTCTTTTCCTGGCTCGCCCTTTTTTCCATGTGGATCTATACGACATCGGCTGTCACCAGCAGCGTTTATGGAACTTCCGACACAACATCGCAGCTGTATAACGACGGAGCCGACTGGGTTGGCGTTCTGTTTGGCGTGTACAACGGCTTTGCTGCCATTTTCGCCTTCCTGCTGCCGGTGCTTGCGCGTCGCACCTCGCGGAAGATCACACATGCCATCTCCCTGATAGCCGGAGGTATTGGGTTGTGCAGCATTTTCCTCATTAAAAATCCGGACCTCCTTGTATTACCATTTATCGGAATAGGCCTTGCCTGGGCGAGCATTCTTTCTATGCCCTATGCGATTCTTACAGGCTCACTCCCTCAGAAGAAAATGGGTATCTATATGGGTATATTCAATTTTTTTATCGTGATCCCACAGATTTTGGCAGCAACCCTTCTTGGCTTTCTTACCCGCAACGTTTTCGGCGGACATGCTGTGTATGCGCTGGCCTTTGGGGGTGTTTCCATGATTGTGGCTGCCATTTCAGTAATTTTCGTAACAGACCGGGACGATAAGGAACACGTTTCCTGAAACATGATAGTCCCTGCCGGGCAAGTCCGGTTAGTATTAGACGGCGCCTAAGGTAATCCGGATCACTCAAAGGTTATGAATTACAGATTCTGCCTCATTTCCCTCTTTGTTCTGAACGCCTTCGGAATTTGCGCGTTTGGCCAATTCTCATATCGTTTGCAGGATACGCAAAAAGACAGGTTAACCTTGAATTTTGAACTGTCTCAGAATCTGATAATCATCCCCACACGCATAAACCGCTCAACCCCACTCCATCTTGTGCTTGATTCCGGAATCGGTAATACAATTGTCACCGGACTTTCGGATTCCGACACCGTATCCATTCGTGAAGCGCGCAGGATCCGTGTGGGAGGGTTGGGCACCGGCACACCGGTTGATGCGTTTTATTCTGCCGGCAACATGATTGATATTGAGCACCCCGACGATTCGACAAACAGGATCAGGGGTTTTAACAAAGAAATATACGTCCTGACAGATGACCAGTTTGAGCTATCGAGGCAACTTGGGGTAAAGGTAAACGGCCTGATCGGTTCCGACCTTTTCGAAAGCTTTGTGATTTCAATTGATCCGGTACAAAAGACGATTACCTTCCATGAGCGCGAGACCTTCAACTTTAAGCGCGAGACCAGGTCTTTCTCCCGGATCCCCCTTATTGTTAAAAACGGCAAGGCCTACGTAGATGTAAAGATATTGCAGGAGAACGATACTTCGATGATTGTAAGGCTGCTGGTTGATACCGGTGCGAGCCTGTCCTTCTGGATTGCTCCCTCAGCGGACTCTGCCATCAGGCTGCCTCAAAAGACAGTCAGAAGCCTGCTGGGGCAGGGTCTCAATGGCCCGATAGATGGAGTTAACGGTCGATTAAAAAAGGCCGAACTTGGCCCCTATACCTTCCGCAAACCACTGGTCTCCTATCCTGATCAAGCATCGGTGGTGGGTCTTGTGCTGAACGCTACACGGCATGGAAGCCTCGGCAACGATATTCTCAGGCGATTCAGTGTCATCATGGATTTTCAGGGAGGCAGCCTTTATCTGAGGCCCAATAAGAACTTTAAGGCACCATTTACATATAACAGGAGCGGTATGGATGTGGAACGCCTAAGCCCGGCGGTGCCGGTTTACATGATCTTCAGTGTTATTGACGGATCGCCTGCAGGGCGTGCCGGGTTGAAACCTGGTGATATCATAGAATACCTTAACTTCGTTCCCGCCTTCAGCCTCAATCTTGATGACATCAATACCATTCTGTACGGAGAAAGTGGCCGTTTGGTGGTTCTGAAAATCAACAGAAATGGGGAAAAGCTAAAGCTGCAATTCAGGCTGGAAGGAAAAATCTGATCCTGAACAAACGGGACATTCTTTTAATAATTCCTGCATTTTAAAAATGTTTCACGTGAAACAAAAAAATTAACGACCCAGATACACTATTAGTACCGATATATCAGCCGG